>NZ_BONY01000007.1 GCF_016862955.1 Rhizocola hellebori | reverse complement strand
GAAGTCATGCTTGGCGACGATGGCCGGTGAGGAGTGGCTTGTCCATCGGTGGGGATTCATTGCTGTCGGCCAATAGTGTGTCGGCCTGCCATCCGCCAGCGGGCTCAACCCGGACGAATCCCGTGCTACGCAGCCGGTCGAACGAAACTTAGTCAAGCAATATCCGCCAAAGCAGGTCGGTGGACCGGCTGAGGTTGGAACTCCCTCAACACGCTGGTCAACTTTGTTAGCAAGGCCGACAACGGCGCGTTTCGGCTACGGCGCATTCGCCACCGAACGCGCCCAACGGACCGCACCATATCCGCCAATGTCTTGAGCGTTTACGAGCTCACGGGCAATATCCAGTCGGCTAGTCGATAATAGACACTCGTCGAGACGTTCGGCTGCTAATCTCCGCCGCATGACGCTGTTTATGCTGATCGGTGCCTGTTATGGCGTATGGCAGCTGGCTGTGTTGAGTTCGTGGACACGGACCGTCCGCCTAAGCGCGCTGTTCCTCACCGTAGCGGTGGGGTTGTACGGAGCCGGTGTGCTGACGGTGTTTTTGCAGTTGCTGTATACGAATGGCGTTGCGGCTGTTACGGATACACCGCTGTCAGAGGTGGTGCGCACGGCGTCGTACACGATGGATCCGCTCATCGAAGAGATCGTCAAGGTCGCCCCGCTGGCGCTACTGGTGTTGCTGCACAAAAGGATCCGCGCGCAATGGGGACTGACCGACTATGTGCTCGTCGGCGCCGCCACAGGTGCGGGGTTCACCCTCGCGGAGGCAATCCTGCGCTACAGCGACGAAGCGTACAACGTGACCGGCGGTCCGTTCTCCGGCTGGACAGAGGCATCCGGATTTTCGCTGACATATTTCCCCGGACTGCCAACCATACTCACCTCGTGGGTGCCAGCACCGGTGGCATTTGGCGATATATTCAGCGGATCCGCAGCGGTCGCCACCAATCCGCACCTGGTATTGAGTGCGCTGGGCGGGCTCGCCGTGGGATTGATGTTCCGCGGCGGGAAGTGGATTCTCGCGGGAGTCGGGCTCATGGCCTATGTCTGGGCCGACCACGCCACCTTCAACTACCGCGTCTTTAAGCCGGAAGGTGCTGGGCTCGTCGGCCTGCTGTCGGGGCCTTTTGAGTTCCTCAACAAGGCCGACTGGCTATATCCATTGATTGCCCTGGGCATAGCATCCTATTTGGATTACCAACGACTCAAGGCAGGCAAGCTTGCCACTGCCGATGTTGCGACCAGCGTTCCATTGACCAGCTTCGCGACCAAGGGGCTGCCCTGGACAGCAATGGTCGCCTGGCGGTTCGCCCTTGTGCGGCGCAACCTTTACTTCGCCAAGGCCGCCGGCGCGGACACCGCGGAACTGAACGAGATGGTACGTAGCAGCCGCACACAGATCGACACGTGGAACTCCACGGAAGCATGGCGTTGCGCCAAGCTGCCTCTGACAAATCCGCCTGGCGCAGGCGGGATACGCGCCCACTGGCCGGTTCTGGTATCTTTGATCTTGTTGGTGCCCGGTCTATTCATCTTTGCCGTCGGCAGCATCCGCCTCCCCTCCTTTATCGTGGACATTCTGGTCTCGCCTCTGATGGCTCCGATCGTCCTGGTTCTGAGCTTGGTTAGCCTGGTGTGGCTGGCGTGGCAGGTCGTGCTCACCGTGCGGTCGCTGCCGCAACAGCGCTCCGTCCCCATCGCTGACCCGATCGCGCGCGGTGACCTGCGGATCATCAACGGCTGCGGAGCCTTTGCGGCAGGCGCGATCGCTCTGTTCATTGCGCTAGTAGGCGACGGTCCGCACGGACCGGTGTTCTCCCCCACGCACATCCTGGACGCGTTAGGCAGCTCAACGGCGCTTTGCATTCTTGCGATCATGTTCGTGGCGATGGCGCTGTTCCTCCTCTTTCCGGGAGGAGGGCTGGCGTTGGCCCTGGGAGGTCTGGGTGGTGGCGGCGGAATGGCGCCAGCGCTGGCCGCACTCGTGCTCGTGTTCGGGTTGGGCGGCCTCGCCCTGGGAGACGGCGGCGGCGGGGGCACAGACGCCTAGGAAACCCGTCTAAAGCCGGATGGATATCCGCATGCCAGTTGGCGGTTAGGACGCGATTCTGGTGCTGTTCGACGTCGTCCTCGCCCGTGGCAGTGCATTTTCGGCCGCCAGCGCAACGGCTGCCCCGGGGAAGATGCCGACTCCTCTCCGATGATTGCGCGGCTCAGCCATTTCCGTAGACGAGTCCACCGGAGTAGACGGATGGCCTCAATGTAGGGCGTTAGCCCAGGCTTGCGGGAAGCACAGGCGGATGGCGCCTGCGGGCTGCACCTGGCCGTGTGAGGTGGAAAAGTTCGTTTCGGAACGAGTTTCAATCGTGACGCACTCGCCTGAGTTGATGCGAAAGCATTTCGCCCCGGTAGCAGGTCGCGCCAAGGCCCCGGGCGGCCGGCTGGGAGCGGATCGACAGATCAGGGGTGCGGGCCTGCGTGAGTAACGATGGCCTGCTTGGTTTCGGCGCAGTGCTTTAGGTCGGCCAGCAGGCAGTCGCCTTGTTTCGCCGATGGCATTTCGAGGTCTACACCCGACACCCATCTGCGTTCGCGGGGATACCCGGCGGTGATGACCTTGCGGCCGATCGACAGCTCCAATCCACTGCACCTCGGCAATCTCATCGTCCGTGTTGCCGCTGCTCACCAAACCCACGCAGAGGTTCAGCTGCGCGCCGCGCGACGCCGGCACGACGAGCAGGTGATGCTACGAGGATCAGACTGTCGACATTAGCGAGTTAGCAAGATGGCGTGTCACGCTACGCTGCCGACCGACCTCATGATCGATGCAACTCTGGCACTGCCAGTCGGATATAGCGCGGTCAAAGCTGGACGACGTGGCAAAGGAGGGCAACGTGAACAAAACCGGGGTCTGTTGTGAAGCCGTTCTGAGCGTGGCCTCCGTGGTCGGAGCAGCGTGTCAAACCACAAGAAGCCCGCTGCCTGGCCACGAGCCCACGGCCGCATCATGACCGGATCACCTCAGCCGGTCGTGTTCCGGCGCGTCGTGTGCCGGTACGGGCGCAGCATCGCCGTAAAGAGGGTCGATCTGACGGTCAGCGCCGGTGAGCATGTGGCCGTCACGGGGGCCAACGGCTCCGGCAAAAGCACCTTGCTGCGCGCCGTGCTTGGGCTGCATCCTCTTGCCGCCGGCGACATCCTTGTTGGCGGTGAGTCGGCCAACGGAACGTCGGGCTGGATGGCTCGTCGCCGCAATGTAGCTTGGGTTCCCCAGCGTCTCACCCCGGGCCGGTTCCCGCTCCTGGTCGACGAGCTGCTTGGCAGTGCTATCGACTGCGATGTGGCAAGAGACAGCGCCGGCGACCTGGGGGTGGCCGGGCTGCTCCGTCGGCCGTTGCATACGCTGTCTGGAGGTCAGCTTCAACGCGTTTTTCTCGCTCGCGCGTTGGGATGCATTGCCGGCGGCGCGGGTGTGCTCCTGGCCGACGAGCCGACGGCCGCGTTGGACTTTGCCGGACAGGAGCAGGTTGCGGCCATGCTAGCTGCGCTTCCGGCTACCGTGATCGTGGTCAGTCATGACCGCGCGATGTCTCGCACGTGTGATCGGATCGCCGAGATGGCCGCCGGCCGGCTGCGGATCGCCTGACATGCAACAGTTTCTCGACTTACTGACCCTGCCGCCGGTACAGCGGTCGGGCGTCGCCCTTCTGCTCGCAGCGATCGCTCTGCCGATAGTAGGCGTGTTCATCGTTGGTTTGGACATCGTTGCGGTTCGCTTCGCCGTCATGCATGTCGCGCTTCTTGGCATTGCTGTTGGATTTCTTACCGGCCTTGACCCGATGCTGTGTGGCCTGGCCGCCTGCGCCATAGCCGGCGCTGGTGTCGCCCCGCTGGCTCAGCGGCCGTCTGGGCTTCCGGGGGCCATGGGCCTTCTGATGACCTTCGCGATCGCTGGTGCGCTGCTGGTCCTGTCTGTGTCTGGCGTCAATGCCACCAGCGCTTTTGAACTGCTGTGGGGGTCTATTCTGGCCACCCGTCCCGTAGACCTTGTCGTGCTGGCCGTCTTGGCGGCGGTCATTCACCTGTTGTTTTGGCGCTATCGACGTCCGTTGGCGTTGCTGATGTTCGACCGCGAATTGGCCTTGTGCTCAGGGGTTCCAGCCCGTCTGCTGATGCTGGTGCTCCTCATCGTGGTTGCGGTGGCAATTGGCGCTTCGATCCGGCTCACTGGGGCGTTGCTAGTGGACGCGGTAACGATCCTGCCAGCGCTTGCCGCCCGCAATCTCGGCCATTCGCTGCGCTCCATGGTGCTACTAGCGGTGAGTTTCGGGTTCGCCGGCAACGTCTGCGGATTCGCTCTGGCCCTGGCGCTGGATCAGCCGCCAGGACCGGTGCTGGTACTGGTGGCGGGAGCGTTCACCCTGGTCACTTATCTGCTTCCCGAAGGAGCCTTCAATGCGAGTACTGCGGCCCGTCAAGATGATGACCGCGATCTGCGTGGCGCTGTCCCTGCTGACAGCCTGCGGCAATGAGACCCAGGCTGGTCCAGCATCATCAGGGGGTACCTCGAGCGGCCCGAAAGTCGTCGCGTCCACGAGCTGGGTTGGCGGCTTCGCGAAGGCCGCCGGAGCGACCAACATCACTATAATCGCATCGGCCGATCTGCAACACCCGCCGGACTACGACCCGAAACCCAGCGATCTGGCAGCCGTAGCCAAAGCCGACTATGTTCTGTTCTCGGAATTCGACGGCTTCGCCGCAAAGATTAAGGACGCAACGGGCGGCCATGCGAAGCTGGTTCCAGTCAAGCTGGAAAATACCGTGGAGGTAATCAAAGCCGAGGTAACGCGGCTGGCACAGATATTCGGCACCACTTCTGTCGCAAGCAGTTGGCTGGCCACATTCGAACGAGATCACGCCGCACTGGCCGCCAGCGTCAAGTCCAAATACGGTAGCAAGCCACGCGCGGCTATCTCCCACCTGTTCATGGCTTACTGGGGCACCTTCGCCGGGCTAACGATCGTGGGAACCTTCGGTCCGGAGCTGGTCACTCCGAGTCAGCTCGCCGACTTGACCGCCAAGAAGCCAGAGCTCATCCTGGCCAACGCTCACCTTCCCGGCACGCCCGAGGTCGCCGGCGCTAAGAGGGTTGACCTCATGAATTTTCCCCGCAGCGACCTTGACTTGATGTTTGTGTTTCGTACAAATACAGAACGACTCTCAGCTGCGCTGATCGCATGACAGGCTCGGAAAGGTGACATGTGCACCGACTGGATCAATCAGACCGCGGGGGTAGGCGCGGAGGAACCCGGCCTGGTCGGGTCCGGTAAGGCGGCGGGGTAAACGACATGAGGCAATCCCGCACAACGATCGTGACTGTGGCGACAGGCGGCATGGCCGCATCGATGCTCCCGCTGTACACCATCAGCGCCCTAGGGCCCTATCTGGTGGCTGATCTGGGCCTGTCGCGTGCGGCGCTCGGCGCCATGGTGACTGCGGCATTCGCGGTCGCCGCCATCGCCTCGGTGATCGTCGGACGGGCAGTCGACGCCCTCGGTGCACGCACCGGCTTGGCACTGCTGTTTGCGGTTGTCAGCGCCGCCTTGCTGACGGCGTCCTTCGCCCCCAAGTACGTGTGGCTGCTCTCCGCAATAGCGGTCGCCGGCATCGCGCAGGCGCTGGCTAATCCTGCCACCAACGTCCTAATTGCCAAGCAGGTGGACCAGTCGCAAAGAGCTTCCGCGATCGGCATCAAGCAGTCGGGGGTTCAGCTTGCGGCTTTTGCCTGTGGAGTGGCGATGCCCGCGCTGGCCACCGCATGGGGATGGCGAGCCGGACTGCGATTTGCCGTCTTGCTGCCAGTTGTCATGCTGATTGTCCTTGTCCTTTGGGTACCGCCCACGACCGCCTCTGACCCATCAGGTGCATGGCGGCGCTGGTCAGCACCCTCACATTGGCTGAGGTGGCTCATGGGCTACTCCCTGCTTCTAGGGACAGCTTTGGCGGCAGTCAACACTTACCTGCCGCTGTACGCCACGCAGCGACTGGCCATGGCCACCACCGCAGCCGGCGCCGTGCTGGCGGCGTTCGGTGTATCGGGCCTGGTGGCCCGCCTGTGGTGGACTCGGATTGCCGATCATCAGGCCAAGGTCACTGCTGTGCTGTCATATCTTTCAGCAGGCGCGGCCGGCTGCACGCTGCTTGTGTGGATCGCGGCGTGGACATGGCCGGCCGTAATTTGGCTGGGCGCCGTGGGCATCGGCGCCACCGCAACGGCAGGAAACGCCGTCTCCATGCTTGCCGTCGTGCGCCGCGGCGAGGCCGCGGGCCACGCCTCGGCGATGGTTTCCCTCGGCTTCTTCACCGGCTTCGTCCTGGGGCCAGCCAGCTTCGGTGCTCTTGCCGATGCGCTGGACTACGGTCCAGCATGGATCGCGGTGGCTGTCCTGTTCGGTCTGTCGGCGTTGGTCTCAATCGGTATCCCAGAGGGCAGGCGGCTGCCACCGCGCACATCATGAACGCCCTCAAGCACGCATTGGACGCCATACTTCGCCGTGTGGAACACATAGAGCGAGAGTCCGGCGCACGCTTTCCGCTGTATCGGGACACGCAGCGGCCGTCGTGGACCACCACGGCACGCGGATCGTGGGCAGGTGGCTTTTGGGTCGGCCTGCTGTGGCTACGGGCAGTGGTGTGGGGGCAGGACACGCACAAAGCAGTGGCGGCGAACTGGACGCAACGTCTGCTCCCACGAGCGGAGGACGACACGGTGACCCGTGCCATGACATTTGGCTACGGCGCCGCAGTACCCCATCGCCTCTGTGGCGATGCCACCGCCGCGAAGATCGCCACTGCGGGCGCCCGAGCTGTCGCCACATCCTTCGACCCGAGGTGGGGTCTCATTCCAGTCGGTACAGCGTTTACCCAAGACCGTATTCCGCGGGCAGGAGTGGACGCGCTCGCGGGCGTAGTGACATTGCTTTCCTGGGCGGGTCAGACTGAACTGGCCGACCGACACACCGCTCGGTTGGCCGCCCTGTGCGTAGACCAAGCTGGGAAGGTGTGCGCTGAAGTGTCACTGGCCGGCGCACCGTCGGACGTCAGGGCATGGGATCGAGGCCACGCGTGGGCAATGCTTGGGTTCGCAGTGGCGGCCAACCACCTCGGGGAAGCACATCTTGGGGTTGCGACCAAGACTGCGGAGTGGTGGCTCACCCACCGGCCGTTGCCGGACGACACCTCCGCAGCCGCCATTGCCGCCGCGGCGCTGCTGACGTTGCCTCACGATCGCTACCGATCCGCTGGCCTTGCCCTGGCGGACAGGCTAGCCGGCCGAATCGATGTCAATGGTGTTCTCGCAGGTGGCCACTACGCCGACCTGAACAGCGCCGAAGTCATCTGGGGTACCTATTTCGCCGGCTGCGTTCTCGCGGTCGCCACGGGGTCTGTGGCCACGCTGCCCTGGTGATCGGCCAGAATGCGCCTTGCCACCCTCGTCACTAGCAACTCATCGGGACCATCCATGATCCGTGCCGCCCGAGCTGTGCGATGCAGCATCGGAAGCGGAGTGTCATCGGTGAGGCCTTCTGCCCCGAAGATCTGTATCGCCCGGTCGACGAGCGTGTCGAAGGTGCGCGCCGTCACCACTTTCGCGATGCCGACAGCGATTCGCGCGTCAGTGCCAGTGGCGAGCGCCTCCACCGCCGCGTACACCAGCGCCCTGGCGCTGGTAAGCTCCGCATAGCTGTCAAACACAAAGCGGTGCAACAGTTGCTTGTCAGCCAGGGTTCCTTCGCCCACGCGGCGGGTAGTCAGGCGAGCACACATCAGGTCGAACGTGCGGCGCGCCTGCCCAAGCCACCGCAGACATCGCAAGGTGCGGCCCAGGAGCAGACGTTCGCCTACGATGGCCAGACCGTGGCCTTCAGATCCCAGCAAATAGCAACGGGGCACGCGAACATCATTCAGGGCAATTTCATACTGGTCATCTGACCCGCCCAACAACGGCAAAGACCGCACGACCCTGAAGCCGGGGCTCGACGTGGGCACCACGATCAAGGAGATTCCGGTGGAGGCACGGCACGCGACCGTGGCGAAATCGGCTTCGGCCGCGCGAGAGGTAAACCACTTGCCGCCATTGATTACCCATGAGTCGCCGTCAGTCACCGCCTTGGTCTGCAAGCGGGTCGGGTCTGAACCGGGGAGGCCGGGCTCTGTCATCGCAAAGCACGGCCGGGCCCGTCCGCTCACCATCGGCATCAGAAATTGGTCTCGCACTGCTGACGTGGCATGGCGATCCAACATGGTGGCGTCCAGCAGCAGATCGGAACCCAACGCTGCTGGGCCGTATTCTGACTTGCCTTCCAGCTCCGCGACCGATGCGTAATCGTTTAACGACATGCCCAGACCACCCAGCTCCACCGAGAGCGCAGGCGCCCAGAGTTTCGACTCCTGCGCCTTGCGCCGAAGTCGCGTGAGAACTTCCCGGGCCGGCCCTCCGCCTGCGACTAGAGTGCGCTCGTGAGGCAGCACCTGCTCGTCAATAAATGCCCGGACCTTCTCGGCAATGTCAGACATTGGCCGTTCTCCCAACCAGTCGGTGTCGACCTGCGGCGCGTCTGGGAAAGCAAGCGACGCCGGTGGAGGCCGTGACGGCGATTTAGCCTGGACCGGCCTGTCGCGCTTAGGTCGTTTAACTTGATGGCGCAACAGTTGCTGCGGCAACGCAGCGACGCCCGGTCCTCCGGCTTGAACCCAGCGAGCCACCAATTCGGTCAGCTCGGACGTGAGCATCCGCCCAAACCACATCGTTGCTCCGCCTGCGGCTCGGCCGACCCGAGATGCGACTACCACGATGGTGTTGCTGTCTTGGCAATTGCCAAGGCAGCCTGAGACCATCATCTCTGCTTGATCGCTCGGTAGCTCGGCCAGCTGGCTAAGCTGGATGTTGTGGTCGATGTCCGGATGCTTCGAGACGTTGCCGCAACAACAGCCCCGGCATACCACCACCCTGCAGCGCCGCGTTGGCAGATTGGAACTCATCAGCGAGACCAACGCAACCGGCACCGCCAGGCACCACCCGAGCTCGCAACAAGATAGGACGAGACAGTCGCCACGAGACTCGTCCAACCGGACATGATCGATATCTGTGGCACTAGGCCACCACGAGCGTGTACCCGGCTTCGCCCACAGCGGCCGCAACCGCCGCATCGTCGAGAGAGCCTTCGCTAGTGACCGTGACAGCACCGCTGTCGAGGTCGACGTTGACGTCGGTCACACCGGTGATCTTGCCGATGTTGGAGCTGACCTTCTCGATGCAGTGGGTACAGTGCATCCCGGAGACCGTGTATACCGTGGCCTTCATCGGCGTTCTCCTGTGGGCTCGGGCTCGGTAGGTGCATTGCTTGCAGGTGATTGCGGAGTGCTGGAAACTTGGTCGCGCAGCCATCGTTTGTCGATTTTCCCGGCCGCTGACAGCGGCAGCGTGTCGAATATCTGCAGGAGTTCAGGCAGTTTGACAGGTTCGAGGCCGTGTGTGTCGACCAGGTATTGGGTCAGTTGCGAAAGTGTGGGTGGCGCTTGGCCGTCGCGCAGTGACACACAGGCGCACATGCGTTCGCCCATACGAGGATCGGCTATGCCCACGCAAGCAACCTGCTTTACCGCCGGATGCTGGGCCAAGAGCAGCTCCACTTCCACGGGGCTGAGGTTGCGTCCGCCACGAATGATGATTTCATTACGGCGTCCGACTACATGCAGAAAGCCTTGCTTGTCAAGGTAGCCGAGGTCACCAGTGCGAACCCAGCCGTCCTGGGCCCGATATTTCTGATCGAACTCGGGGTCGACGTAGCACATCGGACTCATGGGTCCCAGGCCCCAGATTTCGCCAACCTCTCCTTCAGCCATATCTCGACCGTCGTCGCCGACGATGCGAATCGCGGCGACTTGCGGGTTGGGGACGCCAACCGCGCTGTGCACCGCGGCCGGCGCGCTTCGCAGATCTGTCGTGCAGTTAACGCCGTCGGCCGAGCCGTAGCAGTTGATAAACTCGGTCCGGAACCTCTCCCGACAGGCGGCCACTGTGGCTGGATCCACCCGCGACCCGCCGGCCACGACCGCCCTGAGCGAGGAGGTGTCCACCTGGTTCATGCGCGGATGGTCGAGCATCATCTGATACATGGTAGGCACACCAAATACCAGGTACGGACGGTGAGCCTCGATGAGCTCCAAGGCCAGCCCAGCGTCGAATCTCGACTGCACGATCAATGTGCCGCCGTGACGGGCGATGGTGACGGCCGTCCCCGAGGAGCCGAACGAAGAAGCCAAGGGCACCAAGAATAGATTGCGCATCGGCGCATGGACGTCATGCAGCCCGCCGATGAAGGCGCCACGGCCACCGGCCAATGCGTCGTGTGAGTAAATAATCATTTTGGGGTCGGCTTCGGAGCCCGACGAAACCAATATCCGGGCAGGTGCTGAGGAAGCGACGTGGCGTTGACCACGCAGTGGTGGCCCATTGGTCAACCAGTCCTCGAGGCTGTTCGCTCCCCTTATCCCAGCGATGACGACGACCCTCAGATAGGGCAGTTGTGGTCGTATCTCCTCGAGTATTTGGTCGTAGGCTGTGCCCCCGACCTTGCAAGGGATAACAACCGCGGCAGCACAGGAGCGTCCGAGAAGAGTGAGTGTATCGCGGCGACCACGGCCGAGCGGGTACGGCAGGACGACCGCACCGATAGCCGCGGCCGCCAGGTCCAAGGCTACCGCGTGCCAGCCGCTTGGCAGCTGAACTGCAATCACCTCGCCTGGCTGAATTCCGGCTTCGACAAAGGCGCCCGCTAGCCGTGACACGTAAATTGCGAGATCACGATAGGTGAGTTCGCGGTCGTCGTCGATGACCGCGACTCGACCTGGATGCTCCACGACATGCTCGCAAAAAAGCGAATATATGTCCTTGCCGGGATAGTAGCCGGCGTACGACCACCAGCTGCGCAGCGTGTCAGGTACCAAATCGTGGACGGCCAGAGCAGTCATCGCACGAACCTCCAAGGTGGACGGACGAATGCGCAGCCGTCGAACTCCACCAACGGTGACACGGCGGGGTCTGTAACGAGCGCTGCGGGGTCTTGGCAAACGGCTACCGCGCACATGCCAGCGCTGCGAAGGCTTGCCAGCGCGTCAACGGTGCGCTGTGAGGCCAGGTCTGTGGGACTCAGCGACTGCGGTGGTCGCGACCCTGCGGCGATCATCACATGGCCATCGGCGGTAGGCACGGGTGCGTCCCACATCCCCCAGACGGGTTGATGCGCGGCAGCGGACTCGGCGATGGGTGCCTGCAGCACCCCGGCCGCCGACAGCAACGATGAGTCCACCTGTTGCCCACGGCCGGTCCGGTAGCGGTTGACCAAGGCGGCGACGACTCCCTCAGCCGCGATGAGACCACCGAGCACATCCAGAATCGTCATCAGCGAGCCAGCCGGTCTCTGACCCGCCGGTCGCACGTTGTGTGCCAGGCCGCTGTATGCCTGCGCGATGAAGTCGGTGCCAGGCGGCGGGCTGCCGCCTCGTTCTTCGCCCCATCCCGACGCGTAGGCGTACACGAGACCCGGGTTGATCTTCCACAGATCCGGCGCGTCAAGGCTCATCTGCGCGGCCTTGCCAGGTGCCAGGTTGTGGAGGAACACGGCTGCATCCCTAGCCAGCTCGCGAACTGTGGCGCGCCCGGAAGCGGCTCGTAGATCGGCCTCGACGACCCGCTTGTTACGGTTGAGTGCCAGGAAACGCGCCGAACAGTCACCGACCATAGGTGGCATTCCTCGCAGCGGATCGCCGCCCAATGGCTCGATCCGGACGACCTCCGCGCCGAGAAGCTGGAGAATGTGACCGGCCATCGGGCCTTGGATTCGGCGCCCTGTCTCCACAACCAGCAGTCCCGACAGCGGTTCAGCAGAGTCCATCGCTTGGCTAGGTGATGTGCGCCGACCAGGTCTAGGGCTGATTGTCCAGGGCCGACCGAGCTGTTGGCACTGCCCCTCTACGTCGGCCAAGCGCTGACCGAACGTCCGCACCGGCTGGATCGTCACGCCCGCACGCTCGGCGGCTTGCCGCAGCTGTTCAAAGGCCAGCATCCTCGTGGCCTGGTGAAGCTCAGCGGGAAGCGAAGCGGTCGCGGTGGCATAACGCAAGACGAACGCTTTCCATGCGCGCGCGATCACCGCGGGAGTGAGTCCTAAGAAGGTCCAAAAGTCGGCCCACGGCTGCGGGTCGAGCGTCTCAAGCTCCAACAATGTGCCATCCGCGGATTCGAACGGTGGCGGTGTCCCGTTTGAGGCCAACGGTTCTAGATAGTCTGGGTCAGATGCGCTAGCAGCCGCCAGGTACTGCGAAATAGTCAGCAGCGCCGCGTTTGCCACGCCGGTTCCGACAGCCGCAATAGGACGCCCCCGCATCCCCGACAGCAGCGCTGCCAGTACGCCTTGGGTCGCTATCACCCCGGTTGCCGTCGTGACATAATCCACGGCCAGACGTTGCGGGCCAGATGCCTGAGCCCTGCCGTGAATGGCCATCAGGCCGTAGGCCGCCTGCGCCGTCGGCTCATCAAGCCCTGCCCACTCCGCAGCGATCTCCAGCCCGTGACCGTCTCGAGCGATCCGAAGACTCTCTCCAGGCTTCGATTGCGCCCCGAGATAGGTAAGATGTCGCACGACCAGCGCTTCCACCGCCGATCTCGCTGTGCCGCTCACAGTCCAGCCGTCAAGGGGCAGCGTCACCGCTGAGCCGTGACGCTGTCGGGGAGGCTGGTCCCCCCACGATGTCTGTGCATCGGCAGCGCGATGTAGGCGGGACCAAACGGACGCACTCCTCATGGTCCCAGTCTGTTGACAGCGGCGTTTGACGGGCGTCGCGGTGCCGTGGACGCGAGCGTTACGGCTGCGTCACGCGGGGGGTTGCTGAATTCGCCTAGCAAGTCGGAGTATCGGCTCTCCGCCACTGCAGAGAAAATCGTCTACGCAATTCAGTGTTGGAGCTAACCGATCATTTTCTCCATGTAACCGCTGCCTGACCCCAGGATCACGCCCGCCAAGGAGACTCTTTGCGTACGCCATTCGTGGGTTTGATTGAACAAGACATTGACAGACAGAGATCGCTGGCCTTAATGTATCCGGCTAGCCGAATAAGTCATCCAGGGGGAGGCGTGGGCATGATCCAGTTATCCGCCCCAGATACCGAAGTCGTCTTACCGGGCGGCGGTGTGCCAGACGAATCCGCCCAGCCGATGGGGGCCGTCACACCGTCGCGGGACTTTGGGTGTGCGGGCACCCGTTTGCAACTACTGGGCCGGTTCGCTCTGGTCGTTCGCGGACGGCATGAAGCCCTTGGCGTGGGCTGCCGTCGACTGTTGGCGGTGTTGGCCATTCGTGACGGGCACGCCGGCCGGCGGGAGGTCGCAGAGCTGCTGTGGCCTGATGTGACCACGGTTCGCGCAGCGGCCAACCTGCGTTCTGTGCTTTGGCGTTTGCAACGATGTTGCCTCGGTGTGATCGACAGCAACGCCAATGACCTTCGCCTGTGCGCCGGCGTGGTAGTTGACTGGCAACACGTGGTAATGATGGCGCGACGCCTCATCAATCGATCGATAGTCATGGACGCCGAGGAGCTCGGTCATGCGCTTGCTTCCAACTTTCATGACGATCTGCTTCCCGAACTAGCCGACGAAGACTGGTTGTGCAACGAGGCAGAGTGGTTTCGTCAGCTGCGCCTGCATGCATTGGAGAGTTTGTCCGAACGCCTGACTCATGCGGGTTGGTTCGGAGCGGCCGTTGACGTCGCGATGCGTGCCGTGCGGGTGGATCCCTTCCGCGAGTCGGCACATCAAACACTGATTCAGGCGTACTTGGCCGAGGGCAATCAGCTCGCCGCCCAACGGCAGTACCAGTCTTATCGCGACATCCTGCACCGAGAGATGGGCCTACAGCCCACCGATCGCCTCACCCAGCTGCTCGCGGCGGCGTAGGGCCAAAACCACCCGGAATAGCTCGTCCATCGAGTGCCGTATGAGTCCAACTTGGGCTTTGCCGTCAACCACATACGTGTGAACACTATTTGACGCTACGTCTGACGATGCGCGCGGATCGCGCTAACGGGCATATAGACTGAATGTGAGTGAACCTTGATGATGGCCAGATATCATGAGCATGCTTCCGAAATCATCTCGTTGTTGAGCCTGGACAGGCAGCCAGTAGCGTTGGCATTCATGCGTGAGGCACCCGTCGATGTGCCACAGGCCGACCGGATCTCGCCGTCGAGTTGTGCCTTCTGGCCGCGAGCCGAGTCCTCGGTTTTCTACGCCTCGGCAGAACAACATCACCATTGCCAGATCGGTGCCATGGTGATGGGTTTCGCCTTGCCGGATGTCGTCGTGCAGCAAATCGGAGGATTGGTGGAAGCGATGTGCGGCTGCCAATATCTCTCGCCGGAAGAGGGCGAGAAGATCCCGAAGGTCGAGGCCGCCGCATCCGGTATCCTCTACGGACAGCTATCTGTGTTCCCGCAGACTCCGGCCGCGGTACTGCTTTGGCTCACGCCCGCTCAGGCAATGCTCTATCAAGAGGCGATCGGCTCGGCCAGCTGGGCCTCAGCGCCGGCGCGGACCACCGGCCGGCCCGCATGCGCGGCGATTCCGCTGTCCATAAGCGACGGTAGACCAGTTCTATCTCTGGGATGCAAGGGCATGCGGACCTTTACCGAGGTCGCAGACGATCGGCTGCTTGCCGTGGTACCAGGGGCGAGCCTCGATGACTTCGTTGCCTCGCTGCGCACCACGGTCTCGGCCAACGAAAATATGGAAGCGTATTACACCAAGCGCAAAGCCGACATGGCCGCGATGGAGACAGCCCGATGATCGGGACTCGCGCTTGGATTAGCACACCCTCCGCTGCGTGACTGCTTGTGCTGCGTATCCCCCGCGGGCGGCGCGAGTTCGCCCATGTGACGTGGCTCTGCACCGGCATCGGATGTTTCGGAGACGGTGTGCGCTCGGCTTCGGGTGCACGCTTCGCCAAGCTGGACAAGCATAGAGGAGGTGGTCTCGGAAGAATTGGCTCGCATATCTCCATGCCGACAATCGTATTGTCACCATCGCTCGCTGCGATCGAGGAAGGCGTCGTTGTCGGCTTCGGAGTCCACATACGGTTGCGTATACGGGCGCAGCGTATGAGTTCGGGGCGTCCATTGGCGCTGTCAGCGAGCGACGGCGGGACGGTGCCTGATGGGCGCCCCTGACTCAGAGTCGCTCAGCAGCGGGCCGAAGAGGTCTTTGCCCATCTGGAGGGCCTTCACCGGGTCTACGATCACGGCGCGCACGCTGACGTGGCGTTTCAGCCAGGCCGAGGCGGTGCGGGTACCTGCGAAAAAATTGATGACACCACAGCAGATCTGTGCTGCGGGGACATGACAACAATCCTCGTCCGCTGGTGCCGTTGATCCCACTAAGACAACCGCGTCCTCGGGTATCCATTCCGCTTGTCCTCCGCGAATGATGACCGTGATGCTGTCGCCGGACTGCGGGTCCACTGAGTGGACGGTGATGTCACGGCCGAGCATCGCGGCAATGCCAAGTGCGTCGATCGCGCACATCGCATAAACGGTGGGGCCATCCGCGATCGCGACGGTGTGCGGTGTCGGGATGGCTGAGAACGGATAGGCGGCAAGGATCTCGCCAGTGTCGTCGAGCTGTATGACGTCACGGTCGTGCAGCTCGCGCAGTGGCTTATCGGTGTTGAGAGCTGCCATCAGCGGCGGGCGCCCACTGATGGCGAAATGGTGCAGAATCGTTTGGTGCAGCCGCCGTGCCAGTGGGCTAAGCGCGGCGATGCACTCGGCCGCGACCCCCACGCGAATCGTCGTCATCGGACTCCCGTTTGATTGATGCAGAACCAATAGCGACGGTCATTTGTCAGGCGGCGCAGCATGACAACTTGGACACGTCCCGCGTGAAGGTTTGTGCCGTGAGTTTGATCGCCTCAGCCATGGTCAGGTATGGGCACCACATGCCGGCCACCTGGTCGACTGTCATCGCCGCTGCCAGTGCGTAGACGGCGGCAGCGGCAAGCTCGCCAGCCCCCTCAGCGACCGCGTGCACGCCCAACAGGCGCCCGGTAGCCGAATCGATAACCAGCTTGACCATCCCGCGAGTGTCGCGGTTGATCACGGCACGAGGCACGTGCTGCAGCGTCAGTACCCGGCTGTCGGCCCGAAACCCCTGCTGCTTGGCCTGAGCGTGAGTCAGGCCCACCGAGGCCATTGCCGGACTCGTGAATGTCACTTGGGGCAGGTATCGATAGTCGACGCTTTGGCCCGCTTGCGACAACGCGTTTGCCGCTGCGATAGTGCCGTGGTTGGCCGCGACGTAAACGAACTGCGGATGGCCGGTGACGTCACCGGCGGCGAAGATGCGAGGATTGTCGGTGCGGAGCTGGTCGTCGACCATGACCTCGCCTTTTGCCCCCAGTTTCACCCCGACGCAGTCGAGCCCGAGGCCATCGGTGACGGGGCGGCGACCGGTCGCGACCAGCAGATGATCGGCGCGAAGGGTGTGGCCGGGCGACATGTGCACCGCCACCACGGTGCCCTCTCGTGTCACCTGGATCACCTCGGCACCAGTGTGCACTTTGATCCCTTCGTCGGCGAAGACACCGGCGATCGCCTGTGACGCCTCGGGTTCGCCGAAGGGCGCCAACCGGTCTAGCACCTCCACCAGGGTCACGGCGACGCCGAGCCGCGAGAACAACTGTGCTTGCTCCAAACCGATGGCATTGCCGCCCATCACAATCATCGATTTCGGCAAGGTAGGCAGCTGCATAGCCGTGGTGGAGGTGAGGTAGCCAGCTGCGGAAAGACCAGGGATGGGTGGCGCCCACGCTGCGGCTCCGGTGGCCACCACGTAGTGCGCCGCGGTCAATTCGGCGGTCGCGCCGTCGTGAGTGGTCACTTCAAGGGCAGGTCCGTCGACGAAACGGGCAGTGCCCCCGATGATCCGCCAACCGTACTCGTCTGCAAGATCAGCGTACTTCGCGTTGCGCATGGACTCGACCAGCTTGTCCTTACCTGCGATGAGCTCAGGCAGGGCCAAGCCCAGGGTCGCGCTGTGTAGGCCGGCAAACCGGTCCGCGGACAAAGCGACATGCCGCGCCTCGGCCGCCCCTAGCAACGCCTTCGACGGCACGCAGCCCGTGTTGACACACGTGCCGCCTATGTCAGCACGTTCCACCATCACCACGGAGGCGTTGGCGCGCCTGGCGGCTATTGCGGCGGCGAACGCCGCCCCGCCCGATCCAACGATCGCCAGGTCGTAATCCATGGCACCGATCCCTAGTGAACGCCGGCTGTGTCCGGTATCCGGATATCTTCAGCCCAAGGATACATCCGGTTATCCGGATGTATACGGGTTAGAGATCGGTGTGTCCCGCCCAGCGCTCTCACCCGACGGCGAGGAGTTGCGGCGGCATGGCCAGCGCACCGTATACCGGACGGGTGGCCTCAAGAGTCGCCAAGGTGGTACACCTGGCGCAGGCGGGCGCTAGCCTTCAACCCTCGTTGTCTGCATTGGCCAGCGTCTCCGTGTACTGGTGGATGGCGACCAAAGTCTCCTCGTCCAGCAGGGCCGAGAACACGAGCACCGGCTTGGTCCCTGCACGCCTGCCGACTGACTCCGCCGATCCTTCCGAGGCAACGATGACGTCGCTCGCCTCAACCACCTCGTCGAAGTCTGGCTGGCCCAGAAAGGCATGTCGGGTGCGTCGGAATTTGATTCGAGCGTGGCGCATTGCACGCTCCATGTAGGGCGGCCCGGCTGGTTCAGTGCAAACGATCGCCACGTCTTTTCCGCGCGCTTGCTCTGCGATGTGCCGAATCGTGGCGACCGAAGGCCCTATGCCGGCGGCCATGACCGGAATTCCCGAGGCCAGCAATGCTGCGCGAGCTCGTTCCAAGCAGTAGAACGGGACGAGCGCGAAGTCTGCTTCCGGCATCGATCCGACGTTCGGTGTTCCTTGCTTGACGAGGTCGCTTAGGAGAATACTATGCACGATGGCACCGGGCATAAGGCGGCGAATTGCGTGGGAAAGATACTCTAATTCGCCTTGATATTCGTCCACAACGAGGAATGCCTTATGCCGCAGAGCTTGCCATTGCGCTGCCTCGTAAAGAGCGACCTCGCTAAATTCGCGGGCGGTGAATCCCTTGCGTTCAGCAGCGTGAAGTGCCTCCCGCAATAGCTGATGCAGCTCCTGCATGCGCACAGCCGTGCGGGTCGCCGAGGTGTCCGCGACGCTGGTCCCCCCGCCGCCACGGGTGGACAGATAACCCTCCTGCTCCAAGGTTCGGTAGACCTGGGCGATCGTATTACGGTTGAGATCGAGAAAGTCGGCAAGCTGCCGGATCGTCGGAAGCCTGTCACCAGGAACGAGATCGCCCTTGGAGATCGCCACGACGATCTGATCGCGCACCTGGGTGCCGAGAGGGATGCCCAGCTCCCGGCTGACGGCGATGTTCACCCGCACACCGCGCCCTCCCGCCCATCTCATGCACCTACCGGACTTTTGGATCGCACTTTACCGAGCCGTAGCTTGCGGGTTGAGCGAAATCCCTCCTTCTTTGACGCAGGCACCGGTGCGCCATGATCGGGCCTGCATCCAGCGGACTATGACGCCGAGCAATCCGGCCGGTCAGCGGAGTGGACCATCGGTACCACAACAGAATGACCCACCGGCTGCGAGGCGTCCTATAGCGACCGTCAAAGTTTCGTAGGCATTCGCTCGGTGGTTGTCGGGCGCAATGAGCAGCGCCGCGGGCGCTTTTCAGGACTGTCGTAACGCGCACGCGACGGCGTTGTCACGCCAGCGCGGCGTGGCCGTGATGGGCGCCCATGCACAGTGACCGAGTCAAGTTCCGATCGGCTCAGAAAGGTGTCCACAATGGAACGTCGAGACGTGCTAAAGAACGTCACGCTCGGGGCGGCGCTCGCCGCCGCAGTCCCCACCGTGCTGGCCGCGACCGGGCAAGCTGCGGCCGCCAGTGAACCCAACTTCGGCGACTACGGCGCCGGGATGTACGCGGACATGTCGACAGCATTTCACCCGTCGCCGTTCAACCTGAATCCGGTGCTGACCACATGTGCGGTCGGAACGACGGGCTCGATCCCGGGAGTGATCGGCTCGTTCGCGATGGAGATGTTCTCGGTGGGATCCCTGTCCTACGTCGTCAACCGCTCGGCGCGGACGATCACCGCCCAGGGCCGGATGCGATCCATCACGATGCTGCTCACAGGCATCATTCTGGAAGACATCGAGCATGACTTCGCCGCGATCGGCATCGATAACCGGGGAGTAACGGCCGACCGGTTCGAGATGCACTACACCACGCCGCTGTGGAACGGCGGCCTGCTCACCGCGATCTCCACACAATCGACCTTCCGCTCGGACTGGAAGATGTTCGGCGGAGCGCTGCTCTCGGGCACGCAGGGCCTGCTCGGTCCACGGGTCTACCTGGGCGGCATCAATGTCAACCCCTGACTCGGTCAGCCGCCGGAACCTGTTAAAGGGTTCCGGCGCTGCCCTAGCGGCGCTCGGCGTGGGAGCCGTCGGCGGGGCGATTGCCACCCCCCGACCGGCGGCAGCGGCGGGCGAGACCATAGTTGTGCGCTGGAACAAGCAGGTGAACGACGCCGTCCGCCAGGATCCTGCTGGCCCTGGACCGTGGGCCCGCTCGTTAGCCATCGTGCACACCGCCATGTACGACGCGTGGGCGGCTTACGACACGCTGGCCGCGGGCACGCGGTATGGCGGAGCGCTCCGTCGCCCGTTGCTGGAGCGGACCGCCGCTAACAGAACCCAGGCGATGAGTTACGCGGCCTACCGAACCTGCGTCGACCTCTACCCGGCTCGGAAGCCGATATTCGACGCCTTCATGCAGTCCCTCGGCTATAACCCTGCACTCAACCCCACCGACACCACCTCACCCGCAGGCGTGGGCGTCACCGCGGCCGCAGGGCTGCTGGCATACCGCCACAACGATGGATCCAACCAGCTGGGCAACCTGGCCGCCGGCGCCTACGAGGATTACACCGGCTACCTACCTCTCAACCAGCCGATGGTGGTCAATGCCCCGTTCAACCCGGCGGCGCTGTCCGACCCAAGCCATTGGCAGCCGCTGACTTACGTGGACCTGTTCGGCCAGACGGTGACGCAGTCGTATCGAGGGCCGTACTGGGGGCAGGTGGTGCCGTTCGCGATGGCGTCCGGTTCGATAAACCGGTCCCTGGTTCCCCCGGCCCAGTTCGGCACGCAGGCTTACATCGACCAGGCTCTCGACATCCTGTCGCTGAGCGCCAACCTCACCGATCGCCAAAAGGCCGTTGTCTCGTACTGGCCCGACGGCCCGAACACGGTTCAACCGCCGCCACCCTCGCATCTATGCGAGTTCGTGCAGTTCGTGTCGGCACGCGACCAGCACACCCTGGACCAGGACGTCAAGCTGTTCTTCGCTGTGACCAACGCGATGTTCGACTCAAGCATCGCCGTCTGGGACAACAAGCGCGCTTTCACCTCTGTCCGGCCCATCAGCGGGATCCGCAGGCTGTTCAACGGCCAGCAAGTGAGCGCCTGGGCAGGCCCCGGCCTGGGCACCCAGCTCATCGATGGTGGCACATGGCACCCCTACAAACCACGGCATTTCCCGACCCCACCGTTCCCGGCCTTCAACTCGGGGCACACCACCTTCTCTGCGGCCTGGGCCGAAACCATGAAGTTGTTCAAGGGAAGCGACTACTTCGGCTTCACTGTCACGGTCCCAGCCTTGTCATCGGTGGCCGAACCTGGCTTCGCACCAGCAAATGATGTCCTACTCAACTATGCAACGTACTCCGCCATGGCCGACGACACCGGGCTGTCGCGCCTCTGGGGTGGAGTTCACTACCGCGACGACATCACCACTGGCGCGTCCTTGGGCCGGCTGGTGGCCACACAGGTGTGGCTCAAGTGTCAGCTGTACTTCCTCGGGCTGGGTTGAGCGGACACCGCGACACGGAGCGGCAATGAGAAAGGAGGTTGGCACGATGACGCCTGGCGGCCGGTGGTCCCGGCTCTTGCCGATCCTTCGTACGCGGAGCGTTCTCACACTCAGCGTCGTGATATTCGGCCTCTACATGTGGTTCGATATGCGCGAGGGTGGGCGCGAAGCAGACCTGACCACCACGAAACTGGGCACGTTCAGTGGGTACACCGAGTACTTCGGGCTCCCGTACTTAACCGGGATGATCGTGCTCAACGTCTTGCTGGCGGTCACCGCGGCGGTTCTCATGGTGCAGAGCTTCCGGCTTCTCAAGGCCCGCCGCGCGGCCGCAAGATCCGGTGTTTGCACGGTCGGCGGCGGGCTGCTGCTGGGCTTTAGCGCCTTCGCCTGCCCCGGCTGCCCGCTGCCGCTGCTGGCGACATTGGGCACCACGTTTTTCGCCGCCTCGCTGCCGCTGTACGGGCTGGAATTCAAGATAGTCACCTTGATCATCACCGGCATTGTGTTGTTTCGGTTGCTGCGCCCAGGCGCGTTCGCGCGCTGAAAGCGCCGCTCGTCGGCCCGTCTGTCATCCCCCGTGGCAGGCGGGCCTACGGGCGTTGCAACCACCGACAAGCAGGACATCTCGCAGGTCAGGACGTTCCAAAAAACGTATCTGCTTTTTAAGATACATCCTATTGACATGGGACAAGTTGTGCACAGAGACTGGTGATGTAAGTCGATTTGTGCGACGCCTGTATCGAGAGGGCCAATGATGGGCAGGAGATACGACCCGGGGTGCTGCGGTCCCGATGAGGTGCCGCGCACCTTTGCGGAAAGCGTCGAGCTCGGCAATCGAAGGCGGCGAACGTTGGTCAAATTCAGCGCGCTGGCGAGTGCGTTGTTGACCCTCGCCGGGCTCCTGGCACCTGTTATCACGCAGTCCACCACCGCCAGGCTGGCCGCGCTTCGAGTTCTTTGGATCGCTGTCCTGTTCGGCGCCCCCATGTTGCTGGGATATGCCCGCCAGCTGCTTGCGACCCGCAGGGTGCCATGGCAGCTGGTAGCCGGCGCAGTCTTGTTGATGGTGGGTGCGTTGGGATATCCGATCCTCCCGGCGACGGCAGTCGCGGTCACGCTCTGCCTGCGGGCGTTTGGCCCACCGCCAGCCCCGCCGGGCCAGCAGTGCCTCGAAGGATGCACCCAAGACTGCTGTGCCGCACCGACACCAGAGAGCGTAGATGCTGCCTCAACAAGCCGAGCCGGGTGATTTCTTGTGTCCTCGTTCGTATTTATGAAGCTGCTGGAGACCAGCGCAGGACGTTATGACCTCGGTATGAGGATGATCAGTCTCGGGCGGATCGGCCGGCTCTACCGCCAGGTTGCAGACCGCGTCAACGAAGGTAGCGAGGTCCTTGAAATCGGTTGTGGAACAGGGGCTGTCACCAGTTTGCTGCTCGCCCGCCGGTGCACCGTCACCGGTGTCGATCGCTCCAAGCAGATGCTTGACGTTGCCCGACGCAAGCTTGCTCCCGAGCTGGGCACGGGCCGGTTGGAGCTGCATGAGCTGAACATCACCGGTCTGGATCGGGTACTCGCCGGCCGCAGCTTCGATTTCGTGGTGTGCTGCCTGGTCCTCAGCGAGCTCAGCAAGGCCGAGGAGCGGTTCGCTCTCGATGAGGCGTACCGGCTCCTTCGCCCCGGCGGCACGCTCATAGTCGCAGACGAGGTCGCCCCGGCCGCAAGGCTGAGCCGGTTGTGGTATCAGCTACAGCGCCTACCCCTGATGGCGCTCACGTATGCGGTCACCCAGACCACCACCCATCACACGGAGGACCTCGCCGAGAAGCTCGGCCAGCGCGGGCTGGAACACGTTGGGGTCGAGTCGTTTCATGGCGGCTCGTTTCACATCGTGAGGGGCAGCAAATGCCTGCAGCAAGCAGCAGCCTGATCACCGGCGGGCTGCGGTCCGCCGCGCAGCTGATATTCCGGTCGTTCCCGTTCCCGGTCGAGCCAGGACTCCGCACATTCGGCAACCCGGACCGCAACTCACCGGTGTTCGTCACCGCGAACTTCGATCACACCGTGCGGCTGGTATCCCGGGTCCTTGCCAACTACGACTGCTATCTGCTCATCGCACCGACCGGTGGAGTCAACGTGTGGTGTGCATCGGCGGGCGGTCACTTCGGTACCGACGAGGTCGAGGCAGCGATCAAACTATCGGGAATAGACAAGCTCGTGGACCACCACCGGCTCGTTCTGCCCCGGCTGGCGGCTCCCGGCGTCAATGTCAAAGAAGTCCGCCACCGCACCGGTTGGCGAGTCGTGTTCGGGCCCATCGAGATCGACGATCTGCCGCAGTGGTTGGAACAGAGCTTCCCGCGGCTTGTTGCCGACGTGGTGAGCTTCCCGTGGCGCCGTCGTGTCGAGATGGGTGTCGGAGCGGGCCTGTGGCCAGCCGTCATATTGGGAGTCCCGGCCGGGCTCATCATGGGATGGCGGGCCGGTCTGGCTATCGCTGGCCTGTCGTATGTGCTGTCGGTGCTTTTCGCTTTGGTGTACCCACGTATGCCGGCTCAACCTGGCCTGCCGCAAGGAATTCCGCTCGCAGTGATGCTTGGCGCGGCGTCCGGCGCTCTGGCGCGGCTTGCCGACGTGAACCTGTGGGGCGTTATTTTTTGGACGGTCACCATTGCCGCCATGGGCGTCCTCGTCGCGATCGACTTCCCGAGCTGGTCGCCGACCGATGTGTGCAAGCAGCAATTGCTATGTTTCCTGTACCCCGCCACGCTCGCCCCAGCAGGATTCCTGCCAGTGGTTGATGAGCCGAAGTGCATCGATGGCTGCGACATCTGCGTCAAGGTTTGCCCCAAAGGCGCGATGAGCCTCAAAGACAACCACAAAGCAACACTCTTCGACCCGCAGGGCTGCCTGAGTTGTTACGCGTGTGTTCAGCAGTGCCCGGTGGATGCAATCTCCTAAGGAAGGTTCGGTCAAGCCATGTCCGCCACCGCTACACCTGTCGCGACAGAACCCTCGACCGCAGGACTCTTCGGCGAGGCTGATCTGAGCCAGGAACGCTTGCTCAAGCGCAACCTCCGCTTCCTGGTCGCCTCAGCCGCATGCATGATCTCTGGCGCGATCATCAACCTCTTCATCGACCGTCCACCCTGGACAGATGTCGCGGTCGTCATCGGGGTAGTCGGGCTGACGCTGGGTTACCCGATGTTCTGGATCGCGCTCAAGACTCTGGTCAGCACGGAAGTCAAGCTACGCAACAAGCTGAACACCGAAGTGTTCATCACGATCGCGCTCGTCGCCGTCGTCTATGAGGGCGAATATTGGTACGCATCGTGGGTGGTGTTCATCCTTTGGGTCGGCGAGACTCTGATGGCCTGGACTGGCCGGCACGCGCGATCCGCCGTGGAGGCGCTTCTCAAATTGGTACCCCGCCAGGCCCGCGTGGCCATCCCCGGCGACAAGACGCAACTTGTTCCGGTCGAACATGTCCAGATCGGACAGACGGTCATCGTGCATCCTGGTGAGCGCATGCCCGTCGACGGCGTGATCCTCACCGGCGCCACCACCATCGACGAGTCGATGCTCACCGGCGAAGCTGTGCCTGCCGAGCGCGGCATAGGCGAGGAAGTGTTTGCCGGAACCTACAACCTGCAAGGCGCCATCCAGATCCGCACGGCCAAAACCGCCGACCAGAACACTGTGGCACGCATAGTCGCGCTCATGCGTAAGGCACAACGCGAGCACATCCCGGCCAAGCGCACGGTGGATCTGTTCCTGCTGTGGTTCCTGCCGCTGGTCCTGCTCGTGGCCGCGGTCGCTGGACTGCTGACCGGCTCCCTGGAGCGGGTGGCGACCATCCTGCTCGTCATCACGCCTTGCGCGTTCGCGGCTTCCACCCCACTGGCCATCATCGCCACGGTCGGCAACGCCGCCCGGCGCGGCATCGTGGTCAAGGGGGCGGCCAGTCTCGAGGCCGCCAGTCGCGCGAGCATCGTGCTGCTCGACAAAACCGGGACCCTGACCTCATCTACCCCGGCACTCAATGCCATCGACGGGTTCGGCTATACCGACGCGGAGGTCTTGCAGCTGGCGGCAATCGCCGAAAAGCAGTCCAGCCATCCGCTAGCGCGTGCGGTGGTCACAACCGCTGAGGCGCAGGGCATGGTGGTGCCTGACCCGGACGCGTTCGAACTGGCCGCGGGGCACGGTGTCAAAGCCACGTTCCAGCAGCACTCTCTCGTCGTCGGCAACGAACGTTATCTGGATCAGATCGGTGTCACCATCACCGGCATTGTGCGTGAGATTGCGCTGCGGCGTGAAGCCGAGGGCCGCACCATCGCCTATCTGATCAGGGACGGTGTCATCATCGGCCTGCTCGGCTTCCTCGCCGAGCCGCGCCGCGAGGCGAGCGAGGTCATCGCCGGGCTGAAACGCCTTGGGGTGAAACAGATCGTCATGATCACCGGCGACCGCGACGACCCAGCCCGCGCCGTTGCACAGCAACTGGGCATCGCCTACCGCGCACAGGCCACACCTCAGGCCAAGCTCGATCAGGTGCAGATGCGGCAACGCGAAGGTCACACCGTCGCCATGGTCGGCGACGGCATCAACGATGCCACCGCGCTTGCCGCCGCTGATGTCGGCATAGCCATGGTGACGGCGGGCGCCGAAGTGAGCGCGCTGGCAGCCGACGTGGTGGTGCACGGCGACAACCTCAACCGAGTCCTTGCTGCGATGAAGCTCGCGCGTAGGGGTATCTCCACCATCCGGCTCAACATTCTGTTTGCGACCGCCTACAACATCGGCGGCCTGATCCTGGCGCTGTTCGGGCTCATCTCGCCCGGGACCGCAGTACTCTTCCACGCTGCCAGCTTCATCTCAGTCGTGCTCAACTCGGCAACGGTGCTTCGATACAACCCTAAGGTCCCCGGCAGCGAGCCGGTGTGATCGTCTCCCTAGAAGGTCAGATGAGACACCACGTCATCGCCCAACGCCTGATCTCTGCACTAGATCTGGGGTCCGCCCCGATCGCGCTGACCTTTGTCGACAGCGCACCAGACGGTCTCCCTGCAGCAGCCCAACCGCGCCCATCCGCATGCAGCTTCTGGCGCGACGCCGAACACGGAACCTTCTTCGCCTCCGCCGTCGCGCACCTGAACTGCGCACTAGGGGCGATGGTGATGGGCTTCGACCTTCCGGCGGAGACCTATCGCACGCTGGGCGACATCGTCACCATGATGTGTGAGTGCTCCTATTTGGACCCGATCGAGGCTGACAAAGTGCCGTCCATGGCCGGTCCAAGCAACGGCATCGTTTATGGTCCGCTCGCGCAGCATCCCCTCCCGCCCGATCTGGTGCTGATGTGGCTGTCACCTAAGCAGGCCATGCTGTTCAACGAGGCTGCAGGTACGGCAAGTTGGGCAGCCGGCTCAACGGCGGTCACCGGACGGCCCGCGTGTGCTGCCCTGCCGCTGGCATCGGCGGATGCGGTGCCCACGATGTCTTTTGGCTGCACAGGAATGCGCACCTTCACCGAGGTCGCCGACGACCATATGCTCTCAGTGGTGCCAGGGCAGCGGCTGGAGCGCTTCACCGCAGCGGTGGAAGGCACGCAGAAGGCCAACCACGCGATGACCCGCTACTACCAGCAACAAAAGGAGCAGCTTGCGGCCGTTGACGTCGAGCGCTGATTGGGACGACGCTGTCTGGCACGCTGGCGGGCCGCTTGTTCGCCTCGGAGGCGCTTGGACGAACCCATCCAGGGCAACCGCGAACCTGACGTCGACAGTCGTTAGGACGCCGCGTTGGAGGCGGTAGTTATAGCAAAGAACGCTTGCACAACCCTCTTGTCCTGCCAATGTGTCCGCAGGAGCCTGCATCGTCGTCGGGTCGCCACCGCACCCGACTCGAGGATGTTGGGCAGGCCCACACGCCCGAGCCCGATCCGGAAGCCGCCGACCGACCCGTCTGACGTCGAATGCCGCTTCCCGACCGGGCTTAGATGCTAGGCGGGTTCCTTATGATTGGTCGCTGAGATGCGCTGGCATGCCGCCAAAGCATCGCAGTTGTCTTGGGCGAACGCTTGGGCAAGGGTCACAAGCTCCGCCACCCGGGCGTCGGTGACTCGGTAGAACGCATGTCGCCCGGTGCGGCGCACCTGGATATAGCCGCAGTCGGCGAGGCATGCCAGATGGGTGGAGATGCGGCCTTGGGACAACCCTATATATTCAACGCACTCCGTGACGGAGTGCTCTTCGTACAGCAGAAACTCCAGCAGCCGCAGCCGGGTTGGGTCGCCCAGGGCGCGGAAGAACTTCGCCATCGTGTCCACGCCGTCCGGTGTTGCTGGTAACAGCGGCGCGACGTGCGAAACCGGCATTTGCCGCCACCTCCCTCATCGCAGTTGGCCAAGGCAGTCCTGCCTATGATGATATCCGCATCTCCGGATGTGACGCACCGGGTGCCGGGCATCGGGCCCGGCCACGGCGACTATTTACCGTCCATCCATAGATCCCAAACTTGGTGGCGCGGAGAAGGCGAGACCCCGCCCAGTCCGCGGATATGACCCGAGCTGCGCAACCACTGCGAATGTCAGGTAGTCGTGCACGCCATCAACGCGCCAATGCAGGGCTGATCATCGTGCTTCTTCCTCCCAGCAGCGTGGTCGACGGCGTTGCTCGCTGCCTTGGTGCCAGCACTGAGGCGACCAGAGCGAGCACCACAAATCCCTGCCGCGATGTCGACTACATTGCCTTGGCTGACTATAGTCCATCCGAGGATAAGGCTCGCCACATATTCGATCCACGCGGCTAGCCGATAAGAGTCTGGCATGGCGCCGGAGAGCCCCTAGTGCCCGGTACACGACAGGTAGACGCGGTCACCGTGATCGCCAGGCAGCGCAGGGCGCCGGCAAACACAGTCGTCGGGTAAGGGCAGTGAGTGGGCCTCTGGCAATGTCGAGGCGATTGATAACCGGATCAACGCTGGCCGCCCGCCAAGGTGCATACCACGCCGGTTCGCCCCGCCGCGAAGTGAAAGGCGGGAAGCGAGGCAAATCCGCAAGAGGCTGACGGCTCAACATTCCCGTGACAAGCGCCATGGCAAGCATGCGGCGATCACCTCGGCATCGGGGCGCGAACTGAAGGCAGGCGGGTGCTGCAACTGGTGGCGAGGAAGTAGACGACCGTTGCCCTGCCTGGGTGGATGCGAAAAGCCTACCGTCCATTGTGGCCACAGAGCGATTTGGGCAATCCGCACCAACCGTGACACGGGTGCGATGGCGCCGTCGCGAGCGTCCGTTTGGTACCCGACGAAAACGACACCGGCGACAAGGGCAGCGGCCAAAAGAGTGCCAGCGGCGCACGGAACAACGGCTTGCCCTTACGCCTCATCAGCGCTGCTAACGGGAGCCGCAGGAGGCCTCCGCGGTGCGTGTTCTCCCATTGAGCCGACGGCGAACAAGCACCAGCACAAGCCAGGTGGCCGCAGCAGTCACGACGCCGGCGCCCACGGCAAGCCCGCCGATCGCGCCAGCGCCGATGCCGCCAACGATCCCCGCGAACACCAGTATGTGCACGGTGCAGCACGCCACCATCGCTCCCACACCGCCAACAGCAGCCGCTGTGGGAGCTGAATGCTCGCTCTTGGCTTGGCCCATGATTACCTCCGACGTATTTGGTTATCCAGATATTAAACGAGGCGAATCGTATCCGGAAAGCCGGATGTAAGGATGCCGGGTGCACGTCGCCCGACCGGATGACCTTGTGACGGCGGCGCGACCGGCCCGCCACGTTGACATTGCGTCGGGGCAACGGACCTGCGCCGAAAATTTGAGGTCATTACTGGAAGAGGTGAAGAGATGATGCCTGACGCAGTTTTCGACCCCACATATGTCAGTCCGATCGCCCCCGTGGCACAACGCCCAGGATGGAGGCCCACCGAGCTCGCCCAGCACATCCGCAGCTTCTATCGCCACCGGATCGCTTGGGCAGCGTTGGCCATATCGTCGCTCGTGCTCATTTATGGCGGCGGGGCCGTGATGTTTTGGTACCACTCCATCCTTCTGGGCGAAGGAGGCCCGGCTATCAGCCCAGCCTTGCACTGGTTTATCGACTCCTCGGTCGGGCTGGTCGCTCTGACACCAGTGCTGGCCTTGATAATGCCCGTGGCGGCACGCTTTTGCCTGTTGCCGTCCGGAGAGCCGGGTGCCGGTCGGTTCGCGTTGGCGGGCGGGCTCCTGTTCGCGTTGGCAACCACGCCTGGGCCGGTGATGCACGACACCTTCGTCGGTCGCGGCACGTGGCTAGCGGATCAGGTCACCAAGCTATTCGGAGACGGACGGGCGCTGCCGCCAACCCAGTCTATTGAGGTGCCTGTATCGATGGCGTTGCAGCTTGGGTTCGGGATCCCGGTCTACATCGTGCTGATGTGGCTGAGCCTCGTCATCGTGCGGACCTCGGTGGGTAGATGGCGCCACCACGTGTCAGACACGTGGTCGGAGCTGCCTCGATGACGCGACCGCGACGCTGCCACCACGCGTCTGCGACGCCGCCGCACATACGGTGGCGGGGCGGTTGAGGTTGATGAGGTGTGGAGGCTGACATCATGCGCGCATCCATAGGCGTATGCCGGGATGCCTCGGTCGCCTGGCAGATGGCGGCGTTCAGTGTCCACCCGTCGTTGGTCACTTTCGCCATAGGCTCGTTCGATGAATGTGGCATGAGCGGCCCGTTCGCCGTGTTGATGTACTCCCTGCGGGTCGATGAGTACGTGCACGACAATGGACGTCAAGTGATCACGGCCTCTGGTCGGATGCGCTCGCTCACCATGGTGGGCGATGGCATCCTGCGGGAGGACGTCGAGCACGACTTCCTCGCAGTCGCCGCCGATCGATGCGGAGACGTCGCTCCTCGCATGGACATCCACTTCGTGACACCATTCTGGACGCCCGGGCTTGTGCAACCCGTGGCGACGCCCTCGATCGTGCGCCCAGGTTGGACCCGGTTCGGCGGAGAGTTGGTGATCGCAGCACTGAACGAGACATCGATGCGGCTAGGCGTGATCGATGCCTGAGCTTGGCGAGACCCTGGTTGTCAACGCCGATCGAATCGCGGATAGGGATCAAAATGCCACTGGTGCCCGGTTCACGACGGCACGTGGCATGTGTTTGGCGGCTGTGGTGACCTCGCCAGCCCGCCGGCAAAAGTCAGTCGGACGCTGTATGGCGTGACCACCCGGCGATCTTCAGCTTGTGGCGTTTGCCAGAATTGGCTGTGGACAGCGGCCGAGCGCTTACGACCGGGTCCGGATATCGGCGGTATGAGGGCCGGGTCAGCTGCCCCCGGGGATGCGGTGGCAGGCGTCGAGCGCGTCGCAGTTGTCTTGGGCAAAAGCGCGCCCGAGGGTGACAAGCTCAGCCACTCGTGCGTCTATGACTCGGTAGAACGCATGCCGGCCTGAGCGGCGTACCTGAACAAAGCCGCAGTCTGCGAGACAGGCCAGATGGGCGGAAATCCGGCCCTGGGAGAGTCCGATGTAGTCGACACACTCGTTGACCGAGTGTTCCTCGCTCAGAACAAACTCGAGTAACCTCAGCCTGGATGGGTCACCGAGCGCGCGGAAGAATTTGGCCATGGTGTCGACCCCATCCGCTGTCGCCGGCAACAGCGGGGCAGTCTGCGGTGAGGGTGTCATCGCAGCCTCCTTCGTGCTTGGCTCTGCCATGTGTAGCACGATCGATAGTAACTGGACGACCCAGATTCGATCATTCGGGTGCAGAATGGCAACAGATGACTGAATCGCACTAGATCCAAAGCCCGCCCGTGCACGGTGCCTGGGCACCGCATGGCCAGACTCTGGCGGTGAAACAGCCCGACGCTCGCGGTCCGCGCCCGTCGATTGCCGGAATGACCTGTTAGCGGCCCGGCTACCACAGTAGCGAGGTCTTCTATCGCAGGATCATCCAACGCGGCCGTATAAGCGAGCCCTAAGGTCTGTGCCAGACCGGCTAAGGCGTGAGCCCAGCCTGCGCCACACGATGGGCAACTCGCGGCCAGCGCCGTGCGCTGTGGATAACCCCTTCAGCCGTTCACGTAGACGAATCCACCGGAGTAGGCGCGTGGTCCCAGTTTGACGCGATAGACCCCGGCTTTCGGGAAGCACAGACGGCTGGCACCTGCGGCTGCTACCTCGCCGTGTGAGGTGGAGAAGCTCGTTCCGGAACGATTTTCAATCGTCGCGCACTCGCCTGCGTTGATGCGCAACCACTCTGGCTCGAACCTGTCGCGTGTCACGGTCGCGATGGGACCCTGCCCAGCCGGCGCGGTCCACGGGCGCAGCCAGCCGAGCAGAATGATCGCCGACACGCTCAGCACGATTGCGACGGTGAAGCGGCCAAGCCGGGATCGAACGGCGTCGAAGTTTTGCACGATCTTTCCTAAGGGGTACCCATAAGCGAGGTGCGCGCCATAGGCGATCGCTATTGGCACGACTTGACCCGCGATGCCGTATCGCACCCCGAACGGGCTGAACAAGGCCACGCTCTCCAGGACCATCGCCCACAATATCGCCCAGGCCCAGTGCCGGCGGGCGGCCAGCATCGCATAGGCGATCCCAAATGTGATGCCATTGGAGAAGTGGTACGTCCAGCCCAGAGTCGAGGTGAGAGCTGAGGAGGCCGAGGCGTCGGCGATCAGCAGGCCGTAGGAATCGATGGGGGCCAAAACCCGTTGTCCCGCAATGACAAAAGGCACTCGGACGATGTCGTACCCAAAGGTGCCCACCAGACCGGCCAGCGCTCCCACCCGGATGCGGTCGCGCCACTCGTCGCCCAATATGGACACCGACCCCAGCACTACCAGCAGCGCCATGGATGGGACCGAGGCGAACCAGAACACCAGGTGCATCGGCGCGAGGCCAAAGATGTCGGCCAGGAGCGCCGCGATGGAACCGCCTGCAAGGATGAACAACCCCAATGGGCGCGCCAGCGTGGGCAGCCTCATCCCTGAGCGCCCATAGCGAGGCTCGCGGCAACACTCCCCAATCCGATTCCGATCGCCGCGCCGAGCCCTGCGAATCCGCCGCCCATCGCTCCGCTGGCGATCAAGGCGTCAGCGCCCTCGGAGCTGCACCAGGCGTACAGGCCGCCGATCCCCAAGTCCGAACACGGCACGCCATCGGGGGTGTTGCATTCCTTCCAGCCGCCGTCATCGGCCCAGGCGCGCCCCGCCGACAGTTCCGACAGCGCGAGGATCAGTCCAATCAGGATGCCAGCCGTCGCGCCGGGTGAAGGGCTGGTGCCGCGGCCCAGCAGGACCGAAGCCACAGCCGCGACAACGCCGAGGATCAGGCCTACGAGCAGGCTGGCGAACAGCCAATCCAGGAGCAGCCCGGCAGCCTCGCCGAGCATGACCAAAAACGGTCCAGCCACCAGCACCGCGACCATGCCGCCCGACGGTGCTTCGTTGCCCGTCAGGGCCTTCCAGATCTTGATGAAAGCGAAGTTGATGATGGTACCGAGCGGAGTGGCGGCAAGTATCAACAGGACCAGGCCCAATGCCAAGGACACCGCCGACGGGACGAATATGGAGATGATGAGGCTTATCGACAGACCCAAGAGCAACATCGCAAACGCGCCGCGGGTATTGTGCGACATAGTCTGGCCAAACCTTCGCGGCAGCACGGCAAGATCGCCGAACATGCTGCGCCAGCCTCGCTGCCAACCATAGGCAATCAGTCCACTTACCAGGCTGAACGACAGCAGCCAGAACAGGTTGTTCAACGGCCGACCGTCTGCGGTCGCGATCGTTTCCACGCCCGGCCCGGGATTGGAACCGTCAAGATCGACTGCCAGCACATAGGTGTTCCACACCCAGCCAACAACGAACGCCAATAGACTGAGCAGGATGGTCATCCCTAGATGAGCACGGACCCAGCGTCCCCAGCGCTTCCCAATGTCACCGGTCCACGCCAGTGCGGAACCGACAGATATAGCTTCGTCCATGGCCGCACGATAGACCCGGTTCGGGCATCTGGCTGCTGGGTTCACCCAAAAGCGCGACGGAGCCAGCTCCTTGATCCGTGCCATGCACCGCGGGCCTAAGTCCTTAGATCAGGGGTGCGTCGCGGATCTACCCGAGCTCCACCTTGGATGGCCGTAGGAGTACCGCCACCGCACGCCTGCCCCAGGGCCGCCCAATTGCGGCCGCCACTGACTGCCCCAGGAACACCACGCTCCAGTACACGGCGTATGCAAGCAATGAATGGCGCTTTCGATACATTCTCACCTTGCTGAGGGTGAGGATGCTCCATAGGCGCGGCGAGGTCTCCGAGTTGCCGATATCTCCACACGATCCCCCACCCAAGTGGATCACCTGAGCGTCCGGTGCGAGCATCGTCCTGAATCCACGGTCCCTCGCCCGCAGGGCGTACTCGGTTTCCTCTGAGTACAGGAAGAAGGATTCGTCCCAGGGACCGGTGGCGGCCAGGCATTCCGCCGAGATGAGCAAGCACGCGCCGGTCGCCCAGTCTGCGGTGGTGTTCTGCGCGTACGCGGTCTCGTCGTACACGGTTTCGCCGAGGACCCGATGATATTGGCCGGCGCAGGTACCGAACACCGCTTCGCCAAGCGCGCGGGTGACGGTAGGCTCGCGCCGCAGCGAAGGCGATAGGTTGCCGCCGCCGTCGTACATCCGCGGCGCCACGATGCCGACCCGTTCGATGTCGCCCTCGCGGCCAAAAACATCGTACATAGCCAGGCCACTGCCAGGAACAAGCCGGATGTCTGGGTTGAGCACCATGACAGCGTCGAACTCATCCGCGGCGGATATGCCCGCGTTAAGCGCAGCCGACCATCCGGTGTTGTGTCCCATCTCGACCAGCCGAGCCGCCGGCACGAGTTCGCGCGTTATCGCCACGGTGTCGTCAGTCGAGGCGTTGTCCGCGACGACAAGCTGCCAGTCCGTGCCGCTTAGCCCTTCTGGCAATGACACGAGCAGATCCTTGAGAACGCTGGAACTCTGATAGGTAACTACGACGACAGCCAGGCGCGGCTTCGTGTGCTTCGTCGGCGCTCCCGCGCCACCCGAGGGACTCGCAGTGCTCTCCGCCACGGCATGAGTATCGCACGCGCAGCCGTCTACACCGCCAGATGTACATATTTCATGATCCAGCCTGGGTCGCGGCCAGCCTGCGCCGAAGACGCCTGCAAGTCGTAGGGACGCACGATGCGGGCCTAGGTGCGCAGGAGATTTCCGAAGATGTCATCGCCGAGCCGCAAAGCCTGCCGCTGACTGAGAATTTGCCCACGCACGTCCCGGTTCGCACGCTGCCAAGCATCGGCGCTGTCGGCGCTGGCGAAAAAGTTCATCACCCCGCAACAGCGATCTGCTGCGGCCACCGCACATGCTTTGTCGGGTTGGTCGCCGCCTTCCGATTCCGTTACGGCAGAAGCGGTTTGGTAGGCCCCGACAAACACGACCGTCTCCGACGGCTCCCAAACTGGCTGCCCGCCTCTAATGTCTATCTTGATGGGTGTACCTGTTTGCGGGTCTCGGGAGCTGATCGCGATGTCTTCGTTGAGCATCGTGGCCATGCCAAGAGCGTCAATCGCACACATCGCGTAGACCGTGGGGCCTTGCCGTATGGCGACCACGTGAGCGGTCGGCACAGCAGAGAAGGGGTATGCAGCACGGATCTTGCAGCGATCGTCGAGCCTGATCACGTCGTGATCGTGTAGCTCAGCCAGCAATGTGTTCAGATCATGCTGGCCGGCCGCGGCCGCGAGGCCGTCACGGTCGGGGCGACAGCCCCTGCTGGCAAAAGACCGCAGGATAGCCCTGTGCACCGCGCGTCCTGCCACTGATATCCGGACGAGGCGCTGGCTTGTCACCCCAACGGCGAGTTGTGCCGGGTAGGCGTCATCGGCCGAGGCGCGGGAAAGTTCCTGTCCAATCGCGTGGGCCGTCGGCGGATCAAGTCGGCTTGACGCGCCGTTGTCTGGGACTGCTCCGGTCATGATATTGATTCCATTGACGGGAACCAAGGCCGAAGCGCAGTCGCCGACCCGCTCGACCGCGTCGATGTCGAGATCAAACCCATCCATCGCTCCCCCAACAAAGGCTCGCTATTTACGCGTCTTGACGCCTTGGCAGTCCTGGGTCACCAGCCATTGCGCCAATTCGTCGAAGCCGTTGCGTCGCGCGGCATCCAATGGCGTGTGGCCGTCCCACTCCGCGATCCAGTTGCGATCGGCGTCCAAACCCAGAAGGTGTTCAGCGGTCTGCCTTTGCCCTCCGTGACAGGCACCCCAGAAGGCTCTGGTTATGTCGGCTTCGCCGGCCGCCGCAAGCTGCTGGTTAACGATGCCGTCGAGGCCGAGAGCGGCCGCGTTGAACAGGCTCACGTTGGCTCCCCGCTCGACTAGACGGCGAGCGGCGTTCCATTGGGCGAACGCGACAGCATCGTCCAGAGCGGTACCCCCGCCGATTACAGCGCCCGCAGCCTCGATGTCCGCACCGCCATCGAGGAGCACGTCGAGAACAGCGACGTCGTCGCTGGAGGCGGCCCAATGCAGAGGAGTCTCGGTGTGAGGCCCGGTGAATCGGGCGTTGACGTCCGCGCCGGCTTCGATCAGCAGTACCACGGTGGCGGCGCCGTTGGGGAAATTCCCCGGCCAATCGGTGGCCACATGCAGCAGGGTGCGCGACATCCCGCCTTCGTCGGTGCTGCCCAGCGATGCGACGGCCAGCTCAGGGTGTTCAGTCAGCAATGTCCGCAGGGCCTCAAGATCGCCCTTTTGGATGGCGTCGGTGGCGCTGACCGCGCGCGGGTCACCGGGGTCGATCACGGTCATGGGCATGCTCCTGTCGCGCGTGTTGGCTAGCCTAATTGATCCGTTCGTAGATGGGAACAAATATCCATCTGGACAATTGGATCGCCGATCTGGGCTCTTGACACGACTTCGCACATTGACATCAAATATCGATCCCCCTAACGTATTCGGCTATCCAGTCGGCTATCCAAATGGATCTGTGGATCAGGGGTTGTCATGGCCGAATTTGCACAGCAAGCAAACGAAATCACCACAACACTCGGCCTCGGCAGGCCGCCGGTGGCATTGGCGTTTGTACAGGAAGCACCCAGTCTCGTGCCGCAGGTGTCCCGCGTGTCGCCGTCAAGCTGCGGATTCTGGCCGCTCGCGGAGAGCTCGGTCTTCTACGCCTCGGCCGAGCAGCACCACCAGTGCCAGATCGGCGCGATGGTGATGGGATTCGAGCTTCCCGATCCCGTGATGGAACAAATCGGCGGGCTGGTCAACGCCATGTGCGGCTGCAGCTATCTCTCCCCCGACGAAGGCGACAAGATCCCGGGTGTACCAGGCAGCAAGTCCGGCATCGTCTACGGGCCGCTCGCGGAGTTTCCGCAACAGCCCGACGCGGTGCTGATGTGGCTCACGCCCGCCCAGGCGATGATCTACCACGAGGCCGCCGGCTCAGCAAGCTGGGCGTCAGAGCCCGTACGCACCACGGGCCGGCCGGCGTGTGCGGCCATCCCCTCGGCGATGAACGACGGCCGGGCGGTGCTGTCGTTGGGCTGCAAGGGCATGCGCACGTTCACCGAGGTTCCCGATGACAGCATGCTTGCCGTCATTCCGGGCGGTGGCATCGACGGGTTCGTCGAGTCACTTCGCGTGACGGTCGCCGCGAACAACGAGATGGCGCAGTATTACAACCAGCGCAAGGCAGAGGTCGCCGCGCTCGACGCTGCGGCCGCACAAGCTTAGGCAAACGATCTAGGCATCGGCGAGCTGGCACGACGCCAGCTCGCCTTGTGGTGCCGCGGTTCATGTTTCATCACTTGGGCCGCTCCTTGTGCCCGGTCTTGAGTAGACGGATCAACTCATCGATGCGCTCGACGCGAACGTCGGGTCGGCGTTTGGTGCCGTCGATCCAGCGCAGATATGCCTTTCGGTAGAACTGCGCCAGCGAGTCGAAGAAGGCTCCCGCCTCGGGGTTGGCGTCGAGCGCGGCCGCGACGTCCTCGTCGAGGTCATCACGCTGTGGGCCTTCGGGCTCGATAACGAGCACCACCTTGTCCCCGGAAGGAAACCTGAAGCCTCCCAGCGCAGAGGGCCCCAGCACGAACCCCCACCTGCCATCGTGGTCTTCCAGCACCGCCCGGAAGCTCAGACCGTTGATCGTTCCTCTGACGTGGTGCCTGGCCTTTGCCGTCCACACCCGGTCCGGATCGAAAGGTACTGGGACGAACATATTTCCCCGCGGACCGGTCTCCGCGACCGTGGACACCTTCTGTATGTTCACCGGCCGATCGTCGCACACCCGCAGCAGGCAGCACCCTCACACCCTGAGCTCGGTCTTTGCCAGCGCGGCAAGATTGTCAGCCACCTTGATCACGGCTTCTGCGATGTCGTTCATGTCGGTCTCGTCGCCGAGCAGACCCGCGTGATGGAAGGTCAGCAGACGTCCGATGATGTCTTCGGTTACCGGTAGGGAATGGCCCTGTATCGACAGGTCCTGGCCAGCCAGCTCGGTGAAGCGGCGGCGCGTGTGGGGGTCGTAGAGCCGGTTCGTGTTGAGCGGGCTGTAGCCGCCGGCTATGGATAGCCCCAACTCCGCGCGCAGCGCGGCGGCAATCGTGCCGAGATCGGCCTGCGCCACCATGTCGGGCGGCAGCAGTGCCGCGTATTGGTAGTAGGTCCGGCTCGTCGTCCCCGGAGAGGTCAGTTGTGGAGTCAGACCGCAATTCGTGAGCAGGCGATCAAGCAGGGCCGCGTTGCGGGCTCGGATCTCGTTCTGCTGCGGCAGCATTTGCAGCTGGGCGAGTAGCACGGCGGACTGGAACTCCGACAGGGAGTAGTTGTGCCCCATCACGTCAGCGGTCTCGACCAGTTCCATGGTGCCAACAGCCGGTGTATCGCGGCCGTAACAGCGGCCGTCAGCACGCAAGTGCTCGGCGCGCCGCGCAAGATCGGCGTCGTTGGTGATCACTGCTCCGCCCTCGCCGCTGGTGAGCACCTTGGTCGCCTGCATGCTGAATGTTCCCATTGCGCCGAACGTGCCGACGGTGCGATCACGATATCGGGCGCCATGCACCTGTGCGCAGTCCTCGATGAGGACAAGGCCGTGCTGTCGGGCGATTGAGGCGAGCGCATCCAGATCGGCGACGGCGCTGTAGAGGTGGACCACCGTGATTGCCTTGGTGCGCGGGCCTATACGCGCGCGCACGGACTCGGGGTCCATGCACAGTGTCTCGGGATGGATGTCGGCCAGCACCGGCTTAGCGTTGACCGCGGCCACCGCCGAGGCGTTGGCCACCCATGTCAGACCCGGAATAATGACCTCGTCACCCGCACCTACGCCGCACGCCTCCAATGCCACCATCAGACTCGTGGTGCCGCTTGAGGTCGGTACGCAGAAGCGGCAGGCGTTGAACAGGCAGAACGCGTCACTGAACCGCCGCTCGAAGCTGCGCGCGCCGGCATAGGGTGCGCTGATCGCCCACCGACCCGACTCCAGCACCTCGCCGAGCATGGATAGCGTGGCTGGAGTGCTTTGCGGCCATGCCGGCCAAGGCTTGGTGCGCACCGGTTCGCCGCCATGGACGGCAAGAGGGGATGTTGTCATGGGGCCGCTCCTGCATTCGGTTAAGCGGATATTAGGTAACATAACGCCGAGCCCACCAATTACGCCAGCTCCACCAACGTCTACTTAGGACATTCTGCGCGCCACGGCAACGGCAATCCCCCTGATCGTGGGCGCCAGTTCCACCTCCAGCGCCCCCAGCTCGACATTCCATTGGGTGGACAGGATTCCCGCCATCGCGACGGCGTCGGCGGTACCCCCACCAAGCAAGAAGAAATTGTCGCGCTCGGCAACAGGGTCAACGCCTAGCACATGCGCGACAGCGGCCTTGACCGACTCGACCACAATGTCGTCCGGTGTCGAGGATGGAGCGACTGCAGCGGCGACAGGCTGCGGCCGATAGGAAACAGCAAACTCCGAAAGCCGCCGGTCGGGACCCGTCATCGCCTCGGCGAGCACATCCGTCAGCGCCTGCACTGCCGCTTGTGCTGACGAGGGCTCGAAAAGACCCGTGCCAAACTGCCAGCGGATGCCCAGCGGGCCTGAGCCCGCCTCGAAGATCTCCACCCACAGCTCGCCTTCCGAGATGCCCACCTCGGTGAACGGGGCGATCGACGTCAGCGGGCTGAGATCGACGTCGGGCAACGACGGTGTCGCGCGTGGCGTGTTGAGTACCGCGAAACCCAGCTGACGCAACGGACTGGGCCACAACTGCCGGCCGGGATCGATGGCTTGCACCATGTCGTCCAGCGGAAGCATATGGTCGAACGCCTCCAGCGCGGCCTCCCCGATGCGCGTGACCAGGTCGCGATACGTGGGGTCGCCTGCGGTGTCCAGGCGCACGATCAGGTATTCGACCGGCGTGCCGACGACCTGCTCTGCGTCTCTTCCGAGCCGGCCGGAGGTGTTGGAGACGACCGAGAACTCGGTCTGGTCGCACCATCTGGCGAGAAGCACCGCCAGCGCGCTGAATGTCGTGGCATAGACGGTCGCGCCCAAGTCTTTCGACAGGGCACGGATGTCCTCGCTCAGACCTGGGTCGAGCTGGGTCTGGTAGACGTCGCTGGTCAGGCGTGGAACGCTGGGTGATGGACGGTCAGGTACCAGCCGCGCCGCTGGTATTCCGTTGAGGTGCTGACGCCACCACTGCTGCCGGGCGATTGTCCGCGCGCGCGACAGACGATCGCGTTGCTGGGCCGCCAGCGCCGCCTGCTGCAGTGGCGCCGGCGGCAGGTCCGATGGCAAGCCCGTAGACGCTGTGCGGTAAAGGTCGCACAACTCGTCGATCATGAGGCCGATCGACCATAGATCGACGATCATGTGATGGGCCGTGAGCGCCAAGACATGTTGCACTGGGGTCAAGCGGACAATCACGACACTCCATGCGGGAGCCGAGGCATAGTCGAAGCCGTGGTCCGCAATTCGGTCCATCAGCCCCAGTACGGTTCCGTCCCGAGTGGACGGTGGCAAGTGTGTGAGGTCCACCCACGAGACACGCACGCGTGCGCTGCCCTCAATGAGCTGAACCGGCGCGTGGCCGACGATAGGGAAACGGGTTCGCAAGATCTCATGGCGAGCGGCGAGGCGGTCCACCGCAGCCGACAAACCGGCAGCGTGTAGTGGGCCGTCCAGGCGCACGGCGACCGGGCCGTGAAAGGTCGGCGTCTTGGGCAATGCCTGGCAATACAGCCACATTCGCAGCTGGTTGCTCGACAGGAGCTCCGTCCGGCCACCTAGGCTGTCCGCCTCGCCCATCGATCGACCTTCCGCCACCAACGCGCCGATGAATATCCGGATTTTCGAATCTATGATGTCGGGCATCGAGGCGCAATAGGCATGGTGAGGTGGGACGGGATGAAGGTCGGTCTGATCGGCGTAGGTCGGATGGGCATGGTGCACGCGCGGATGCTCGGGAGGTTGCCGGAGGCCGAACAGATCCTCATCGCCGACCTTGATCCCGCGCGGGCGCAGGCCGTGGCCGACGAGATAGGCGCCAAAGCGGTGGCCACCGTTGATGATCTGTTCGCCAGCGGGCTCGACGCGATCGTGGTCGCTGCGGTCACCCCCGCCCATGACGGGCTTGTCCGGCGGGCGGTGGGACATCGGGTACCGGTTTTCTGCGAAAAGCCGCTCGCGGCGGATCTGGCGTCCAGCCGCGCACTCGTAGCAGATCTGGCTGCGACCGACGTCCCCGTCCAGGTCGGTTTCCAACGAAGGTTCGACCCCGGATACCTCGCGATCAGAGACGCCGTGCGCGCGGGCGAGCTTGGCTGGCTACACACTCTGCGCGCCTGCACCAGCGATGCCGCACCGCCGCATGCGTCATACGTACCGACTTCCGGAGGGATCTTTCGGGACTGTTCGGTGCACGACTTCGACGCGATCCGGTTCGTCACAGGACGGGAGGTCGTCGAGGTGTACGCCACGGGCGCCAACCGCGGTGACGCGTTCTTCACCGAGGCGTCCGACGTGGATACGGGCATGGCTTTGCTCACCCTCGATGACGGGACCCTGGCTGTGTGCACGGCCACGCGTTACAACGGCGCTGGTTACGACGTGCGCCTGGAGGTGTGCGGCTCGAAGAACACTCTCGTGGCGGGGCTCGACGATCGCGCGCCGTTGATCGCCGCACCGGCGTCGAGCCAGCCGACTGGCGAGCCATATCCAGGATTCTTGGAACGATTCGCCCTGGCATACGAGGCTGAGCTGCGGGCCTTTCTGCGCGTCGCCGCCGGACAAGCGCAAGCCGAATGCACGGCCCACGATTCACTCGCGGCGATGCTGATCGCCGAGGCGGCCACCGAGTCGCGAATCACGGGCAAACCGGTGGCGGTTTCGCGAACGTAGTAGAAGCACAACTCATTAATCGAAGTTGACCACTGGTTACTCGCCTCGAAGCGGGCTTATGATGTCGACACATCTGGATTCGCGGATAGCTCTGAGAAGGGAGATTCCATGGCACGTTCAGGCGTGATGCTACGCAGGATCGTCATGGCGACAGTGGTGGTCATCGCCGCTTCGGTTGCTTCAGTTGCCGTGCCGACCGGTGCCACGGCAGGTCCAGACATCTCGGGCACCTGGCAGTCGGTGGACCGCGAAGGCGTTCCGCAGACGATGACCCTCGTGCATAGCCCCGATCAGAAGGCCTACAGGATACAGGCGGAGTCGCCCAAGTTCGCGGCCTGCGGGGGCATGGAGGCGTCCGCCAGCGGTATAGGCACCATGTCCGCCGACGACCGGTCTCTCGTGGCAGAGCTGCAGGTCACGTGCATGGTGAACCGGATGCCGGTGTGCGCCTTCGAAGCCAAGACTGTATTCAACTTCGAGGGCGACGGCGCGCTGCGCGACGAGTTCGCGAGTGCCTGGCAGCGCACGGCCGAGCCTGGCAAGGACTGAGCCATCCACCCGGCACCGAGCGATCGGTGCCGGGTATTTCGTTGGGTCAGGGCTCGACTTCGAACATGCTCAGCAATGACGAAAGCGGGCTGCAATCCTCCTCCGAGGCAGTCCCGTCGTCCGCGGCGGCAAGGCCGATCTGTGCGGCCACCAATGCCGAATAGGGGCCGCCGGCCTCCACCAGCTCGCTGTGGCTACCCGACTCGATGACCTGCCCGTCGTGAAGCACGATGATCAGATCCGCGTTGCGGATGGTACTCAACCGATGCGCAATCACGATCTGAGTACAGGCGACTTCGCGCAGATTGGCCACGATGCGCTGTTCGGTCTCGCCGTCGAGATGGCTGGTCGCCTCGTCGAGGATGAGCAGCGATGGCCGGCCGACCAGCGCACGCGCGATGGCCAGACGCTGCAGCTGCCCACCGGAGAGGCCCACGCCGCGTTCGGCCAGCGGAGTGTCGTACTTGAGCGGCAGCTCGCTCACCTCGTCATCGACCTCGGCGATCCGTGCGGCCCAAAGGATGTCATCCGTCGATGCGTCCGGATGGGCGAACGCGATGTTCTCCAGCACGGTGCCGCGAATGGTGAAATGTTCCTGAACCACTGCACCGAAGCGACGCCGAAGCGCCCGCACGTCCAACTGCGAGTAGGGAACGCCTTCGTACATAAGCTGCCCGCCCGTCGGCTGATACAGACCGAGCAGCAGCATGGCCAACGTGCTCTTGCCGGCACCGCTGCGCCCCACGATCGCGACCCGCGCGCCGGGCTCGACGGTGAATGACACGTCGTCGAGCGCGGACCGGCCGTGCTCGTCGTACCGATAGGACACGTTGCGCAATTCGATGGTCGATCCTTTGAGCTTCGACGGCGGTGGCGCAAGCGCACCGGTCGGCTCGCCGGGCTCACGCAGCACGTCGCCGAGCCGCTCCAGCAAGATGCCGGCCATCTGCAGCCGTTGCCAGTTTCCCGCAAGCGTGGCAACCGGCCCGAGCACAGCGCCGGCCAGCCAGATGAATCCCACCAGTGTGCCCAGGCTGAGCTGGCCGTCCATGACCCGCCATATTCCCAGCCACAACACCAGAAGTGGAGTCAACGACCGCACGGCGCCGGAATAGGTCTCCATGCCTGCGACAAGATGGCCACGGCGCAGTGTCGCCATTGTCCACGCGGTCAGCCGTTCGGAAGTCTCGGCCGCGGTGTGTGCCTCGGCTCCGGTGGCCTTGACCGTCGCGATGCCCGACAGCGTCTGCACCATGTATTCCTGCACCCGGGACTGCGCGATGACGCTACGCGCCATCAGATCCCGGACTCGGCCCCGCAACATCGCCACGACCACCATCTGAGTGGCCAGCACACCCACGACCACCGCGGCCAGGAGAGCGTCGAAGACGAACATCAGCCCTACGTAGATGAGCAGAAGTGTCGCGTCCAGGATCGCGGTCATGGTCTGGTTGGCCAGCATGTCCCTCAGCGTGCCAATGCTTCCCAGGCGCACCGCGATGTCGCCGGTGGTGCGCTGGTGGAAGAAGCGCAGCCGCAGGCGGAAGATGTGTTCGGCGAAACCGGTGAGAAGATGCCAGTCCAGCCTTCCCTGCAGATAGATCAGCAGCATGTATCTCAGATAGGTGGCCACCACCTGGGCCAGAACGGTCACCGCCAGCGCAAGCCCGATCACCACGACGACCGTGTTCTGCTGCGCGCCGAAGGCGTTGTCGACGATCAGCTTGGTGGCGATGGGCAGCGCCAGGCCGAATAGCTGCAGCAGCACGGTCACGATCAGGATTTGCGCCATGACGCGGCGGATGCCGGGCAGGCTCGTCATGGTGGCGAACAGTCTGCGGCCGGTGGACGGCTCGGCGGTCTTCCCTCGGCGTTCGAAAGCATCGCCGGGCTGCATGACGAGCACGGCTTCCGAGACACTGTTGTCAAATTCACGGCGGCTCAGGGTTCGCCGGCCCCAAGCCGGGTCGACGATGTCCACGGAGCGGGGCGACCAGCGCTCTATGACGACGTAGTGATTGCGTTCCCAGTGCGCGATGGCAGGCAGCGGAATGTTGCCGAACAACTCCGGTGCGGGACGGTAGCCGCGGGCCGTCATGCCGAACTCGCGCGCAGCGGAGGCGATCGCGGCGGCGCTGACCCCGCCCCTGCCACCGCCACAAAGTGGTCTGCATTCGGCGATGGAGGTGTTGCGCCGGAAGTACGACAGCACCATCGCCAGGCAGGCTGCTCCGCATTCGACCGTGTTGAGTTGCATCCGCATGGGGACGCGGCGACGCAATAGCCACACGGGCGTTCTCCTCAAGCTCGTTTGATCGGACTGTCCGGCGCGTCGGCGGCTGCCGATGCCAGATCGCTCAGCGTTTGGGCGAACGCCTGTACCTCTTCAGCGGCGAGAACGTCGCTGCGGCAGGTCAGCACGCCCTCCCAGTCGCCGTCGCGCTCGAAGAAGGCAAGCTCGATGTCCAGGGCGGTCATCGGTGGCTCGTCAAGGACACCGGAAAGCTGAATGCCGCCGATGTCTTGGCGTCCCATGAGTTCAGCGCTGTAAGAAGGATCGAGCAGCGAAGGACGCTGCTGCAGGACAACGCTGGTCTGGAAGACCGGATGGCGGTTCGGATGCTGCGGGAAGCCCGAGGCCATCTCCACAAACGGGACGGCATCGTTGGCGTATGCGGCCAGTGACGTCGAACGGACGCGGCGCAGCAGCTCACGGAATGTTGGTTCGCCGGACGCGTCGCAGCGCAGCGCCAACGCGTCCATGCACGGGCCGACGACGGTGGTCAGCTCGGGACGCAGCCGCCCCGAGGTCGGGCAGCCGATCATCGTCTCGGGTTGACCGGTGGTCGCGTGCAGGGCGGCCGCGAACGCGGTGACCGCGGCCATGTAGGGCGTGGCGGATTCCTCGCGGGCCAGGCCGATCAGCCCTCGGACCGTTGCCTCACCGAGCCAGAAGATATGCAGGTGAGCCGGACCGGGCGCTGCGCGGCGCACATCGCCGGGCAGCGTGAGCACTGGCGCTTCGGCAAGCATTTCTTCCCAATGTCGCCGCTGTTCCTTGCCTGCTGGCGAGTCCCGCCGAGCCGCGCGTTCGGCGGCCCACTCAGCGTATTGGACGGTCCGCACTGTCGGCACCGGCCTGCCGCCAATCGCGGCCGCATAAAGCTCAAGGATCTGAAGGCTGACCGTCTCCACGGTCCATGCGTCTGCGGCGATCGCGTGCAGCACAACGCCGAACACATGGTCGTCCTCGCCGAGACGGGCGACGAATAGCCGCACAGGCGGTTCGAGGCGCACATCCCAGGGACGGGCGATGAGGTCGACGAAATCCGCCTGACCGTCGATGAGGATCAGTTCCGGGGGTGTGGCGACGGCCAAGCGTGGTGGCGTGCTCACGACCGAACGCAAGATCTCGTGGCGCTGCACCACCATCGCAGTGGCCCACCGTAGCGCAGCCAGACTCAGGTTTCCGGTAAGGCGGACGACCAGCGGCAGGACCAACCCGCCGTCGTCCCGCTCCGCCCGTTTGAGGATTTCCAGTTGAGTGGCACTGAGCTCGCCGCGCTTCACCGGATCCAAGTGAGGCGTCACCTGTGCCACCTGGCCGGCCGTTAGACGGTCGATCTCCGCAGCAAGATCGGCGACCGTGTGCTGCTCGAAGAAAATCCGAAGCGGCAGATCCACGCCGAGCACCTCGGAGGCCCGGACTCGCACGCGCAGCGCCGGAAGCGAATGCCCACCGAGTGCGAAGAGGTCGGCGTGTACGTCGACCTCTTCGATCCCAGCCGCCTCCGCCCATAGCTGCGCCAGCAGACCCTCCAACTGCGACCGGGGCGGCGTCCCGGAGGCGCACGCCACCTCCGCGGGGCCCGGCGCGGGCAGGCGGCGCCGATCGATCTTCCCGTTGGGCAGCCGCGGCAGCTGGCGCAGGAACACGTAGTGGGCTGGGACAAGCGGCGAAGGCACCCGCTCACGCAAGAAGATGCGCAGCGCGTCAACAGCGACGATTTCGTCCACATCGGACACAATGTAGGCAACCAGCTCGATCGAACCGGGTTGGCTGCCAACGGTGCCCACCACGGCTTCGCGCACGGCCGGATGGCCGAGCAGAGCGTGTTCGACTTCGGTCGGCTCGATGCGCACACCTCGCACCTTCACCTGATCGTCGATGCGCCCGAAGAAGTAGAGGTTGCCGTCGGCTCCCCAGGCGCCGAGGTCCCCGGTGCAATACATCCGCTCGCCCGGGCTGCCGCCACCGGGCTCGGGCACGAACCGCTCGGCGGTAAGGCCGGGTCTGCCGAGATATCCGTGCGCCAACCCGGCCCCGGCGATGAACATCTCCCCTGGCTCATCATGTGCCACGGCATTTCCCGCAGAGTCAAGCAGGTGGATCCGGGTGTTTGCCACGGGCAGCCCGATCGGCGGTGAACCTCGGTCGCCTACTGATTGAGCCTCGACGATGGCCATGGTGGCGTAGCTGGTGAATTCCGTCGGCCCGTACAGATTCACCAATCGTTCGATCGAGCTGCGCGCGTAGATCTGCTCCACGAGCCCGGCCCACAGTGCTTCTCCCCCGACGATCGCGGTGCGCACCGTCTGTGGGAGCCGGTCGGTGCGAAGCAGCTCCGTGATCACCGATGGCACGCTGTGGACCAGCCGCACACCCAACCCGCTGGGCTCCGCGCTCAGATCCATCACGCTGTCGACGAGAACCGTTGTGCCGCCGTAGGTCAGCGGGCCGAAGATCTCCAGGATCGAGCAGTCGAAGCAGATCGAGGTCGAGGCGAGCACCACCAGGAGGTCGTCGCCGAACACACCGGTCGCCCAGGTGAGCATGTCTACCGCGTTGGCGTGCGTCATCGGCACACCCTTGGGCTGGCCCGTGGACCCTGAGGTGTAGAGAACATATGCGACCTGGGCCGCCGACGCCGGCACCGGAACGAACCGACTGCTCGCCACCGCGGCCGGTTCACAGATGATCGTCGCCAGCCCGGCATCCGCAGCCATGAAGGCGACGTGCTCTGGCGGGTACGCGGGATCCAGTGGCACGTATCCGGCGCCCGCCATCAGCACACCGAGCATCGCAGCCACCATGTCCACCGACCGGTCGAGCTGTATGCCCACCAAGTCACCGGGCCTGACACCAGTGTCGCGCAGATGGCCCGCCCAGCCCCGGGCCCTGGTGGCAAGCGCGCCATAGGTTACGGCGTGGCCGCGATGCCGAACCGCGACCACGTCGGGTCGCAACACCGCCTGGCGCTCGAACATCCCATGGATGGTCGACTGCGAATCAGGAGCCATGGCCGGCCTCTCGCGTGTCCACAAACATCTTCGCCAGGCCGGCCAAGGTGAATGACGACCATGAGGAGGTTATCGTCGTCATATCCACCGTGATCTCGAGTGTCTTCTCCACCTCTTGCACGATCTCCGCGGCGCTCAGCGAGTCGATGCCCAGTTCGTCGATCGTCAGATTGGGATCGAGCTCGGACCGCGAAAGCCCGCACACCAGATCGACCGCGTCCACGACTGCCTCATACACGGCCTGGTCGGCGATAGGCGCATCCTGACTAGACATCGATCCTCCCCTATCAGCTAAATGATCGAACCTGTTCGATAATGCGGCTGGTCGATCGGTCCTCGACATACTCCAGTAGCCTTACTTCCACTCCGAGCCGGCGCAATACAGGAAGCTCCGGCAGCGCCATCGACGCGTAGTCGCCACCCTTGACATAGAGATCCGGATGCACCGCCTCGATGAGTTCGATCGGCGTTGGCCCGGAGAAGGCGACCACGTGGTCGACGCAGCCCAGCGCTGCCAGTGTGCGCATCCGTCCAGACAGGTCGATCACCGGGCGGCCTGGACCTTTGAGAGCGCGCACGCTGCTGTCGTCATTGATCGCCACGATCAGCCGGTCGCCCAGCGCCTTGGCCTGGCTCAGCACGGCGACGTGCCCTTCGTGCAGGATGTCAAAGCAGCCGTTGGTGAACACGATCCGCATGCCGGCGGTGTGCATGGTTCGCGCCCACTGTGCCAGGTCCTGCACTGCGAGCGTCTTGTCACCGGAGTGCAGCCGTGCGGCCAGTTGCTGCCGGGCGCAGCGGGCCGTGATGCCGGCCGAGCCGAGCGATGCGCATGTGGCCGCCTGGGTGGCGAACTCCACCGCGATCGGCGCCGGTGCGTGAGCGCCCAGCGCCAGGGCCAACGCGGCGGCGAAGACGTCGCCTGCGCCGACAACATCATGGGGGGCCGCGCCAGTGGCAACCGCGCGATACGGCGGCCTACCTTGTTCAAACAGCACGGAACCGTTGCCGCTCAACGTCACCGCGACCAGCCTGGCACCCGTCGCGGCGAGCAGATCGTCGCCGTGCCCGAGGATCTGTGCCAGGCGCTCGCCGTCGTTGTCCAGCAACGGCAGGCCGAGCATCTGCACGGCCTCGGCGTAATTTGGCGTCGACGCGGTCGGGCGCAAGTCGCGGTAGCGCGCCGGATGTTTGGCGTCCACCACGGTCACGTCCACGCGATCGGATGCCTGATGCAGCGCCGGCATTCTGTGCGGACCGAGCACGCCATATTCGTAGTCGCTGATCACCAGCGCATGGGCCTGTGCGACAGCGTCGGCCAGATTCGCGTCGAGGGCGGGCATCACGCCCACGCCGTGGCCCTCGTCGAGGCGCATCAGGATGTGCCCGCCCGCTACGACCCGCTTCTTGACGACCGTAGGACCTTCCAAAACATTTGCTGTGGGTACCCGATGGGCCTCAAGCAGATTCCGCAGCTGATGCCCGGCCACCGACACCAGCCGGACCTGCCCACCCAACGCGACCACGTTGGCCGCCGCATTCGCGGCCGCACCCGGCGCTTCGGTGTGACCCAGCACCGCGACCACCGGAGCGGGCGCCTCCCGGCACAGTCCGCGCATAGCTCCGGCCACGAAGACGTCCAGCAACGCGTCGCCGATGACCGCCACTTTGATGTCCACGACATCGTCGAGCAGCCGGGCCAGGTCCACGTTCATCTGGTCCTGCCTCGCAACACGGCCCCGACCCGCCTGCGCCGCAATTCCACAGCCCAGTCCAACGGCGTACCGTGGTGGCGTTCATCGCGCACCTGCGGATCGGCACCGGAATCGAGCAGCAGGGCCGCCAGGTCGGGATGGTCACGTTCCACCGCGACGTGAAGCAGTGTTTTGCCGCTGTTCGGCTGGCGCTTGGTGGCCAACGAAGGGTCGGCCTGCAGGAGTTGCGTCGCCTCGTCCTTCCAGCCCAGTTCCCACGCCACCAGCAAATCGGGCGTGGCGCCGCGATCGATCAACCATCGCGCCACCTCGGGTCGCTTGTAGTAAGCGGCAAGGCGCAGTGGTGTCATGCCATTGGCAAGCGGTTGGTCCAACACGGACGGATGGGCGTGTGCCTCGATTGCGCTGATATCACTTTCCCCAAGCGCCTCGGCGAAGGCCACCTGCTTCGGATCGGGCGCGCGCTGGGCAGCGTGCCGGGGAAGCCACCACGTCTGTCCAAACCCGAGCGACTGGAATCCCATGACCCGATACAGCGGTGCTGCCTCGTCGACCGCGTTGGCGATGCCGTAGCGCACGTCGAACTTGCGCCCGAACTCTCTGATGGCGTCGAATCGCTCCAAGCCGATGCCCGCGGTGCGTGCTTCGGGCAGGAAGAACAGGTCGTGGATGCCGCCCACACCCAGATCACCTTCGGTGAGGTTGATCGACAACGTGCCGACCGGCGAGCCGTTGCGCCACCATACGGCCTGCCAGACCCGTTGCGGTTGCCGGCTGACCAGAGCTTGCCGTATCTCGCGCGACATCGGGTTGTAGCACAACAGCTCCGGCACGGTGTGGTCGTCGAATGTGTCCGGAAACGTCATCGGGGACTCGCCGGAGGAAGAGCTCTCGGGATAGGTCGCACGATCCACAGCCATCCAATGTGGGCGGCCACCGGAACGGAACCCGCGAGCGCACAGCCAGATATCCAGCTGCCCGGCCCAGGTCGCGTCCATCGCCCAGTAGCTGACGACGTCGACGCTGTTGGCTCGCCCGTATTCGCCGATGGCGTCGATGCGGCCGCGTAGCGAGGGATCGGGGTGTTGAGTCACCAATGCCGTGATCTCCCGGCCTGGATGCCACGTGGCCGCCCACTCCAGCCCGTCCTCCTGGAACAGTGTGCCGCCACCCGCCTCGACGAGGCGGCGCATCCACATCACATTGTTGTGCATGCAAGCGGCGAGAAGCTCCGCCTTCGTCGCGTCGTGCGTCATGAATCTCATGTGGACGCTCCTGCCTGAGCTGCCGCTTCCTGGCGCACGCGGTCGACCATGCCGGTGAGCGTTCGCGGCTCCAGCAGCACCCGCACGGACAGGTCCAGATCCAGGTCTTCGGACACCCGGGCGACGATTCGCACTGCGTCCAGCGAGGTCGCGCCCATCTCGATGAAGTCATCGTCTGCGCCGAAGTCGTCGCGCCGCAGCACTTCCTGCCATGCCGCGCTTACCACCGCCGCGATCTCTGCCAGCTCTGTCATGACTGCCGCCCATCGCCGTATTCGAAGCGCAGTTCCCGTCCATGCCGTTGCACCGCGGTCGCTCCCGTCTCGGTCATGTATCGCCGCACGAGCGCTGATACGCCCGCCGACGGGCGCAGCACGACGCCGTGGTCGTCGGTCTCCACCCTGTCGATGTCGTGCTCGGCCAGGTAGCGGGCGATCTGATCGGACGACGACTGGCGCCGGGCAAGCAGACGTGTGCGCAGGGCCGCGTCCAGGCACGGGTTGAGCACGTCAAGCAGGAGCACCAGGCGCGGCTGGTCACCGCGGTGCCACACCTCGTGCTCGTAAGAGTCGTCGAAGACGATGCAGCGGCCCTCCTCCCAGGTGAGGGTCTGGTCACCGACCCGTATCGAGGCGCCGCCCGGCACCCGCAGGCCGAGGTGGACCCGCATCTGGGCATTCGTGCGCCCGCAGTGCGGCACGATGTGGCTGCCCGGTTCCAGCCAGGACAGTGTGACCACGCCCGGGCCGAGCGTGGTGGCCTCCGGGATCTGCTCGATCACCGAAGCGGTCACCGGGAACAACTCACAGGCCCGCTCCTGCCGCCGGCCCGCCTCGTAAAGCACGACCTGATCCCATTTTCCTTTGCCCAGCAAAGGTTCGTCGACTGGTGCGAACCCGGGACGGTCATCGGCGAGCAGCGCGTCGATCTCCGAGCGTATGGCTGAATAGCTGTTTTCGAGATGCCCGACGAACCAGTAGTCGCTGGGCTCGTAGACCGGCTGATGGCCGCCTTCGGGCCAATAGTCGATCGGCCGTTGGCTGGCGTCGGCCCACAGCCCTTGGCGCACCGCAGTTTCGGCGGTCTCACGAGCCAGACTGGTCAGGCCCTCACGCAGCATGACCTCAATGAGCGCCGAATATGTGCGCCGCAACTCCGTGTCGACGATGCCCACAGCTCACACCTCCTGGGCCGACAGTCGACCGGCCTCGCGGCAGGCGAGCACGGCCGCACGCGTCTCGTCGATGACCTTCTCGACCATGGCGTCGTCCATGCCTTGGTGCAATGGCAGGCACAGCGTCTCCTCCGCGGCCCGCTCGGCGCCGGGAAGACGCGCGTCGCTGCCGTAGGCCGCGACAAGGTGCAGAGGGTGGTACCGGAAGGTCGTGTAGATGCCGCGCTCGTAGAGGTGCCGCGCGACCTCGTCGCGTATGCCGCCGGTCAGGCCCACCCAATAGAAGTAGTACGACGACGTGTGTCCAGCCGGAAGGGCTGGCGGCTGGCGCAGGCCTTCGAGCCCGGCAAGGCCGGTCTCGTATCGTTCGACGATCTCGCGGCGGCGCGCGACGAATTGCGGCAACCGGCGCAGCTGCACCGAACCGATGGCTGCGTCGATGTCGTTGATGCTTGAGCGGCGGCCGAAACACTCGATGTCGATTTCCCACCACCGTTGCGTTGAGGTGACCGCCTGCGATATGCCGCTGGTCTTGCCCAGACCGAGGTAGGTCAGCTGGGCGGCCCGGCGCGCCTGATTCGGCTCGCGGCAATAGAGCATGCCGCCGTCGCCCATCACGAGGATCTTCATCGCGTCGAAGCTCCACGCCCCGAATGCACCCACTGTGCCGCACGCACGGCCGTCCGCGCGGGAGGCCACCGCACATGCCGCATCCTCGATGAGCGGGATGCCCCGCTCATCGCAGAGCGCGGCGATCTCGGCGAGCTGCCCCGGGTACCCGCCATAATGTAAAAGCATGACCGCGGAGGTGCGGGAGTTAATCTTGGCAGCCAGGTGGTCCACTGTCAGGTTGAGCGTGTGCGGATCGACGTCGCAGAACACCGGCCTGGCACCGGCCGCGGCTACCGCGTTGGCGGCGCCGACAAAGCTGATGCTCGGCATGACGACTTCATCGCTGGCTCCGATGCCGAGCAGCTCGATGGTGGTGAACAGCGCCTCCGTGCACGAGTTCACCGGCACCAGGTGCTCGGCAGCCACCCCCAGGTGGTCGGCGAATTCCTGCACAAATGCCGTCGTGCGCGCCCCGCGCCCGAGCCAGCCGCTCGCGAAGACGTCGGTGACGGCGGCCAGTTCCTGTTCGCCGAGTGTCGGCTGAAAGACGTTAATCACGTGGCACCTCCACTGGGATCCGTTTCAGCACCGCGTGGTAGACCTCATCGACGGTGATGTCGGTAAGGCACTTCGGATATGGCCCGTCGGCCCCGGAGTAGGCGTAGTGGCATTGGTGCTCGCACGGCATCACCCCTGGTCCGGCACCGAGCTGCAGGTTGCGGATCTGCTGGCAGCGGTAGCGCCGGTTGATGCCCTGGTGATTTGGGTAGACGCGGGCCCACATGAATTCGGTGAATGTCGGCCCGTAGAGGACGATCGTCGGCGTGCCGACCGCGGCGGCGATGTGAGCAGGCGCCGAGTCGCTGCCTACGAGCAGATCTGCCTGGGCCAGCAGATTGGCCAGGCTGTTGAGATCCGCTCCGGCGATCACGTGTGTGCCGGCGCGTTGCAGCTCGCTCGCCTCCTGCGGGGAGCCGACCCACACGACGGTGCCTGCGACGTCGCGAAGCCGCTGGCCGAGCTCGATGTAGTGCGCCAGTGGCCAGCGGCGGTTCCAATGTGGAGCGCCGCCGGGGTGGAACACAATCGTGGGCCGGGCTAGGCCGGGCAGCGGCTCGGGCGTGAAGGGAAACGGTGGCACGGTGTCGGCGTATCCGGACGCAGGCACGCCTAGCGCTGCCGCCAATCCGGTGGCGAAATCGAACAGATCCGGCGCCCCGAACAGCGGTCGGGGGATGCGGATAGCCGTGGTCAATCCCTGCGGGCCAGTGCGGCCCAACGCGAAACCTATCCGACGGGCAATCCCGAATGAGGCTGCCTGCACGCCGCCAAGGTCGTGGCTGTCGGGGTCCACAATGCACAGATCGAACTGGGCGGCCTGCTCCGCGAAGGCAGTCCACGCCGCGGTGTCGTCATTGCCATAATCGGGGCAGCACAGCACCTCTGTTGCCCGGGAGTGCCGGGCCAGGAATTCGCCGAAGCGCTCCACCGTGGTGCGCGGCAACACATGGGTGATCTCCGCATCGGGAAACGCGCTCCGGGTCAATGCCAAGAAGATGTTGCGCTGGACCAGATCCCCCAGCCCCGGCTCCCGGAGGCGCGCGAACACCCCCACCCGCTTCGGTGGCGGCTGCGGCGGGGCCGGGGCGCTGGTCATGCCGCGTGCTCGCTGGCCGTCAGATGGCCGAAGCCGGTCATCGTGGCCAGATCGATGTCAGCGATGCACCGGACAGGTTCGAAGTCGAGCGTGAGGTCTCCCGCCAGGGCGACATGCCCTGTGGCCGTGTCGAAGTCAGCGCCGCCCAGGTCGCACGCGGACAGGTCGAGGCGCACCCCGAGTTCGGTGCCGCCCTCGGTCTGCGTGAAGCGGATGAAGACGTAACCTCGCTCGATGGCCTCGCGCAGCGCGGCGGCTGTGCGCTCGGGCCGGATCGTCACCTCGACCGGATGTTCGCCCGTGGAAAGGCGCGACACCAGCGATTCGCCGTCGTCCTCCGGCTCGTCCTGCTCCGGTGGCGGAGGCGTCGAAGCGACTTCCTCCATGAACTTGCGCAGGCTCAGCGGGCGCATGTCGGTCCAGACCTCTTCGATGTGAGCGAGGCAGGCAGCCTTTGGGCCGCTCGTGCCTTCATCTCGCCAACCGGCGGGAAGGTCACGATCGGAGGGCCAGATCGAGTACTGCTCCTCGTGATTCATCACGACGCGGTAGACGGTCGTATCGTCGAATTCTTCGTCGGTCATGCGTTCCTCACAGTCGTGCCAGCGGGATATCAGGATCGGCGATCACCTTGTCGATGACCGAAATTTCGAGAGGGATACCGATGAGCTCTACCCCATCGCCGGACTCGGCGACGTCGACAGACAAGGCCGCGTCGGGGGTGTGACCGGTCAGCCGTGCCAGTGCCCCTTCGTGGAACAGCTCAATGGACAGGCCAAGACGCTCCAGTGTTTCCTCACCGCGGGTGGCCGAGCTCAGCGGCGGCGTCCGGCAGTAGTGGACGGCGACATCACAGCCGGGCCAGCATGGCAGCTCGCGCACCACCTGGAACGGCACGTAATGCACCACCGCGTCGAGCACACCGGCATGGCATCGACGCACCAGCTCCCGAAACGACATCTCCGGCGTGACGTCGACTTGGAAGGCGATCCGGTCGGTCAGCGGTCCGATGACCGAGCCGAGGCCGTGGTACTCGCGCAGGTCGAGCTCTGCCAGGAACGTCGCAGGCTCCACGCGGCCGGCCTGGAATCGCAGCCACCACGCCAGCAGGGCTATCACCGTGATCGAGCTGTGGTTGCCCATGTAGTCCCCGATCCCGCACAGCTTGGCCCAGGTGGGGAACGGGACGTGAAGGTCGTTGTCAACGTCCGCCGTTGGCCACCGCCGTGGCCATGCGCCGACGCGGCGGGCCCACAAGGCAGCCCGCGACGGTGCCACACGGTTGTCGATGCCGCCCACGGCCTCGGTGTACGACGGATACTCAATCGCTCGGAACCGCCCGAAGTAGGCCTGCATCACCGCTCCCAGCAGCAGGTAGGCCGAACGCAGGTCTAGCACCATCGGATCAGCGGCGACAGCGAGCACGACATGGTCCTCGGTGTCGCTGTTGGGCAGGCGGTACAGCTGCACCAAACACCGCTCGCGTTGTGCAGCAAGCATCTTCAGGCAATGCGTGTCGTCGGCCGCTGTGTCGGCACCGATGGAGGGCGCGGTCAACAACTCCAGCGAAGTGGTCGCCTCCCGCACGGCCGCCAGCAGGCGAGCGTCGTCAACCACACCGGTGAGCCTGAGCGCACGTACAATCATGGGGCACCGCCATGCCACAGGGTGCCGCCCATACTGACCACGATCCGGCGCGGCCCTTGATATGGTTCACGGCCATGTGCGACGAGCACGTTGTCCACCAGCAGGACGTCGCCTTCGCGCCACGGCACGGCGACCGTCTCGGCGGCATAGGCAGCGCGAATGCTTGCCAGGGCATCGTTTTCGATGGCTGAACCGTCGCCGTAGCAGACGTCGAGGGGCAGCCGGTCTTGTCCGTATTGGGCGACGAGCGCCTCGCGTACCGGTTCAGCCAGCGCCGAGGGGTGGAAGAGGTTGACGTGGTTGAACCACGTCAGCTCACCGGTGGCCGGATGCCGCGCCGTCGCGGGCCGCACCTGCACGGTGCTCAGCTGACCGTCACGCCAGTCGGTGGCGATGTCCTGTGCGGCACAGTATTCGTCGACGCGGCCGGGATCGGACTCGCCGAACACCTCGCGCCAGGACAGGCCAACACTCTCGTGGAAGTGGCGTGTGTAGCGCACCTGCCTGCGCTGGAAGGTGTCCACGACCGCTCGGTCGATGCGGCCCAATACTTTTCGACAGTCGGCCAGCGGTGTCGCACCACCGGATGCCGATGGTGTGACGCAGCCGAACACCAGCCGGGCTGGAAAGCTGCGCTGATAGGCGTTCTCGTTGTGCAGCGCGATCGGCTGGTCGGCCGGGTACTCGGTCGAGGTGTACACGCCTTCGGCCAACTCGGTGCGCGGCGTGGAGCGCTCCCTATACGGAAGCGGCGGACCGGCCAGCGCCGCCGCGGTTGCCGCGAACCGGTCGAGGCCGACGTCGAAGCCGCGGAACAGCACCGCGCCATAGCGGTGCAGCCAGTTGTCCACCGTGGAAGAGTTGCCGCGCGCCCACTCGGCCAGGTCGACGCCGGCCGACGGGTGGACTTCGTAGGGCAGCCTGTGTGTTCCGGTAGGCACGACCTGATCGGCCGCCGAGGTGGCAACCGGCTGACGGCGGGCGATGCCCAGCGGATTTGTGCTCATCGTGAACCCATCCGGGCCAGCATTTCGGCCTCGGCGGTGTCGAGCTCGGCCGGCAGGCCGCCCAGCAGGGTGTGCAGCAGAGCATGGCTCTCTTTGAGCCGCAACGGTTCACGCAGCACGGTATCGTCCATCTCGCCGACCGGGCACAGCCCCAGCCCGCATCCGGCCGCAGCGCCCATCAGGAGCTGACACATAGCGCCCGCTTCGATCAGTGCGTAGTCGCGCGACCGCGTGCCATACATGGGCGCGATCGCGTCTTGGTCCGCCACCAGATAAAGCGAGAAGGCAGCATCGCGGGCAGCGGCCTGGTTGACCCAGGCGTGTGCCTTGGCGTCCACCTGGGCGCCCGGCGCAAGCGGGATGATCCGGTGCAGCTCGGGGTGGTAGTAGTAGGAACCCTCGTCGATGCCCTCGACACGGCCGGCGTTGACGGTGAGGTAGGCCTGCACGGGATAGAGGCTGCCCGCTGACGGGTAGGCGTACTTGGGTTCATCCGCATCGTCCAGGCGGCGCAGGTGGCCCAGAAGGTGCGCCAGTGCCTGCTGCGGCACCGGTTGCTCGATTTGGAAACGCCGGTGTGTGCGCCTGCGGGCCAGATCGCCGGTTTCGCCATCCGCCAGCGGGATTCCTGCCACCTCGGTGAGCTGGTGCCGCACGCCTGGCCGGCGCTCTTTGAACGCGATGCGCTCCAGCGGGTCGAAGATGACGCCTTCGTCAATCCATTGGCTCGCATCGATAGCGTCGCCTTCTGGACGCCCGGAGCTCACCAGCACACCGATAGACGGGAAGCGCAGCAGCTCCTCCACATCGACCTTGATCTTCAGCTCGACCTCGGCCCGCACCGCGATCCGGACCAGCTGCACGGACGTGGCGCCGACGTCGAACAGGTTCATGTCCGGTGCCACGTCAGCCACGTCCAGAATCTGAGCGGCCAGCGCGCAGGCGCGCTCGATCAAGTCACTGTTCGTGACGCCAAGAGCGATAGGTGCCGGCGTCGTGGTGGTCGCTGGGTGGGTCTCGACTCGTGCGGCAAGCGCAGCGCGGTCGATGCGGCCGGAGGGGGTGAGCGGGAACGACCCCACGGTCTCGATCCGCTCGGGCAGCAGGTACGGAGACATCTTGGTGCGCAGGTAGTCCAGCAGTTGCGGACCGGTGGCCTGCCTGCCCGGTGCGACTTTGACGAACGCTACCGAACTTTCGCCAGCCGCGACGGCCGCCGCATGCAAAACGTCCTCATGGGTGGCAAGCGCCGCCTCGATGTCACGCAGGTTGAAGGTGTGCCCGGAAACGGTGATGCGCGTGTCGTCTTCGCCGCCGAGCTCGAGCACACCGTTGGGCAGCAAGCGTCCGCTGTGCACGGTGCGGACTACGGTCTCGCCCATTGCCTCCGTCGGGTCCTGATCGCTCGGTGCCAGAAGCCGGCCACCTAGGTGCAGCCGTCCGTTGACCCAGGCCGGGCACGGCAATTGTGCGTCGCTGAGGATGTAGGTTGAGGTCGCCGCAAGTGGCGCTCCAATCGGAAGATGGCCCCTGCGCGCATCCGGCTCGTCGAGTTCATAGCAGGTCGACCAGATCCCGGCTCCGGCACCCGGTCCCAAGTTGACCAGGCGCGGCTGGTCGCCGAGCGCCCGGCGCAGCCAGCCTGCCAGCGACAGCGGGAACGGTTCCCCGCCCAGCATCACGATTCGCAGCTGTTCGGGACGGTCGTCGCCGCGCTGGTGCAGATGCTCGGCAAGCAGACCGGCGAGGGCCGGCGGCGAATGCCAGACGGTGACCCGATGCTCAAGCATCAGATCCACCCATACCGCAGGGGTACGCAGGTCGATGTCGTCAGGCACGACCACCGCACCGCCGGAGAGCAACATCATCAGGATGGCCGCGATCGAAACTTCGTCGCCCAGCGGACATACCGCGAGCAGCCGGTCGTCGTGGCCGAGACCGAACCGTTCAATCAGGTCGGTGATCGGCGTGGCCAGTCCATCGTGCGTAATCGGATGTGGTGCCAGGCAGGCGACGCTGGCCGGATCGACGAGCTGTTGCCTGGCCTCGCTGCGCTCAGGCTGGACGCTGTCCAGGCAGATCCGCTGGGTCCCCTCCGGCCAGCGCAGCCGGTTCTCCAACCAGCTCTGCGTAAGCACCAGGCCGCCTGGCATTGACGCAAGCTGCCCCCACCTGGCCGACTGTGACGCGTCCGGGCTCGCCACGACAAAGCGCTGTCCACCGACCAGAGCGGCCACGACCGCGACAACCTGCTCCCAGCCCGGCTCGACGCAGATCACCACTGGTCCGGGCGCATGCGCCGCAACGGTTTGAGCCAGGCCAAGCAATTCGGCGTATGTCAGCTCGCGCTGGCCGGTGATCACGGCGGGCCTGTCCGCACGGCGGCTGGCGATGTCGAGCAGGAGCGCGGCGGGTGTAGTGGCGGGGACCTCGGGCGTTTGGTTGACTCGCTGCCACAGGTTGGCCTGGCTGGGCGAGACCATGGCCGCAACTGCCGAGTTCATCGTGTCCATCCCGGACCTACTTCCCAATATTCGCTGTCGGTGACCAATGAGCGCAGGATCCGCCCGTAGGCGTCGAACATGTCCGTGACCATCCCGTCCGGGAAGGCTTCAGCCACGTAGTCCCAGGTGAGCACCAGGCCGCCGTCGTGCTCGTAGACCTGGAAGTCCAGAAGGACCTGCGGGGTTTGACTCACGCTGTAGGCGACCTGCGCCGGCCAGGCACGGCCCGTTGGCACGCGTTGGCGGTCCGGACTCACGGCCGGCAGGAGCATGCTGGTGAAGACCACCGGCGCGAAGGCGTTGTCGCGGCGACTCGGGTCCCGGCGGATCAGGCGCAGCACATCGACCCCGCTGAACTCGCGATGCTCCAGGTCGCGGAAGATCTGCTGCTGCATCGCCTGGGCCCGCTTGGTAAACGTCGCACCGGTCGCGTCGACCGCAAGCAGTGTCGTCGAGGTGAAGTCGCCCACCACTGCATCGATGTCCGGGTGCAATGGCAGCCGGTTGAACGTGGTCAGGTTGATGATGAACCGGCTGGTCTGGCTCCACATCGCCAGCACGTCGGCGTATCCGGCGCACAGCAGACCAGAGGGGGTGAGATTACGGGCAGAGCCGTGCTCACGCAGCCGTGCCAGGTCGGCGCGGGACAGGCGGGTCTCCAGCCGCGCGAAGCGCGGACTGGAAAGCTCAGAAAGCCTGCGCGCCATGGGCAGCGGTGGCGCTGCGGGCAGAGCGGGCACCCGGGAACGCCAATACTGCTCGGCGGCACGGCGTCCGGGAGCGTTGCGGCCAGCGTTGATCGCGCTCTGATAGTCGCGGAAAGTACACCCAAGTTCCGGCAGCGGCGCAGAATCGTTGTCGTAATACGCCAGCAGTTCTTGTTGCATGATGTTGAAACTGAGCGCGTCGGCAATGATCAGATCCACACTGACATGCATACGTGAAGTGTCGTCGTCCAAACGCGACACCGCGATGTCGAAGAGCGGCCATTGACTGGTGTCGTATACGCGGTGTGACATGCGCTCGCGGATGCTTTCAAGATCGGCACCCACATCGGTTCGGTGCACCTGGAATCGTGGCACCTCCCGCAGCACGCGTTGGGTTCCATCCGGCTGCACGATGGTGCGCAGAGCGTCGTGCCGTCCGACGAGCCTGTTGACCGCACTCTCCAGCGCGTCCGCATCCAGTCCGGCGACATCCAGCTCGACGTAGCTGTGGGTCGACACGCCGCCCAGCGTCATCGTCGACCGCCTGCCCATCCAGTAGGCCTCCTGCACCGACGTCAGCGGGAACGGCTCATAGCGCCGTGCGGGATCGGCTGGCAGCGACACCCTGCCGTCAACTGTCGTCTGTGCCTGGCTAATGGCCAGCGCCAGCTCGCGCAGCGTCGGAGCTTCGTAGAGCCGGCCGAGTGACACCTTGCGGCCGATTTCGGCCTCCAGCCGAAGCAGCAGGCGTATTGCCACCAGTGACGTGCCGCCGAGGTTGAAGAAATTGTCGTCGAGGTCCACCGATTCGACGCCGAGCACGACAGCCCAGGTGGCCGCCAACTTCGACACGAGTTCATCCGGTGGGGGCATCGCCGGCGCGGCCGCAGGCGTGGCTTCACTCAACGTGGCGAGCGCGGAGCGATCTACCTTGCCCTGAGCGGTCAGCGGCAGGGCGTCAACGCGCCGCACCGTTGTCGGCACAAGGTAACCGGGTAGAGCCTGTCGCAACGCGGCTCGTACGTCCTGCTCCGTTGCCTGCCCCACGAAGAACGCGGCCAGGCGGCGATCGCCCGTGCGGGGGCCTACGGCCGTGGCCGCGCACGCTGTGATGCCGTCCACGGCGCGCATGGCGGCCTCGACTTCGCCAAGCTCTATCCGGAACCCGCTGATCTTGACCTGGGCGTCCTCGCGGCCCAGGAATTCAAGCTCACCTTCGGGTCGTGCGCGGGCGATGTCACCGGTGAGGTAGAGCCTCTCGCCGGTGCGTGGATGGTTGATGAATTGCGCGTCCGTTCGGACCGGGTCATCGAGATAGCCCAGCGCTAGACCGGTACCGGCAAGGTAAAGCTCACCTGGAACCCATTCGGGCCGGGGCTCGAATCGGTGGTCAAGCACATAGACTCGCTGGTTGGCCAGCGGTCGGCCGTAGGGAATCGACGGCCAGGCCGGATCCACCTCGCCAATACGGTGGAAGACCGACCAGATCGACGCCTCGGTAGCGCCGCCAAGGCTGATCACCTGCGCGCTCGGTGCCTTGCGCCGCAGGCGGTCTGGCAGGCCGACGGGAATCCAGTCGCCGCTGAGCATGACCACGCGCAGCTGCGAAAGCTCCGGCGCGTGTGCGGTTTCGGCGTACTCCAGGGCCAGGTCGAGCAGTGCGGGAACGGTGTTCCACACCGTCACCTGCCCGGTGCGCAGCAACTGCAGCCAGTGTCTGGGGTCGCGTAGCCGGTCCGGGTCGGGCAGCACGACAGCGCCGCCGGCCGCCCAGATCCCGAACAAGTCGTAGACGGACAGGTCAAAGCTCAATGAGGACAACCCGAGCACCCGGTCGGCCGGGCCGATTCCGAAGCGCCGATTGATGTCCTCGATGGTGTTGACCGCGCCCCGGTGGTCGATCATGACCCCTTTGGGGGTACCGGTGGAGCCTGACGTGAAGATGACGTAGGCGAGGTCGGTAGCCGCCGGGTTGCCGCGAAGCGGAGCAGCGCCAGCGTTTTCGACGTCCGAGGCGTCGAGCACGATGCGTACGCCGGTCTGTTCCACCAGAAGCCGCCGCCGGCTGTCGGGCAGGTCGGGTTCCAGCGGCACGTAGGCGGCTCCGGCCGCTGTCACGCCGAGCACGGCCGCGGCCTGGGCCCAGCCTTTTGGCCCGGAAACGCCCACGAGGTCGCCGGGTTTGACGCCACGCTCCTCCACCATTCGCGCGACCCCGCCAGCCCGGTCGGCGAGCTCACGGAAGCTCAACTGCCCGAACGAGGTGATGACCGCTGGGGCCTCTGGGTGCCGCGCAAGCGAAGCGGCGAACAATGTCGGCAGCGTCGCCTTGGTCACCGCGCATGCGGTCGCGTTCACCTGCGCGCGGCGAGCGGACTGCTCGGGCGGCAGCAATCCACGCACCGGTTCGTCCCACGCCCGGGTGCCGTCGGCCAACGCGGTGAGCAGGTGGACGTAGGCGTTGAACATGTCGTCGATGAGGGCCGGCGGGAACAGTTCGGCGATCGCGTCCCAATGCAGGATCAGACCGTCGGGCGCCTCCGCTACCTGGTGGTCGAGGTAGGCCTGCGGGGTTTGGGTAACGCCGTACTCGATCTGACCCAGCGGCGGCAGTTCTGTGGCGGCCGAGTCGTCGGGCAGCCCGAGATTGCTGGTGAACACGACCGGTGCGAGCAAGCCCGGGCGCCCGCCGCGCGAGCGTGCCCACTCCCGCAACACCGTGATCCCGCCGACTGCGCGGTGGTCCAAGTCCGTCCACATGCGACCCTGGATCGCTCGGGCCTGTGCGATGAAGGACTCCTGCTCACGGTGATCGACTTCAAGTGGTGTCACCGAGGTGAAGTCACCGACTATCCGGTACAGATCCGGGTGGTCCCCGCGCCGGTTGAACAGGGTCAGCATGACCGCGTAGTGCGGATGCCGGCTCCACGTCGTGAGGATCTCGGTGAATGCGGCCAGCACGGCCACTGACGGCGTCACGCCTGCGGTGGCGGCACGGGCCACCAGCGCCTGCCACAGGTCCGCGTCGAGTTTGTGTGCCCAGCGCTGGAATCGCGGCTGGGAGACCGATTCCGGGGACCGGCTCAACGGCAGCTCCGGACCGCTCGGCAGGTCGGCCAGCCGTTCCCGCCAGTAGGCCAGGGAACCTTCGTAGCCGGGCTGCCCCAAAGTCTCGGCTTGGGCCACCACGGCGTCGCGGAATGTCAACTGCAGCGGGGCCAGCTCGGTCTGTGGGCGATGGTAGAGCAGGGCGAGCTCGGAGGTGAGCAGTTGCACGCTGTAGGCATCGGCCACGAGCGCGTCGATGCTCACGTGCAACCGCTGCCGGTCACCGGTGCGCAGGCTGGCGCGAATGTCGAACAGCGGCCACCGATCGGCGGCAAGCACCTGGTGCGACATAGAGTCACGAACGTCGCGCAGCGCGGCCTGGTCGTCGGGCGTGTCAGTCAAATCGAGGGTGGCCAGCTGGTAGGGCGGTACTTCGCGCAGCACCTGTTGCTGCCCCGACTCCAGGATCACGGTGCGAAGAGCGCCATGACGATCGACGAGCACGCGGATCGCCGATTCCAGCCGCACCACATCCAGCCCGGTGGTGTCGATTTCGAAGTAGGCGTGGGTTGCCACGTTGCCGAGCACAAGGTCGGCGTTGCGCCCGATCCAGTACGCCTGCTGCACCTCGGTTAGAGGAAACGGGTCGTGCCACTCATGCGGGCGTGGCGTCAGGACGACGTCCGCCGTGGAAAGCTCACTTGCGCCGTGCAGCCTTCCATCCAGCAGGCCGGCCAGCGCCTGGATACTCGGCGCGGCGAACAGGTCGCGCAGCCCTACCGACATCCCGGTGCGCTGTCCCAACCTGTGCAGCAGTGCCGTGGCCGTCATGGAGTGCCCACCGAGCGCGAAGAAGTCGTCGTGGACCGAGCCGGGGGTGACCGGAAGCAACTCGGCGAACGCTTGCGCCACCAGCAACTCGCTGGGGCTCGTGGGCGGCCGCCCGGAAAGGGCATCGGTAGAGGACCGCACTAGGGCGCCGAGTCGGCGCCGGTCGACCTTTCCGCTCGGGCTTAGCGGCAACTCGTCAACACGCACGAACATCGACGGCACGAGTGCGGAGGGGAGAAACACGCGCGCGTGCTCCCGCAGCTGAGCGACCTCGCAATCGTTGTCCAGGCGCACCAACGCCACCAGCGAGTCAATGTGTGCGGTGACCGCGGCCTGGTGTACGGAGGGAAAGCCCAGCAGCACGTCCTCGATCTCGGCCGGCTCGATGCGCACACCGCGGACCTTTAGCTGGCTGTCGATACGCCCGAGATACTCGATGCCGCCATCCGCGCAAACGCGCGCCAGGTCACCGGTGTGGTAGACGCGTCCCCCGGCCGGACCGGGCCTGAACCGGGCGGCGGTCGCGGCAGGATCGTTGTGGTAGCCACGCGCGACCAGCGGCCCGCCGACGACCATCTCGCCGGACACTAGAGGTGGCACGAGCCTCCCGGCCGTGTCAACCAGGGTGATTGATGCGCCTGCGATGGGCCTGCCGATTGTCACGACCGCCGCATCTGGCCGCACCTCACCTGCGGTCGCGTCGGCGGAGACCTCGGTGCAGCCGTATAGGTTGAGCAGGTGGCGGCCGGGCAGGAGCGCGTGGAAACGCTGAGCCAGGTCGGGTGCGAGCCGCTCGCCGCTAGTGGCCCAGATGGCCAGGGCAGGTAACTCGGCGGCGACGCCCGGCACGGTGTCGAGTAACGCGCGCAACAGCGACGGCACCAGGACGACGCGTGTGCTGCCTGAGCGCCGAAGTACCGCCACCATCCGGCCCGGCTCGGCTATGTCGTCAGGGTCCAGGACCTCCGCAGGCACACCCGCCAGCAGCGGGCCGAAGATCTCCCATACGGAGTCCACAAACGACAGTGGCGTGCGATGGCAGGCTTGCTCGCCCGGGCTGAACGGGTACTCCCGCCACATCCAGGCCAGCCGCTGCATCGTGGCCGCGTGCAGTCCGAGCACCCCTTTAGGTCGACCGGTCGTCCCCGAGGTGTACATGACGTAGGCGAGGCTCTGCGGCGACACCGACAGGCAAAGATTGGTTGCGGCGTAACCGCTGCCGGCAAGGGACAGGTCGTCCAGGACGACTTTGACATCGGCGTCGTCCAGCATGTAGGTGATCCGAGCCTGCGGGTAGGACGGGTCGATCGGTACATACGCCGCGCCCGCTTTGAGCGTCGCCAGGATCGCGACCACCGCATCGTGGCCGCGAGGCAGACATACCGCCACCCGGTCCTCGACGCCGACTCCGCGATCGACCAAGTCGCGGGCCAACCGGTTCGCTTCGGCGTTGAGGGTGCGATAGGTCCACGATTGTTCGCCGTGCCTCAGCGCGACCGCGTCAGGTGTGCGCTTGCACTGCCGTTCGAAGGCCTCGTGCAGCGTAGTCACGTCGTCGGTAGCAGCGGAGGTGAGCGGGGCCGTCTCCGCCAGCCGAATCTGCCCGCAACAGACATCGGGATCGGCCGAGACAGCTTGCAGGATCGCGCGCAGATACCCGCCGAGCAGCGCCACCGTCTCGCCGTCGAGCACCGAGGTGTCGTACTGCAGACCGAACCTCAGCGCCCCCGCCTGCTCCCGGAACTCGATGGTCAGATCAAAGTGCGGGATAGCATGCGGCACGCCAACGGGTTCGACCTCGAGGCCGGGAAGTGACAGCGTCGGCGCCGCGAGCTGGGGCACGCACAGCACGGAGATCGGGCTGGCGCCACGCCACCGGCGCGCGATCACCTCGAAGGGCGTGTCCTGGTGCTCGAAGGCGACCGCGCATCGATCCCATACTTGCCGCAACAGCTCGCTAAAGGGCATGTTGGTCCGCACCTGGGCACCCACCGGCAGTAAATTGGCGAAATACCCGATCGAAGACTCCAATGTGGATCGGGTCCGGCCCGAGGCCAGCGTCGCGGCCAGGACGCTCTCGCGACCGTCGAGCCGGTGTGTCAGACAGACCCACGCGGCCAGCACGAGCTGAAACAGCGTGCCGCCGTCCCGTCGACGCAGATCCGCCAAAGCGTTGGTAAGGCTCGGCGGAAGGCTGGCGGTCCACACTTTGGCTTCGCGTTCCCGGCCCGGCATGCGTGGCCTTGCGACCGGTAGTGGACCGGCGGCGGGATCATCGATACCCTCAAGCCACGAAGCCGGTTCAGCCGCCCATGCCCGCGATCGCTCCTGCTCCGCATACTGTCCGAATTGGATGACCGGGCTATCCCGCAGCGGTGCCGGTTGCCCACTCCGGTAGGCCTGATAAAGCTGTGAAATCTCCGACGCGAGCTGATCGAGAGACCAGCCGTCGGTGACGGCGTGATGCATGGCCACCACGACGATGTGGTCCCGCATCCCCAACCGCAACACGGTCACGCGCACCAGCGGCGGCCGAGCCAAATCCAGTGGCCGCAACCCTTCGGCGTGTAAGACTGCGTCGAGGCCAGCTTCCGGCAGGTCGACCAGGATCAGCGGCACCCGCATCGCGGGCATTACCACCTGCACCGGTTCCTCTTGGTGTACCTCGATCACGCTGCGCAGCACGTGGTGGCGGGCCACGACGTCGGTGAACGCCTGGGCGAGCGCGGGGAGGTTCAGCGGTCCGGTCAGTCGCACCGCCATGACCAGGTTAGTGACCAAGCCGTCGACGAGCTGGCCCATCGACCACATTCGGTGCTGGCCGAACGAAAGCGGTGCCGTGGCAACGCTCGTCATGGCGATTCCTCACCCTGGCCCGCAAGCAGTGCGTCGATGAGCCCGGCCAGCGCCGCCATGTCCGGCACGTCATACACCTGCCGCATGGGCACGTCGACACCGAAGGCTTCTTGCAACCGGGCATGCAGGCGGGTCACCAGAAGGGAATCGCCGCCTAGGGTGAAGAAGTCGTCGTGCACTCCAACGGTGGCAAGTCCGAGCAGCTCGCACCACAGCTTTGCGACCTGCTGCTCGGTTGGCGTGCGCGGCTGCTCATGGCCGACCTCGACCGGCACCGCCGGTAGCGCCGCGAGGTCGAGCTTGCCGTTGCGGTTGAGCGGAAAAGCGTCCACCTGAAGGTAGCGGGCCGGAACCAGGTAGCTCGGCAGCCTTTGTGAAAGGAAATGCCGCAGATCCTGAGTGGTGGGCGCGCTTTGCCCCGGCTTAGCGACAAAATAGGCCACCAATGCCCTTTTTGTGGGTACCACGACCGCCTCGCCCACCCGCGGATGAGTCCGCAACGCTGCAGCCACCTCGCCCGGCTCGACTCGGTAACCTCGCACTTTCACCTGTGCGTCAAGGCGTCCCAGATAGCGCAGCTCCCCATCGGCCGTGGCTGCCGCCAGGTCTCCGGAGCGGTAGGCGCGTGCGCCGGCTGGGCCGAGCTCGTCGGGCACGAACCTTTCGGCGGTCAGCGCGGGCCTGTGTAGATAGCCGTTGGCGACACCCCAGCCGCCCACCACGATTTCGCCCGCCTCGGTGACGGCTGCCCGCACGCCTGGCAACGCCTTGCCGATGGGGCTGACCGTGCCGCCTGCATCCATCCGGGTGAGCACCCGGTGTGTCACGTGTACGGTGGTTTCGGTGATGCCATACATGTTCACCAGTTGCGTGGCCGGGCCTACCCGGTCTAGCCAGTTGCCTAACCGTGCTGGATCACACCGTTCCCCACCCAGTACCACCGTGCGGGCCGACAGGCTCGTCGATTGCACAAGCGCGTCGAAGGCGCTCGGCGTGCTGCTGTGCACGGTGACCTGTTCACGTTCCAAAGCCGACCGCAGAGAATCGGTGTCACGTACGCCTTCCCGTGGCACGATCACCAGCCGGCCCCCGGTCAGCAGCGGCATCCACAGCTCCCACACCGAGAAGTCGAATGCCGCCGAATGGGTCATGCTCCACGTGTCCGCTTCGGTGAAGTCGAAGCGCTGCAGCGCCGAACTCAACAACCCCAGCACGTTTCTGTGGCTGACTAGCACGCCCTTGGGCGTTCCTGTCGAACCTGAGGTGTACACGACGTACGCGATCTGATCGGCGCTACGCCTGCTCGGCAGCGCGCGGACCCGGCGCGGTGGGCGGTCCGCAGTCACGACAGGCCGGTCCAGCCAGGCGAACCGGTCGCCCCACCGCTCGGTGGTCAAGAGTGCGCCGACTCCCGCGTCGGCCATCACCGACTCGTGCCGCGCGGCTGGATCGTCGGGATCAAGCGGCACATAGGCCGCTCCCGCCAGGCCGGCACCGACAATCGCAGCGGCAAGATGCGCGTTATGCGGCATGCAGATCGCGACCCTGCCACCGGGCTCGACGCCACACGCCAGCAAGGCCGACGCGATCCGGCGTGCCCGCCGCCTCAGCTCACGAAAACTGACCTGCCCGGAGGAGTCGGTCACCGCGATCGCGTGCGGTTGTCGAGCGGCGACTGCTTCGAATCGCTCGGCAAGTGTGCTGTCATCAGCGACGTCTGGCATCGTGTCAGCTGATGTCTGCGGCTGCGCGATCGGGTTCTCGGTACCCTCCAAAATGGATATGATCTTAAGCAGGATCTGCCTGACGGCCGCGTCGTCGAGTGCGCGGGCATCGTACTCCGCGAACAATTCCAAATCTGGCCCGACGTGGTTGACCGTCAGGGTGAGCGGGAATTTCGGCGCCACAGGCGCCGTCTCGCGTAGCAACGCTTCCAGCCGGGGCAAAGACACCTCGATGCCCGGTGTGTTCTGGTAGGTCAGCACCGCGGCGAACGGCGGCGGCCTGCCGAACCAGCGCCGCCCCGGTGCCACGGCCCGCAGGATGTGTTCCAGCGGCACGTCCTGGTCCTTCAGAACCTGGGTGACCGTGCGGTGTGTCTCCAGCAGCGTCTCGTGCACGGTCGCGTCGCGACGCGCATTGACCCGTAGCGGCAGGACAGTGGCGAACGAGCCCACCAACGGTTCAATCTCGGGCCGCGTGCGGCCGGAGACTGCGACGCCGATGACCGCGTCGGGTGCGCCGGTGACTGCCGCGATCGCCAGCCCGACTGCGGTGGCCAGCACGGTAAATGGGGTGGTGGCCGCGTGACGTGCCGCTGTGTGGATGGCCGTCGATATCGCGCCTCGCAGCCGCAGCCGGATGGTCGCGGCCGGATCGCCTCCTGGTGGACCCCACCTTCCCAGCCCTCCGGACAGGAACGTGGACCCCGCCAGATGCGCTTCCCATCGCTGCAGGCCCGCGGCGAAGCCGCCGGTCTCGGCGGTGGTGCGTTGCCAGCGGACGAAGTCGCGGTATCGCCAGCGCAGCGGCGGCAGAGAAACCGGGTGCCCGCTGACGGCATGGGTATAGGCTCGGCCCAGGTCGGTGGCCAGCACCCCGAACGACCAACCGTCGCTGGTGAGGTGGTGGCGGGGCAACATCAGCTGATGCGACTCGGTGCCCAGCCGCAGCACGGCTTGCCGGATGCCGGGCGACGTGGATTGGTCGAAGGCCCGCCTGGCGAAATCTTCACTGACCCGCCGTTGCGCTTCGGCCCGAGCCGCCGGTGGCAGACCGGTCAGGTCTATCAAGGCAAAGGTGGCGGGACGGGGCGCCAGCACCGTCTGTTCCAAACCGTCAGTGGCGCGAAAGGTCGTGCGCAAAGGCTCGTGTCGGGCAATCACCACGGATAGGGCGTGCCGCAACGCTTCAGCCGACAGCGACCCCGTCAGGTCGACATCGAGTGGAATGTTGTAGGCCGAACCTTCGGGATCGAGGCGCTGGTGCAGCCAGATGCGCTCCTGCGCGTAGGAAAGCTCCCCGGTCTCGGGCTCATCCGGATTGGCGGACAACATGCGCAGGAGCTCAGCGCGCCTTCGGCGGACCCTGCCCAGCAGCTCGGGGGTAAGCACGCCCGCCGGCCCGACACAGCGCAGCCGGCCGCCGTCGGCATGCAACCGGACTCGCAGCCCTCCCAGCTCACGCAGCAGTTGATCTAACTGCGTGGAATCCGAGGGCGCCGATGGCATAGCAGCACGATATGACAGGAAAACCTGTTTGAAAATAGACCGGCGATGGTCGATCTCACGCGCTTTCCGCCATGTCTGGCGCGCGGATTGACCGCGACCGCGCTAAGTCTTACATTCGGATTGCCGGATATCATCGCCGGGGTACGCGCGTGCGCGGATCCTCTTCCAACTCGGGTGACAATCCACTGTGGAGGGACCGATGACCAGCCCCACGGTACGAGTAATCCTGGCCATCAACTTCAACCACGATGGGGCCGCCGTCATCCTGCGTGAGGGGCGGATCGCGGGATTTGTGTGCACAGAACGGCGCTCACGGCTCAAGAAGCACCCGGGTCTGCGTGAAGACGATCTAGATGAATTGCTCGATCAAGCCGGGGTAGCGCTGTCTGACGTGGACCACGCCATGTTGTGCAACCTGCATAACATGGACTCACCCGACATTCCGGCGCTGCATGGCAGCGACCTCAAGGACACCTGGTTCGAGTTCTGGGTCAACCAGCGCAACGACACCGTGCGCATACGCGGCAACGACATCGCCTGCACGGTGAACCCCGACCATCACACATTGCACGCGGCCGCGCCCTACTACACCTCGCCGTTCGAGTCGGCCGCCGTCCTGGCTATCGATCCGCTCGGATGCCGGGCGTTCCTGGGCCGAGGCGAACGTCTATATCCGCTCAAACGGGGCTACGACGATTGGTTCAACGCCAATGTCGGCTATACGTCGGTAGCCGAGTCGTTGTTCGGATCCAGCATCGTGGGTGCGGGCAAGGTGATGGGTCTGGCGCCCTACGGACGCACCGACGACTTCGACGCCGTCGACTGGAAGGCCGTGTCCAACTTCGCCGAGCTGATCGCGCTGGCGTCGGCCAACCCGGTGACGTTGCGCGTGGGCGAGAAGGAGCTCAACGCCACGCTTGCCTATTGCATCCAGCTCGGCCTCGAACGTCAGCTAAGCGCCGTGCTCGACGATTTGGCCCAGGTGTGCGCACGCAACAATGTCGAACGCAACCTGTGCATGTCAGGCGGGACTGCGCTCAACGCCGTGGCCAACCAGGCCTGCTTTTTGGCATCGGACTTCCTGCAGCTGCACCTGCACCCTGCATGTGGCGACGACGGCACCGCCATCGGGGCCGCGCTTTGGCACTGGCATCACGTGCTGGGCAATCCACGCCTGCCCCACGCGACCCCGGACCTGATGTATTCCGTGCGCCAATACGGAAGGCGAACCGTTGGGGCGGCCATCGCCGCCCGGGCTGGCGACCTGATCGTCCGTGAGGCCGGCGACTATCTTGACGCGACAGCTCAGCTCATCGAAGAGGGCGCCACCGTGGGGTGGTACGAAGGGGCCAGCGAAGTCGGCCCACGTGCCCTCGGACACCGCAGCATCCTGGCCGATCCACGCAGCCCCACGATGCGAGACCGTCTCAATGCGAAGGTCAAGCACCGCGAGGGGTTCCGGCCCTTCGCACCGTCGGTTCTCAACGAACACGCCGCAGCGTGGTTCGGCTTGGCCGACAGCCCGTTCATGCTGCGGGCCAGCCCGGTGCTTTCCGACGCGGTGCCTGCCATAACGCACGTGGATGGAACGTCACGCATTCAGACGGTCGGCGCGAGTGACAGCCCGAACTTCCACGCGCTCATCCAGCGTTTCCACCAGCGCACCGGCGTGCCGATGGTGCTCAACACCAGCCTCAACACCAAGGGCCTGCCGATCGACGAGACTCCGGCCGAAGCCATCGACACGCTACTGAACACAGAACTCGACTACCTCGTCTTCCCCGGCCTCATCGTCACCAAGCCGGCGCGCAAGTAGCCGCTCAAGCGCGCTTACCACGCGTGCGGCCGCCATGCCGTCGCCGAAGGGGTTTCGCTTGATCCGCAGCCGCCGCCGGGCGGCCAGCAGGCGGCGGGCCGACTTCACGATCGCGACGGGATCTGTCCCGACCAGCCACGCGCAACCTGCGTCGATTGCCTCGGGCCGCTCTGTCACCTCGCGCAACACCAGCACCGGTACCCCGAAGCTCGGCGCCTCCTCCTGGATGCCGCCGGAGTCGGTGAGCACCAAAGCGCTGCGCCGCAATGCCCTGACCAGATCGGGATAGTCCAGCGGCTCAATGACCTGTATCCGGGGATGGCCCGAGGCACTGGCCAGTTGTTCACGCACCGCCGGGTTGGGGTGCATGGGAAGCAGCGCGTGCAAGTCAGGATGCTCGTCGACCACCTGACGGATGGCCGCCAGCATGCGCGCCATCGGCGCACCCCATGACTCTCGACGATGCAACGTGATCAAAACCATGCGGCCGCCGCAGCCGTCCAGCAGCTTCTCGACCGCGGCAAGCTGCGGGCTTACCGGCGAGCGGTCCAGCAGCGCCATGTGCTGAATCGCATCGACCACAGTGTTTCCGGTGACCACGATGTCCGCCGCAGGCACCGATTCGGCCTGCAACGCCTGGGCCGCGCCAACGGTCGGGGCCAGGTGCAGCGAGGCGATCCTGGCCACCAGCTGCCGGTTGCCCTCCTCGGGGAAAGGTGAGTCGCGGTTGCCGGTGCGCAGGCCGGCCTCCAAATGCACCACCGGGATCCGGCGCCAATAGGCGGCGAGCGCTCCCGCCAAGGTCGTGGTGGTGTCTCCCTGGACGAGGACGGCATCCGGAGCGCGGCGCACGAGCAATTCGTCAAGCCGCGGAAGGACACCTGCCATCAATTCCGCCTGGCTGCCCGAGGACCGCTTGACCTCCAGCGATTCGTCGGGCCACAAGCCGAAGGGGGCCAAGGCATCGCGCACGATGGAACCATGTTGTCCGCTGTGCACGAGCAACGGCCGGATGCTCGGGTGTGCGGCCAGCGCGAGCGCCACTGGGGCGACCTTGACCGCCTCCGGCCGGGTGCCGACCAGCAGCAGCACCTCCGCGCCGGTCATGGCGAAGACGGCGGCACAGTCACCCGCAGATGCCGCACGATCTCAGCTACATCGGAGTCGGCCGGGGCTTGCTCGGCAAGGACGTCCAGCCTATCGAGACGGTAGGCGCCAGGGCCGTCCGCCTCCGAGAACACCATCGGGACCAGATCGATGGCGCGTATTCCCGCACGGCTCGCGGTGACCCGCACGGCCAGGCTGAGCCGGCTGTGGGCGGAAAGCATCGGGGTCACCAAATTTCCGGCCGAGTACATGATTAATCCGGTCCGTTCCGGCGAGCCCGGATACAGCTCGACCGGCTGGATCACATGTGGGTGGTGACCCCACACCACGTCCGCCCCGGCTTCAACCAGCCGGCGAGCGGTGCGGATCTGCTGCTCGACGGGAAACCATTCAAACTCAAGCCCCCAATGCAGGCTGGCTATCACCAGATCGCCGCCGGCCGCTCGGCAGGCGCGGACCGCGTTCGCGACCTGGTCGACGACATCGGTGTTGCGCCATTGATTGAGTGGGACGACGTTGACCAGACCCGCCTCGTCTGGCGAGCCGCCAAGACCGTTGGTGCCAAAGGTAAACGGCACCAAACCGATCGTCAGGCCGGCCACGGTGACGACCCGGTGACCCGTCTGCGCCGCCGTGCGGCCAGTGCCCACGGGAACTGCCCGCACTTGTTCCAGCTCGTCGACCGTGCGCGTGATCCCCTCCACGCCCAGATCCCACGCATGGTTGTTGGCGGTGGACATCACCACGGTGTCGGCGCCCAGGTAGCCGCGATGCATCTGCAGCTCAGCCGGAGTCATGGCCAGTCGGGGTGCGTCGGCGAACAGGCCCGTCACCGCCGGTGCATCCGGGTCCTGGTCGCCGATCGGGCCTTCGAGGTTGGCAAGCATCACGTCGGCTCGGAAGAGCTCGGCCACACCGGGGCCGAGTTCCACTTTCGATGCGGTGTCGGCGAACGCGTCCAACGGCATGATGTCCCCGACGAAGACCAGGGAGATGTCACGGGCGGCGGCGGTATCGGCGACCAGCTCGGTCAGCCCGGCGCGCAGCCTGCCGGCCAGAAGCCGCCGCGGGCGGCGCCTTCCATCCAGCGGCGTCTCCCGTTTGAAAGCCCAGAACACCCGATCGACCAGCCGCATCGACGCCACATCACCGGAGTAGCCGCCGAGCAACCGCCAGGCACCCAGCCGAAACGCGCCGAAGACCAGCGGCCGCCCGATCCGGATGTACCAGGGTTCGCAGCTCTCCATCGTCGGCTACCGGGCGGCGTCGGACAGCAGCTGGAGAATCCGAGGCGAGTCCGGGTGGGCGGAGGCATGATGTTCGGCCCACTGCACCGCCGTGGCGTCGTGCTGAAAGTCCTTAATCGACAGATCGGGGCCGTGTGCCATCAGCAGATCAACTGTGTCGCCTCGTCCGGCGCTTACCGCGAAATGCAGCCCGGTCAGGCCTGGCCACGGTTGGGCGTTGATGTCAACGCCGTGATCGATGAGCCACCGCACCGCGTCGGTCGCTCCAACCTGGCAGGCGAAGCCGAATGCCTCGGCCATCACCGTCTTCTGATCGTCTTGCAGGGGCGGCCCGACCGGCCAGCCGACGTCGGCTAGGTTGGGCCGCCATCGGTAGGCCTCGGGGCGAAGCGCACCTTTCTCGTCGTGGAAGTCCTCCAACAGGTCGATCCGGTTGCAGCCGGCGGCAACCCAGTACGCCCGCGGCACGATCGCCACCGCGGCCAGTGTTTGGGTCGCTTCGGCCGAGCCGTGGTAGAGGGCGGCCTCCAGCGGGGTGATTCCCCACTCGACCGTGTTGGTCACGTCGGCACCGGCGGCAAGCAATGCGTCCAGGAGGTTCACCCGGTTGAACCCGGCGGCGAGGTTGACCGCACGGTCGGTGTCGGCGCCAGAGTCGGTGATCGCCTGGACCACCGCAAGGTCGTCGACGTGGGTGCCGAGTCCATGGGGCTGAGCGATCGTTTCCAGCAGCGTTGCGCCGTCGGCGTCCCGCAGATCCACCAGATCCGGGCGGGCAGCCAGCAGCTCTCGCACGCGTGTGGCTTCGCCACGAAGGACCGCCTTCACTACCTCGCCTTGGGTGCCGTCGGCGTCACACCAACGGGTTCCGCTCCACTTGCGCATCGCCATCTGCTGCACGGTGTCGACCAGCTCGGGCCAGGTCAGGCACCCCACCTCGCGCGCCACCACCAGCTTGGCGTCCTCCAGCGTGGCCCTCGAGGCGAGATCCTGCACGTCGGCCAACCGCGGCACATAAGCCCGGAACCGCAGGGCGGCCGCCGGGCTGCCCTCGGAGAGTTCAGTCAGATAGAGCTGCGCGTTCTCTTCGTAACCGTTCAGGTCGATACCGAGCCTCGAGATTGGCCGGATCTCCACCGGTTGTGCCGCCGAGGACTCCAGCGCCGTCCAGTCCGGGTAGCCGTATTCGTCGGCGACGGCCTGCCGGGCGTCGTCGGTGGCGATGTCGGCCGCGGCCGCTCGGGCGTCCGACTCCGCGGCCAGGTCAGCGGGCGTCGGCGGGATGGGCAGGTCGAAGTGCCGCTCAATTTGCATGTCGATCCCCTCAGGTCACCAAATCGATGGCGGACCGAGCGCGCTGCCTGCCCGACTCCAGCACACGGTCGGCCGCAGCGCCGGCCAGTCCGCGGCCTTCCACAAGGTGGCGCCGGAACCGGTCCCTGGCGTCGGTTGCGGTAAGCCCGCGACGCGCCAGATCGGCCATGATCTTGTTTCGTTTGCTGGCGTACTGCTCGGGCGGCTCGGTCGTGCTGAACGACAACAGGTTGTCGAGCATGACCAGTTCCGCCCCTACGTATAACGCGAGTAGGCCCGGATTGTCGGCGAACCTTGTGTAGTAGCTGATACCGCATAGGTGAAACAGCTCGTCGGAGACGTCTTCGGGCCAGTGCGCCGGGTCGGTGCTGTTGACGTCAACCGGAAGTGTGCAGCGCCGGGCCAGCGGCCGGACCTGCCGCACTGGGAAGCCGACCGCACGGGCCAGCATTTGGTACACCATAAGCGTGTCGTAGAAGGCGCCGCTGACGAGTCGTGGCCGGCCGGTGCCGTCATCGGGCAGCACCTGGCGCAGCAGACGGCGGGTGCGCCCACTCGGAACCCGGTTGAAGCCAAGCTGGGGCAACGGGCGGGCGCAGCCGGTCCAGTCGTAGGTGCCGGGGTCTGCGGCCACTCCGGCCGAGCGCACCGCGTGTATTGCTTTCTGATTGATGAACAGCAGGTGGGTACCGGCGACCGGGAACCCGAAGTCGCTGGCCATCGCCCAGCCGCAGTTCATCGAGACCTGCGGCGCGACCGCCGCCATCTCGGCGAAGATCTCCGGGTTCAGGACGAAGCAGTCGATGTCCAGCCAGCCGAAGTTGTGCTGGTTCACCTCGAACAGGAGTTGCCAGGCGGCGATGTCGTCGATTCGGCTGCGCACGTGATGGAAGGGCCGGTCGAGTTTGGCCGCGATCCAGGCGCGCTCGGCGTCGGTCAACGCGGAACCGATCAGCACCAGATTGGTGTCGGCTGGCACATACGCCTCGGCCGCCGCGACCCAATGCAGCAGACCGGAGGTGAAGAACATGTAGTAAACATCGCGCTGGTCGGGAAGCGACCGGTAAAAACGCCGCAGGTCGCGCAGGTCTTCACGTCTGCGCAGGGCGCCCAGCCCGGTGCGGGCCGCCGAACGCAGCCGGGCCGCTCGGTCCAAGGAGAAATCGCGCAGCTTGGATGACCACCGGCCACCACCTGACGTCGGCAGACCGATCAGGTCTCCCGATCCCTCGCCGACACAGATCACGTTGCCCGCACAGTCAACGAAATCCACGAACCGCGAACCGAACGCCGACAACGGTTCGGCGAGCACCTCGACACCATGCGACTGCAAGCGGGCCACAAAACCGTCCAGGTCTGACACCAGCAGCGCGGCGTCCCAGGGACCCGCCGTGGGAACCGGTTGATCTGTTCGGCGCGAGCGCGTCGCCGACTCCTGCAGCAACAGCCCGGCGCCATGCCCCCGCATCAACGCCATCGGGGTGGTCTCGGTGTCCAGCTTGTACACCACGTCGAATCCGACGATGTCGCGGTAGTAGCTGACTGCCGTGGCGAGATCGTCAACGACGAGACAGGGGACGCCGAGACCCTGTTGTGTGTAGCCGTTGTCGGGCGTCACGCTGGCGATCCTTTCATCCGCGGAACCGAATATCAAGCACAGCCTATGCCGCGCGGCGCGGCCCGGTTCAACCCGTCCGAATCATGCTCATGCAGGTGAAGGTCATGGCCGGGGGCCACTGCACCCACCCGTGCCCGCTCAGCAGGCACGACAGCCGATACAGAAACGGATGCCGCCACGGCAGCAGCCTCCGGTCCAGGCCGGCCGCATAGGTGGTGGTCAGCCTGTCCTGCGTTGCCCAGTCCCGAAGCGGATCGGTGTCGCCGTCCACGCTGTCGTCATGAAACTTTTTGGCCAGCGCCGACAACAGATCGTTGGTGTCGTGGGCCTCCCCCGGGGCCGCCGGCAGGTCGACGGTCAGCACGAGCCGTCCGTTCGGCTTGAGCACACGATGGAACTCGTCCACGATCACCGGGTGCCGATCGGTGTGTTCGAGGACGGAGACGCTGTAGACCAGGTCGAACTCGGCCGGCTCAAACGGCAGCTCGTGCAGGTCGGCGGTGACGAATTCAACCCGCGACGGCGCGACCTTGTTGATCGCGTCGAAGATCGGGGTCAGCGACGAATCCCAATCGCAGCAGCAAACCGTGGCGTTGGGGAAAGTCTCGGTGAGCAGGAAAGGCAGGAACGTCACGCCGGATCCGGCATCCAAGATCCGCACCGGCTGATCGGAGCTCTTGTGCTCAAGTTCGGTGGAGATCCTGCTCAGCGTGAACGGGTACTCCCATTGCCGGCTCCACTGGTGCAAAGGGTCGGATACCCATTTACGGCTGTACGGCGAAAGCGCGGAACGATGCGTGGCGAGAAACCCGTCGGAGTACCGCTCGACCTCCGCGAAACCGGTGGATCTCAGCAGCTGTTCATAGTCGGCGATCGACGGAATCCCGGCGAGCAGGCGTGGGATCATCGACTTGCACGCCTGGGGGTGATCCAGCCGCGGACCGACTCCGCGGACCGCACGACCGAACAGCAGACCTGGCTGAAGACGCGCAGGTGCAGCGGAACGCCGCGCATGCCCTTGTGGTGGATGGAGTACATGTCCTCGAAGCCGGGCAGGGGATCCTTGTTCCGGTCGACCTGATACTGCGGATCGGCTTCCAGGACATGACCCGGCAGAATCTTGACCGTGTCCTTGTCCGCGTATCCGCCATTGATGACGCAGTCCTCCAGCAGTTCCGAGCCGGTGCTGCGGCTGACGTAGTAAACCTGGCTCCAGTCCACCAGCTGCGTGAGCCGGATCGGCGGCCGGTCCTTGCGCTGCCGCATCGCCTCGAACACGTCGGGCCACAGCGGATGTTCTGCAGCGCTGCCCATGATGGCGTTGCCGATGAAGGAACGGTTGCAGAAGATCAACTCGCTGTCCTCGAGCAAGGTGTCGAGAGGGCGTACGAACTCGATATCCATATCGATGTAAAAGCCGCCATATTTGTGAAGCAGGAAGTAGCGGATCGCGTCACAGCGCTGGATTCGGTACTGGTAGCCGTCGTAGACAGGCAGAAAGGATGGATAGTGCTCCTGGAGCATGGCGCGGGCAGAGGACTCGGTCCAGAACATGTGCTGCCAGTCAGGGTGGCTTTCCAGAACGTTGTGCCGGAACTGCCGGTAGCTGGCCGGCGCGGCGGACTCGTCCGGAAAGTACAACTGGTGGATCACCTTGGGAATGCGGCTCATCTGGCACGTCTCCAGTTCGTTGGTGGCAAGCACTACCCGCAGGTCGACGACGCGGGTTCGCCGTTGATGCGCGCGGTGAGGTAGGGGACGATGTCTTGCATCGCGGCCAGCATGCTGTCCGCATGGCCTTTGCCGGGCAGGAACATCGCGGTCAGCGGGACGCCCGCAGCGCAGTAGGCCTGTACCAGCTTGCGGGTCCCGGCAACCGGAATGGTGTCGTCGGCTTCGCCCTGCACGATGAGGATGGGCACCGAGGTTTTGGTGCGCCCCGGTTCGTTGTCCTGGAGCCGTCGCAGGAATTCGGCTGAGCTCAGAATCGGCCCGACGCCGAACTCGTCCTGCTTCTTGCCGGCATATCGGGTCAGGATCACATCGCTGCACTCCTCGCGGATCACCGATAGTGCCTGTTTGCCTGCGGCCGTCAACGCGTCTTGTGGTGCCACCGCAGCCGGGTATGCGGTCCCGATCCCGTTGATGGTCATCAGCGTGTAGCCGAAGTACTTGCTGCCGTTCAAGGCGGAGGCAAGAGTGGCAAGATCCGACGGCGGCGCGACCGCCGCCACGCCAGCCAGCTTGACATCGGGGGCATAGGTTGGCGCAAGCTCGGCGGCGAAAAGTGAGGCGCCGCCCCCCTGCGACTCGCCCAGCACCACCGCGGTCGGGTTGGCCGTTTCCGTCAGCTTCGCCGCGGCGCGAATCGCGTTGAGGACATCGCGGCCCTCCGCATGACCCACAAGGTAGGGATGTTCGCCCGGCGTCCCGAGGCCCTGGTAGTCGGTGGCCACGAAGATCGCGTCGCTTTTGACCACGAGACCGGCCACCGATTTGGCCATGCTTTCCTGGTCGTATTCCCACTTGGATGGCGCACACTGGTCACCGAGTCCGGCTGTGCCGGGCGCCCATGCCACGATGGCTCGTGGCTCCGGTCTGGGGCGAACCGGCCAGAACGCCACGCCGGAGGTCGCCACCAGCTCGCCGTTGATGGTCTGCGACCAATACAGGATTTGATACCCGGTGGTGTTCTTCAGCCCGCTGTATGGCCGCGCCCAGATGAGATCGCCGGGCTTGGCACCGGCCGGTGGCGCGGGTGGTTGATAGAACGCCTCCCCCTGCGGTCCGGATGCGGCGACGACGCTGTTGCTGGTCGGTGTCGGCTGAACCTCTGTCCCTGCCGAATCACACGAAGCGGTTAGGAGCGCCGCGATCACCATCAGCGGAGTGAGCCAACGCCTAGCCGCCAACATGTTCACCTGCCTCGTGTGCGCGGGCGATCAGGACGCCCTGGGTGGGTCCACGATGTAGCACCTTGATCGTGAAGGCTGGCTCGAGAAGCATGTGTAGGGACTCCAGGTCGCGGCCGGGGCCGTCTTCGTGGAACTCAAGGACGATGACCTTCACCCGCTCAGCGACAAACGGCCACGAGGCTGCCAGCACGTCATGCTCACCGCCCTCGATGTCCATCTTCAGCAGGGATATGCAGTCCAATCCCATGGTGTGGCACAGCTCGCCGAGCTCGACGGTGCGGACACGCTCCCCCTCGTCGGCACGTGGGTCCAGAAAGGCGGTGTCGGGTTGCCCGCGCGTGCGCAGGAAACCCTCACCTGCCGCGCACGCTGCCGCCGCCTGGACGGTGGTGAAGCCAGTCACCCGGTTGGCCCGCAGATTTTCCTGTAACAGCGCGAAATTCTCCGCCATCGGTTCGAGCGCGACTCCTCTGTACGGCCGGTCGCCGAGCAGGGAATCCATGAGGAGCGCGAAGGTCCCGATGTGCGCGCCGACATCGACAACCACCGGGTGGTCGTCATCGATGCGCAGGTGCTCCACCGGATACTCGAATCCGGAACTGACGATGACGGTCTCGAGCAGGTCAGATGTGCGTGCCCGGCAATGGACCCGGCGGCCGTTGACCGTCCGGTAGGTCAACTCGGTGCCGCGCGGGGCGATCCTGTCCACCGCCAGCAAGGGCCAATTCGACACCGTGGCGCGCAACAGCGCGATCCGGTCGCTCAAACACAGGAACCCGCGTTCCGGTCTGGACGGAGCACGCACCGGCCAGAACAGCCGCAGCACCTGCCCTGTCGCGTAGGCGCCGGTCTCAGCGAGCCGCATCCCCAGCCGCGCTGCGCCCATGATCACCGCCCTCCCACTCGGATATCAAGGTAGTGCGGGCGCATACACATATCCATAGGCGTCATGCCACCACGCCCAGCGTGTGGGTGAGCAACACGACTCCGGTCAGCAGCTGCAGGATGCGCTCGTACCCGGCGCGTCGTTGCGGCGGTGAGGCAGCGACTCGGTCGACGAGCGCACGTACCGCACCGGGATCAAAGAACGGCAAGTAGTCCAGCGTTCCGTCCAGGAGGATTTCACGCATGGTGGCCAACGCCGCCTCGTCCACTACCGCTGGCGGCGCGAAGAACGGCCGCTTCTCGGCATAGGACACACCCGGGGCGTGGAACTCGCGCATGGCATCCCGCAACAGCGGCTTGGACCCCTCTCCCACATACCACTGAAGCGGCGTCGTCTTCACCGTCTCGATGAGGTTATGGTCCAAATAGGGCAATCGCACCTCGACCGCATGCGCCATGTCGAGCCGTTCGGCCGCCAGCAGATAGTTGCACAGCCACGTCTTGTAGAACAGATAGGTGGACTGGTGATACGGCGTGCGTGCGGTCAACTGGGATTCGGCGCTATCGAGCAGTCCGCCGCACGGATCGGATCGGGCAATCTGCTGTGCGAACTCTGGGCGCAGCAGCGGCCCCAGCTGTGCCGCGACCGCGAGGTGACGGTCGACGATCCACGAAGGAATGAACCCAAGCCGTGAGAGCATGCGGCGCAGGTGATCGGGTGCTGCGTCTGTGGCGAGCAGACGCGCGTAGGCCGCGTCGGCGCGTTCACGCGCCTGCGGTGACAGCGACAGGGCCAGATCCCGCAGCGACTGCGGGTACCCGGCGAACACCTCGTCACCGCCTTCGCCGGCCAACACCACCTTGTAGCCGCTTTCGCGGATGGCCCGGCTCTGCAAAAGCCGGGCAATGCCGTGCGAGTTCTCCTGCAGCATCTGTCCGCAGTCGATGGTGTGCCGGATATGCCTGGCGAATTCTGCGCGCTGGAACGCGATCTCAGTGTTCGCCACCCCGGCGTGCTTGGCCACGAGTTGGGCGACCGCACCCTCGTCGAACGGCTCCTCGTCGAAGCGCACAGTGAACGTGGCCGGATGTGATCGGGCCGCGGCGACCCCGACGATCGTGCCCGAGTCCAGGCCGCCGCTGAGGTGCGCCGCGACCGGCACATCGGCACGCAGCCGTACCTCGACACTGTCGACGACCGCGTCCCTGACTCGGGCCAGGTGCGCTCGGCGATCACCGGCGTCGGAAAGCTGTGCCGCGGTCGGGAAATCCAGATCCCAGTAGGGTTCCACTCGCACGCTGGTGCCGTCGGTGCGAAGCCAGCATCCGGGCGGTACCTGGAAAATGCCTTCAAACAATGTCCGGTCGGCGGCGTGACAGACCAACAGGTGTGCCGCCAACGACTCGGAATCCCATCGCGCCGGCACGCCGAGCGCAAGCAGCGCCTTGACCTCGGAAGCAAAGATGATCCGGCCATTGTGACGGGCGTAGTAGAGCGGCTTGATGCCGAACCGGTCGCGAGCGGCGAACAGCTCGCCCCGCCGCTGATCCCAGATGACGAAGGCGAACTCGCCGCGCAACCGATGTAGCGCCTCATGACCTTGCTCGGCGTAAAGATGAAGAGCGATCTCGCTGTCAGCCGCGGACTGCAATCGGCGGCCCCGCCGCAGCAGCTCGGCCCGGATGGCCTCGTATCCGTAAAACTCGCCGTTGGCCACCAGGTGGTAGGCCCCGTCGAAGGTGTGCATCGGCTGGTGGCCACCGGCAAGGTCGACCACAGCCAGCCGGGTGTGCCCGAGCGCGGCACGACCGCATGCGCTGACCCAGCTACCGGCACCGTCCGGTCCGCGGTGGGCCAGACACCGCACTGCAGGGGCGACATCGACCTCCGCCTGGCCTCCGGCCGCTGACACAATCGCGACGATGCCGCACATCGCTAAGCCGATTCCGTGGTGGCTTGCCACCACCGCACTCGGTCGCCGTCGACTTCCACGCCACTCACTCCGGCCGCCCGCATGTACTGGAATACCAGCTGACGCATCTCTTCGCCCGGGTGCAAAGTGACCTCACCGTCGTGATAGGATACCGCCTCGAGGCCGCGTTCGCGCATGAGCGCTGCGATGCGTTCCTCGGGGGTCAGGCGGTGGTTCAGCAGCCGCGCGCGATGCGCGGGATCCAGGTCGGGATGTACCAACTCCAAGACCAACGCCACGAAGTCTTCGGTACCCTCATGTTTGACCTCGCGTTCGAACGAGTCGTCGAGCACGACACAGCGGCCTTCCTCCCACCGGACGACTTCCTGCGCGACCCGCATCCACGCGCCCTCGATGCCGCTGATAGGCAGATATACACGCAAAATCGCGTTGGTCGCACCGCATTGCGGCACGACACGGGTACCCGGCCTGAACCGGGAGATCGCAATAGTGCCGGGGTTGAATGTGGTGATCTCCGGAATCTGCGCAAGCACCGCCCTGGTCACGAGCAAACCAGCGCATTCATCCTCACGCCAGCGCCCCTCACCGAACAGGCAGGCCTCCACGCTGCCCACGGCGGCGAGAATCTCGGCCCGGATCTCTGGGAACCGCTCCTCGATCAAGGCGGTAAACCAGAACCCGACAGGATCGTGCAACGGCTTGGCGGACAGGCCCGCGATCAGGTCACGGGGACGTTGCGCGGCGTGCTGCCAGACTCCTTGTGCCACCGCCAGTTTCGCGCACTCGGCCGCCCTTTCCGGCTCTCCGGCCGCGTGCCAGGTGTCGATGAGGTCGCAGAGAATGCCGCGCGCCACCTGTTCGAGGTAACGGTGGCCGCCTGATTCCAGCTGCTCGGTCATCGCGCCTCACCGGCTCGTTGCCAGGTCACGTCATCGCCGCTTAGCCGGGCACCAACGATATCGGCGTCGTTCATGTCACGCACCAGCCGGTCGCACATGCCCGAACCCGGACGGATCACGACCTCACCGTCGCGTACCTCCGCCCGGCCGAAGTCGCCATCGCGCATGAACGCCACAATCTGCTCTTCGGTGTTGAGGCGACGCTGCAGCAGCCGCTGTTCGTGGTCGCCGGCGAGGTCGGGGTGCAGCGTGTCCAGGATCAGCACCACCCGATCCTCAGTGCCGTCGTGGCCCACCTCGTGTTCAAAGGAGTCGTCGAAGATCAGGCATCGCCCCTCCTCCCACACCAGCCGCTGCCCGCCCACCTTGATCCACACACCGGGTGGGATCTTGATCGGAAGGTGCACCCGTACCAGGGCATTGGTCGGACCACAGTGCGGCATGATGTGCGTCCCAGGCTCCACCCGCGAGACCGTGATGACACCGGGGCTGAACGTGGTCACCTCGGGGATCTGCTCAAGCAGGGCACGGGTGACCGGGAAATGCGCGCAGACCTGCTCCTGCCACTGTCCATCGCGGAACAGGTGAGCCTGCTTCCACTGCCCGTGGCGAATGAGCCCGTCGTCATCGGTGGTGGGCCGGACCGGGTCGATCGAGGTGTCGAGCACCCGCTCGATCTCTGCACGGATCTGCGGATAGTTTTCCTCCAGATACGCGATGAACCACAAGCTCTTCGGGTCGTGAAGAGCACTGGCTTCCAGCCCGGGTACGTGCTCCCTCGCCCGCTGCATGGGAAGGTCCCAGACCCCTTGGGCCACGGCGAGTTCGGCGCAGGCGTGCGCGTCGTCGGTGCGGGCGCCGTAATGCCATGCGTCGATGAGGTTCGCGTAGTGCCGGCGCAGGCTCTGGATCAGATATCCGGGCACGTCCTTCTCCTCGGCGACAGCCGGCTGCGGCACAGATTCGGCGATGAACCGGCGCAGCCGTTCGGCTTCCTGTTCACGCTTGGGCGCCATCCGGTGAAACAGCGCCTGATCGGCCAGCGACTTCTCCCGGGTGAGCCGGTGTCGCTGATACGTGGCGTCAAACGGCGCCTTGTAGTCCTGGTAGTGGAGGTGGTCGACGAACACCCCCGGGATCGGGTGCAGGCGCTCGATCCGCTCGGCGATATCGAAGATCCAGCGCTCGGCCTGCCATTGCTGAAACAGCTCGGTCGAGTAGTAGCCCAGGGCCTCGTACCAGGCCCTGCTGACGATGGGAAAGTCCGCCCCGCCTTGCGAATACTGACCGCCGTCGAAGTAGAGGCAATACACGCCGTCGGGATAGCGCTCGTCGTACTCAGCGACTGTCCGATCGATCGCCAAGTCCCACCCGTGGTCGACGTAGAATTGGTCGTCGTTGGCCATCAGCAGCACATCGCCCTTGGCCTCTCTGGCAAGTGCGTTCCAGGTGGCCGGAACGCCAACCGGGTCGCCGACGATGAGCTTGACGTAGGGATTGCGGCTCGCATATGCCCGGTACTTTTCGAGCAGACGATCGTCACTGTCCACATAGCACAGCACCTGAATCCGCGTGGTGTCATGCGCTGTGCGCCGCATGCTTCCGATCAGCCGGGCCAGCCCGCTCACCCGTTCCCGCGTCGGGCACAGCACCGAGATGTCGCAACGTCGCACGTCTACGGTGGGCCGGTGGCGGAACCGTGAAGCTATCTGGCGCGGTTCCAGCCACAGTGTGCGGGTCATTGCCTGCCGCGTGCGGATGGTGAAGTTGATCGTGGGTACGACCCAGGCGCGGGCCGGCGACCGGTGGCGTACAGCGGCAGTCGCGATGTCCTGAAGGCGCGCGGTCCGGTAGCGCTTCGAGTGTCCGCGCAGGAGCCGCCCGAAGTCGCGGCACCCCGCTCCGAAGTCGGCCAGCCAGCTCATGGCGACTCCACTCGCTGACGCGGCACCGAGGTCACGCGTCGGGCCAATGCGTCGACAAGCTCCCCGACCGTGGTGTCCTGGCCCACTCCGGCGCACAGTCGGCGCAGATAGCCCAGGTATCGGGCGAGCACCTCGGAGTAAGCCGCGGTGTCGACTCGGAGCGCCAGCCGCATCGGTGACGCCGTGTTCACCTCCAGGACCAGCGGATAGCCCTCCACGATGTAGGTGGTGACGTCACTGATCCGCAGCCGCCGAGATTGATGACCCTCGCGGATCGGCTGCGGGAAGTTCTCCACCACGACGATCGTGTCGAACAGATCCCTGGCCGGCGCGGGCTCAGCCAAGCATCTCGCGATATCCGGCAGCGAACTGTGTTGCACGCTCAGCAGATCCGTCTGCAGCCCGAGGACGTGGCTCAGCCAGGGCAGGACCAGCTCCTGCCGATCGACCTGAATCCGCAGCGGCAGCGTGTTGATGAACATGCCGACGGCATCAGCTTCGGAGCTGCGGCCGGAAACCGTTACACCGAAGGCGATATCACGTCGACCGGTCAGTTCTGCGATGAGCAGCGCCCATCCGCCATACACGAGTGTGGGTACGGTAACGCCGGCTCGCCGGGCAAGGGCAGCCAGTCCTTGGGCAAGGACATCTGGCAGTGTCTCCACGGTTGTCGTGTAGGCGGGCGGGCCTTGGCGACCAGGGACCGTCTTGGCGGGCGTGAATCCAGCCAAATGCTCCCGCCAGAAGCCGGCATCGCCTTCGGGATGCGTGATGCGTGTGGGCGCGGCGGGAGGCAGCGTGGCGCCGTCGTAGAGCGAGATGAACTCGCGCAGCACGATCTGCTGCGACCATCCGTCGAGCAGCAAGTGATGGTGGGTCAGCACCAGCCGGCACCTTCGCGCGCCGAGCATGAGCAGACCCAAGCGCAACAGTGGCGGTGTGCGGAGATCGAAGGCAACGTCGCGATCGCGGGCCAGGTAGGCCTCGACCCAGCGCTCCTGCTCGCCGACCGGAAGCGCACGCAGGTCGTGTGTTTCCACCGGCACGGTCACGGCCGGGTGTAGCACGGCTCGCGGCCCGGACTCATCGTGTTGGATCGACATCCGCAGCGCTGGGTGTCTGCGGACGACCTCGGTCCACGCCGCGATCAGGCCGGCGGGATCCACGTCTCCGTCCAGCTGTGCGCCGACCTGGACCACGTACGACGCCTGGTCCGGCTCGCTGAGGATGTCGAACAGCATGCCCTTCTGCATCGGCGTGAGCTGTCCATCGATCGTGGAAGCGGCTGGAGCCGCGAAAGCAGTCACCGCTTCGGCGATCTTCCGTATCGTGCGCAAGCCCAACAGGTCCTGCGTGGTCAGGTCGATTCCCGCCGCCTGTGCTTTGGCGATGACCACGATCGCCGTAATGGAGTCGCCGCCAAGCCGGAAGTAGTCGTCGTCGATGCCGATCGGGGCGTGCTGAAGGACTTCCTGCCAGATGTCGGCGAGCAGCCACTCCTGTTCGGTGCTTGGTGCGGCGTAGACCGCCGAAGTCGGTTCATCCTCAATAGCCGACTCCATCCACAGCCGCACGAGCTCGCGCTGTGCCGGCGTCAGCTGAGCCATCGCCTCATCGGTCATAGCGCCACCGTCCTTCGGCCGGGCGCGCCGCGCGCCACCCTGATGAGCTCGAAAAGCTCGGTCATGGCCGCTCCCGGATCAGCTGGCGTGCGGTCTCGTCGGGGATGCGGGCGGCGAGTGCGACGAGTGTTTCCCTGCGGCCGCCGTGAGGATCCGGCAGCGCCGCATAGTCGACCTTGCCGCGTGCGGTCAACGGCAGCATCGGTACCCGCAAAAGGAAATCCGGAATCATGTAGGGCGGCAACCGATCCCGCAGCCAGTCGCTGAGGTCGCCGGCGTCGGCGTCGCCGACCCAGTATCCGGCCAATCGGCTGGTGCGGCTGAGCACCACCGCCGCCTGGCGCACCGCGGGATGCTGGCACAGCACGTGTTCGACCTCGCCCGGCTCGATCCGGTAGCCTCGTACCTTGATCTGCCGATCGGCCCGCCCGGCGTAGTGCAACACGCCGTCGCGGTCGCGATAGCCCTGGTCGCCCGAGCGGAACATGCGTGCGCCCACGCCGAACGGGTCCGGCACGAATCGGGCGGCGGTCTCGCCCGGCCGGCCCAGATATCCTCTGGCCAGACCAGCCCCGCCGATGGCCAGCTCGGCCACGACACCGTCCGGCACGGGCAAGCCGTCGTCGAGCACATATATCGACGCACCCATAATCGGCCGCCCGATGGGGACCGGGTCCTCGACCGCGTCGAGTGCCACATCGTGCACGCTGCACCCGACGGTCGCCTCGGTCGGCCCGTATTCGTTGACGATCCGCGCTTCTGGCAGCAGCCCGGCCCACGGCGTCAGTTGCTGACGCCGCAGAGCTTCCCCGCCCAGGACGATGCAGGAGCTCGCTGGACGCCGTTGCATGATTTTCATTTGGGTACCGACAGCGGCGAAGTGGCCCGGCGTCATCTTCAACGGCCCGGCCGCTCCGGCGGTGAGCGCCTCCCCCAAGGCCTCGTCCGGAATCAGGTCGACCGTTCCGCCCGCGATCAGCGGGGCGAGCAGGCTGGTCACGGTCAAGTCGAACGCCACTGGCGAGTGCACCGGGGTCCGCCCGATACCTGGCGAGTATTCGGCCGCGCACCATCGCAGATAGGTGGACACAGCGCTATGCGGGACACCGACCACCTTCGGCACACCGGTCGAACCCGATGTCGGCAACGCGTAGGCCAGTGCGGCTGAGTCGGTTGTGCTCGGCAGACCGCCTTCGCCTATGGCGTCCGGCCTAACCACAACGCAACCGCGCGGGGCCAAGTCGGCGTCGTCGCCCGAGCCGATGAGAACGCGTACCCCGGCCTCGCCCAGCATCGCGGACACCCGTTTGGCAGGGGTGCCCGGATCGATCGGCAGGTATGCCCCACCGGCTCGCAGCACAGCAAGCAGTCCGATCACGAAGCCCGCCTCACGGCGGCCGGGCAACGCGACAAGGACGTCCGTACCGACCCCATTGGCGCGCAATGCCGTGGCCAGCAGCGCGGAGCGCCGCATGAGCTCGCGATAGGTCAGCTGGAGCCCTGGTGTCGCCACGGCGATCGCCTCGGGGGTCCGGCGCGCTTGGGCGCCGATGAGTGCGTGCACCGCACCGGCGGCCGGTGCCTTGGTTCCTGTGGCGGCATTGACGACCCGTCGCAGTTCGCTGGCGGGCAGCAACGGATCGCGCAGGCACGATCGATCCAGACCATTGGCCAGGCTTTGCGTGGCGCGCTCGTAGCAAAAGGCCCACAGCCGTGCTTGCTCGTCATCAACGTCCATAGGGTCGTAGTCGAGCAGCAGGCTCAATGCTCCCGTGGCGGCGTCGGTGTTGAAGTGGGCGGTCAGTGGCACGTAGGTGCGGTCCGGTGCGTCCCCACCCACGAGTTCGATTCCGTCTACATGCGACAGATCGCGATAGAGATGGAAGTGGGTGTAGACGAACATCGTGTCGAACAGGCTGCTGTCCTGCAGGACCAGAGGGTAGCGGCGATGGGGGGTCACCCGGATCTGCGCCGCATCCACCGCGCGGATCAGCTGCGCCCAGGTGCCTTCGACGGGTACCCGCAAAGGAATGATGTTGTTGAACACTCCGACGACGGTGTCACCGCCGGCGATCTCGGGTCGCCCGTTGGTCTCCAGCCCGGTGACGACCTCCCGCCTACCGGTCAGCAGCCGGACCACCCGCAGATGAGCCGCCAGCAGTGAGGTTTTCAGCGGGACGCCAATGCGCCGCAGCGCGTCGACGGTCTCGGCCGCGACCGGCACGGTGATTCGCCGGGTGAGGCGGGCCTCGGGACCGTCGTCGTGCCGTGCCGTGCGCGGTAGCCTGCCCGGCTGGACATTAGCCAGCTCCCGCATCCAGAAGTCCTGTGTGGGCCTTGATTCCATGGCCTCACGCTCCAGCGCGACGAAGTCGGCGTAGCCGCACGGCGGCACGAGCAGCGTGGCCCCGCGTCCGGAAAGCATGGCGCCGTAGTCGCTCAGCAGTTCGGTGAGCACGGTTGCCGTACACCACCCATCGAGCGCGAAACTGATCACGGCCAGTTGAAACTCACCGTTGTCGCCCGGATTCGCCCGGAACCGGATCAGCGGACCGGAGCTAACATCGAACGGCGCTTTCCGTTCGGCAGCCACGACGATCTCGCCGATCGTGAGACCGACCTCCATCGTGGCGCGGACGAGCTGCAACGGTTCACGATAGGACATCAGGTCCAAAGTGGAGCGAAGGTACGCATGCCGTTCGATGAGGCGGGCGATGGCCGTGCGCAGGGTGCGCTCGTCGAACCGAGCTCGCACCTGGACAGTGGTCACGTAGGTCTCGTGGCGCTCGCCCTCCATCTGATGAAAGAGCACGGCGCGCTGCGCCATCGAAGCGGGATAGGCGTCGACCACGTCGTCGGGCAGCGACGCACGCACTTCCGGTGGACACAACGCAAATGCGGGCAAGGTCAGGGACTGCGTGATCGCCATCGGGCTAAGCGCGCCGAGGGTGCGTATGGTGGCGCCTGCCATCAGCTGGCCGATGCTGACTTGCGTGCCCGCCTCGCGCATGGCGGCGACGGCGCGCAGGGCCAGGATCGAGTCTCCACCGGCGGTGAAGAAGTCGTCGTCGATGCCGACATCGCTTCGGCCAAGCACCTTCGCCCAGCATGCGGCGAGGTGCAGCTCGGCGGGCGTGCGGGCGGGTGTCCAGACCGGACCGCCACCAGGCTCCGGTGCGGGCAGGCTCCGACGATCAAGCTTGCCATTGGGCGTGGTCGGCAATCGCTCCAACTGGTGGAGATGCGAGGGAATATGCGCCGGGGGCAGGACGCCGCGCAGATGTTCGCGGACCGCGCCGATCTCGGCGTCTCCGACGACGTAGCCCACCAGATGCATGCCATGCAGCGCGACCGCGGCCGCTTTCACGCCTGGCGCGGCCCGCAGCGCTTCCTCCACCTCGCCAAGCTCGATGCGGTTGCCTGCCAGCTTGATCTGGTGGTCCGTGCGTCCGACATACACGATGGCACTGTCGGGCCTGCGTAGGCCGATGTCGCCGGTGCGGTAGAGGCGGGCGCCGGGCGCCGGGCTGAGCGGGTCCGGGACGAACACCTCAGCTGTGCGACCGGGCTGGTTCAGATAGCCGTGCGCAAGCCCAATTCCTCCGATGTAGATCTCACCTTTGACCCCGTCGGGTTGCGGCTCAAGTCCCGGCCCGAGCACGTGCACGTCGACGTTGGCGATCGGTGTGCCTATCGGCACCTCGCCGGTTCCGTCGTACTGCCACGCGGTCACATCCACGGACGCCTCTGTGGGCCCGTAGAGGTTCCATATCGTGGTGTTGCTGCCGAGCGCCGCTTGCGTCTGTGCGGCGGTATGCGGGGGCAGGGTTTCGCCGCTGAACACCAGGTGCCGCAACGAGGGGACGTCCATCGGGGCTATCACCGAGGGCACCATGTGCGCGACCGTCACCTGCTCGCGGCGCATCAACTCGGCCAACCGGTGAGGATCGCGGTGCAGGCCGGGCGGGCCGATGACGAGGGTGGCACCCTGCCTGAGAGGCCAGAAGATCTCCCACACAGACACGTCGAATGTTGCCGGCGTCTTGTGCAGCACGCGATCGGTCGGACCGATGGGCATGGTCTGCTGCATCCACAACAGGCGGTTGACGATCCCGCGGTGCGGCACGACCACGCCCTTGGGCGCGCCGGTCGAACCCGAAGTATGGATCACATACGCGGGCTGCTCCGGGTGGACCGGCGGCTTGCCCCCGGCTGTCAGGCCCTGCCGGTGGGCGTCGACGTCGATGACGCGTTTGCCCTCGGGCACCAGCCACCGATGCGCCGCGTCGGTGATGACCACATCCGCGCCGGCCAGGATCGCAGTGATGCGAGGATCGTGGGGGTCCGCGGGCACGTATGCCGCGCCGCTTTCGAGGGCGGCCAGCATCGCCACGGGCAGACCCAGGCATCGATCGAGCACGATTCCGACACGTGGTTCGCCATTCAGTTCGGCGGCCACGGCATTTACCCATCGCCGCAACATGCGTCCGGACAAGTGCGCACTGGTTCCGTCGTCCATCGGCTGCGACACGCAGACGGCATCGGCCAGCTCGTGCAGCCCGGCCGCTGACCGGTCGAGCCGCTTCCCCTGTGCGGCTTCAATCGCCGCGTTTCGTTCGGCCGGAGTGAGGATCGGATGCGCATTGACCGGCAGGCCGGGCCGGCTCGACAGCTGTTCAAGCAGGTATGCGAAGCGCGAGGCGAATGCCGCTGCGGTTTCCGGCTCGAACAGCGCCGCATCGCATTCGATGGTGCCGACCAGCTGATCGCCGATTTCGGCGAGGTTGAGCGTGAGGTCGAGGTGTGTCCAGTCCTGGTGGGCCGCAAGCACCTCCGCGTCAAGCCCCTCCAGGCGCAAGCGCCCGCCGCGGCCCAAGGCCAATGCGCGCAGCCCTTCGTCACGTTCCTGTTGAAACACCAGCATCGCCTGTACCAAGGCCGCCCGCCCCGGCTCCCGAGCCGGCCCGAGTCTGCGCACGATCTCGGACAGAGGCATCGCCGAGTGAGCTAGATCCCCCAGCACCTCTGGTCGTGTGCGCTCAAGCAGCTCGGTAAAGGTTCCGTGGACCCGGCCGCGGACCGGAACGGTGTTCACGAAACACCCGATCGCGTCGGCTAGGGTCGCGTCGTCGCGCCCGCTGGTGAGCACGCCGACGACGAGTTCTCGTTGCCCGCACAGGCGGGACAGCCACACCTGGTATGCGGCAAGGACTACCGTGAACATCGTGCAGCGGTGCTGCCGGGCGATCTCTCGCAGCCGTGCGGTGGTCTGCGCGCTCACCTCCAGCGGGTGCGACAGGCCGCGGAAGCTACGCGAGGTGGGGCGAGGTCGGTCGGTGGGCACGTCGAGCAGCACAGGTGCGCCGGCCAGCCGGGCTCGCCAGTAGTCACCCAGACGTTCGCCTTCGGGTGAGGCCAGCAGCGCGGCCTCCTTGTGCGCATGCGCGATCGGCGTGCTCGACACCGGCGGCAGCGGCGCGCCTCGGTAGAGCGCCGCGATCTCGCGGATGAGAACCCCGAACGACCACAGATCGGCGACAGCATGGTGCGCCTCGATGACCAGTTCCCGGTCGGCCAGGGTGATCTCGACAAGGGGATCCTCGACGCCGGAAACCGTCTGCCGCAGCTGGCCGTCGTGCCATCCGAATGAGGTGCGCAGCGCCGGGTGCCGCTCGACAACGGTGGCGATCGCTTGGGCTAGCGCGGCTTCGTCCACGGGGCCGTGAATACGCAACGTCCGCTTGAGCGCATACGCGGATCGGTGCGGTGCCAGCTCGCTTTCGAACCACAGCGCCGCAGCCGTCGCACCGATGGGGCCGGTATTTCCATCCTCGGCCGATGCGGTAATGGGCCGGCTTTCCGCAATGGCCCGTTCGACGAAGGACGCGTCTCCCAGCAATGCCAGCGGCGGAAGATGAATCCCGTATTTGGTTTGCAGTAGGTGCTGGAGCTCGACAGCGGTAAGCGAGTCCAGGACACCGTCGGCGCCGATCCGGTGGGCGACCATCTCCAGGATCTCTTCGGCTGTGATCGGGCGTGAGTGGTCGCTTAACCCGATGATCGGCAGGTCGCCTGCCAGCCAGGCGTCCCGGCACGCAGAGCGCCTTATTTTGCCACTGGTGGTTTTGAGGACCGAGCCCTTCGCGGTGAGTACGACAGTGTCGACATGCAGTCCGTGCCATTGGGCGACCGCACGCCGGACTGCCTCGGCAACCTCGTCGATGTCCGCGTCGCCCGCCGCCTCATGGATGACGACGATCCGTTCGACCTGCCCGTCGTCGTGCGTGACCACAGCCCCGCAGGAGGGGCGTAGGGCACGGTGGCAGCGTTCCACCGTCCACTCGAGATCGGCCGGGTGGTGGTTCTGCCCGCGAACCACAATGAGGTCCTTGCACCGCCCCACCACGAACAGCTCGCCGTCGACCAGCGCGCCGAGGTCACCGGTGCGCAGGGTGCGCTCGCCCGGGAACGTGTGCGCGGTCGCCTCAGCGTCACCCCAATAGCCACCGGCCACACCTGGGCCGTGGACGAAGATTTCGCCCACCTCCGCTTGCGGCAGGACCGCGCCCGTCGACGGATCCCGGATCGTGACCACAGTGTCAGGTACCGGCACGCCGCTGCTGACCAATGCCTGACCCGCCGCGCCAGCAGGCTCGATCTTATTGAGCCGCAACGCCGCCGCATCGGCCGCCACGATCCGAGGGACCGCTCCGCGTGGCGCACCCGAGACGATCAACGTCGCCTCGGCCAGCCCATAGCATGCGAAGAACGTCTCTGGCGCGAAACCGCACGAGGCGAACTGCTTGGTGAATCGGCGGATCGTGGCTTCGCGCACGACCTCGGCGCCGTTGAAGGCCGCCTTCCACGACGACAGATCGAGGTGCTCCCTTTCGGCCTGACTCACGCGGGCTACACACAGATCGAAGGCGAAGTTGGGTCCTCCCCCGGTGACGCCGCGATAGCGGGTGGTCGCCTCAAGCCAGCGCGCCGGCCTGGCTAAGAAGGCGCCGGGGGGCATGAGAATCGAAGTCGAGCCCAGATACAACGGCTGCAGCGCGTTGGCGATCATGCCCATGTCGTGGAACAGCGGAAGCCAGCCGACGAAGTTGGAATTCTCGTCGTTCCTGCAGGCCACCGAGATGGCGTGTTCGTTGGCCATGATGTTGCCGTGGCTGACCATCACGCCGCGCGGCTGACGTGTCGAGCCCGACGTGTACTGCAGCAGCGCCAACGAGTCCGGCCGCAACGGCGGCTCGCGCCACTGTTCCGCCAGCGCATCCGGGATCTCGGCGACATCGATGTCCTCGCCGAGGGCGAACACGGGTTGGGCATCGCGGCGCACCGATGCCAGACGCTGCACGCTTGCTGCCGAACGCGGAGCGTCGCACGGAACGGCGATAACTCCGGCGTAGAGGCAGCCGAGAAACGCTTCCATGTAATGGTTTGCGGCCTCGGCCGGATAGGTGATCAACACCCGGTCGCCCGGCGCGCTTTCACCTTGCAGTCGTGCCGCTATGGCTCGGGCCCGCCGGTCGATCTCGGCGTAGGTGAACCTTGCAGTTTCGCGTTCTCCATCGGGCAGGAACCGGTAGGCCATGCGGTCGGGATGCGCCTGCGCGCGCCACCGCACCAGCTCCACCAGGGTCGGAAACCGATCGAGGGCCATAGGCGTCAACCCGGGGGGTCCATAGTGGACGCTGTTCGCGCGTCGTCGACCAGTTGGGCGAACTCGGCCACCGTTGGCGTGTCGAACAGCGCCCGAACCGACAGGTTGAGCCCGAACACCTTGTTGGCTTTGGTCACCACCTGCATCGCGCGCAGCGACTCGCCGCCCAGGTCGAAGAAGGCGTCATGCACGCCGATCAGCTCGCGGCCCAAAGCCTGGCACCAAATCGCGGCGACGACCTGTTCGGTCTCGGTCTCCGGCGGGGCCATGTCCGTTTCGATCTTGGTGTCTGGCAGGGCGCTGTGATCGATTTTGCCGGTGCGGGTCAGCGGCAGCTCGTCGAGCACGCAGACAGCCGAAGGCACCATGTACTTGGGCACCCGCTCCCGCAGGTACTGCTGCAGCGCCTGCCCATTCACGCTTGCCCCGGCCCTGGGCACCACGTATGCCACGAGACCCTTCTCGTCGGCACCAAGGTCGCGGGCCACGACCACACACCGGTGAACGTCGGCGTGTGTATCCAGGGTGCCCTCGATTTCGCCCAGCTCCACACGGAACCCACGGATCTTGACCTGGTTGTCCATGCGCCCCAGGAATTCCAGCTCGCCGAAGCTATCGTGCCGGGCCAAGTCGCCGCTGCGGTACATGCGCTGGCCCGCTGCGGCCGCGAACGGGTCCGGCACAAACTTCTCAGCGGTACGCCGCGGGTCACCGAGGTAGCCGCGCGCCACCCCCGCGCCGGCCAGGTGAAGCTCGGCCGCCACGCCAATCGGCACCCGGTTCAGATGCGAGCTGAGCACATAGGCGCCTGTGCCGGGAATCGGCCGGCCGATGGGTAGCTGCGTTCGGTCCGCTGGCGGATCGCCGGTCCACACCGTGCTCCAGACACAGTTTTCGGTGGGGCCGTACTCGTTGTAGACCGTGCAGCCGGGCAGGTCGCGCTGCACGGTGGCCAGCAGCTCGGTGGGGCTGGCCTCACCGGCAACGATCAGGGTGCTCAGCGATCGCAGGTTCTGCGGCTGCTCCCGCTCCAGCAGCGCGCTCACCAGAGACGGAACGCAGAGTGTGTGCGTGATCTGCTGGCGCTGCGCGATGTCGAGCAGCTCACCAGGCTCGAATTGAGCGCCCTCGCGGGGCAGGTACAGCGCGGCGCCGGTACACAGGGACCAGAACAAACCGGCCACGGAGCTGTCGAAAACCAGCGGTGACAGCAGCATGTAGCGGTGCGGAGGTTCGGGATAGGCGACCGTGCGCGCCAGCGTCGAGCTGACGAGACTGCGATGGGTGACGCCAACCCCTTTGGGCGTGCCCGTCGACCCGGAGGTGTAGATGACGTAGGCAAGGTTGTCGGCGACGAGCTTGACGGGCTTGGCTTTCATGGCTTTCGCCGGCGGTGCGGCGTCCAAGACTTCGATCGGCGCGGATGTTCGGTGGGCGTGCTCCGGTTGTGCCAGAACCACCACCGGGCGCGCGTCGGCCACTATCGAGTCCAGCCGGTCGTCGGGCTGCCCGGGATCCAGCGGCAGATAGGCCGCTCCGGATTGGAGGATGCCAAGAATCGCCGCGACCGCTTCCGGGCTACGCTCCGCCAGCAGGCCCACAGTCGTTTCCGGACCGGCCCCCGCCGTCTGCAGATTCGCCGCGATCGTCCCTGCCCAGCTCGCCAGCGCCGCATAGGTGAGAGTCCCCTGTGCCCAGACCAGGGCGACAGCGTCGGGGGTCGTCGCGGCCTGCCGTGCGAACACCTCGTGGATGGTCGCTACATCCCAGTGCGCGGGTTCGCCCTGGCCGAGCTGTTCGATCTCAAGCGTTTCCGCCTCGGACAGCAACTCCAGCGGATGGTAGGACTGCTCCGGGTCGGCGACGATCGCCGCCAAGACCCGTTCGTATGTCGCACCGATGCGGTCCATCAGGTCGGCTGAGAACTGCAGGCTGTCGTATTCGATGCGGACTTCGAGCTGGCCGGTGTCGCGGTTGAGCCGGAAGATGGCGCAGAACGGGAACGTCGACTCGCCGTAGAGTTCGCTCGCCATGTGCTCGACCCCGCGTTCACGCCATCGGTCGAGCTCGCGGAAGACGTGGTAGTCGGTGAAGAAGAACAGCGTTTCCGCAAGCGGCTCGTTGCCTTGATGCCGCTTGAGCTCGGCCATGGGCAGGCGTCGGTACGGCAGCGACTTTCGCTCGCTGTCCAAGGTTTGCAGGATGAGCTGACCCCAGGTGCCGCCGTCCATGCGCACCCGCAGCGCGAGGCTGTTGACGAACAGGCCGATGGCCGTGCTTCCGTCGGCATTTTCCGGCCGCCCGTTGGTCACGGTGTAGGTCAGGGTGTCGTTCTGCCCGTGGTAACGGTTCATCACCGCCATGTGAGCGGCGAGCAGAACGCTCTTCAACGGCACGGTGCGCGACAGCGCCAGCCGCTTGAGCCCGTCGGACAGCTGCGGAGAAACGGGCACCGCGATCCGCACGATCTCACGTGCGCCCTTGTCGGCCTTTGGCCCTGAATCCTTGCGTGGCAGCCGCATCAGCGTGGCGTCGGCCAGGTAGTCGGCCCAGAATTCGTAGTTTTCGTTACGTTGCAGCGCTTCCAGCTCAAGCGCCACCGCGTCCCGCATCGTGGATCTCGGCGCTGACGGCACCTCGGGCTCACCGAACACTATCGACAGGTAGTGCCCGAACAGCTCGGTCACCATGAGCGCCTCGCTCCACCCGTCGACGATCTCGTGGTGGAAGCCGTAGGTGAACTGGAAGGTCTCGTCATCGAGACGGTGCACCCGGAACCGGATCAACGGGTACTCGTCAAGCTCGAATCCGCGTGACTTTTCGCTTAGCACGAATGCTTCTATACGCTCCTGCTGCTCGGCTTCACCGCGCCCACGTAGATCCTCGAACCCCAGCGGATCGTGGAACGTGCTGTGGACCAGCTGCAGCGGCCGGCTGAACGTGGTCTGGTCGAAGGAGGTGCGTAGCATCGGATGGCGGCGCACCAGCTCGTGGATCACGTGGCGCATGGCGTCGATGTCGAAGGGGGCGCGTAGCCGTACCGAGGCGATCGCGTGGTACACGGCCGACTTGGCGGCGAAGTCGCGGTGGAAAATCATGCCTTCCTGCAACAGGTTGAGCGGGAAGGCATCCTCGACCTCGGGCGGCATGAGGGCCCGGTCCTGTGCGGAGATGAGGCTGAACGGCTCCGTTTGCGGCTCGGCGAATGCCGTCGTGTCACTGCTGACGGCCTGTGCCAGCTGGCGCACGGTTGGCCGTTGATGTATGTCGGCCACCGACAGCGCCACACCGCGGGCCTGGGCCCGGCTGGCCACCATGACGCTGCGGATGGAGTCGCCGCCGATGGCGAAGTAGTTGTCATCGATGCCCACGCGATCCCGGCCCAGCACGGCACCGATGGCGCCGGCGAGGATCTCCTCGGTCTCGGTGCGCGGTGCCGCGAACGGCGTCTGCGCTTTCGCGTGTTCGGCGATGGCCGCGGCGACCGCCGATCGGTCTAGCTTGCCGTTGTCGGTCAACGGCAGCGCCTCGGCGGTAGCGAACACCATGGGCACCAGGTAGTCCGCCAGCCGCTCTCGGCAGAACGGTGCCAGCTCCCCCGGCTTGGGCGCCGGATGTCCTTCTGTGGCAACGATAAGTGCGGCTATCCCGATGGCGCTATCGGCTCCGTCCGGCCGCCAGCCGATCGCCGCGGCGTGAGCCACTGCCGGGTGCTCGCACAGCACCGCCTCGATCTCGCCCGGCTCGACGCGGACACCGAGCACCTTGAGCTGTTCGTCCAGGCGTCCCTCATAGACCAGTTCGCCGCCCACACGGCGGGCGCGATCGCCTGTGCGGTAAGCGATCGCCCCCGCAAGGACCGGGTCGCTGACGAATCTCGCGGCGGTCAGCTCGGGTCGGCCGACATATCCAGACGCCACACCTGCGCCGCCGATATATATCTCTCCCGGAACACCGTCCGGGACCGGTTGGCCCAAACCGTTCAAGACATATATGTGGGTACCGGCCACAGGCCGGCCGATCGGGACAGCCCCCGTGTCCGCGTCCGATTCGCCGAGCACGTGGGCGCAGCTGCCCACGACGGTTTCGGTCGGCCCATATTCGTTGACGATGCGCAAATGGGACACGCCACGCAGGGCCGCGATCGTTTCCGTTCGCAACGCCTCGCCGCCCAGCACCAGTGTGCGCACACGTCGTGCCAGCTCCTGTGGCCCGATCACGTCGAGCAGCGCCTCCAGTTGCGAGGGAGTCGCCTTCACCAGGGTGATGTCGAGCTCCGATCGCATCACGTCGACCAGCACGCCGAGGCCGGCGCCCTCCTCCACGAGTCGGACCCGTTGGCCCACCATCAGAGGCGCCCACATGGTGGTGACGGTCAGGTCGAATCCCACCGAGGTGTGCGCGATCGCGCCGCCGCCTTCGCTCAGCCGGTAGGCGTCGGCGGCCCAGAGCAGATAGTTCAGCAACGAGCGGTGGGTGACCGGCACGCCGTTGGGCCGCCCGGTCGAGCCGGAGGTGTACATGAGGTAGGCGAGGCGGTCGGCGTCACCATTCGATGGTGCGACATCGCCGCCCACGACCGGGTCCTCCATGTCGATGGCGAACACCGGGACGTCGACGCCTTCGACAGATCGCGTTTCCTCAGTGGTGATAAGCAGGACTGGCTGGGCATCGTCGGCGATCACGGCGACCCGCCGAGCCGGATGACGGATGTCCACGGGGATGTAGGCCGCACCGGCCTTCATCACGGCCAGCGCCGCCACCACGAAGGCACAGCTGCGCGGCAGGCGCAGCGCCACCCGTGTGCCCGGCAACACACCGAGCTCGGTAAGCCTTGCGGCGTAGCCGTTGGCCAGTGAATCCAATCGCGCATAGGTCAACTGCCACCGTCCATCTTGGACGGCGATCGCTTCAGGCGTGCGCCTGGCCTGCTCGGCGATCAGCTCGGGGAGATCCTTGCCGTCCGCGGAGCGGGCCGGTGCGCCTTCGCCTTGACGCAGCAGGCTCTCCGCCTCGCCAGGCAGCAGCATCGACACAGACTCGATCGGCGCGTCAGGCGCTTCGACCAAGCCGCCGAGCGTAACTACGAGGCGGTCGAGCAGCTGTCGGGCTGCCATATCAGCCAATCGCGCCGGATCATAGGCCAGCCGCAGCACGTGACCATCGGCAGTGGACACACTGCGCAGCAAGCACGGGGCCGGCGTCCGCCGATCATGGTGCAGCACTCCGGCCGCATCCGCTTCGTCGATCGCTTCGAATCCAGGCGTCATGCCGTGCGGCAACCGAGCCGGATCGAGGTCGTCAACATTCGCGATCGCGGCGTCGAGCGCGCGCCGCATGGTGGACACAGCCATGTGAAACGAGTCTGTGGCAGCGAACCGGCACACGATCGGAATCTCGCGCTCATACGGCCCGACCGCGTTCTCGAGCTCTGGCCGGTCGCGTCCGGAAACCGTCGTCGTGACGAGCAGATTACGCTCGCCGCACAGCCGCCACAGCATGATGGCCCAGGCAGCCGCCACGGCATCATGTCCGGCGGGCCAGGCGTCCAGCCTTCGCTCGACGGTGCGCCACTCAGCCGACTCCACCTCAGAAACGATCTCTGCCGCAGGCATGGTGAGCGCTGAATCGACGTGCTGGTCCCAAAAGCGCCGACGTGCCTCGCGTGCCGCTTCGTCGAGCAGAGCGTTGTGCCACGCCGCGAAATCGGCGTGTTGGATGTCGGCCGACGCCAACTCACGGCCCGCGTAAACGTCGGTGATCTCCTTGAAGATCTGCCTGAGTGACGGCAGGTCTACCAACGTCGCGGGGGCGGTCAGGATCAGCGCCGATCGTGCGGGCTCTGGGCTGACGAGCACGATCCGCACACCTTCGCCATGCCGCCATTCCTTGGCACGTACCGCCTCGAGCCCGCTGCCGGCCACGATGTCGTCAAGCCCGTGGCATTCCTCGTCGATGACCTGCACCGGTGACGTGTGGCCGGGTAGCGCGACCAGGCGAGTGCGCAAAATCTCGTGACGCCGCCGGATCTGCGCCACGGCCGCCGAGAGCCGGTCCGCATCAGGCGGGCCATCCAGCCGGGCCGTCAGCTGTGCCCTGGCATTGGGATGCCGCCACGCCGCCCGCTGCTGTGGTGAGGTCCGGAACCCGGCCGAATCCGTCTCATCCACGTCTGCACTCCTTCCGGCACATTCGCGACCATGACTCGGGTGGATATCTGCGGCGCGCTAGACCCAGTCGGGCCCGATCCGGGAGCAGGACGAGAGGTGGTCGCAGTTTTCCAGCGACGCCGCCTCTGCCACCGCGAGGACCGCACGAAGCTTGTCCGGGTCGGCTACGCGGTAAATCCCGCGGCGTGACATCCGGTCCACCTCGACGAACTGGCACCAGCGCAGGCAAGCCAAGTGGTTGGAGACTCGGCTCTGCGGAACCTCCAGCTGCTCGACCAGCTCCCCCACGCTGCGCTCACGCTCAAGCAGCAGGTGCAGGATCGCCAGCCGCGTGGGATCGGACAGCACCTTGAAGAACCGTGCCAAAGCCGCAGCTGACGCGACTCGCGGATTCTCCGGTTTGGCCCCTGCTCCCCGACCGCGGACCGCCGCTGATGTCATGGCGCGATCGTAGAACAGGAAGACCTGATATGACAGACCTCGCTCTCATGATTGTGCATATGCCACTGGAGTCGCTCCGATCCGGTGGACCCGCACGCCGTCCAGATCTGGGACAACACACCACGGGTCGACGACGACAGACCCGGCCGGGAACGGATACTCGACGAACTCGGGCTCGGGGCACCCGATGAAAAACGCGGCGGCCCCCGCGGGCAGGCTCAAGGTCGACAGGTGGGCTTTGGTAGCCGCGACGGTCACCGCCGCACCGGCCTGGTTCAACAGCGTCGCCATCAGCACCGCCGAGCTTCCGGTCTGGATGTCGGAACCGGGTTTGAACGCCGTGCCGAGCAGGACAAGCGGCAATCCCCCCGCGTACTCGCGGAACGCATTGCCCAGCCACTCCACGTAGGCCTGACGCGCCCGCATCACGTCGGTGAACAGGTCGGCACCTGCGCCCTTCTGCCGGAACAGCCACGACAAAGCGATGTTGTCGCGCGGATGGCACGGCCCGCCGTCGCCCATTCCCGGCCCGAGATAGGCGTCGCTGGTAAGCCGCTGGTCGGCGCTACGCAGGATCCGGAACACGTCAAGGACGTCGGCGCCGGTCTCGTGGGCCATCCACTGCACGAGATTGGAGACGGTCACCTTCGCGCTGACGAACGTGTTGTAGGCGACCTTGGCCAGCTCAGCGGTCTCGTAGGAGACCACGAACCGCTTGGCCGAGCCAAGCCCGCCCAGGATTTCGGGCACCATCACCGCGGTCTGCTCACCGCAACCCAGCAGGGTGAACTCCGGCCGCAGCAGGTCTGCGGCGACCCGGCCCATCGCGACGAACTGCGGGCAGTAGACCAGCGGATGCTCACCCACCAGCGGCAGGATCTGCGACCTGATGGTGCCCGGCAGCACCGTGGACATGATCCCGATCTCCACCGGCCGGGGTGCGGCGTCCACAATGGAACGAACCGCCGCGATCAGGGAGACGTAGCCGAAGTCGGAGCGGCTGTCAGGCAGGGGGGTGATGCCCTCGAAGGTGGGGCCGTGCGGGGTGTCCACCACCACGAATACGCAATCGACCAAGGACAGCAACTCGTCCAGCGAAGCAAAGCGCACCGGAAGATCCTCGCCGATGCACGCGTGCAGCGATGACGTCGCGTCAGGCCCGAGCTCCAATGCCGATAGCGCGGCAAGGTCCATGCGCGAGCTGTCCCGGTCGTATGCGATGACTTCATGTCCTTGCAGGGCAAGGGTCACCGCGATCGGCAAACCCAGCTTTCCGAGCCCCACGACACCGATCGTTGCCGCCATGCGCCCACTCGACCACGCCGTCGCCACCCGCACAATAGTCGAACAGGTTTTCCTGATAACTATTTAGTGACATTCTTGGATTACAGGTACGAGTTCGTCCATAGCACCCACCGAGACGCTGTAGCGAGTGATCCCCAGGTCAGCTCTACAGGCATGGATCTTCTCGGCAATCTCGGCCGCCATCCCTACCAACGCGAACGGGCTGTCCATTATGGACTCAATTGACGACCCTGTCGCGGCCGCGATGATCCGCGCTGCGTTTCGCGCTGGGACCCCGACCATCACCAGATGCGCCCGCACGCCCAGCTCGATGTCCTCGAATCGTTGCGGCACAACCCGCATCAGGTACTGGATCCGCTCGGCCACCTCATCGGAGCGCATCCGGTGCGGATGGTGCCTACCGGCAACTATGCGCATTCCGGTCAGCTCGACACCGTCAGCATGCCGGGCGGCGACCGACAGCGCCGCATCGCTTTGCCCGCCGACCACGACCGGCACGCGCTGTCCCGATGCCAGCGAGCACAACACCGCCTCAAGCGTCTCCGCCCGTTTCGCGAGCGGCTCGAACGGCCGACCCGCGCCAGCGAAGTCCGCCCGATCCCAGCCCAGCCCCACGCCGAGCTCGAACCGGCCGCCAGTCACCCGGTGGACGGCCGCAATGTCGCGCGCCAATTGGGCCGCCGACAGCAGCGCAGGGTTGAGCATGCGCGTGCCCACCCTCAGCCGCGTGGTGGCTTCGGCCACCGCGACCAAGGCACGCAGCGGGTCGGGCTGCCCGGCGTGATGACCGACGTGCAACGCCGTGAAGCCGTGACGCTCGGCACGGATTGCCAAGGTGCGCAACGTGTCGAGTGAATTTGCGCCGTCGGCGATGACGTCGAATCGGATGCTGCGCAACGGATCAGCCACCCCTCACAGCACTACCTCCTCGTGATCACCGATGACGACGACCGCCGACCCGGCGCTCGCGTCGACGGCGTCGGCCAGGGTGCGGACCGTGGGATGAGCGAACAACGAGGAAATGGGGATCTCGACACCGGTCTGCTCCTGGACCCGGGCAAGCATGCGCAGGGCTATGAGCGAATCCCCGCCCGCTGAGAAGAAGTCGTCATCGACCCCGATGTCCTCGATGCCGAGCAGCTCGCCCCAGATCGTGACGACCAGTCGCTGGCTCGGGGTGACCGCTGGTGCGTAGTCGGTGCCCAGGTCGGACCGGCGGCGGCCGTCGCCAGCCGCGGTGAGCTGCTCAACTATTTTGGCGTGGGCGTCGGTGGTGTAGGCGTCGTGGACGGCCAACAGTCGATCCATACGCTGCGTGGACACGATGACCACCGGGCCCGGGCGGTGCGTGAGCACCCGGCGGAAGATCTCCACCCCCTCCGCCGTGGTGATGCCCCGCAACAGATCGGTGTCCGGTCGTACCAGACCATTGCCGTCCAGCGCATAACGCTGCGACAGATCCTGCTGAGCACGCGCCCACATGCCGCCTTCGAGCCAGTCAGTCCACGCGACGGCCAGCACCGCCGTCTCATCGGGCCATCGATGTGCCGCGTAGGCTTGCAGGAACTCGTGCCCGGCAACGTATCCCACCTCACCGAACTTCAGCTTGTGCAGGACGGTGCCGATCGACGAGCAGAGCAACACGAACTCAGGGCGATGATCGCGCAATGCGGCAGCGAGGTTGAGGGTTCCGGCCACCTTCGCCGCGATCGCCGCCTCGGTGTCCGCATGGGTCCGGCGCTGGATCATCCCTGCCGTGTCAGGCACACCGGCGGCGTGGATGACTCCGGTGATCGGGCCGAAGCGCGCCACGCAGCTTTCCACCACCTCGCGCATCCGCGTCGCGTCGGTGATGTCCGCCTGCTCCACCACGACTGTGCCACCGGCGGTGCCTAGCCGTTGCGCCAGAGCGTAATCCGCATCGGCCAGCGCACCGCGCCGTGTGAGCACGACGGTCGCGGGCAGGGCGGCCAGGTGTTCGGCCAGCGCAGCCCCGAGCCCACCCAGCCCACCGCAGATCAAGTAGACACCGCCGGGGCGCAGTCCCGGTACAGGTCCGGTGATGGCTGGAAGCGGCGACGGTTCCACGGTCGGCGCCCACCGGCGCCCACGCCGGTAGGCGACCATTGGCTCGGAGGCGTCACCCAGCAGCTCGGCCACCAGCCGATCCACGGTGTCTGGTCCGCTGTCCACGTCGACCGCCACACATGTCACCCATGAGTATTCACGCGGGATCACCTTGGCAGCGGCCAGAGCAGTGGCCTGCGCCGGCCGGGTGAGGTCGCCGCCGGTCACGTCCTGTGCGCCTTGAGTGCCGATCAGCAGACGTGTCGGCGTCTGCCGGCCGCGGTTGCCCAGGGCTTGGGCGACGTCGAGCGCGGCGAAAAGGCCGAGGTTCTGATCTGACGGCTCGGCACCGTCGACGGCCCACAGCGCCGCAACGGCGTCAGCGTCCGCGACAACGACTTGGTCGCCCGGCCGCAGGACTGTCACCTGCGTGCCGCGGGCGCGTAACCGTTCAGCGGTCGCCTCGCCGATCGGGCCCGCGGCAAGCACGAGACAGTGGTGTGGCAACCAGGTGGTCGCCTGCAGGGCGACGCGCCGCCACCCGGGCAGATAGCACCAGCGCGCTGGATCGGGTTCCTTACCGGGCAGGCTGTCGATCAGGTCCTGGGTGGTGCTGCCTCGCCCCAGAATCAGTGCCGCGCCGCGGCGTGGAGCCGAGGTGACAGTCCATTCGCACCCGCCCAGCCCGGTCACCGCTTTGGCCCATTCCTCGGCGTCCAGCAGTGGCGTCTTGTGCCGTAGATCGTCGGTGAAGTTCCACCACCCGTCCGACAAACCCCACACCATTGACAGCCATCGGTGCCGCGCGGTTGTCTCCAAGATGCCCAGCTGCCCGCCCGGAGCGAGCAATGCGGTCAGGTGCGAAAGGGATGCGCGCACATCGGATGTCGCGTGCACTACGTCAAGACCGACGATCAGGTCGTAGGACGCAGGCCGGTACCCCTGTGTCATAGGATCGCGGGAGACGTCCAGTTGCCCTGTCCGTATCGCCTGCCCGCGCCGAGCGGACTCCTCGCGTAGGTGCTCGACGAACAGCGGCCCTATGTCGGTAGCCAGGTAGTCGGCGCGGTCGGCGAGCAGTTGGCTCAGGTTCCAGGTCAGCCTCCCGCCGCCGGCCCCGACCTCCAGCACCCGCAGCGGACGCCCCAGCTGGTCGGCAAGGCCTAGCGCGGCGCGGCTCAGCAGGTTCATCGCGACGTCGACGTCATCGGGCGCGGCCGGTTCGGTACCCAGAAAATCGGAAAGCAGGTCGCCGCGACCACCTGGATACAGAACCGAAAGCGCCTCTCCCGGTTTCGTCAATGCTTTTGGATAGCTTGCTGCACAATAGGTCAGCAGCTCGACCAGCCCTCGCTGTGCCGGATGATGCTCGACGATCTCCTGAGCCAGCCGCCCGGATTCACCGACCGTGACGTCGTTGAACCGTAGGTGGTCGCCCTCGACGGTCGCGACGCCGTCTTCCACCAAGATGGACATGAGGTAGTCCACGAAACGGTGGAACACCGGCAGCACACCAAGCCGGGAGGTCAAGTCCGCCAGCGTGTGTGTGGCGTCGGGCGAGGTGTCCACTGCACAGGCGCGCAGGTAGTCCAGGGCGAGCGCGCCGCACAGCCGGTCCAGGTCGGCCGCCCACGGCTCATGTTCGTGGGCTGGTGTGGCGACGTCGAACGAAGCGCCCTCGGGTGCGTCCACCCAGAATCGTCGCCGGCTGAACGGATACGCAGGGACGGGAACCCGATGGGCGCCCTGCGGCGCGCGGTAGCCGTTCCAATCGATGTCGGTGTGGACACCGGCTTCCAACGCGTCCGCGGCTTCCGCTGCGTCGCGTGCCTTGACGGCCAGCCGATGTGGATAGCGCCGCCTGCCAGCGAGTGTGGCGGCAACCCCGGCCAGATTGGGTGACTTCGCTCGCAGAAAGCGCGCCAAATCGGCTGCCGCAGCGTCCAACGTGGACTCGTTGTGGGCCGACAGCACCAACACATGGGATTCGTTGTCAGATCGCGAAACCGCGGGCGCCTGTCCCAGCACGACGTGCGCGTTCGAACCGCCGATGCCGAACGCACTTACCCCGGCGATGCGTGGCCGGCCGTCGTCTGGCCAAGGAACCGTGGCCGCGGAAAGCGTGAACGGCGTGTCCGCCAGTCCTAGGTGCTCGTTGGGTGGATCGCAGTAAAGGCTCGCGGGGACCATGCTGCGCTCGACTGTCAACGCCGCCTTGATGAGACCGGCGATCCCGGCCGCGGCGTCCAGATGGCCAATGTTTCCTTTGACCCCACCGACCAGACAGAACCCTCGCCGATCGGTGTCCCGCCGGAACGCTCGTGTCAGCGCCTGGATCTCGATGGCATCGCCCAACTGGGTGCCAGTGCCGTGTGCCTCGATGTAGCCGACCTGATCCGCCGTGATCCCGGCCACCGCCTGCGCTTCGGCGATGACCTCGGTCTGGCCGTCCACCCCCGGCGCGGTGTATCCCATCTTCGCTGCACCATCGTTGTTGACCGCAGACCCGAGAACCAAGGCGTGCACATGATCCCCGTCACGCAGGGCGTCCGCCCACCGCTTGAGCAGCACCACGCCGACACCGCTGCCGCCGACGGTGCCGAACCCTCCAGCGCCGAACGGCCGGCAGTGCCCATCGCGAGAGTAGATGCCGTCTTCTCGGTACGTGTAACCCTGCGGCGAGGGCACCTGAAGCGACACCCCACCGGCCAACGCCATGTCGCACTCACCGGCGTGTAATGCCTGCACAGCCAGATGCACCGCCACCAATGACGACGAGCACGCCGTGCCGACGGCCATGCTCGGCCCGGTTAGGCCCAGCTTGTAGGACACGGTGCTGGCCAGGAAGTCCTTGTCGTTGTGGGTCAGCAGGGAAAAGCCCCCGAGCAGGTCGACCAGGTCTCTGTCGGGCAACAGGTTGCGGATGAGATAGGAGCTCATGCTCGTGCTCAGGTAGACGCCAACCGGCGCGCCGATTGCCGCTGGGTCGTAGCCCGCTGTGTCAAACGCTTGCCAAGCCGTCTCGAGGCAAAGGCGATGCTGCGGATCGAGGATCTGGGCCTCGCGCGGAGAGTACCCGAAGAATCCGGCGTCAAAAAGGTCGTATCCGTCTACCACTCCCTCAGCGCCGACAAATCCTGGTCCGGCGCCCACACGCGTGAAATGGGCGATCGACTCGATGCCCGCGCATAGGTTGTCCCAGTATTCGTCCACAGTGGACGCACCGGGGAATCGTCCGGCCATCGAGATGATGGCAATCGGCTCGCTAGCGCCGGGCATCGACCACCTCCCCCAGTGCCCGCGCACGCCGTGCGGCACCGCGAGCCGCTCCCCGCGCGGCGGCCATATCGGTCAGTTGCACGTCGGATCGCAGCCGCTCAATGTGTGCGGCCAGCGTGGCCACGGTTGGCCAGCGGAACAGATCGACAATGTGCAGCCGCTCGCCCGCGATGTCGCGCAACCGGTGGTGCAGGTAGATCAGCTGCAGCGAGTTGCCGCCGATGTCAAAGAACAGATCGTGAACGCCGATGTCGGTGTGGCCGAGAACCTCTGACCACACTTCCGCCACCATTTTTTCCATGACCGTTTCTGGGGGTACCTGGGACGACCGCACCGGGCTCACCGATGCCGCTGTCCGGGCCAGCAAGTGTCGGTCCAGCTTGCCGTTGGCGTTGCGCGGCAGGTCGTCGAGCACTGCCCACCCTGACGGCACCATCACCTCCGGTAGCCACCGACGCAGATGGGCCACCAGCTCGTCGGTGCTCACCGGCCGGGCACCGGCGGGGCACACGAACGCGACCAGGCGCGGTGCGGTCCTTTCCCCTTGGCGCACCACCACTACAGCCGCATCGCGCACATCGTCATGCGCGCGCAGCCGGACCTCGATCTCTTCCAGCTCGATGCGGACTCCCCGCAATTTGATCTGCTGATCAGCCCTGCCGAGGAAACGCAGTTGCCCATCGAAGTCAAGCCGAGCCAAGTCGCCTGTGTCGTAAAGGCGTGCGCCTGTCCGCCCGCTCAGCCCGTCGGGCCGGAACGCCTCGGCGGTCAGGCCAGCCTGGTTCACGTAACCACGCGCCAGCGGAGGCCCGCCAAGCAACAGCCGCCCGCTGATCCCGATCGGCTCGGGTCTTGCCTCACCGTCCACGAGCCACACCTGCGCGCCGGCCACAGCCCGCCCGATCGAGGGCTGCCTTCGGCCGTCTCGCAGCGACGAGGATGTCACATAGGTGGTGGCCTCCGAGGGGCCGTAGAGGTTACGTACCTGCACTCGCGGCATTCGCCCCAGCAACCGATCGACAAGATCGCGCGGCAGCGGCTCCCCCGCGAGGTTCACCGCACTCAGCGCGGCTGGCAGGCAGTCGGCGTCCAGCAGTACCTCCGCCACGGACGGCACCGTGTTGAGAAGCGTCGCCCTTTGGATACCTGGATGTGCGGCCAGTCCTTCCGGCCCGTCCACGAGGACGACCGTGCCGCCGACGACCATCGGCGCAAACATCTCGAAGATCGACAGATCGAACCCCACCGAGGTCACCGCCACTGTGGCGCTCAGGTCACGGTCGGAGAACTCGGAAGCGGCCCAGCCGAGGAAGCCGGACACGTTGCCATGCGTGATCCCCACGCCTTTCGGTTCGCCTGTGGAACCGGACGTGTAAAGGATGTACGCCAGCCCTTGGCGGTGAACCGCCCGTGGGGGCAAAGAATTCGGGCGCTCGACGAGTTCATCACGCCCGATGACCAGCATCGCGTGGGCATCGGCGATGATGAGGTCGCGTCGTTGCTCCGGCTGGCGCGGGTCGAGCGGCAGGAATGCGGCACCCGTCTTGGCGACGGCGAGTAGCGCGACGATCAGGTCGAGGCGGCGGGGCAGGCACACACCGATCACCTGCTCAGGACCGGCACCCCGGCGCACCAGCTCACTTGCCAGACGCCCAGCGCGCCGGTTCAGCTGCGCGTAGGACAGCTGGCCGTCGCAAGCGTGCACGGCGATAGCATCGGGCCACAGGTTGGCCGCCCTGTCCAGAAGCGCCGCCAAACCAAGCCACGACGGATCAGCGATCGCCGAATCGCTGGCCGGGAGCGAACCACCACCTGGGCTCAAGGCCAGTGGCAAACGATCGATGGTCCGGTCCGGATCTGCGATGCCCGCCGCCAGCAGCGTGGTCAGGTAGTCGGCGAAGCAGGCCAGCTCCGCCTCGCCACAGTGGCCGGCGGGTGCCTCCAGCGCCAGCTCGACCCGATCGGCGGTCTCGGTGACCGTGACCGACAGGGCGTACTTTGCCGCCAGAGTCGGCGAAGGCAACAGGGTGCTGTCCACATCGGGCAGGCGCGGCGGTTCGGGGGGCTGCTGATAGGCGAACAGCACCTGGAACAACGGAGACACATGTTCGGAGCGCTCCGGGCGCACAGCATCGACGATCATTTCGAACGGGACTGTGCGGTGATCGATCGCCTCAAGAACCACGTCGCGGCAGCACCTCACCAGACCGGCGAAGGTCGTTTCCGGTTCCGTCCGCAGACGCAGCGCGATCAGGTTGAGCATGAGCCCGATGCGGGTGAGCTCGTGCTCGGTTTCCCGGGTGCTGACTGGGCTGCCGATCACGAGGTCTTGCCGGCCGGTGTAGCGGCGTAGCGTGGCCGCCAACGCCGCGAGTACCAGCATGAACATGGTGGTGGCGTTGGTCTTGCCGAACCGGCGCATGGCGTCCACCAGCCGCGTTTCGAGCGGGCGGATCTGGACAATGGCCGAACCGGTGTCCTCGGCGTCGTTCGACCAAATCGACAAAGGAGGCGGCGGCCTGTCCAGCTGCTCTCGCCAATATCGAAGATCTGCCTCAGCCCAGGCCCGTGGCCGCTCCCCGTCGCCGGGCGTTGGCCCCGGCGGCACCGGCCTGCCGCGCCGGATCGCATTGGTCAAGCCCTGCAGCTCATTTCGCAGGATGGGCAGGCTGGCACCGTCAAACGCGATGTGGTGCACCGCGAGCACGAGGATGTGCCGTGACGTGCCGGCACGCAACAGCGTCCAGCGGGCAACCGGTCCTGTCTCCAGGTCGAACGGCCTGCGGGCTAGATCGTTGAGCATTCCGTCGAGGTCCTCGGATCCGACGTCGATCAGATGCGGCCGGCGCTTCAGCGGCGGCGCATATCGCACCCGCAGCCGGGCTCCGTCCAAATAGAACCGGGCGCGCAACGCGGGATGGCGGCGCTCCACGGCGAGGATGCCCTGCGCCAGTGAATGCAGGTCAAGCAGGCCGTTCAAGGCGACAGGAAGGCAGATGTGGTACGCGGGATGGGCTGGTTCGATCTGGTGAATCAGCCATAGCCGGCGCTGCGGTGCAGACGGTTCGGCGATCTCGTCGCCATCGCATCCGCCTACCGCATCGGCCACTACATGCTCCCCACCGGGTGAACCGATCGCGATCCATCCGCAAAACCGGTTTCGTCGATGCTAGCGATGCTCGCGTCAGTCAGGCAAGGCGTCGAGAGTTCTACAGCTGCCGATGGCCGCCTGGTTCTCGCGGAGGAACTGATATGCCAGGTGGAGCAAGGTTTTGGTGCGCGGGTCGGCGATCCGGTAGTGCAGCCGTTTGCCTCGGCGCTCGACCTCAAGGAAGCCACACCAGACCAGGCATTGAAGATGCTCAGAGGCGCGTGACTGCGGTATGCCCAACTCGCGGAAAAGGTCGGACTGCGACATTTCACCGCGCTCCAGCAGCATTTCGACGATCGAAAGGCGCCTGGCCTCACCGAGGGTCCGGAAGACGCGGGCAACGAGCTCCCGATCCGACAGGGCAACTGGCTCGTCGGTGACGGTCGCTGGTCGTGCCATCTACTTTTCGATCCTTCCAAAGCTCGACATCGCCCAAAGAACGACTCCAGCCTATCCGATGCAACTTTCACATCGTGGTGCGCGACCGTGCCTCGATCGGCTCGGCGCGCTGTGGCCAGGCGCCGAGCCTGAGCCGGTCCCGCGCCTGCCCAGCAAGCGTCGGGCCACCGACGCGCTACATCTCCATGGCTTCCTCGCACGGGGGCTCTTCGATGGTGTCATTTCCGATTGTGGGTTCGCCACCGAAGACTGCAGCAAGTTCGCTCTCGCTCATTTCGAGCGTTTCGATCATGTTCTCACCTCCCTCCTATGTCGACGACGACAGGTGGTACGCCACGAGCGCCCCAAGCACCACCAACAGAGTCAGCAGCAGGCTCCACATGACCGCGAAGGCCCCGCTGCGTGCAGTGCGCGGGAAGAGCTCGCGCTGACGTTCCAGGGGCAGGTCGGTCACGATTGCACCGAATGGCTCGACTCGCGCGCGCCGGGTTCGGGTTCTTTCCTTCGCCACCATGCACCTCCCGACGGAACGTTGACGCGACGGTTCGATCTGCGTCATAGTCAGCGGCACCGATGTCAACGGAACCTTGCGGAAAACCGGATGTCAATAGGTTGGCCTAGTTTTCCCACACCCGCATCACGACCAGGCAATTCAATCGGGAAAGGGTGCGGGTTCGCGACCTTGAAGGGTGGAGGAGACGATCATGACAGCACCGGACTCGGCGACCGATGCGTTGCTTTTGTCCAGTAAGGCGGGCGACATCGACGGCGTCTCTGCTGCCCTCGATGAAGGCGCCACGCTGTCTGCTCGCGACGGTGACGACTGGAGCGCCCTGGACTGGGCGGCAGGGTGCGGCAACGTCGCGATGGTGAGCATGCTGCTCCATCGTGGCGCTGATCCCACCGCGAAGGGTTCTGACGGTCGCACGCCGTATCAGATCGCGCTCGCGGCGGGCCACCTGGACGCGGCGCGGATCCTGCGCGACGCGGAGGAGCTCGCCGATCCGGCGTCCAAAGAGGCGCACGTCTGGCGCCCCTACTGCAAGGCATACACGCTAGGTGAGCTACGCGCGGCACCCATGTGGTCGGACTCCGCCACCGATCTGACCGACGACACGATCGTTTACGTGCACGACGATCACACCGTGTCCCGCTCCATCTGGCTCGGCGAGGACGTCGTCTTCGCCGACGTGAGTCCACAATGGATCGAGTATTGTCGCCAGGCGCTCGGCTTCCAGGTTCCCGACGACTTCGATCTAGTGCCGCCCGCTCAAAGCATCGGCTCCAGCTGACCCCTGGTAGGTTCCGCGCAGCAGAACCACGGCTCGCTCAAGTAGGGCACCGTGGGCAGGCCGCGCGGCGAGGCCGGTAACGCGTTGAGCCGGTCGGCGAGCTCCCCGCCCAACGCCTTGGCGGTGTGCGCCCGCACGGCGTCGAACACCTGACCGCGCGGGTGAGCCGCCTCGACCGCCACCTCCACCAGCGAGAAAAGCTCATCCTGCAGCGTGTCCATCGCCGGATCCGGGTGCGACCACCGATGGCACAGGCCCTGCGGGTCGTATTCGCCGACGTGCATTCGCATCTCGGGCAACTCAAGCAATCGCGACCCAGCGGGCAGCAGCAGGCGGATCGCATACTGCACCGGCGCCACGGAGTCCACCAGTCCAAATTCGTGAATGGACATGAGGAATTGGGTGTACGACTCACGCGTCGTCCATGGCGTGAATGCCACGAACGTCGGGTTGAGCGCGACGCCGGCCTCGGCGAGCAAGCGCTGGGCGGTCACGAAGTCCTCGCTGGTATGCCGTTTCTCGAAGTAGTCGAGCACCTTTTCGTCGAAGCTCTCCACCGCCGTGGTGACAAGCACGCAGCCTGTGTCGCGCAGCCGCGGCAGCAGCGACGCCTGGGCGAGCAGATGCTCGACCTTGATCGTCACATCGTAGGTGAGGCCGGGAAAGCGGTCGTGCAGCTTCTGCACGACATCGATCGCATGGCGGGGGCCGTTGAAGAAATCTGGATCGCCGAAGGTGATGTGCTGCGCGCCCTCCTCGACAAGGTTGGCGACCTCCTGGTCCACCACGTCGCGCTGGACAACGCGGAACTGTCCGTTGTATACGGGCACAATCGGGCAGTGCCGGCACATATGCTTGCAGCCACGTGTCGCTTCTGTGTAGCCCACCACGCGTGAAGATCCGTCAGGCCATTGCAGCGAGGCATAGGATCCCAATGCCGGAAGGCCTGCCCGATCCGGGACCCGGAACTCCTGGCGGCCCAATGAGATCACCGGCAGCAGCTGGCGCACCGGAGCCTGGGCCGCGGACAGCCCAGCCACCAGGGCGGTCAACGGCTCCTCGAATTCCCCGCCGAGAACAGTCTTGACCCCGATTTGGCGCAGCATCTCCTCGTTGACCGGCGCATACAGCCCGTAGGCGCAGACGTGCGCCTGCGGATTGATCGAGAGAACCCGCTGGATCAACGGCACTGCGAGGCGGGTCGCCGTGTGCATCGGCAGATAAACCCCGACCAGATCGGCCGCACGAATGGTGTCGTCCTCCAGTGTCACGACGTCAACATCGACGCACGTGACATCAGCACCTTCCGCGCGCAGCCATGCGGCTGGTGAGGCAAGGCCGAACGGTTGATGTCCCAATTCGTAGGTCGACAGCAGCAGCACCCGCGGCGAGGAAGCGCGAGGCCCGTTTTGTAGCGGTACCGTGGTCACCGGCGCTCCCTCCCACCCCGCAAGCCGCGCCTCACGTGGGTCTTCTCCAGGCGCGTCTGGGCAGGGTACCTTCCATGCATCCGCACAATCGGATACGTCACATCGAAGATGATACGGGTTCCCACGGAGGTGCAGCGATGGTCTTCAGGGACCTCATTTCCGACGGGACGCGAAGTGTCCCCTGCCTGCTCGTCAACGACGTCAGCGAGGCGGCGCGGTTCTACGGCCAGCGCTTCGGCTTCGACCGGGCCGACATCGTCGGTGATCCACCTATAGCGGCGATGGTGCGCCGCGGTGACTGCGCAATCCTGCTTCAAGCGGTGCAGCCCGGGCTCGACCTGGCACCCGGCGAGATGTCAAGGCGGCGTCACGCGGGGCAAGCATGGGACGCCTTCATCGAGGTCGACAACCTGGACCCGATAGCCAAGGACCTGCGAGCCCGCGGCACCCAAATCCAGGTTGGCATCGGCATCACCTTCCTGTCCGACCGCACGCTTGAGGTACGCGACGACTGGGGAAACGTGATCGCGTTCGCCGAGCGGCCGGTCAGCACACGCGCGTCGATGCGGCGGCTCATCCGGTCGGCTGTCCCCAACCGGATGCGCCACGAGGTGGCCCAGTGGCGGCGCGACCGCGAGGAGCAGGTTCACCTGCGCGAGATCAAGACATTCTGCGCTGGCCTCGACCGGCCGGACCCCTTCTATATGTTTTTCACCGAAGGCCTCCTGCATTGGGTCGCCCAAGCTGCACGGCTCGTCCCACCCGAGGTCAATCTGGTCCTCATTGGCTCGAAGCTGTCCGAGGAGGAGGTGCGCTGGCTGGCTGAACACGTCAAACGCCCGCTGCACAACATCCGGCTCGGCGTGGACGACAACACGACGTGGGAGTTTCTGTTCGCTGCCAACAACTCGAACTTCGGCTATCTCGACATCGACTGCTTCGTGCTGGCACCGGAACTCTTTGAACAGATGACTCAGATCAATCCTGAGGTCGCGGTCAACGCCATCTGGACCTACGACACAGATGATGGCAAACCCATAGCCTGTACCCACTTCGCCTTCATCAACCTGCAAGTGGCACGAGCTCTGCAAGCACGCGGGACCTATATGACCCCGGCCAACTATGACTGGATCGGGTCGAATCTGGCCCTTCTGCATCCGCGAACCTGGTGCCGCATACCCACCAGCCGGCAGCGCCAAATGCTGCTGCGAGTCCTGCCCCCAGATGATCACGGACGCCCCATACCCCCGGGCGAAAGCCAGTTCTTCGACACGCTGGTGGCCTACCAGCTCGCGGCCTACGCCAACGGCTACAGCACCAATCGCGTAAGGAATCTTGCCCACCGAACTCAGCGAAGCCTCCTGGAGTCGGCGGGAGGTCCGCGGGTCTGGCAGCAGGACATGTCAGCCGAACTGGTCCATGTCGGCGGAGTCAGCTACTACCGCCGTTTCTTCCACCAGCCGGAGCTTCGTGCGATGTACGTGGCCGCCGAATACGCGATGCTTCAACGACTCGACGGTCTACTCCCCGACCGGTACCGAGGTCGCGCCGAGCGTCTGCGGGCAGAGTTGGCCCACTACGGCCTGTCCGCCGACAGCGCACCGGATCTGCTGTATCGCCATCTGGTCGACGACCGCGGCCTCCCGCCGGCCGCCGCGGCACGCATACTGGACATGGCCGTCACGTGAGCGCCTGGAGGTTGCCCGAATGCGAGCGCTATCCCTGCCGGAGTTGACCACCACGCAAAACGAGATTCTTCGCGTGGCCTTCCTCCTGCTGCTGGAGACCAGCCGAGCCGTGCCCACCGACGCCATACAAGCACGATCAAACGCCCATATATCCACATTAGACGAAGAGCTTGCGAACCTTGTTACGGCTGGCCGGATCCGGCTCGACAGCTCGGGCGCAGTCACCGGTGCCATGGGTCTGTCTCTGGACGAGACCGGGCACCGGATCTCGATCGGCGACACGCAATGGTTCACCTGGTGCGCTATTGACGCCTTGGGGATCCTCGGTGCGCTCGATGCCACCGGCGCCATCCATTCGACCAGCCCCCACAGCGGGCAGCCGATCGCGATCATGTTCGAGGACGGCCGACCGGCGGGCGGCGACCTGTCCAGCGTGGTCTTCCTGGCCAGCTACTGCGCAGGTACCCCTGTAGTCGATCAATGGTGCCCCACGATCAACTTCTTCGAGACAGAAGCGGCGGCCCAGGATTGGGCGACAACGCACGGAGTCGCCGGCGAGTGTGCGCCACTGCACCCGGCCGCCGAGGTCGCTACGGCCCGCTGGAAGGAAAGGCTTTCCGGATAACGCGACTCAACGGTCGATGAACACGCCGCTGCCGCCCTCGAAAAGCCTGGCTCCCGGGGAATCGGTAGACGGACTGCCTGGCTTGACCACCTTGGCATCCGCACGCACGGCCAGTCCGGGGAACGGATTGTCCACCTGATATCGATCGTTGCCACCTCGATCCAGGAAGGTCCCGACGGCGCCGTTACCTCCGAACCCCAAGCTGCCGGCTGAAAGCGACATGCCACCGATGGCGGGGTTGGTGGTGTAGACGTCGGAGAACGCTGCGCGATAGGTGTCGTCGCCCGCATCGTCGACTAAAAGGCCAGAAGCGGTCGCCATATTGCCTCCGCCGAGGGTGTAGCGCGGCACCCGGTCGCACACGCCGTCGCCTTCGTTGTCACGCACTCCGCCGGCGCCATCGGTCTGGTTGGGCGCCGAGGGATTCAGCGGTCTTGGCATGTAATAGTCGTAGACATCGTCGCCGCCCTCGTCGCGGAGCAGACCCAACCCACCTATGAGTGAGAAGCCCATGCTGTTCCGGACGGCCATGTAGGTGTCGTTGCCACCCGCATCGGAAAGTATCCCGACCCCGAACATATGTGCGGCGCCCAAGGACACCGTCTTGCCCACGTAGCGATCAGCGCTGTTGGCGGAATCGCGCAGGATGCCCACTCCGAGGAACGCCGCGCCGCCGGTGAGCATGCGCCGGACTACCGGATCGTCGGTGCAGATCCGATCGGAGTCGGGCTGCTCCAACACCCCATAGGAATCGTTTCCTTGGGTGTCGAGCAGAACCACTGCGGACACCGAACAATCCTTGCGATACAGGCCGGCAAGACCGCGCTGGCAGCCCTTCGCCGGTCCGGTCCCGACCAAGCCCGGCTTCGCCGCGTTCGGCGGGGAAAAGTTCACATCAATGACATTGGATCCAGCGTTGTTGGCGTAAACATCATCACCGCCCATATCCACGATGAGCAGATAATCATGCTGGTAGGTCTGGTTGGCGCAGCCCGGCTCAAACCGCAGGACCGGCCATAGATCCACCGCTCGAGCTCCCGTTTGGCCGCATTGGCCGGATCCGCTCTGTTCGGCCTTGATGGCCCGCTCGAGCTCACGGGTCGCCAGCCACATCTTTGGCGCGCAGGCAACGACGTCCGAGAAATCTATATTGGGTACCGCCGACGTGCGGCTGAACAGTTTCGGCAGCAGCTCAATCAATTCGTCATGACGCCGGGCCGTAATGACATGACATTCGTGCATCTTGTCCAGCAGCCTTGCCATACGCCCAGCCAACTCGGATGGGATACCCGCGTCGCGGATCGCCTGTTCCACGCTCTGTGCGAATCCAAGCGCTGATGCGAGCTGCTCGACCGCTGCGGCAAGCGCACCGCCAGGGTCAGCCGGCATGGGCTCGGCGGGCACCGCTTTGTCCAGGTCGAGCAACACCTCGTACTGGCGCAGACGTTCGGCGATGGCGGGGCTGGCCGCATCAATGTCTGCCAACACGCTTCCGGCAGGCCACCTTGACGGGGTAGGGGACATCGCTGGTCTCTCACCCGCCAAGCCCGCGAGCAAGATCAGCGCCAGCACCCCAGCAACCAGACCACGCACGGCCTCTCGCCTCAATCCGGTTTGCGTATCCAAGCGTCGATCCAATATGCCAAACCAACCGAGGCATGTAAATGTGCTGTCAACTGGGACGTTACGGCCGGCAGCTAACCGTCATGTCGCGATGGGACGCCGTGGCAAGCGCACGGTGCTGCGCAGTTCTCTGCGGCAAGGACGTGGACGGCGCCGACTAGGTCTGCGATCCTCGCATCGGCGAGCCTATAGAAGGCGAACCTGCCAGGCTCGGCGCACTTGCATGTAACCGCACTCCGACAGGTAGCCCAGGTGCATGGAGACCCGGCCCTGCGAGAGGCCAACGTGGTCGACGCATTCGGCGACGGTGTGCTCACCATTCAGTAAGAACGCCAACAGCCGCAAGCGTGTCGGATCGCCCAACGCCCGGAAACACTTCGCCACCGCAGCGACAGCATCGGCCTCCACCGGCAGCATGATCGCGCCAGTCTCGACCACCAGGATCCTCCGCTGAGTAACGTCCGACATCATATCCGATTATGCGGATATGAAACGCGCCTGTGAACCCCCAGTTCGAAGGCGGCCGCACCGATGAGCTCTATCCACCATGGAGACCGAAGGATTGCGGCCTTGCCACCCGGCCGGCCCGCAGCGCCAGAGTCTGCCACCGACGCTGCAGCATCGGAGCCCAACCTTGCCGGCTATCCCACGACAAACGGCATCCACGACAGGCAGGTTGACATTGATGCACGAACATCCGCCTATCGGTCCCCCCGACAATGAACACCACATTTAATCGAAGATGATCGCTGGCTGCCAAGCCCTGGGCGCGCATATGATGACAGCGACATATCTGGATGTGCGGATTGATCTGGGAAGGAGATGCCATGGCACGTTCCAGCGTTGTGTGGCGCAGCGTACTCACGGCAGCAACGGTGATCATCGTCGCCTCGGTGGCCTCGGTGACCGTACCCACCACTGCTACGGCAGCTCCCGACATCTCAGGCAGCTGGTTTTCTGTGAGTCGCGACGGTGTGCCGCAAACGATGACCATCGTACGCGGCACGGTGGAAAAGCAGTTCAGCGTGCGGGCGGAGTCGCCTAAGTTCGAACCGTGCGGCGGGACGGAAGCCAGCGCCAGCGGACCAGGCATCCTCTCTGATGAGCGAACTCTGACAGTGGATTTCCAGGTCACTTGTATGGTTAGCCGGGCGACATTGTGCGCGTTTCAGGCTCAGACGGTGTTCAACTTCGATCCAGCGCAAGGCAGCATCTCCGACGAGTTCGGAAGCACATGGGGCCGCACTCCCCCTCCGTCCACGCCTCCTTCCCCCTCTCCGTCCACGCCTCCCTCAACATCTCCGTCCACGCCTCCCTCAACATCTCCGTCCACGCCTCCTTCGACGTCTCCCTCCACACCGCCCTCCGCACCTCCCTCCGCTCCTATGTCCGCACCCGCCTCCGCGGCTGTTAAAGGTTGACAAGCAGCAACTGGCGCTGCGCCCTGTGACATCGGCGCAGCCGAAAGGCAGCCGGTGATGTTGTCTTGGAGGTTGTCACGACCCTGATACTTCGAACGTGCTCTGCAACGCGGAATGCGGTCGCAGTCGCAGTCGCCCGAGAGATGGGGCCGAATACGGCGATGAGGACGGCGAGCCCGAAGACGGTGGCAATGGAGTTGGCCAGTAATTGAACGGCACCTTCGGTGGACAGTCCCTGGGCCGTGATGCCCAACCCACAACGTACGTGGCCTTACCTGCGCCATGCTTCAGAGTCTCCACGGCCTGCTTCCCCGATCGGTACCGGGGCCGCGCCGATCGCCCGCGCCCAGATCTCGCCTACCAAGGCCTTTCCGCTGGCGCGCCGGACCTGCGCTATCGTCATCTGGTCGGACGATCGCGGCCGACCCCGGCCGTCGGCGCGCGTGCTGGACTTGGCCGCACGGCAAGCATAGAACTGCGTCAATGCGCTGTGGTCGTGTAATCGCCTGGAGCTTAGCCGCGTGCGAACGCACTTTCTGCCTGGGCCACCCAAACGACAGCTAGACCCGAGAATGCACCTCATTGGACTATCGCTGAAGTAGAAAGGTGGCAACCGTGGCAGCCCCGCTAGTGCCCAGCGGACAGGTGCAGCCAGAGGAGGCCGAGCACGTCGCCGCCGAGATCCGCGACGCGATGCAGCTGCTGGCGACAGATGCGTCGAGCCCGCAGGTCGAGTCTGCGTGGGACGAGATCCTCTCACAGCTCCTCCAGCGAGGGACGTCCGCTGCTCGCCGGGCACAGATATGCACCGACGCCGCCGGTGTGCGGATCAGGCTCTATGAGCAGCACGGTGACCAGCGATTGCTGAACAAAGGCATCGCCCTGCTTGAGGAGGCGATGACTCTCGCCACCGAGGGGTCGACGACGGATGCGCTCGCGTCAAGCTACCTCGGTGTGGCCTATGGCTATCAGTTCGACCTAACGGGCGAGAACCGTCATCTAAAGCGGGCGACGGAATTGATAAACCACAGCGTTAAAGCGATACCTACCGATAGTTTCCGCGCACCGATCTATGTACTGAATCTTGGATTGCATACAGTTCGCACGTTCCGCGTGACTGGCAGCAGCGAGCTCCTAGAACTTGCTATAGGAATACTGACGGAGGCGGCCAAGACCCGGCCGGGCTCACCGGTCTACCGCAGCGCCGCGGTCCTCCTCGCCGAGATGTACCAAGAGCGGTACAGCCGCAACCAGAGCCTGTCGGACATGGAGCAGAAGAGAACGTGGGATCGCCGGGCCAGTCATCTTGCCTAGTGGACCGGCTACCCGGGGGCGAGGTGGGCGGCAACCTCGCCAAGCACGGGTTGGTCGATCGATTCCTGCACACACCGGGCGAACAGCCAGCAGATGAGCCGGTCGGGGTCGAGGCCGAGCAGGTCCGCCAACCGCCTGGCCAACCCGGCCGGATCGGCAACCAGCCGCTCCTCGCAGTTGAGCAGGTGTTGCAGCGCGTCGTAGGTCGGATCCCCCAGATACGGCTTGGGATCGATGACTAGCCACGGTTCCCCGCGCGCCGCCAGCACGTTCCCGGCGTGCAGGTCGGTACACAGCAGCACCTGCCGCTCAGCGGTGGCGGGCAGAGTCCGCAACAGTTCGATCCCGGCACGAGCCAGCCCCGGATCCAGCCGGCTGGCAGACACTGCGAGCTGCTCCTCGAACTCCGCTGCCCACGCATCGCACATCACCTGCAGCGGCCGGAACGAGAACCCAGCGGTAGGCGCGACCCACAACCGCCGCAGCAGACCGGCGACGACTTCATCCTGCTCGGGCTCCGGCAGAGCCTGCGCGAGCGTCGTCCCTGGACGGCAGCGCTCCAGCAGCAGCACGCTCGTCGAGCCGAACACCTCGCTGTCGTGCAGCCGTACCGCCCCCTGGCCAGCCCACGCCCGCAGAGCGTCAGCCTCGTGGGCCGCCTCGTCATGCCGCCAGGCAACCTTGAGCACAAGATCCTGCCCGGCGACGTCCCGTACCGGGGCCACCCAGGCGCAGCGGCCCCCGGGCTGGTACGGCTCACCGACGCGCAGCGACCACCGCTCAGCCTGCGCCCCTACGATCTCGGGCAGCAGGCGCAGCCAATCCCTGCGTCCAGGCACCGGATCGGCGCGCACACTGTCCGCCAGGTTCACCGGCACAACGAAGGCCGCCACGTTTGCCATTGTGCAGCCCGCGCTCTAGGGCTGCATCAATCAATGTGGAGCCTGCGGCGCGCAGGCTCGCATCGATCTCGGGCCTACCGGATGCGAATGGAGTTTCCCTTGGCAAGTGATCCGGATGCTTGGTAGAGCGGGGTGGCGGTATCGGGGTTGGTATTGGCCGCAAAGATCTTTAGTAGGAAATGGTCGTCGGCAGAGCTGAGCCGGTCGCCGTCGATGCCTTCCACGGTGAAGACATTCGATGTCGTTGCGCCGTCGGTGGTGACGGTTGCGGTGCCTTGGAATCGGCCTCGGGAGCTATTGGTCTGGTCGATGACGAGCCATGCGACGGTTGTGGCATCGAGGGTGAGGCTGTGGCAGTTCTGTGGATTGGAGGAGTTGCATTGGCTTCCGGTCGTGTATTTGAAGTGGAAGTCGTTGCGTGGGTCGAGCGAGCCGTTGCGGTAGTCGATGGTGAAGCCGTAGTCGGCTGTGTCGTTTTGGGTGTTTGAGATCAGGCCGGGCAAGTGGTCGCCGTTGGCAAGGCGCGGGACGAGGTCCTTTTTGTTCTTGCCGGTGATGCCCAGTGCTGTGACGGGGTCGTAGACCACCAGCATGGTGGTGATGACCGCGGTCCAGTTGCCGGCGTTGTCGAGTGCCCTGATGCCTATGTCGTATACGCCGACTGGCAGTTGGCTGCCGAGCGCCGCGGTGAGGTTGCCGCTGGCAAATGGCATTGGGGTGGCAATGCCTATGCCTGGGTCCGGGCCTATGAAGTATTCGCCTCGTGTGACGCCGGCGAGGCTGTCTGCGGCGGGCACGGATAGTGTGCTTGGCACGGGAGATGATGGGGTGTCGACCGGTTTGGGGTTCACCGTCCATGCGGGGGTTCCCATTGTGGGTGCGGTCTTGTCGATATTGATCGAGAGCGTCGCGGTCGCGGTATTTCCGGCACGGTCGATGGCCTGACCGGATACGGTTTGGTTGGCTCCTTCCGTGGCGAGCGCGAAGGAGTTGGAGCAGTTCGCGAGGCCTGAGAGGTTGTCGCTGCAGGCGAAGACTATGGCAACATCCGTGTTGTTCCAGCCTTGGCCGTTGGCTGCAGGATACGGCGTGGCGGTGATGCTGGGAGCGGTCTTATCCAATTTGATGGTGATCTCTATGGCCGTGCCATTGCCAGCTTTGTCCAAGGCGGTACCGAACACGGTCTGGGCCGCACTGTTGGTGGCGACCGTGACAGGTCCGGAGCAAGTGGCTATGCCGGACAGGCCGTCGGCGCAGGTGAAGGTTACTGTCACGTCGGTGTTGTTCCAGCCTTCCCCATTGGGTGCTGGGCCGAGTGAGTAGGTTACCGACGGTGCGGCCTGGTCTATCGACGCGATGTATTGGCCTGTAGCACAGTTTCCTGCCGGGTCGCATGATAGGCCCGATGTCACTGGCTGGTTGGCGCCGTCGGCGCTGATTGTCGTCGGGCTGGGTACCGTGGGGGTGCCCGAGGATGGCGCTGGATCGTTTGATGTCCAGTTAATGACCACCGGTGCGTTAAACCAGCCGAAACTGGTGGGACTACGGTCTGCGTGTCCGGTCACTGTCGGTGGTGTCTGATCGAGAACGGTGAGGGTGCTGGTCACGCTGGCGCTTGAATTACCAGCCTGGTCGGTGGCGGTAATGGTGATGTTGTAGGTGCCGATCGAGAGTTCGGAGCCGAATGTAGCTTTCCATGTGCCGTTAGCGACGGTTTGTGTCATCGACTGGGGCGTGCCCCCGTCGATGGTGTACATCACGCTTTCAACGTCATTGTCATCATCAGTCACCACAGTACTGAGCGTCGTGTTTTGCCCATGTGCAAGGGGATTGCTCGACCAAGTGGGCGGGTTTACGGTCGGGGCGATGGAGTCGTTGACCCCCCGCCTCCATAGTTCATTGCCATGCACGCCGTCATTTGCTTGGAAGAAGAGCATCCCATTGACATCGGTTAGGGACACAGCGTACGAATCTCCGGACGGATAAATATCTGCCACCAGGGCAGTGCCGGCAGCAGTACCATCGCTCTTCCACAGCTCATTGCCGTACGCACCATCATTAGCTGAGAAATAGAGCAAGCCGTTGGAAGTGGCCAGCCAGCTGGGGGACGAATCTCCCAGCGCATTGATGTTCGCCACCATGACGGTGCCAGCCGCCGTGCCGTCGCTCTTCCAAAGCTCGGCACCGTTAACGCCATCGTTTGCTTGGAAATAGAGCATGCCGTTGAAGTTGGTAAGATAACTAGCGTTCGAACTCATATACGTGCCGGGCCGTATGTCCTTGACCTTCACGGTGCCGGCGGCAGTGCCATCGCTCTTCCATAGTTCGTAGCTTTCCGCTTCATTGCCTAATGCACGAAAGAATAGTGTTCCGTTGACATTGGCGAATTGCTCGGGGTAGGAACTACTTCCGGTGAAGATATCTGCGGCCATCACCGTGCCATCGGCGGTGCCGTCGCTTTTCCATAGCTCCGCTCCGTTTAAGCCATCGTCGGCTTGGAAGTAAAGCGTGCCATTGAAGTCGGTAAGGTGGGTGGGGAATGAACCGTTACCGCCGGGCCGTATGTCCTTCACCTTCACGGTGCCAGCGGCAGTGCCGTCGCTCTTCCATAGCTCCGAACCTTCTGCATCCCATCCTCGAAGGTAGAGCGTGCCGTTTACATTGGTGAGAGCGCTAGGGTACAAACTATCTGCGCCGGGATTAATGTCTGCGACCATGACGGTGCCCGCGGTCGTGCCGTCGCTTTTCCATAGTTCATAGCCGTGTACACCATCACTGGCCTGGAAGTAGAGCGTGCCGTTGACGTTAGTCAGGTATGCCGGGCTTTGCATCGCTAGGTCTGCTACCAGGACCGTGCCAGCGGCAGTGCCGTCACTCTTCCAGAGGCCGGAAGGATGCATGTCATCACTTGCTTGGAAGAAGAGCGTACCGTTGACATTGGCCAGAGAAAACGGGTGCGAGCTTTGCGCACCAGGCCGAATATCTTTCACAAGGAGCGCTGATCCATTGGCCGCATTGGCGGGAGCAGCCATCGTCACTAGCGTCAGACTACTGACGAAAACAAATATTGACAACGAAAACGCTACGGGCTTCCTCATTGTTAAATGACTCCCAGTTCATTTGACAGCGCCGGTGCCGATGGTTGATAGGCGCCGTAGACGGTGGCTAGCGCGCCTCGGAGCGGAACGAGGGTGGCGTCAACTAAAGTGGGTCGGATTGACGGATAGGCTCGCGGGCCTCCGCCTACTGAGCTCGAGACGGTGTCTATTCCGTGTGCGCCGGCTTCCTACGCTTGCCCAGTCGGCATATCCACTGCGATCGAGATGGCGACGGCAACGGCCTGAAGCGGGTGCAGACAAACCTGCTGACCGCGTTCGCATTGCTCTCCTTCGGTGAATTTCTTCGTCGTAAGCGGACAGTGCTGGCGGCGCCCACTCGCGTCAGCACACATGTTGGGATTCGATAGTCGGATATCGCCCTGAGGTTCACTCGCGCTGGGGCGACCGGTTAGATCGACATCATTCAGGGTAAGACTGGTCGCGAAACTGTTGTCTCGACCAACGAGGCGATCTACTAGGGTCGATCAGGAACAAAGCAAACCTAGTTATCTGTGGCAACCGCCCGTTGCGACATGCTCGCCCTTCATTCGGTCAGGGTCGATTCCGTGACCTAGCCCGTTCACATGACAGAGGCTAGCGAACGGTGCGGATATCGAATCAACCACGACAGCCGCAGCGTCATGGCCCCGGCCCTCTTTCAGCCGACGGCCATACGGGCGATTTGCACTGATTGCTGCAGGATGGATGATTGCTGCAAAGCTTGTGTGACGCAGGCGAACGGAGGTAACCGCTCATGGCGGACCGCGATCTAAGCTCCAGCGTGCATGCTCCCCATCATCACCGGATGTGCGGCCAGGCCGCATTCCAAAGGTGAAGTTCGATGTTCATCGTTGTTCAGATTGCTCACCGGCTTGATGCCCTAAAACCATGTCCGCGCGCGACAGGACCTAGGCCGGAACGATCTCTTTGATCAACGTTCGACCCGATCGCAGATCTCGTCACTAACCTCGTGCACGATCTCGATCGGCTGCCCTGCCGGATCGGTCAGAACCCAGTCCTCGTAACGCTTTCCCGGGAAGTGCGGACACGCATCGCCGCAGCTGCGCCACCGTCTTGCTGGCCTGCGGAGCATCGGGATCGCGAGATGCGCGCGGCGTCTGTCGTGTCCGCATTCTGTTTTTCCGCAAATAGAAATCGGCCCCTTGGACCACGCATCCACGGGGCCGATCGTGGGAGGGTTGTGGGAGGGAACGGTCCGGAGCCGGAACCGACTGGGATAGAGCTGAAATGAATCAGCAGGCCAGCGGCACCATCCAATCCCTACCGGCATAGTACGGAACAATAGCCGTGTAACTTCCAAACTGATTGCGCCGGTTTGCAGAACCATCGAGATGTCGTGGCACCATCGAGCCGACCGAAGCGAATACGACACGATCGCGAACGCAGGCTCGGGCATCTCAGGCTGATCCGGTGAGGGCTGTCCAGGTGGTGTGGTGCTGCCCGCCGAGGATGTCGCCGAGGCGCTGGCGCAAGGCGGCGGCGTATCGCGGGTTGTGCGCGGCGCGCCGGATGGGTCCGCCGAGCTGGGCGAGGTCGCGCATGGCCATAAGGTCGGCAAAGCGTGGGGATTCTTGCAAGTCGTAGCCGTAGGCCCGCTGGAATTCGTCGCGCCAGTGCTGTCCTTTGCCGTACCGATAGGAGGCGTGCCAGGTTGGTATGAGGTCGACTTCTCTGGGTCCGATGGCGACGTTGTCCCAGTCACCCAACCGCAGCTGCGGCGTGCTGCTGCTGTTGTCGTGCAACAGGTTTCCCTGCCATGCGTCGCCGTGGATGAGCCCGTGGCCCAGGGGCCAGTCGTGGGTGGCGAGCCGGTCGTGGATGTCGGCGAGGATTGCCTGGACCGCCTCGATCTCTGGCCCGGTCATGACGGCGTGCGCGTCCGGGCCGGCGAGTATCGCGTGCAGCGACGACAGCGGTTCCCATGGACGCAGCGCGGCCGGTGGCACCGGTAGCGAGTGGAGGGTGTGGAGCAGCTTCGCGAGGTCGGCTGATGTGGTGGTGAGCGGACTCCGCGGTGGCGGGTGATAGGTCCACAAGCTTGCCGTCATCGAGTCGGCGAGCAGTGCCACTGTCGCACCGGGCGCGGGGATCGTCGCGGGGTATTCGTGTTGGCTGCTGAGCCATCGGCAGACGTCCTGGCTGGCGGCGATGCGATCCACCGCCTCGGTGCTGGCGAGCCTGATGACGGTGTTTTCCGCGGGGAGTAGCACTACCGCGTTGTTGTAGTGGTGCAGGACGCGCGCTGCGGTGGTGTTCATACCCAGCGCGGTGGCGTGTGTGCAGGCCAGGTCGAGGACCCAGGGGGTGGAGCCGACAGCGTGCACGTGGGCGAGTCTACGGCGTGGGCACCATGGCGTTGAGCAGCGCGGCTTCGACTTCGTGGACGGTGGGCCGGTCACGGAACACGGTGAGACGTCGGCGGATGTTGTTGATGCCGTCCAGGCCTCGGGCGCTGGTCATGCTCGGCACCATGGGGATGATCATGGCGAGGAGCTGGCAGGCTTGGTCGACATCGGACTTTGCGGTGTCAGTGGCGGGGCTGGGTAGGTGGGGGGCGGCCAGTGTGGTCACGGCCAGCACGTGGCGGCGTTGCATGGTTTGGTCGGCGATGGCGGTGATCGCTGCCGTTGCTTGTACGCGCTTTCGCCGGCCGAGGTTGTCGCTGGCGTACATCGATTCGGTGGCGAGCTGGGTGGCGTTGAAGAACTGGATCCACTCGGGTTCGCTGTCGTGGCACGCCTTTTCCAGCGCCTGTTCGGCGTGGTGCAGTGCTCGGTCGCTGGCGGTGCGGTCATTGGCAAGGGCTAGGGCGCGTGCCCGCACGGCATGGCATCGCGCTACGGAGCTGGGCGAACCCGCGCGTCGTACGGTGTGGCAGGCGGCTTCGGCCAACGCGATGGCTTCGGTGGCGTGGCTGAGCCAGTGGGCTTGCATGGCCATGTCGGTGAGGATGTGCGCGCCCAGCCCCACCGCACCGCTGATCTTGGCGAGTCGCAGCGCCTGCACGAAATACCGTTGGCCCAGGCCTTGCCTGCCGGAGTCGAAGCACATGAATCCGGCCAGGTCCGACAGCCGGGCGGCAGCGGCGAACAGTTCGCGGCCGATCACGTCGGTGTATTGGCCCTTGAGCATGGGTGCCAGGACGTGGTCGAGATAGGACAGCAGCGTGGAGCGGGCGTGGCCGCCGCCGAGACGGTGGTCGGCGTCGGCGAAGGCGGCGCTCATGGCCCACAGCGCGTCGAGGTCAGCCCGCCCGACACGGCGTGAGCCCGTGTTGACCGGCAAATGGGGATCCTTGTGCGTCACCATCCAGCGCCCCAGCGGTTCGGCTAGTGCCTGCGGCAACCATGCGGCATCGACGACGGGCTGCTCGGAGAGATCGGCGCCGCACAGCTGGCGAAGGGTGCCGATCGCGGCGGCGGTGTCGCCCGCCCAGCTAAGCCCGACTTCACCTGGTTCTGGACTGCTCGCGGCGGCCAGGCGTGCGGATTGCTCGCGTAACTGGGCGACTGCGGGGATGAGCCGCTGGAGGACACCGCCGGTCTCCAGATGCTCGTCGAGGGCTTTGGCCAGTTCGGGTGTGGGCCAGCGGGTGGCGGTTTCGATCTGGCTCAACAGGCTGTGGCTGTAGGCCACGGCTTGGCCAAGGCCGCGACCCGACAAGCCACGCAGCCGACGCCAGTGACGCACCTCCGCGCCAAAGAAATGCAACGCGGAAATGTGTGGGGTCAGCGGCCGAGGCTGTTGTCCCACAATCACACCTCCCTTGTGTCCGCGGCTGACAGGAGTGCTGAGGCATCGGGTTACACCCAGCCGAAACACACCAACATGACCACGCCGGTTGGTTGACAATTATCCATCACTGGATGCCATTGGTCATCCCGGCCTCCACGTCCGAGCGAACTTCGCTGGCCGGGTCTTGCCATGGATGTCCACAGATGAGCTGTGAACATCCAAGTCCTTCACCTCGGCATGCCCCTGGGGCTGAATTGGTCAAGTAATTACTGGGGTCAAACCGGCTGGCGTCAGGCGTGCATGCCGATTGACGTAGACGGCCTTTGGGTGGCCAAGAATTCTGACGGCGGAGGGCTCGAAGCTATGCAGGGCAACGATCGGCTGGCGTGCGCATGAGAGCGACGCTGGCGCAAGGAAAGCTTGGCCCAGTGGGGCTGTGGATTATGGGCGTTGTGGCGTCCTCGCCGTTGACGGTGACGGTCGGCGGTATTCCCACCATGTATGAGACGACGGGGGTGGTGGGCATTCCGCTGGCGTTTCTGGTGGTCGGTGCGGTGCTGATGGTGCTGGCAGCGGCGTTCTCGTCGGCCAGCGGGCACATCCGCCACGCCGCACCCTTCTACGCGCTTCTGGCCAGAGGGATCTCCCCGATCGTCGGTGTGGCCGGTGGAGTGCTGGCACTGGCCGTGTACCTGGCTTTCGGCTCGTCGCTGTTCGGCCTTGCCAGCGCCACATTGGCCGACCTGTTCCATCTCCACGGGGCGTGGTGGACCACGGCGCTGGCGCTGCTCGTGTTGGTGGCCGTTATGGGTCTGCTCGGCGGCTTGAGCAGTGCTCGGCTATTGGGTGGATTACTCGGCCTGGAAATCGCCCTGATCGTCTTCTACGTCGTTGCCGCGCTGGTGAACCGGGCTGCGGATCTGTCGCTGACGGGCTTTGCGCCGTCTTCGCTGATGGTGCCCGGGATGGCCGGTGTGCTGGCGTTCGCGGTCGCCGCGTCCGCGGGGGTGGAGACGGTATTGGCCTACGCGGAGGAGGCCCGTGGCGGCGCGAAGACGATGAACGCGGCAACCCTGTCGGCGGTGGGTTTCGCCGCGCTGTTCTACGCCCTGACAGCCTGGGCTATGGGCGTTCACGGCAGCACTACAGGTGTAGCAGTCGAAGGGCCGTTGCAGACCCTGCACGATGTGTTCGGCGCTGCAATCGGCGGCCTGGCCACATTGCTATTGATCAGCAGCATTTTCGCGGCGATGACCAGCTTCCTACACGCCGGGGCCCGATATCTGTTCGCCCTGGCGCGCGAAGGTGTCCTACCGCGATTCTTGACCCGGGTCAGCAAGCGCGGCGACGGCGGCACCCCCGTGGCGGCCGCGCTGACGCAGACCACGCTGACAGGCTTGGTGATCGGCGGGTTCGCACTGGCCGGGGCCGAACCGCTGGCCATGTTCAGCTGGCTGTCGACGATCGGTGCGCTCGCGCTGCTGGTTCTGCTCGTGGTCGGCGGCGGGGCCGCGTATGGATTCTTCGCCAAAGGCCAGGGCACCAACGACTCCATCGTCGTGCGTCGGATCGCTCCCGTGACCGGCTGCGTGCTCGGCACCGTTCTGCTGATCATGATGATGGGCAATCTGGGGTCGCTGCTAGGTCTTCCCACCGGTTCGCAGCGCTGGCTGACGGTGCCGATCGTCGTGATTGGTGTATCGGTGACTGGCCTGGCGTGGGGCGGGCTCGTGCGGTGGCTGCGCCCCGCCTCGGCCGCCGCGATCGGGCGCATCGTCGCCGACCCGGTCACCTCTCCGGTGACCCGGCTGGGAAAGCTGGCGATGTGAGATGAACCAACAAGACACCGCTCACCGGCACGACCAGCAGCACCACGTCGCTGAGCCGGCGGCCAGCTACGACCCGACCCCGTACGTCGACGTGCGGCAGCAGGCGGTAGACCGGCTCCGGAGAATGGCCGTGAACCTGGCGTTTCACGCTTGGGAGCAGAGGTTTTCCGATCGACTGTGTCCCCACGCGCTGGCCTACCTTTATCTGCACCATGACCAGCGGCCGGGGTTTTGGAAGCTGACCGCCGCGTGGCAGTTGTGGCTCGACAGGCCAGAAGTCCGCGTGTTGCCACAGCTGCTGTTCGATCTGCACCACCAGTTCGCCCCGCGTGCGGTCGGCAACGGTTTCGACATCCGCGAGGAACTGTCGGTCAACCGCGATGAGCGCATGCCGGCCAACCCCGCCGACACCACCTTCATCGGGCTGGGAGTGGTCAGCCTCGACACCGAAAGCGGACCGTGGGAGCTCATCCAGCGCAGGGCCTGCACCGCGATGGATGTGCCATCACGGATGTGGATCGTCTTGACCGACGGGACGCTGATAGCCGCCCAGCAACTGGGCCGCAAAGGCTTCAACAAGCTCGTCGTCGAATCCACCGATCTGCTCGACTGCCGCACGGCACCGGCCCGATTCGAATGGATGATGGACAACCCGAACAATCCGTTGCGCGATCGCGAAGAGCATCGCGATGTGGTGCGCTGGGCACGTGAGCTGTCCGACACGTTGAGCCAAGCCGACAACAGCAGACTCGACGCGCTGCGGCAGGCTGCGGCCGCGAAGGCACGCAAGCCGGGAGCATGGCGATGAGCGACCTGCCGGCCCGCGACCTTCAGCCGCTGTGGGACGAGCTGGCCGCGCAGGCAGCCCACGATGCGCGCACCAACATCGCCTTCCCGGGCGCCACCGACATCACCTTCAGCCAGCTAAGCCACCTGATGACCCAGGTGCTGTTCAACAACATCGGCAGCCCGTACGACCACGGACACGGTCGTAACCACACCAAGACGGTGGAACAGCAGGTCGTGAACATCGTCGGCGACCTCTTCCGCGCACCGGCGTCACGATGGGGCTACGTCACCAGCGGATCCACCGAAGGCACCGAGCATGCCCTGCTCGACGCCCGTAAACGCTTCCCGGCAGCGGTGATCTACACATCAGCCGCCGCCCACTACAAGATCGTCGAGTTGGCGGACAAGCTGATGATGCCGCTGGTAGTGCTGAACACCGACGCGGGCGGAGCAATGGACGTCGCCGATCTGCTCGGTGAGCTGGCGCAGCGCCGCGACCGGCCCGCCGTCATCGTCGCCACCGCTGGCACCACGATGACCGAAGCAGTCGACGACGTTCCCGCCATCGCCGCGGCGTGCGAGAAGCTGGCCATTACCCGGCGGCGCATCCACGTCGACGGTGCCCTGTCCGGGCTGCCGCTGGTCCTGGAGCCAATCGCCGGCGTGCCCCGCATCGACTTCACCGTCCACGGCGTGACCTCGATCGTCGTGTCCGGCCACAAGTTCTTGTCCACCCAAACCCCGTGCGGTGTGCTGGTCTACCGCGACCCACCACATGCCGCAACGGTCGCACCAGTGTCCTACACCGGCACCGCTAGCGTGACTATCCTCGGCTCCCGATCCGGGCACACGCCGCTGCTGCTCTACGCCGCCCTAGCCGGGCTGGGCATCGAGGCGCACCGCAAGCGAGTGCGGGCCTGCCGGGCGATGGCCGCGTACGCGGCGAGCCAGCTTCGCGGCGTTGGCGTGGACGCGATGCGGCATCCCCACGCATTCACCGTCTACTTCCCGCCGCTGCCACCAACGATGGCCGCCGAATGGGTTCAGCCCACCGACGACCAGCACGGGCACCTGATCTGCATGCCCCAGGTCACCACCACCCAGATCGACGCTTTCGCCGCCGCAGCAGCCACCGCGATCACATCGTGCCCGCACGCCGCACCGCTACCGGCTCGGCGCCGGCAAGACAAGGCGACCGTCGCTACCTAGCCCGCAGCGTCCGAACCGTCCTGCCCACGCATAGTGCCTCGGCTCACCGCCGGGACACACCCGATGCCGCATGCCTGCCAAAGGAATGCGCCAACAAGCAACGCCACATCGACGAAAGGAATCCTATGGGTCTCCATCCTGACTGCCTTCCGGATCCGTCACCACAGCGGCGGCCGAGGCGAATGGCGCTGTCCGCGCTGTGCGTCGTCCTGCTCGCCATTGCCGGTGCGGCAGCAGTCTTCCACCACGAGGCGGCGCCGCACGCGGCCGCGTACGCACAGGCAGAACCCCAAGCGACCCGAAGCACGACACCGCCGGCACCCCAGCAGCTGACACCAATGGCCACACACGATCCCATCCTCGCCACGCTCGCCGGTGCAGTGGTCAAAGGACCAGCAGCACGCATCCGGTCCGCCAGCGTCCTGTGCCAGGTGGAAGTCTGGACCCGCCACGACAACATGATGACCGCTCAACGAATCACCTCATGGCGCGGCGAAGACGGCTCAGGCGACGTCACCACCCTCACCCTGCCAGACATCGCAGCATCCGCATTCCATCCTGCCATGGTCGGGCGCACCTCCTTTGAGTTCGCCGCCGACACCAAGCAAACCTACGGCCCTGGTCAGATGCCCCACCACAGCCAATGGCCACCCACACTCGGCACGGACCCGCAAACGCTGCTCTCCCAGCTGCAAACCATCCGGCCCGGCATCGACACCGCGGCGGACCTGAACTGATCTCCGAACAAGGACTGTCCGCGCTGGGGCGAACGGCGTTCCAGAGGTTATCGGCGTCAGTTGTCGGGACGTTGCCGCCTCACGAAACGAAGGCACCTTTCGCAGCCCAGGGACTCCCAATAGTCCGGCCCGTTGGGCCACCTCGGGAGGTCCTCGGCCGCTACGTCATAGCCGACGGCGAAACCTCAGCTCTGCCGGCCAGCCGTGGAGCGGGCGTATGAGCGCCGAAGTGGACCGGCTCCTGGCCGGTGCGCCGGACACATGGAAGGGCTTCCTGCGTGATTGGGACCGCTGTCTTCGTGCGGCCAACCATCCCCTCACCACCAGGTACAACTATCTGCTCGCGGCACGTCAGCTGGCGGCGTTCGTGGACAATACCGGGCCTTCAGCGGTGTCCAAAGCGGACATCGAATCTTTCCAGGTCTGGATGATTCAGACCCGTTCGGCCAGCACCGCGCTCAACAAGTACAAGGCGCTGCAACAGTTTTTCCGATGGCTTGTCGACGATGAAGAGATCGAGCGATCACCGCTGGCCAAGGTTCGCCAGCCGCGCCAGCCGGCAAAACTCATTCCCATCATCAGCGAGGTTGACACCACGCTCATCCTCGGGACATGCCGCGGCAGAGGATTCGCTGATCTGCGCGACGCGGCGATCATCAGGCTGCTGTCGAATACCGGTGCACGGCTGGCAGAGATCGCGAATCTCGACCTCGGCGACGTCGACATGGACCGCGACACCATCCGGTATCACGGCAAAGGCGCTAAAGACCGGATGGTGCGTTTCGGCCCCAAGACCGGCCGGGCATTGAGCCGCTACCTGCGGGTACGTGCCACCCGCCACGCTCGCGTGTCATCGCGGCTCTGGCTGGCCACACGGGGTGAGGAGCCGCTGCTGGCCAATGGCATCAAGGCGATGCTTCGCCGACGCGGTAAAGCGGCAGGCGTGGCGGGAGTGCATGCTCACCGCTGGCGTCACAACTACGCCCACCAATGGAAGAAGGCGGGCGGCGACACCGGCGATCTCATGCTCGTGCTCGGCTGGTCGTCGGAGGACATGCCACGGCGCTACGGCGCGAGCGCCGCAGCCGAACGTGCGCAGGACACCCAGGCCCGGCTGCGGATCGGCGACGATGTCTGAGCCACGCAAGCAGAGCATGTCCGCTTCACAGCGGCGCCGCAGGGCACGAATCGCCGCTCACGTGTCCTGGGCAAACACGCCCGACCGCCGCAAACGCACCAGCGCCGGGACGAAAGCCTTCTGCGACCGGTTCGAACAACAAGTAGATCCGCAACGCGTGCTGCCCGATGCGGTACGCCAACAGCGTGCCACACACGCCCGCAAGGCCTACATGCTGGCGCTGGCCGAAAAGTCGGTACAGGCACGACGCCGAAAGAAGTAGTTCTGGCCGGAGCACATGCCACGGCCAGAACTATCTGCGTACCGGTTAGATCCGCTCCCCGATTCCCAGCCGGCTCTGGGTTTCCATCGCCCGCTCCGCCGCGGCGCTGGCGCCGTATCGGCGCGGCATGTCATCGGAGGTCCAGCCCAGGGCCAGCATCAAGTCGCCGGTATCACCGCCGAGCCGCTTCCACTGATGCGCATAGTTGTGCCGCCAGCGGTGGGCGTGCACACCAGCAATGCCCGCGAGTGTGCCCCGCCGTTTGAGCATGTGTTTGATCCCGTTCGGGTGCAGGGCGCCGCCTCCCCGTTCGGCCAGCCACAACCAGGCCGTCTGCGCCCCGTGGCGTTTGGCCCGCGACCGCAGGTAGCGGCTCAGCGCACGGGCCGTCTTCGGGCCTACCCGGACCCGCCGGTCCTTGGCACCCTTGCCCTGATAGCGCACCGTCTCAGTGGCCAGGTCGACGTCGTCGAGGCGCAGATTGCCCACCTCCGACAGCCGCGCGCCTGTGTTGGCCAGCAATCGGATGATCGCCTCATCGCGCAACGAGCCGAAACCTTTGCCGGCGCAGGTCTGCAGCAGCTTGCGGGTGTCCTCATCACCGATGACCGGGATCAGCTTCTGCGCCACCTTGGGCTGGCACACCCGGTCCATCGGCGAACGGCCGATCTCCTGCTCCACTTCGCGCAGCCAGCGGAAAAACTGCTGCAGCGCCTTATGTTTCACCAGCGCGGTCGAGGCCGACCGGGTGGTCACCATCCACGCCTGGAACGCCTCCGCATGGGCACGGGTCACCTGACACGGATCATCGGCTGCAGCAGGAGCGTCCGGATCGGGCGAATGCTCGCCCAGAAACCGGCCCAGCTGAGCCGCGGACAGCAGATAGCTGTACCGGGTCGTCTCCGGGTAATTACCGGCGCGTAGATGGCGGTCCCAGTCACGCAGGAAACCGGCCCAGCCCCGCGGCAGCCCTTTCGTCAATTTGTCGATGTCCAGCAACGGCATCGGGTCACCTCACCGAGTCAAGGAGTCCAGCAACGGCATGCTCAACCCCGGCAAGACCACCAAACACGAAAAGAGGGCCTCCGCAGTCTTCTGACCTGCGGAAACCCTCTCGCTGTCGGGATGACAGGATTTGAACCTGCGACCCCTTGACCCCCAGCCGAGTCCAAACACGGCCATCACCACTGCTCAGCAGCCATTATGCCTGGTAGCACCGTTGGTCTGCATTGGTCTGGTCTTGGCCGCAACGTCGACTCTTGCTAGATCGTCTCCCAGATTTCTCCCCATGATCGTCACAGAGACGGTCTCTCGGGCTCTGCTTCCTGTCGCGCAGGCACTGCCCTGCCAGGCCGCGCCTGCCTGGTCCAGGTGGAGCTCCCCACGGAAGAACGACCTGGACCAGGCAGGCGCGGTCTGGTGGCCTTCGGTGCGCGACAGGTAGCAGCCAGCTGGCGGCCCTGCTTTCAGAGCGCCCGGGTTCCAGGGCGGGCAGCCCTGGCCGCCGGAGGCTCTCCCCGGGTGGCAGGGCCGGAGGTCCTCCCCGCCGGAGGCTCGCACTTGACCCCACCCACGCGAAGCCAGCCCGTATGCCGGCCCGGCACTGCGCCGCGCTCGACGGGTTCGCCCGGGTCCAGGGCGGACAGCCCTGGCCGCCGGAGGCCTGTCCCGGGTGCGAGGGCCGGAGGCCCTGCCCGCCGGAGGCAGCTTCTCCGGGTGTGCCGCCAAGGTGGCGGGGGGATGTGTCCGGTTGGCCTACCCAACTCGGGCTATGGCCGGGTGCGGTTGGTGGACCGGTTGGTCACACTGACGAGCATGCATTTATTTGGGCCTAGGTGGTCGAAGCGGCGGACGACTGGCATGCCGACAGGGCATGACGCGCCGTTGCGGCCTATGAGGTTTTGGCCGGTGGCGTTGCTGGTCGTGGTGGTCGTGTTGGCTGGTGGTGCGGCGGGCATGGTGCTGCTCGGGGTGTGGGATACGTCGGTGACGGTCACGGACGCTGATCGGATGCGTCTGGACCGGATCAAGACCGGGTTGACGATGGCTGCGGGTCTGGCAGCGGGGGCGACGCTGCTGATGGCGTTACGGCGTCAGTCGCTTAGTGAACGGGCGCAGCGGTTCGCCGAGAGTGACGCCCTGGAGCAGCGGACTACCGCGCTTTATGTGGCCGCTGCCGACCAGTTGGCCAGTGAGAAGGCGGCGGTGAGGTTAGCCGGGTTGTACTCGCTGGAGCGGCTCGGGCAAGACAACCCGAAGCTTCGCCAAACGGTGTTCAATGTGTGGTGCGCCTATCTGCGCATGCCCTATACGCCGCCGTTAGAAGTCCTCCGACGCAACGCGGAGTCGTCTCCGTCCCGACCTGCCGAGGACGCACCGCTCCCTGAGCCGAAGGAGGGGGCGGAGCGGCGGCAGGAGCTGGAGGTTCGCCGTACGGCGCAGCGTCTTCTAGCGGCACATGTGAGCATCGACGGCGATGGAGCGCCCTTGGACGGCTACTGGTTGAGTGAGCGCGGTCTGCTGCTTTCCATCGATCTGACAGCGGCCGAATTGGTCGACTTCACACTCGGACATTGCGTGCTGGGCGACACCATCCTGGACGAGGCGCAGTTCCACGACATCACCGACCTGCGCGAGGCGCAGTTCTACGGCGTCGCTGGCCTGGGCGAGGCGCAGTTCCACGGCGTCGTCCTCCTGAGCGAGGCGCAGTTCCACGACAAAGCCGACCTGCATGGGACGCAGTTCCATGACAAAGCCTTCCTGCGTAGGGCGCACTTCCACAGCGTCGCCGACCTGAGCGGGACGCAGTTCCACGACATTGCCGACCTGGGCGAGGCGCAGTTCCACGGCAACGCCGACCTGCGTGGGGCGGAGTTCTACGGCATGGCCAGCCTGGGCCAGGCGCAGTTCCACGGCAACGCCGACCTGGGCGAGGTGCAGCGGATTACTTTGGAAGGCGTCCACGCTTCGCCTCGGGCGACGTTGCCGAGTGGCTGGGTTCTGTCGTCGAAGCTTGGCAAGAATTCTCTTTTCGTGGTTACACGAACCGGGGAAGACCGCCCGCCTGCCGGGTCGCGAGAGGATGCCGAGGCACCAACCAGCATCGCGTAATCGTAGGCCAGCCAACGTGTTTGGCTTCGGCGGTGTGGCGAGTCTGCCCAGCGTTCGCCGGATTATTGGCAGCTCGGCTTCCGTCGTACCCGGCCGCAGCTGTCACATTCGGCCGTGTCCGGCGCCGGGAGCGAAGCGGCAAGGCGCAGGGCACACGGCCTGCGGGTTTGCGGCCGCTTGCGGCCGCCTTGAAACTGTATAGAAGTTCCTCACAAGCAGAAACCGAGAGATTGCAACTTAGTCGCTTAAGTGTTAGGTTGGCGATGCTTCCGGGAGCGGAGCCCGGGAGCGCCACGACAGCTAGAGCCATTCCGTTTCTGCGACCTGGGCTACGCGGCGAGGCTGCTCAGCTTATTGCGAGCGAGTAGTAGTGCGCCTGCGGTTTCCAGTCCGTCGATCTGCTTGCCGATCTGTGCGAGTGCCTCACTGAAGGGCATGTGGACGGTGCTCATGTCGAAGTACTTCTCAATTTCCGTGTCGCCCTGCGCCTGCCCCGCAAAGTGCACCGGCGTCGCGAGGAAGAGGTTAACGTACTTGTTCGTCTCCGAGGGCAGCGCATAGTAGCTTCCCAGGGCGTGCAGCGTTCCACCGTCTGTCAGGACGTAGCCGGTCTCCTCGACCAGTTCCCGCAACGCCGCATCGGCAACCGGCTCGTCGGCGGACACGATGCCGGCCGGAAGCTCCAATGTGTCCTTCTTCAGGTTGTGGCGGTATTGCCTGACCATGACCACATCGCCGTTTTCGGTCACCGGCACCACCATCACGCTTGGTGTGGTGTCGGCGAAGTACCACTCGATCTCCTGCCCGTCGGGCATCCGCAACAGCTCACGGACGAACCGCTTCGGCTTGGCCACCAGCACCTCCGAGCTAAGGAGGGTGGCGTCCTTCATCTTTGCGGTCCAGGTACTCATCGTGTCCATTCTTTCGCGATCTGCCACACGGTTTCGAAATGCCGGGTGTACCGGTTGAACATCTTGCCGTCTGGAATGTCTTCCAGCTCGAAGGTCGGCGAATTGCCGCCTACAAAGAATCGCAGGTAGGGGGTGACGAACATGCGGCCGTCACCGCGTACAACGCTCACGGTTGGTGGGGCGTTGTAGACCCTGATCTGCATCTGCCTGCCGCAGCGGGTTGCCATCTGCCGGAACCTGCTATATGCGGCCCGAATGCGAGGGCTGAGTGTGCCCGCCGGGTTGCCTTCGTCGACGTCGATGTCGGCAGCGCCCGAGTAGTCAGGGTCGAGCAGAAGAACTCGGATGCTGCAGCCGCTTGCGGCTGCCTTCTGCAGCAGCTCAGGTACCGAGTCGTCAAGGGCATAGCCAAGTTCCGCCATGCCATAAAGCCAAATGTGCTCGTTCGCGTTCTCGAGGATGCCGTTCCATTGCGAGCGCGCAATCATGCCTCTTGTTTCGTACACCTGACGAACATCCGGCGCGCCGAGCAAGCGATGGAGATCGCCGACAACGCCACCGATAATGTCGACGACTCGTTCGGCGTCTGAGTCCAACGCCATGGTCAGCACGTTGTGCTCGGTGCCTTGCGTGGCCATGCCAACTGCCAAAATCACGTCGCCGGGCGGGACGGCGCTGGTCTCCCATCCCTCCACGATTTCCGCAGAGGGTGACCAGCCCAGGAGCGGGGCGAGCAGTTCGGCGAATTCCTTCTGGCTCAAGCCAAGTTTTCGCCTGCCTGCAGCGATCTGGTCCCTGGCAAGGGCAGCCAGGTCGGGCTTGTACGCGGGATTGCGTCGGAGGTTCACAACCTTGCCCGCTTCGGGCTGGCCGTCCATCAGATCACCTGCTCGCCATACGTAGGGGTTAAGCAGATTTTGCCTTCTTCGACCTCGCCGGGATTGGTGCATCGTGGCTGTACGGCATGCCCATTCGGCCGTACAGCTCCATGATTTGGCTCTGCATGACACCGATCTGCCTGCGGATATCGGTCAGATCAGACGTGTCGCTGCTGAGCGCCTGTGCCAGCCTTCGGACCTCCTCCTCCAGCTCGGCGAGGCGGGCGTGGCTGTCCGACTTGCGGGCTAGCTCGTCATCGGACGGCTTGCGCTGTACGTAAACTCCCTTGCCGGGTTGGCCGATAAGGACACCCTCGGCCTGCAGCTCTTTGATTGCCGCCCGGACGACTGTGATCGATCCGTGGTACATGGTCATCAGCTGGTTCGTCGCGGGGATCGCTTCACCCACCTCGTAGATACCTTCGGCGATCTTTCGCCGAAGGTCATGCGCGATCTGCTGATATGCCGGTTGTCCTGAGATCTCGGTCAACCTGGGGCTCCTCTGCTGCAGGTACCAGGAGGTCAGTCTCCCACATCGCATCTGCACACAGAACACCTAGCGCACCTTATGCATAAGGTGTACAGTGTGCATATAGTTCGATGGACGAGGCCACGGCCGGCGGTTTGGCCTCGATGCCACAGACAGCAGGAGGTCGAAATGGGAAGCAGACTCTTTGGTGATCGTCCTGTTCCGGCGGCGGTGTCGGTGGTGGAGCCGTCGGTGTCGCGCTGGTATGCGCATCGGGCTCGCGTCGTCGGGTCTGTGGCGGCGGCTGTGTCCGGTGTGGTCGGCGCAGTAGTGGCGTCGCAGTTGGTGTCGTCGACCTCGACGGTGGCCCGTGTGGCGCTGGCGCTGGTGTTGGGCGCGATGGTGGCTGCGGTGTTCGGCGTAACGACAGCTGTCGTGGTGCGGGTGTGGCCGGTGCTGCGGGCGGTGTGGTGGTGGTCGCTGGAGCTGGCAGCCGTGGGGCTGCTGCTGACGGCGTGGTGGCTGCTTGACACGTACGTGTCAGCGTGGCTGGCCGCCGGGGTGCTCGCTACGACTGCGGTGGCGTGTGTGGTGCTGCGACGGGTGCGGCGCTGGCTGACCGCATGGGGCTGGTGCGTCATCGTGCGGCATCGGCTGCGGGTGACGTTCGCTGAGGTGATCCGGGCGGCGAGCAAGGGCAAGGCCCGGCCGATCACGTTGCCGTTCATCCTTCTGGCTCGTCCGACACCGGCGGGTGAGCGGGTGTGGGTGTGGCTGCGCCCTGGCCTGGATCTGGCTGATCTGGATGGCGGTACGGGCCGGATGGCGGTGGCGTGCTGGGCCGGTGAGGTGCGGGTGTGCCGCGCGTCGACACGCTACGCCGCGCTGGTGCGGGTCGACATCGCACGGCGGGATCCGTTGCAGCGCCTGGTGTCCTCGCCGCTGGCCCGCGAGTTCGCGGGGGTGGGGATTTGGCCGGCCGAATCCGCGGCTGGGGTGCCCGTGTCGGGTTTGGACTTGGACGACGTGCCTGAGCCTGCGGTCGATCCGCGTGGGCGTCGCTGACACGAACTTGCTAGTGATGGATTGGGGAATGTGATGGCCAGCAGAGGGTTTCTCGGCTTCGCGGTCGACGGAACAGAGAAGATCTCCTACGTACACGACGACTCCTACCCGCAGGGCACGGGCGCGTGGGTGCTGCGCTGGCTACGCAGCCGTGCGCGGGCCAAGGCCTCGCAGCTGCCTGACCAGGTGCGGGCGCTTCGAGTGGTCCGCGACGACGACAAGCCAACACCGCAGGATGTGCAGCAACTTCACCGCTGGTCGGACATGACGGTGGGTTCGGCGAGCACCACGGATTGGTATTGCCTGCTACGCCGCACGCAGGGCCATCCGGTGGGCATCCTGGCCGCCGGGGTGATCCTGGACAGCACGGTGACCGCTTTCGACAGCGTGTGGACCGACTGGGGCTACATCGTGGACCTCGACACGGCCTGCTTCGAGGTGTACCGCGGCGGTGAGCCTGCCGGGAATCATCCTGCTGGCCGGTTCGCGGGTCGGGTGTGCGGGCTACCGGCGTTGGCCGACGTGGAGCCGTGCTCGCTGCTGGCCTCGTGGCCGCTGACCGCTTTGCCGTTCCGACGGGACTTCTTGGCCAAGCTCGGTGCCGTGTAGGCCGGGTGTGACTGCTTCCAGACTGGCTGGGTGTCCGGCCGGTGTGGTAGCCGCCAGACAGGCGTGTGAAACAAGAAATTTTCGATGTGAGGGAGCAAGGTTCGATGTCGAACGAGACGGTGTTGACGATGGTGGGGAACCTGACCGGTGAGCCGGATCTGCGTTTCCTGCCTAACGGGGCGGCGTGTTGCAAGTTCACGGTGGCCTCCACACCCCGGGTGTATGACAAGGCTTCGGGTGAGTACCGCGACGGCGAGTCGCTGTTCATGAACTGCACGGCGTGGCGGGAGCTGGCCGAGCACGCGGCCGAATCACTCGCCAAGGGGATGCGGGTGGTCGTGGTGGGCCGGTTGCGGCTGTCGAAGTGGGAAACCGACGACGGCGAGAAACGCTCGATGTACCAGCTGGATGTGGAGGAAGTGGCCCCGTCGCTGCGGTTCGCCACGGCGAAGGTCGCCAAGATGTCGCGCAGCAAGGGCGACGGGTTCCTGCCCACCAACGTGCCAGACGACGCCTGGGATACAGCCACCTCCACCCGTCCGCTGGTCGCGGCGTAAGGCGGGCGGTCATGTCCACATTGACGGCGTGCGCGGCAACCGATCCTGACCGGGTCGGGCCGGTGCTGTCGATTTTCGATCCGCTGTTCATCGGTATCGACGAGTTCGGCCAGCCGGTGCAGGTGCCGCTGATCTTCCGCAATATGGCCATCGGCGGCGAGCCGGGGGCAGGTAAGTCGGCGCTGCTGAACCTGATCGTGGCGCATGCCGCCCTGTCACCGGATTGCCGTCTGTGCCTGATGGACGGCAAACAGGTGGAACTGGGCCAGTGGGCTCAATGCGCGGACGTGTTCGTCGGCCCGGACATCAACCACGCCCTAGCAACGTTGCGCAAGCTGCAAACGGTGATGGACAACCGCTACACCTACCTGCTCGCGGTCGGCCGCCGCAAGATCAGCCGCAATGACCGGTTCCTGGCGATCCTGCTGGCCATCGACGAGATCGCCTACTACTCGGCCACGGCCGGGGATCGTAAGACCCAGGAACTGTTTTCGGCGCTGCTGCGCGATTTGGTGGCTAGGGGTAGGGCGGTGGGGATCATCGTGGTCGCGGCGACTCAGCGCCCGTCCTCGGACATCATCCCTACCAGCCTGCGGGATCTGTTCGCGTGGCGGTTCGCCGGACGGTGCACCACCGACTCCTCGTCGGACATTGTGCTGGGCCACGGGTGGGCGGCTAAAGGCTGGTCGGCCAACACGATCAGCCCCACCAATCAAGGGTCGGGGCTGCTGATCGCCGAGGGCGGGGTGCCACATCTGGTGAAGACCGCCTACCTGACCGACGACGACTGCGCCCGCATCGCCGCACACGCCGCCAACGTATCGCAGGCACGGCGCACTGCGGCCACGGCAGAGGAGAAGCCATGAAATCCGCTGTCCACGACCCTCAACAGGTAAAGAACGATCCGATGACCAACACCGCTGCGAGTGCCAGTGCGGTGCGACGCTGGCAGCCCGTGCTGGACAAGGCACCGGCCGCTGCCGTCGCGGTCGGGCAGGACTCAGCCGGGCACCCGGACTGGTGCGCCGGTGGGCACGTGTGCACGGCGCTGACGATGCCCGACGGGGAGCACACGTCGATCCCGGAAGTCTGGCGCGCCGAGGTGGGGCGGGTGGTCGCCACCCGGCACCGGCGCCGCGACGGACGGCGCAACCGGATGGAGCTGCGGGTGGTGCTGACCCTGGACCCGGCCGAGCCGGTGGCGCAGGCCCAGTGCCGCCACCTGATCGCGGTCACCCACCTCATGCTCCGCAAAGTGTTCGGCCCGCCTGATGCGAAGACAACGCTGACCTGACCGCTTCCATGCCGGCCGAATTCGTTCGGCGGGTGTGGTGGCCATTAGGAGGCCAAACCGACAACACCAGACCTAAGCCCTGAGAAAGCTTCTGGTGTTGTCGGCCCCAACAACCCCCCGAAGGGAGCGGTTGCGATGCAGTCTACCCAAAATCAGGTCACCGACCCGGTGACCCCCGCCGTCACACTGCCGTGCACGGCGGTCGATCTGGAGCGCTTCGCCTGCACTGACACGGTCGCGGCCACGCTGCTGTCGGCAGCTGACTACCTAGAGCGGCATGGCTGGATCCAGGCCAGCTACTACGACAACACAGCGGCGGTGTACACCCCGCCCGCTTGTTTGGTCGGCGCGATCGGGATCGTGTGTTACGGCGGCCCGGTCGACGCTCCGGCGCAGATGTTCGACGATCCGGGTTTCCCCGATTTCGAGGCAGCCATGGTGTTCCTCGATTTCTGTGTCGTGCACGCCACCGAGGGCGAGTTGACCTCGGCGTACGACTACAACGACGCCAAGGGCCGCACCGCTGACGAGGTTATCTGCCTGCTGCGCATGGTCGCGTTCGTCTGGGACTACGCGTTCGGCGGTGCCCAATGACGAAAGCAAAGACTGCCATCGGCAAGTCGTTGACAGGTACGTGTCAAGACGGGTTCTCTCCTGCCGCGTTGTTGGCGGTGTTGGAGGGCTGCTGGTCGGCGATTCGTGAACGTCACCTTGAGGTGCCGCAGGTAGTGCTGGTGGTGGCGTCGGGTTCACCGGCCGGTCCGAAGCAGAATCTGAAGTGGGGCCATTTCGCTTCGCTGCGCTGGCAGCACGGCGAGCAGCTCCTGCCTGAGGTTCTGATCTCCGGTGAGGGCCTGTCGCGTCCCGCCGATGAAGTGCTCAAGACGCTGTTGCACGAGGCAGCGCACGCTTTGGCCGATGTACGCAGCATTAAGGACACGTCGCGGCAGGGCCGCTACCACAACGAGAAGTTCGCCAAGCTCGCCCGTGAACTCGGTTTGGAACCTGTCAAGGATCGCAAGCTGGGCTGGTCGCCGTGCACACTGACCGATCCAGCGGCACGTAAGTACCGCACCCAAATCAAAGCCTTGAGCGCGGCGCTGCGCGCCTACCGGCACGCTGAACCGGCCAAGGGCAAGGAAAGGTCCAGCTCGAACAACGGCCTTTCCTGCACGTGCGACTGCGGACGCAAGATTCGGCTGTCCCGCAAGGTTTTCGACCTGGGGCCGATCGACTGTGGCGTCTGCGACACACCGTTCACCGCCGACAACTCCGACGGTGGTGAGTCATGACCATCGACCCGGCCGTCCCGGCCACAAGGACTGCGCGTCCGCTGGTGCGTAAGCATCCTAAGCGCGACAAGTCCAATCAGGAGTTCGACGCGTTCACCCGCCGCATCCTCAGGGCCTATGCGGCCCGGGTGGCTGCCGGTGACGTGGAAGCGCTGCGCATCATGGCATCGCTAGCCGCTGAGGCCGAAGCCGTCACCACGTTGGCGGTGGTAGGTCTTCGTAAGGTCCCGTATTCATGGGACGCGATCGGTGAGGCGCTGGGTGTCAGCCGTCAGGCGGCACAGCAGCGTTACGGCGATCGTGCCGAACGCCACACCTTGGACCTAAGGCTGATCAAGGCCGGTCTGAGTGTGACGGTTCCTGTTCTGGCGGCCGTGTTCGCCGACCATCACCCTGGTATCCCGCCAGCTGCCAGCTGCCCGGGATGCGGCTTCCGCTTCAGTGCCAAGGAATCGGCGTGCCCATCGATGGCCGTTGTCCGCCCGCTGCTACGCAAACGCTACAAGGAAGACCCGGCAGCAGTGAAGCAACGGCTCACCCCCGACCTGATCGCCGAACTGCACGGCAAAACCACACACACCAACGGCACAACCCGTGTGGCCAAAGCTGTGCAGTCGGCCCGACCCGCTGCCAGTCCTGCCCACACAGCACCAACCCTGTTCGTACTCAACGGAAAGGACTGACAGCCATGACCACATCTCTGCAGGTTCCCAACTGGTATCCGTACGCCCAAGCTGACACGGTCTACGAAACTCTGGCCGCGCACCAGGTTGGCGACGACCTACGCATGAACGACGATGTCGTTATCACCGTGTCCTGTGTTCAGGCCCGCTTCGACGCGGCCGGTATCGAGGTGCGTTTCGCCTCCCCCTCCCACGACAGGATGAGCCGTCTGCGGATCTGCTCGACGGAAACCTCCAACACCGTCGTGGACGTGATCGAAGGTCTGGTCACCGCCTACGCCTCCCACTGGGCTTCGCTACTGGAGAACGGCCCGTGGTGCTGCGGCAACACGATGGAAAGCGACCACGACGATACGGCTGATGTCGTCACCCGCTACCGGTGTGTCATCTGCTACAGCTGGTACACCCGGGAAACCCCTGACGACCACTACCTGCAAGGCAGGCGGTGGATGTGATGACACGTAACCGCCGCAACGGCGAACCGCTGCTGTCACTGTTCGGATCCTGGGCGGTGCTAGGTGCCTCATTTGCTCTGTCCGCCGACACCTGGATCGCGTTGGCAGAGATCGCCGGGTTCACCCGCACCATCGTCTTTCCCGATTTCACCTTCGCTATGGCGTGGCTGATGCCGATCTGTGTAGACGGCTACGTCGTGGTGGCACTCACCCTGTGGATGTCACCAGTACCAGCGCGGGTGGCCAACTTCGCCAAGTACAACACCTACATCGCCGCAGGAATCGGCATAGCGGCACAGTCGCTGTACCACCTGCTCATGACCATGTCCAACGCCACCGAGGAATGGCAGATCTGGCTTGCCGCTCTGGTCGGCGCGTTCCCACCCGCCCTGGCCGGGCTCGCAATCCACATGCGTGCCCTCATCCGCCGGGAATCCCACAACACCAACACCAACCAACCGGCCGCACCTAAGCCGTCACGGGTAGCTGGCCTCATCTCCACCATCGGCCAGATCCGCCAAGCCATCAACGAAACCACCACCACCACACCAACCACATCCCCAGCCCCAACCGACCTGCCTGCACCGACTACCGTCCCTGCCCCTGCTACCGTCCCTGCCCCGACTAAGGTCCCTGTCCCTGCCACCCTCATCCCGGCCCGCCCGGCACCCATGCCGGCCGAAGCCGAGATGGTGTCGATTCCGACTCCGGCACAGGTAGCCGACCGGATCACCCCGAAGCAGCAGCCACCGCACCGCTCGGCCGATGCAATGCCTGAAAGTCTTGTCCCGTCTGCGATCCCGTCGCCGACCAGCCCACCGAAGGTCTCGGCAACACCGCTGACACCCTCCTCCATAGGCCCTCAGGCCGTCGCGAAGGACGCTGTTCAGCTGGTCTTGCCGTTGGCCAACCCGGCCGTGCTGGCCCGTGCCACCCAGATCGCCGCCGAGTACCAGGCCCAGTACGGCACCCGCATCACCGCCGGGCAGCTGCAAGTGCGCATGCGCGACACCAGGCTGACCCGCGAACAGGCCACCACCCTGCTGGCCCAGATCGACGACACACCAGACACGCCCCAGACGGTCAACGGCCGCCCGGTGAACGCGTGATGAGCAACGTTCCGACGCACCGAGTCGCGCCCGAAGCATCAGCTTCGGGCACGGCCCCCTACGCCGCGAACACCCACTCTGACACGTACGTGTCAACCAGCCACCACCTGTCCCGCCCCGACCAGGCCACCCTCGACCGGCTCACCCGATCCCTAGACCCCGACCGGCAGGCCCTGGCCCGCGCCGCCCGCGAAGACTTTCCCGCCTGGCTCGACCATGTCAAAGCGGCATCCAAATGCGCACGGCCGGTCCGGCTGCAGGGCTCCATCGTCAACGTCGTCAAGACCGGCGACAGCGCCACCATCACCGGGGTCCGGCACACCGAATCCATGCCCGACGGGGCCATTTACAAAGCCTGCGGCAACCGCCGCGCCTCAGTGTGCCCGGCGTGTTCAAAGGTGTACCAGCGCGACGCCTATCAGCTGGTCCTGGTCGGGTTGGCTGGGGGCGACGGTGTCCCTGCCGATGTGGTCACCCACCATGCCGTGTTCGCCACCCTGACCGCACCTTCGTTCGGGGCCGTGCACAGCCGGGTGGTACGCCGTCACGCCTGCGCCAGCCGTGAACGCTGCGACTGCCTACCGCTACCGTGCCACGCCCGCCGCGACGTCCCTCGCTGCGCGCACGGCAAGGCCCAGTTCTGTTTCGCCCGTCACGCCGCCACCGACCGGTGCCTGGGCAAGCCACTGTGCCTGGACTGCTACGACCACGACGGGCAAGTGGTGTGGAACCGGTACGCCGGTGAGCTGTGGCGGCGTACCAAACAAGCCATCGACCGCCACCTGGCCAGAACGGCCAAAGCACGCGGCATTCCCCGCGTCGTCCTCGGCGTCAACCCCACCACGGGCAAACTCGTCAAGGCCGCACCGGTGCGGGTGTCCTGCGGAAAGGCCGCCGAGTTCCAAGCCCGCGGTGTCGTGCACCTGCACGCCCTGCTGCGCCTCGACGGCGTCAAACCGTTCGACCCGACCGCCATCGTGCCGCCACCACCCCAGTTCGACGACCAGGACCTGCACAACGCGGTAAAGCATGCGGCGCAACAGATCTCGTTCACCACACCGCCGCACCCAGACCGGCCCGAAGGCTGGCTGATCAGGTGGGGGCCGTTCGACAAAGGCGGCGACGTACGCACGATCGCCCTGTCGGGAACCGGCACTGTCACCGATCGGCATGTGGCCATGTACCTGGCCAAGTACGCCACCAAAGCCGCCGAAGCGGCAGGCCTGAACACCGGCCGCTTCAACGAACACACCATCGGCCGCTACGCCGACCTCAACTCCCACATCGGCAGACTGCTCATCGCCTGCTGGAACCTGGGCCGCCCACTGACCCCGCCCCCCACCTGCCCGGCCGATCCACGCCTGACCGACCCGTATGTCTGCGAGGACTGCGGCACCCGCACCACCATGACCCGCTGCGAGGTCTGCCACCCCGACTACGACCAGCCACCCGCCGCGCCAACGGTGCCGCCGAACAAGGTCCGCCCCGACGATCCCGCCTTCTTCCACGGCCTACGGCGTGCGGCGCACATGCTCGGCTTCGGCGGGCACTTCTACACCCACTCCCGCCGCTACAGCCACACCTTCACCCACAAACGCCGCCAGCGTGCCGAATACCGCCGCACCCAAAACCCGGCCACACCAGCTGCGGTGGCCTCCGACATGGACACCGTCGGCGAGGAGAGCATCCTCGTCATCTCCACCCTGGCGTTCGCCGGGATCGGCTGGCACACCACCGCAGACGCGATGCTCGCGCAAACCTCCTCAGAGCTCGCCAGAGAACATCAACAACTCGCCCGTCACCTGATACTGGCCCAACCCATTTGAGCAAGAACGCTGTCAACCCCAGCTTGACACCCGTCCCCAGGAAGGAGCAGCAACCTATGGACCGGCCCAGCTTGATGCTTCACTGCGCCGCCGATGTGGCACGGATGCTTGGCTGCTCCGAGTGGTGGGTGAAGGAACAGGCACGCAAGCGCCGTATCCCCTACAGCTTCATCGGTGGCAGCTACCGCTTCACCAATGGTCATGTGGAGGAGATCGTGCGCCTATTCGAGAGACGACCGATCGAGAGCCAGGAGCCGGCTGCCCTCCCCCGTCAGCGGTCGGCGCAGCGCGAAAGCATGGCCACGCATCGGCTGACGGCTCGCACCACGAGAAGGGCACGTCTGGCCACTTTGGACACAGCATCTTAGGAAGGGAAGGAGGGAAGGAACGCCATGGGATATGCGGAAAAGCGGGGCGACTACTACCGCGCTCGCTTCAAGCTCGCCGACGGCAGATATGACATAGTTAAGGATGCCATCGGCGGCACCGTCAGATTTCGCACCAAGCGCGAAGCAGAACAAGCGGCCGACGATGCCGAGGCAACCGTGCGTGCCAACACGTTCCGCAATCCGGCTGCGGGTCGGGTGTTGTTCGTGGACTATTCCAACGAGTGGTTCGAGCGGCTGGATTTGGCGCTGTCCACGATGCAGGGCTACCGACGGGCGATCGAGGATCACTTGCTGCCCGCGTTCGGTGAGTTGGCGTTGGCGGACATCACGGCGACGGAGATCGCATTGTGGGAGAAACGGGAGAAGGGGCTCGGCTACGCGGATGCCAGCCTTCGCCTGTGGCGCAAGGTGTTGCACACGATCCTGGAGGACGCCACCGAGGAAGGGCTCATCGTCAGGAACGCCGCGAGGCGACGGCGCGGCCGTGGCAGGCGCACTGGCCGGGCGGCGAATCGTGGGAAGGAGAAGGCGATTACCACGGCGCTGGGCACGCTGCTGATCGCGGAACGGGCGGCGCTGCTGTCGGGGCGAGATGATGAGTTCGTTGCTCTGGTGCTCAAGGGTTTCAGCGGGATGCGCTGGGGTGAGCTGGTCGGCTTGGAGACACAGTTCGTGCGGCCCAACCTCGTGCGGGTCGAGTGGCAGCTCTACGAACTGGACACGGGCGAGATGCACCGCTGCCCGCCCAAAGACGAGTCCCGCCGTAGCGTGCATATCCCGACCTGGCTGCATACGTTGGTAACCAACCACATCGCGGACAAGGCACCGCAGCCGTGCGCATGCCATGGGCTGCGGTACGTGTTCAGCGGCAACAAGGCGGCCAACGGTGCCCCTACGCGGGAATCGGCGAAGGCCAAGGACGTGGCCATCCAAGCGGGTGTGTCGGTCGGGACAGTGTCGAACTTCTTCAACCACCTCGACCGGCTCGACGAACGCACCCGGCAGACCGTGCAAGATGCCGTCGACGCGCTCGGCTACGTGCGAGGCAGCGTGATGGCCACCCCGGCATCGCTCTGGCGGCGAAACGGGTTCGCGGCGTGGCTGTTCCAGCCTGCGGCGACCGGGTCCTACCCGGCGAAGGCACCAATGCCGGCCCGACCGGTTCCGCTGCTCGGCGAGCCGTGGCCGGGGATCCCGGTGCGGGGACGGAACGCCAGCGGAAGGGCTGATGCGTGCTGGCTGCCGATCGCCCCGGGCTTAACGCCGCACAGCCTGCGTCACACATACAAAACGCTGATGGAAGAGCTAGGCACGCCCAAGCCGCTGATGGATGAGCAGATGGGCCACGCTGACGGGTCGGTGCAAGCGCGCTACTCGCACGCCACCTCGGAAATGGTGCGGCGGCTGCTCGACGGGCTCACCGACGCGTGGGAGCAAGCCCTAGCGGAAAGGCGTCAGCTCTCCCCCTGCTCGCCGGTGGCCGCACTCGATCGCTCGATGAAGGATGCCGAGAAATGAAGATCGTCTCCCAATTTTCTCCCCGTAAGGGATCAAATAGCAGAATGCCCATGAACCTTGATCAGGCTCATGGGCATCTAGCTGCGGAAACTTGTCGGGATGACAGGATTTGAACCTGCGACCCCTTGACCCCCAGTCAAGTGCGCTACCAAGCTGCGCCACATCCCGTCGCCGTCAGGATCACTCCTCACGGCGGCTTTGAAAGCGTACAGCATCGACGCGAGAGGGTGTTTTCCGCCCCGCCGGGCACATCCTGTAGGGCGTCCTAGGAGGGTGGGCTGGGGCACGTCTGTGGCATTCTAAGGCCGTGCTGATCAGAAATGCGCTTCCGGAGGATTGGCCCGCTGTCTGGCGGTTTATGCAGCCAATTTTGAAAGCGGGCGAGACGTTTACGTGGGATCCGGATATCGCGGAGGAGGATGCCAGGGCGACCTGGTTCCACAAGCCGCCGGGCCGGACGCTGGTGGCGGTGGATGCCGCCGGGAAGGTGGTGGGGACGGCCGAGATTCATCGGAATCAGGCGGGGCCGGGGGCTCATGTGGCCAATGCCGGGTTCATGGTCGACCCGGAGCATGAGGGGAAGGGGATCGGCCGGGCTCTGGTGAACCGGGTGCTGGAGGCGGCCCGGGTGGACGGGTACAGGGCGATGCAGTTCAACGCGGTGGTGGAGACGAATACCAACGCGGTGGGGTTGTGGCAGTCGGTGGGATTCGAGATCCTGACCACGGTGCCGGAGGCATTTCAGCATCCGACTAAGGGGTATGTAGGACTGCACGTGATGCACCGAAGGCTAATCGGCTTCAGAAACTGAGGGTCATGGACCTTACCGATACGAATACTTCCATAACGGTGATCTGCGGCCTGGTGATGTTCATCGGGATCTGCGGGGTGGTGGTGCCGGTGCTGCCGGGACTGCTGCTGTGTTGGCTAAGTGTGCTCGCTTGGGCGATTTTCGCCGACGGCACGGCGTGGGACAGGTGGCCGGTGTTCGCGGTGGCCACGACGATCGCGCTGGCGGGCTGGCTGGCCAAGTACGCGGTACCAGGCAAAAGGCTGCAGGATTCCGGGGTACCGAAACGGTCGATCATCTTCGGCGGGCTGCTGGGTCTGGTCGGGTTCTTCGTGGTGCCGATAGTCGGGCTGGTGGCCGGGTTCGTGTTGGGCATCTATCTGGCCGAGCAGACCCGGCATGGGGATGCCAGGGCGGCGTGGGCGTCGACGAAGGCGGCGCTCAAAGCGGTCGGAATAGCGATCATGATCGAGCTGGCGGCGGCGCTGATTGTGGCGGCGACGTGGGCGGTCGGGCTGGTGATGTCGGGATGACGCCGCGCGTGATCAGGGTGCTGGTGGTGCTGCTGGCACTGACCGCCCTGGCCACGGCGGCGGTGGAGGCGCTCAACTGGTGGCTGGCCGAGGAGGCCGGATACGCGCTGTTTGTACGCACCACCTGGGCGCTGTTGCGCACGTTGGGTTTCCTGGTCCTGATCTGGCAGGTGCGCCGGGGCCGGGCCAGCGCCCCGCCGCTGGCGGTGATCCTGTCGGTGACGTCGCTGTTCGCGCTGGCGAGGCTGGTGGTCCCGCGTCAGGGTCCGCCGAGTCTGTGGGGGCTGGTGGGTTTCACCGCGGTGGCGGCGCTGTGCGGCGCGGTGCTCGTGCTGATGTACCACTCCCCGGCTGTCGTGGGTTTCCTCACCCAGCCGCGCAAGGGAATCGTGTTCACGCGCAAGGGGATCGACTGGGGTCCGGTGCGGTCCAAGCGTCCGCCCGCCCCGGGTTGGCTGCTGACCACCCGGGTGGCGGCGCTGAGCTACAGCCCGCTGATGCTGGTGGCCTGTGTGGTGGCGTTCGGGCTGGTGTTCGATGGCGATCTGGCGTCGGGCCCGGTGATCGGGATGTGGTTCCTGGCGGCTTTGGTGGTCAGCTACGCGATGCTGGTGGTGACCGGCTTCCTGATGCGCCAGAAGCCTTGGGCCAGAACAGGTCTGGTCTGGCTGACCGCGATGGTGCTAGTGATTCATCTTCCGCTGTGCTGGCTGCTGCTGGGCGTCGATGGCCTGGTCCGCGACGGCGGCCCGCTGGTGGCGGCGGCAGCGCTGGCGCTTTTCGGGCTGTGGCGCAGCGCGTCGAAGACCGGCAGCACGTACCAGAGCAGGACATAGATTCCGGCCAGGACCCCGGCCAGAACGGCGGCCCAGGTCAGGCCGGCGACGACGTCGAGCGCGAGGAACACGGCTCCGGTGATGGCCAGCAGCAGCGCCACCAGGCCCGCCTGCGCCAGCACCGAGGCCGTCTGCACCAGGCGGGGTTTGAGCCCTTGCCGGAACACCTGACGGTGGTAGGCCACCGGCGCGATCAGCAGCGCCATCGAGGTGGCGGCGAAGCACAGCGTCATCACGTAGACGGTCTGCTCCAGGCTGTTCACCTCGCCGAAGCGGGCCGAGAAAGGCAGCGTCAGCAGGAAGGCGAACAGGATCTGGCCGCCGGTCTGCGCCACCCGGATCTCCTGCAGCAGCTCGATGAGGCGGCGGTCCCAGCTTTCCAGATCGGTCTCGTTGCGTGTGTTCACCGTCAAACCCTTACCCCCACGGGCTTTCCGCAAACTACGCCAGCTCGGTGGGGGTGATCACGACGTCGACGAGGGCGCCGCGGCGCAGCAGGGTGACCGGAAGCCGGGAGCCGATGGCGGGGCCGAGCATGAGCCGCTGCAACGCTTGCACGCTCTGGACCGGCTGCCCGCCGGCGTTGAGGAACACGTCGCCCAGGTAGACCCCGGCCAGGCCGGCCGGACTGCCCGGCACCACCTCCACCACCCGTAATCCGTTGCGGTGGCCCACTTTTGCGGCTATCTGCGGCGGCAGCGGGATCGGCACTCCGGCGACCCCGAGCCAGGCGCGCCTGACCCGGCCCGTCGAGATCAGCTCACTGATGATCTGACGGGTGGTGGAGTTGATGGGCACGGCCAGGCCCAGGCCGTAGCCGGCGATCGCGGTGTTCACGCCGATGACGCGGCCCAGCGAATCGGCCAGCGCGCCGCCGGAGTTGCCGGGGTTGAGGGCGGCATCGGTCTGGATGACGTCGTCGATGAGGCGTACCCGGCGACCGTCGCGGGTGGGCAGCGAACGGCCCAGCGCCGACACGACCCCCGCGGTCACCGAACCGGCCAGCCCCATGGGATTGCCGACGGCCACCACCATCTGGCCAACGCGCAGTTTGTCGGCATCGCCAAGCTCTGCTTTGGGTACGGAAGCCGCCAGCACCCGAAGCACAGCCAGATCGGAGAGCGGGTCGGCGCCCACCACGTCAAAGCGCGACTCGACCCCGTCGGCGAAGGTGGCCGTGCCACCACCCGCGCCGGTGACCACATGGGCGCTGGTGAGCAGGAAACCGTCGTCGGTGAAGGTGACCGCGGAGCCCGCTCCCCCGCCCCGCGGCGTGCGCACGGCAAGGGCCGCCACACTCGGCAGCACTTTGGCCGCGACCGAGGTGACGACCTGGCTGTAGGCGTCCAGCGCCTCTCGCTCGGTTGTCATGCCACCGACAACACGCCGCCCCGGCCGGGCATGCCCGGCGATCGCCTACAGCTGAATCGTGCCCGGGTACTTCAGGCCCGAACCGGTGTTGAGCACGACGATCTCCTCGTCGGCGGCCAGCCATCCGCTGGCGCGCAGCTTGCGGGCGGCGCTGAGGCAGGCCGCGCCCTCCGGGCACAGCAGCAGGCCTTCGCGGCGGCCGAATTCGGCCAGGTCTTCGAGGATTTCCGAGTCGTCGACGGCTATCGCCGTACCCCCACTGGCAAATAGCGAATTGAGGATCAGCTCGTCGCCAAGCGGGGCAGGCACGGTGATGCCGAACGCGACGGTCTGCGCATCGGGCCATGGCTGGGCCTGCTTTTCGCCGCGCGAGAAAGCTTGCACGATCGGCGCGCAGCCGCTGGACTGCGCCGCGACCAGGCGCGGCATCCGGCCGGTGATCCAGCCGAGCTCGCGCAGCTCCTCGAACGCTTTCCAGATGCCGATCAGCCCCACTCCCCCGCCGGTGGGATAGATGATGACGTCGGGGGTGCGCCAGCCGAGCTGCTCGGCGATTTCCAGGCCCATCGTCTTTTTACCCTCGAGGCGGTAGGGCTCCTTCAGCGTCGAGGCGTCGAAGATCTCGCCCTGCGACTCGGCGATCAGCTTCGCGATCAGCTTGCCGGCGTCGCTGATGAGCCCGTCGACCAGGTGCAGCTCGGCTCCGGCGGCGACTATCTCCTGGCGGCAGATCTCCGGCGCGGCGTAGGGCATGGCGATGGTGCACCGCAGCCCGGCGCGGGCGGCGTAGGTCGCCCAGGCGGCACCGGCGTTTCCGTTGGTGGGCATGGCCACGTGCCTTGCGCCGAGCTCCTTGGCCCGCGACACGCCGACCGCTGCGCCGCGCGCCTTGAACGACCCGGTCGGGATCAGGCCCTCGTCCTTGAGGAGCAGATTGGACAGGCCGATGGCCTTGCCGTAAGCCTCGGCCGGCCACATCGGAGTCCAGCCCTCGCCGAGGCTGGTCTGGTTGTCCATCGCCACGACCGGCAGCAGCTCGCGATAGCGCCACAGGTCGGCCGGGCGGGTGGCGATCTCGGCCTGGGTGACGGCGTTGTGGACCGCGCCCAGGTCATATCGTGTCAGCAGCGGCGAGCCGCAGTCGCAAAGGTTCTGCGGCTTGGCGGCGTCGTGTTGGGCGCCGCAGCGTGGGCAGTCCAGTCCGGAGACAAACATCGGGGCTACTTTCGGATAAGGCAGGTCAGCCGTGCCGTACAGACCCGGTTTCCCTCTTCGTCAGAGATGACGATCTCATAGCTGGCGACCGTTCCGCCCAGATGTAGCGGTGTAGCCACGCCGGTGACGGTGCCTTCGGTGACCGCGCGATGGTGGGTGGCGGAGATGTCGATGCCGACCGCTTTGGGGCGTCCGATGCTCTGGCCATGCAAGGACGCGCCGACCGAGCCGAGCGTTTCGGCGAGCACACACGAAGCCCCGCCGTGCAGCAGCCCGAACGGCTGCGTGTTGCCCTCCACCGGCATGGTGGCGACCACACGCTCCGGCGTCGCTTCCTTGATGATGATGCCCATCCGCTCCAAGAGATCCACGAGCCCGATGCTACTCACGCGTAGCTGAGCGCAGCCAGCCGATCCCGTTGAGCATGACCAGTACCACCAGGGTGCTCAGGCAAAGCCAGAACCCGCTCTGGTTCTGGACGAAATCGCTGATCTGCTTGTCCGGCGGCACCGGCTCGGTGATCTGCTCGCGCAGCCGGGATCGCAGTAGCGACTGGACGGTCAGCTGGTTGGCGATCAGGAAGATCGCGGCCGCGCCGGCGACCGCGGTGCCGATGGCGCGGCGCAGCAGCTGGTGCTCGAAGATCAGGGCGATCACCGCCCCGGCGAGGATGAGCAGCGCGACGGCCATGGCCAGCGGCTGCGGATCGAGCTTCTCATCCACGCCCTCGCGCACCTTGTCCGCGGTGACGTCGGGGGAGCCGCCCGTAATGAGATCGGTGCCGGTGTAGGTGGTGGTGCCGCCGGGCGCGGCCCGGCCGTAGCCGCCCGGGGTGTCACACGACACCGCGATGAACGGCATCAACAAGAACAGCCCGGCAAGGACGAAGCCGGCGGGCCGCAGCCACCTTTTCACATCGCGCAGCCTAGCGGCGGGCCTCAAAGTTGGCGATATTTACCACCGTCGGGACAATGATCAGCGGCAGCAGCCAGCCCGCGAGAACATCGATGGGCCAATGTACGCCGAGCTGAACCCGGGTCAGGGCAACGGTCGTCGGCCAAGCGACCACCACCACCAGTAACGCGGTGTGCTGCCACGTTTGACGCAGCGTGGGCGTTACCAACAGGTAGAGCAGCATGGCGGCGGTGAGGCTGTAGGCGGTGTGCCCCGACGGGTAGGACCAGCCGAGCGCATCGGCGTCGGCATCGGCGGGCCGGCCGCGCTCCACCAGCCACAGCACGCCCCACCGGAACAGGGCCACCGCCAGAAACGCCCCGGCGACCAGCTTCGCCTTCTCCCATTCGCGCCACGACACCAGCACGGCGAGCAGGCACAGGGCCAGCGCGAGCATCACCAGCGGATCACCGGCGTTGGTCAGCACACGCGAGGACGCCACGAACCCGGGCACCCGCAAGGCTTGCCGGGCATCGACGTCGAGTTGCATCAGGAAGGGCAGCTTGAGCGCCACCCCGAGGGTGAGGGCCAGCCACGCCAGCGCGCAACCGACCAGCCGCACAGCCCTAACGTTAGTGCATGCTCTTGCCGCATGTTTCTGGGCGAGTGGCCTAGGGACGGACGATGATGGCTTCGCGCAAGGTTCGCAGGAATGCGGCGCACTCGGGCATCGGCCGCTGGCCGTAGCACAGGCTCATGCCCATGCTGCCGTGGTCGATCCAGGCGCAGATGACGATCGGCACGCCCTTGTCGTCCTGGCCGTTGGCGCACTTGAGGTATCCGCCCATCCGGCCCGCGGGGAACGGCGTGACGTTGGTGAGGCTCTTGCCTTGACCCTTGATGGCGTTGTCGAGATCGCCGCCCGGATTCCACACCAGCAGGGTGGCCCCGAAGGTGATGATGTTGCGCTGGGCCGACTTCGGGTCGACGAAGTTGTCGGCGAACGCGTCGTCGATGTTCCACTCCAGCCGGATCCGGTCGGCCGCGGCCAGCGCGATCAGCCGCACGGCGCCGTTCTTGTCCCGCTGCAGGCCGGCCACGTCTTGCGGCATAGGCGAAATCTTTGACGGGTACTGCTCCCACACCGGGATGGTGGCGAAAGCGCATAGGCCGCAGCAGATCAGGCTCAGCAGGCCGAAGATGCCAAGCACCCACGGCCAGCGCCGTTTGCGCGCGACTTCGACGAAGATGACCTGCGGCATGACGCCGGTGGGTGGCATGCCCGCGCCGCTGGGCACCGAGGCCCGGCCCTCCCAGGGGTCGGCGGCGGGTGGAAGCGGCTCGGTTCGGGGGTCGCTCACCGCCGCAGGGTATCGTGCCCGCCCCGGGAAGACAGTATCAGGTTTGACTTATATAAGCTGCGGCTGAGATACTCGGCCCATGTCTGATTTCACCAACCATCTTGACCTCATTGATCGCAGGACAGGGGTGGCCGGCGAGGCGCGCACGATCACCCTGAGCCGCACCTATGACGCGGAGATCGAGGACGTCTGGGAGGCCCTCACCGATCCTGAGCGCCTCAAGCGCTGGTTCCTTCCGGTCAGCGGAGACTTCCGCGTCGGCGGCAAGTATCAGATCGAAGGCAACGCGGGCGGCGAAATCCTGGTCTGCGAAGCACCCACCCTGCTGAAGATCACTTGGGTGATGGGCGTGCCGGCTGAGTCGGACATCAACGAGGTTTCGGTGCGCCTGTCCACCAAGGGCGACGAGGAAACCCATCTGGAGCTTGAACACGCGGCCACCGTCGACCCCAATATGTGGGGCCAGTTCGGGCCCGGCGCGGTCGGCGTCGGCTGGGACCTCACCCTGCTCGGCCTCGGCCTGCACTTCCAGGGCCAGAGTGTCGGCGATCCCAACGCCTGGCAGAGCACGCCCGAGGCGCGGGCCTTCATGACCCGCAGCAGCACTCTTTGGGGCGGCGCTCACCTGGCCGCCGGGGCCGACGCCGCTGAAGTCGAAGCCGCTGTGCACAACACGACGCAGTTCTACGCGCCCGACCCCGCGTAGCGACCGGTCGCCCTTCGAACCCCCTACGCGCGGCCTAGCCCCGGGCTAGACTGTCGCGCAGGGGGTTTGTCATGGTTAGCGCGGTTGCTGCCGAGAAGCATGGGCAGACTTTTGACCTTTTCGATATCGATGACGACGGGTACCTGACCCGCGCCGACTTCGAAGCCATAGCCACCCGGCTGACCCAGGCAGCGGACAAGACCCACGACCAGAGCCTGTACGACGCCTATCTGCACTTCTGGAACAGCCTCGCCGGCGAGGTAGGCATCGATCCAGAGGGCAGGATGACCCGGCAGGAGTTCATCGAGGGCCTGGACAGGCTGATGAAGACCTCGACCGGGTTCGACGAGGTGATCGCGCAGATGCCCTACGCGGTGCTGGCGCTCTACGACCGCGACGGCGACGGCAGGGTGAGCCGCGAGGAGTTCCTGGCCATGCAAACCGCGGCTGGCGTATCCAGGGACAAAGCCGAAATCGCGTTGCTCGCGCTCGACCGTGACGCCGACGGAGTCATCGGGGTCGAAGACCTCCTCGCCGCGGTACGCGAGTTCATGCTCAGCGATGACCTGTTTGCGCCCGGCAATTGGCTTTTCGGCGGGTTGGAACCAAAACCGATTCGCTACTACTGACAGCCGAAAGGCTGAAATGACATGAAATAGTTTGCCGATGCGCCCATGGTGGCGGGCAGGATCGTGCGTGGCTAGCGTCGACAACGGCGTCAGCGCTGGCCGAAACCACCGGGCTTCACCGCCGGAGCCGCAGCAAGACCAGCGGAAGAACCGAGCCAAGCCGGCATCGCGGCAAGACCAGGCGAAACAGCCGAGCCCAGCCGGCACCACGGCAAGACCGGTGGATCAGCCGAGCAAGACCGGCGCCACGGCAAGACTGGGCGAAACAGCCGAGCCAAACCGGCATCGCGGCAAGACGGTGGATCAGCCGAGCAAGACTGGCGTTGCGGCAAGACTGGGCGGATCAGCCGGGCCAGGTCGGCGGGGTCCAATCGGCGTAGCGGGCCATGGAGCGCAGCGCGGCCCGCGGCGGCGTGAGCCGCATGAGCGTGTCACGCAACGCCACCGCAACCGGGTTGTGCAGCTGCTGGCCGATGCGCCCCACCATCTTGGCCGCCCTGGCCACCGACTGGCTGCGCGGGCGGCGTTGACTGTCATACCAAGCCAATGCCGACTCCACGTCCTTGGCCCCCGCGCACGCCACGCCGAGCACCACCGCGTCCTCGATGGCCTGCCCCGCGCCCTGGCCGAGGTTGGGGGTCATCGCGTGCGCGGCATCGCCCAGCAGGGCGACGTTTGCCTTGACGTAGGTGGCTAACTCGGTACCCAGATAGTAAATATCGTTTCGCAGCAAGGCATCCGGATCGGTGGCCGCCATCAGCGCCGGGATCGGCTCATGCCACGAACCGAAACGCCGCCGCACCGCGGCCATCTCGTCGGCGTTGCGTTGCCCCGGCGGGGAATTGACCGCGCCGTACCAGTAGACGCGGCCGTCACCCAACGGCACCATGCCGAATTCGGCGCCCGGCCCCCAGCTGATGCTCATCGCCAGGTCGCCTTCCCAGCGCGCCCGGGTCACCGCCCGCCACGCCGTCGACCCTTGGTAAACGGGAGCCGGTGCCTGAGGCCACCATTGCGCCCGCACCCCGCTGTTGATGCCGTCCGCGCCCACCACGAGATCCGCCTGTGCCGTCACCCGATCCCCCCGGCGCAGATAGTGCACCCGCGCCGGCCCCGGCTCGACTTCGGTCACCAGCGCGTCGGTCACCAGCGACTCGGGCGGCAGCGCCGCGGCCAGAATCCGGTGCAGGGTGGCTCGGTGGATGCCTAAGGCCGCGATGCCAAGCATCCGCGTCATCTGCGTGCTGTCGACCCGCGAAATCCATTTCCCATCAACGCTTCTCGTGCCTCCGGGCGCGTCGACGACCCCGGCCGCGCGCACCGCCTCCCCCAGCCCCAGTGCCTCAAGGCCGCGCAGCGCATTGCTCATCAGCGTCAACCCGGCCCCCACCTCACCGAATTGCGGCGCCCGCTCAAGCACAGTGACCGTCCACCCGGCACGCCGCAACGCCACCGCCGCCGCCAGCCCACCGATCCCGCCACCCACCACCACCGCTGTCCCGTGCATGGCTGTCACCATACGCAAAGCGCGGCATCCGCCGGTGAGGCAGGACTTCCATGTGGGACAGCGGGTTTTGCGAGGCGCAGGTACGCTGCGCCGCATGACCGCGATCGCTGTGACGCGCCGCCGGAAACTCGTCCTCGCCGTGGTCGTGGTTGCCGCGGTGTTGGCTGGCGCAGATGTGTGGACTGTCAACAGCCACCGTCTTGAGAACGGCAGCTCCTGGGGGTCCATCAACGCCGAGATCCGCAGTGTGGGGCCGCTGACCGAGGCGCGCCAGCCCTTCGTTCGCGGCGGCCAGGTCAGTCTTGTGGCATCCATCCGCAACCCCGGCCCTTGGCCAGTGACAATCACCGATGTCACGACAGGTGTGGACTACCTCAAGATAGCTCAGCTGACGATGATTCATGTCGATGAGAACACCAGGGACTTCAGGTCCTCTGCATCCGTACCGTTCGGGGCAGCCAAAGTGGGCAAGGGTGAAGAGCTGACGATTTTCGCCACGATCACCCTCCCGGACGTCGAAAGAGCCCCGGGGTCATCGACATCATTTGACACGCTCACGGTGGCCTATCGGGTTCTCGGGCAGTCTCGGCGACAACAGGTGCCGATGGGCTTCTACCTAACGCTTTACACCGCTACCACCACATGAGCTATATCCAGAGTCAGCCCCAGCATGCGGCGGAGCGGAGGGCGAGGTAGACAGCCTCATCCGCCGTATTGGTGTTCGCGATGATCGCGCCGGGAGTATGTTCGCCGTCCTTGAGTTCCGTCCACCGTGCTCGAACGGTGAAGCCATCCTCGCCGGACGCCGCGATGCAGACCGTGTTCAACGAGACTTCACCGTCGCTGACTTCCGGACGCTCAGGTGGCAGGACGGTGGCGAACCGTAGTGTCCAGTGACTGGTGAAGGCATAAAGCCGGCGCAGCTCGGGCCGCGCGTAGGCTGCTTCGATCAGTTCCACTTGCGTGGGCCAGTTTGCGGCTCGGGCTTCCTGGCGCAGGTAGCCCCACTGCGAGGCAATCACGTGTCTCGGGTCGTCGTCGGGTGGCTCGTAGCGTCCGGACAGTTCTACGAAACCCGCTACTTGTTCGATCCCGGCGAGTGCCATGCCGTCGCGCCATGCCGCCGCCACCTGCGCGATCGCGCCCAGTTGGTCGGTGTTGCCGGAGATCAAGATGAGGCTCGGCCCAGAGCTTCGACCCCTGCCCAAGCCGGTGATCGACCACCTCCGCTTCCAGCTCCAGCCGCTGACGATCAGTGGTTCACGGCCAGGCGCAGTGCTCGCGATCGAGGCATGGCGCAGAGGGTCGGACTCCGACGACAAAGCGGTCAGCGACAAACCCTGCGACGCCCCAGCAGCCTGCAACGCTGTTGCCAGGCTGCCCTCGACCGCGATGTCGGGATAGAGGGCTGCCGGATCAGATTCCGCGCTCATGAGCACCAGTGTGCCGGAGAGCCGCTGGTCACGGTGTGGCTGGGCTCGCTTCGCCATCAGCGTGGCCGCCGCAGACTTGCAGACTGAGGTTTCTGCCACGGGTCAGCGGAAGTCGCGGGAGGCGGGTTTGGTGGCGATTTTCAGGGGGATCAGTTTGTCGGCGACGAGCGCGATCACGCCGGAGGCGCTTTCCAGCCTTCCCCTTATCACCAGGGCGCTGCTGGTCAGGGCGACCTTGCGGTGGCGCTGCCACAGGCCTGGCGAGCAGACGACGTTGAGCATGCCGGTCTCGTCTTCCAGGTTGAGGAAGGTGATGCCCGAAGCGGTGGCCGGGCGCTGCCTGTGGGTGACCAGACCGCCGACCAGAATCCTTTCCCCGGCGGGGATTCCGGGCAGCCGGGAGACGGCCAGCGCGCCCTGCTCGTCGAGCTGGGAGCGGACTATCCGGATCGGATGGTTGTCGGGTGACACACTGGTGGCCCACACGTCGGCCACGAGCTGGTCGACCTCGTCCATGCGGGGCAGGATGGGCGCTACCGCGCCGGAAATGGTGTGGGGTAGGCGATCGGGGCGGTCCTGCGCGGCAGCGCCGGCGGCCCAGAGGGCTTCCCGGCGGGTCAGGCCGAAACAGGCGAAGGCGTCGGCGGTGGCGAGCGCTTCGAGCTGGGTGGCGGGCAGGCCGGTGCGGCGGGCGAGGTCGGGCAAGTCGCGGTAGGGGCCGCCGCGCTCGCGTTCCTCGAAGATGAGTTTGGCCTTGTCCTCTCCTATCGTGCGTACCGAATCCAGCCCCAGCCGCACGGTAGGCCCACCCAGCCCCCACTGTGACGGGGGTGTCCCGGCCCCGCCGGCCTGGACCCAGCGGTCGCCTTCGAGCGTGGCCTTGACCGCGGACAGGTTGATGTCGACCCGGTCGACCCGGACCCCGTGCCGGCGGGCATCGTCCACAAGCGACTGTACCGAGTAGAAGCCCATCGGCTGCGCGCCAAGCAAAGCGGCGCAGAAAGCGGCCGGGTGGTAGCGCTTGAGCCAGGCGCTGGCGTAGACGAGGTAGGCGAAACTGACCGCGTGGCTTTCCGGGAAGCCGTAGTTGGCGAAGGCCAGCAGCTTGCCGTAGATGTCGTCGGCGATCTCGGTGCCGATGCCGTTGGCGGCCATGCCTTCGTAGAGCCGGTCGCGCAGCTTGGCCATCTTCTCCGGGGAACGCTTGGAGCCCATGGCCCGGCGCAGCTGGTCGGCCTCGGTGGCGGTGAAGTTGGCCGTGTCGATGGCCAGCTGCATCATCTGCTCCTGAAACAGCGGCACCCCTTTGGTTTTCGACAAGGAGTTGACCATCAGCGGGTGGGCGTAGGTGATTTCTTCGAGCCCGTTTTTGCGCCGGATGAACGGATGCACCGAGCCGCCCTGGATCGGCCCGGGACGGATCAGGGCCACCTCCACCACGATGTCGTAGAACTCGCGCGGCTGCAGCCGGGGCAGCGTCGACATCTGGGCCCGCGACTCGACCTGGAACACCCCGACGGTGTCGGCGCGGCAGAGCATGTCGTAGACCTCGGAATCGTTGCAGTCCATGTTACCCAGGTCCCACTCGTTGTCGATGAACTCGTAGGCGTAGCGCAGGGCGGAGAGCATGCCGAGCCCGAGCAGGTCGAACTTGACCAGGTTGATGGCGGCGCAGTCGTCCTTGTCCCACTGCAGCACGGTGCGGTTGGGCATGCGGGCGTGCTCGACCGGGCACACCTCGATCACCGGGCCGTGGCAGATCACCATGCCGCCGGAGTGGATGCCCAGATGCCTAGGCGCTTTGAGCAACTCGTCGGCGAAGTGCAGGACGTGGTCGGGCACGCCGTCGACGTCTTGCGCCGAAACCCCGTGCCAGCGGTCGATCTGTTTGCTCCACGCGTCCTGCTGGCCCGGCGAGTAGCCGAAAGCCCTTGCCACGTCTCGCACCGCGGAGCGGGGGCGGTAGGAGATGACGTTGGCCACCTGCGCGGTGTGGTGACGGCCGTATTTCTTGAAGACGTATTGGATGACCTCCTCGCGCCGGTCGGACTCGATGTCCACATCGATGTCGGGCGGCCCGTCTCTTTCCGCGGCCAGGAACCGCTCGAACAGCAGCCTGTTCTCCACCGCGTCCACATTGGTGATCCGCAGCGCGTAGCAGACCGCCGAGTTGGCCGCCGAACCCCGGCCCTGGCAGTAGATGCCGTTGCGGTAGCAGAAATCCACGATGTCGTACACGACAAGGAAATAGCCGGGGAAACCGAGGTCGTCAATGATGTCCAGCTCCCGCTCGATCTGCAGGAAGGCGACCGGGCTGGCGGTGCGCGGGCCGTAGCGGCGGGCCGCACCCTCATAGGTGAGGTGGCGCAGCCAGGTCGACTCGGTGTGCCCGGCCGGCACTTCGTAGGGCGGCAGCTTGGGGGCGATCAGCTGCAGGTCGAAGGCGAGCTCCTCGCCCAGCCGGTAGGCGGCGCTAACCGGCTCAATGCCAAGGCGGGCAGCCATTTCGTCGCCGGAGCGCAGATGCGCGGTGGCCGCAGCGGGAAGATAGGGGTCGATCTCGTCGAGGCTGGCGCGGGCGCGCACCGCCGCGGTCACCGTGGCCAGACGCCGCCGCGCGGGCGCGTGGTAGTGCACGTTGTTGGTGGCCACCACCCTTGGCGACAGGGCGGCCAAGGCCTCATTGTGCTCGCCGTCGAGCGGGTCGCCGTGGTCGAAAATCTCGACATAGACGTTCTCCGCGCCGAACAGCTTCTCCAGATAGGACAGCTCCTGCGCCGCGGCCTGCACTCCGTCGCTCACCAAGGCCTGGCGCACCCGGCCTTTGCGGCACCCGGTCAGCACGACCACATGGCCGTGCAGGGCTCGCGCCAGCTCCTCCAGGTGGTAGACCGGGCGGCCCTTCTCCCCGCCGCGCAGGTGGGCCTTGCCGATCTCGGCGGAAAGCCTGGCGTAGCCCGAAGGCCCGCGCGCCAGCAGCAGCAGGTGCTCCCCCACCGGGTCGGGCTGGCCGGCCCGCTCGATGACCTCGCCCGAGGTCAGGGTCAGCTCGGTGCCGAAGATGGTTTTCAGGCCCCGCTCGCGGGCCGCCTCGGAGAAGCGCACCACCCCGTAGAAGCCGTTGTGGTCGGTGATGGCCAAGGCGTTGAGCCCGAGCCGATAGGCCTCGTCGACCAGCTCCTCGGGATGGCTTGCCCCGTCGAGGAAACTGAAGTTGGTGTGGCAGTGCAGCTCTGCGTAAGGGATCTCGCTGCGGCCGGGCTCCAGCGGCTCGGGCTCGTAGGCCGGTCGTTTGCGGCTGAAGCCGGGGGCGTCGCCACCGTCGGCCTCGGCGAGGGGATCGACGACTCGGCCCACCATCTGCTGCTGCAGCTGGCTCCAGGACCGGTCGTGCTGGCTGTCAAACCCCATTCGAACAATTGTACTAGAGATCCGAACTTGACACCAGAGAAGGTTAGGCTAACCTAACGGCGTGGCGGATGATGCGTGCTTGCTGGGGGTTGACCTCAGCCTGAGCTACCACCAGCGGCCCGTTGTGCACGACGCGAGCATCGCGTTGCGCAGCGGCGAGGTCGCGGTGCTGATCGGGCCCAACGGCAGCGGAAAGTCGACATTGCTGCGGGCGCTGGCCCGGCTGCATCGGCCGGGCAGCGGAGAGGTGTTGCTCGCCGATGGCGCATCCGCGTTGGCGTTGTCCGCAAAGGATTTCGCCCGCCGGGTGACCCTGCTCGCGCAAAGCCGCCCCACCCCGGCCGGGGTGAGCGTGCGCGACGTGATCGGCTACGGCCGTCATCCCCACCGCGGCCGCTGGCGCACGGGCGACCCCGATGGGGCGCGGGCTATCCAATGGGCGATGGCTGTCACCGGTACCCAGCAAATGGCGGACCGGCCGGTGGATGAGCTTTCCGGCGGCGAGTTGCAACGGGTGTGGCTCGCGACCTGTCTGGCTCAGGACACCGGGGTGCTGCTGCTCGACGAGCCGACCACGTTTCTCGACCTGCGCTACCAGGTGGAGATCCTTGACCTGATAAGGGATCTGGCCGATGAGCATCGGGTGGCGGTCGGGGTCGTGTTGCACGATCTCAACCAGGCCGCCGCGGTCGCCGATCACGTTGTCCTGCTTGACCGGGGACGGGTCGCCGCCAGCGGCAAGCCCGCCGAAGTGCTCACCGCGCAGCATCTGAGCCAGACCTACGACATCCGCATAGACATCCTCACCGACCCTGACACCGGCCGGATTCACTGCCAGCCCATCGGGCGGCACACCCACACCCTCGTCACGACCCTCTAAATCGGAAAGAGACCCCATGAGACGAATGCTTGGCTTTGCCATGCCCATTTTCGCCGCGGCGGCGCTGATGAGCGCCTGCGGCACCACCGAATCCCCGTCGGAGACACCGGCCGCCAGCTCGGGTCCGGTCACCGTGACCGACAGCCGGGGCAAGGCGGTCACCCTGCCCGCGGCCGGGCGCAAGGTGGTGGCGCTGGAGTGGGGCGAGGCGGAAATGCTTGTCACGCTTGGCGTGATGCCGGTGGGCGTGGCCGACACCAAGGGCTACGGCACCTGGGTGACCGCGGCCAAACTCGACGCGAGCGTCAAGGATGTCGGCACCCGCGGCGAGCCCAGCGTCGACTCGATCGTGGCCCTGCAACCGGATCTGGTGGTGATGGAGGCCGAACGCGACTCGCCGCTGATCGGCCAGCTGGAGAAGTTCGTGCCCGTCATCGTCACCAAGGGCAGCGACGCCAGCCGCAACCTGGAGCGCATGCGCGAGGACTTCAACATGATCGCGACCGCGGTCGGCAAGACGCAGGAGGCCCGCAGGGCGCTGGCCGACTTCGACCAGGCGATTGCCGACGCCAAGGCGAAGATCGCGGCAGCGGGCCACGCGGGCAAGGGCTTCGCCGTCGCCGACGGGTGGAAGGAAGGCAGCACCATCTCCATCCGGATGTTCGGCCAGGGCGCCCTGGTGTCGCAGACCGCGATCGCGCTCGGCCTCAAGAACGCCTGGAACGGCGACGTCGACGCGGCGTGGGGCCTGGGCACCACCGATGTCGAGGGATTGAGCCCGCTCAAGGATTCCGACATCCGGTTCTTCTACAACGCCTCGGACGGAGACGACGTCTTCGCCAACGGCCTGGCGGGCAACCAGATCTGGGACTCATTGGCCTTCGTCAAGAACAAGCAGCTGTACAAGATGCCCAACGGGATCTGGACCTTCGGCGGCCCGCTGTCGTGCCGCCAGCACATCGACGCGATCGTCAAGGCGTTCACGGCTTGAGCCGGACAGTCGCCGCCTTCTGCGCAGGCGTGGCGGCCGTGATCGCGATCGCGGCCGTCCACCTGACCCAGGGCACCTCGGGCATCGGCGCCGCCGACCTGATCGGCCTGGCCTTCGGCAGCGGCAACGAGGAGGCGGCCCGCATCCTGGTCGCCTCCCGCCTGCCGCGCATGCTGGCCGGGCTCGCGGTCGGCCTGGCCCTGGGCATCGCGGGCGCGGCATTCCAATCGCTGGCCCGCAATCCGCTGGCCTCCCCGGACACCCTCGCGGTCAACGCCGGGGCGTACCTGGCAGTGGTCACCGCCGCCGCCTTCGGCCTGACCGTTCCCGTGCTGTCCTCCGGGCTGTTCGCTTTCGTGGGCGGGCTCGCCGCGGCCGGGCTGGTGATGGTGCTCTCGGCCGGCGGGCGCTCCGGGCCGACCCGGCTGATCCTGGCCGGTTCCGCCGTCGCGATAGCGCTCGGCTCGGTCACCACCGTGCTCATGCTGCTCTTCGAACAGGCCACCATCGGGCTTTTCGCCTGGGGCAACGGGTCGCTGGTGCAGACCGACCTCAACGCGGTCCGGCAGCTGGCACCGATCATCGCCGCCGCCGGGCTGCTTGTCGTCCTGATTGGACGGAGGCTGGACATCCTGGCGCTGGGCGACGATACCGCTCAAGTCATGGGCGTGTCGGTGCGGCGCACCCGGGTGCAGACCACTGTGCTCGCCGTGCTGCTGGCCTCCTGCGCGGTGACGCTGGCCGGGCCGGTCGGCTTCGTCGGGCTGTGCGCGCCGGTCATCGTGCGGTTGGCCGCCCGCTGGCTTCCCGCGCTTCATAAGCATCGTTTCCTGGTACCGATGTCAGGCCTGGCCGGAATCGCCATCGTGCTCGGCGCCGACATCCTGTTGCGCTCCGGCCTTGGCGCGCAAGCGGGCGTGGACATCCCGACCGGCGTAGTCACCACCCTGTTCGGCGCGATAGTGCTGATCGCCCTGGCGCGGCGGCATCGCGACTCCCCACCGGCCCGGCGCGCCCCCAGCGGGCACTTCGCCGCCGTGCGCTCAGGCCGTTTCGTCACCGCCGTCATCGCCGGCTGCGCCATCGCCTTGGCCGGGGCCGTGGTGCTGGGCATGCTCGCCGGCGACACCTGGCTGCTGACCGGGGACATCGTCAACTGGCTGCAGGGCCGAACCGGGCGCGCCATCACCTTCGTTCTGGATCAGCGCTACCCGCGCGTGTTCGGCGCGATGCTCGCCGGGGCGGCCCTGGCCGTCGCCGGAACCGTGGTACAGGCGGTGTGCCGCAACCCGTTGGCCGAACCGGGTCTGCTCGGCATCACCGCCGGGGCGGGCGTGGGCGCGGTCACGCTGATCACCCTCGTGCCGCTGGCCGGGGTCTGGATGATGTCGGCCGTGGCCGGGACGGGCGCCCTGATCGCCTTCGCCATCGTCTACGGGCTGTCCTGGCGCGGCGGCCTGAGCTCGGATCGCTTGGTGCTCATGGGAATCGGGGTGTGGTCGGGCGGCTTCGCCATCATCACCTTCCTCATCGTCGGCTTCGACCCGTGGAACACCGGCAAAGCGCTGACCTGGCTGTCGGGCTCGACCTACGGGCGCACCCCGGAACAGATCGTGCCGGTCGCACTGGCCCTGCTGGTCTTCACCCCGGTCGCCGTCCTCGCGCGGCGCGAGCTGGACCTGCTCGCCCTCGACGACGACACCCCACGTGTGCTCGGCGTGCCGCTGGAACGGGCGCGGCTGCTCCTGCTCGGCGGGGCCGCACTGGTCACCTCCACGGCCGTGTCGGCGGTCGGGGTCATCGGTTTCGTCGGGCTGGTCGCCCCGCACGCGGCACGTGCCCTGGTCGGGGCGCGGCACAGCCGTACCCTGCCGATGGCCGCCCTGCTCGGCGCGCTCGCGGTGAGCCTGGCCGACACGCTCGGGCGCACCGTCATCGCCCCGGCTCAGATACCGGCCGGGCTGGTGACGGCGCTCATCGGTACCCCCTATTTCGTCTGGCTGCTATGGCGGTCGCGCACCCTGGGAGGAAGAAATTGAACACGCCTTGGCGGTTCTTCATGGTGGAAGTCGCTGCGCTGCAACGGCTCAGCCCCTCGTTTCTGCGGATGACCTTCGTCGGTGAGGAGTTGAACACCTTCGCCGACAACGGTTTCGACCAGCGCATAAAAGTCATCGTGCCGTTACCCGGCGCCGGGGTGGCCCATCTGCCCACCGGCGAAGACTGGCACCAGCGCTGGCGGGCGCTGCCCGAGCATGAGCGCAACCCCATCCGGACCTACACCGTGCGGCATGTGCGCCCGGCAGTGTCCGAAGTGGACGTCGACTTCGTGGTGCACGAGGGCGGCACCGGGCCTGCCGCCCGCTGGATGGAATCGGTGACGGTGGGAGACAAGCTGGCGCTGCTGGGCCCGAATGCCAATCACGACGGCGACCACGGCGGGATCGACTTCCACGCCCCGGCCCCGGGTTCGGCGATTCTGCTGGCCGGGGACGAGACCGCGGTACCGGCGGTGGCCGGAATCCTGCAGCGGCTGGACGCCGGCACCCAGGGCGAGGCGGTGCTGGAGGTTCCCCACGCCGAGGACTTCCTGCCCATCGGCGCCCCGCCCGGGGTGACGGTGACCTGGCTCGCCCGCGAGGGCCAGCCGCACGGAAGCCTGCTGTTTGCCGCCGTCAAGGCAACCGCGGCAAGGCTTCTGCCCCAGCGCACCGGGGAACAGGTCGAGGACGTCGACGTGGACGAACAGATCCTGTGGGAGGTCGACAACACCTCACGGGTGTGGGTGGCCGGCGAGGCGGCCATGGTGCGCGCATTGCGCCATCTGCTGATCACCGAGCACGGGGTGGACCGGGGCAGCGCCGCCTTCCTGGGCTACTGGCGGGCCGGGCGGGCCGAGAACAACGGCTGAACTTCTCCCCTCCCCTAATACATCAGTTCCGCAGCCAAAGAACAAGACTTGATCTTTTTGTCGGGTACCGACAAAACTGCCCATCATGACTTGGGATCCGTTTGGCACGTTGGCGCAGACCCTGTGGATCGGCGGCGGGCAGTGGGCGGGTAAGTCCACGGTGGCCAGGCTGCTGGCCCAGCGCCTCGGCCTGACCTGCTATCACTACGACTACCCCGATGCGCGCGGGCACTGGGACAGGCGGGTGGCCGCCGCGCTGACCAACGACCGGCCCGCCCCGGTGGTGGATCCGGAAAGCTGGTTCGTGCGGCAAACCCCGCAACAGTCCGCGGAGTTCACCCTGGGCACCTTCATCGAGCGCTTCGAGTACACCCTCGACGATCTGCGCGCCCTGGTCTCCGGCCGCCCGATCCTCGCCGAGGGCTGGGGCCTGCGCCCGCAGCTGGTGGCCGAGATAGCCCCATCACTGCAACAGGTCGTGGTGATGGTGCCCTCGGCGGAGTTTCGCGCGCATCAGCTGGCCACGCTGCCGCGCGCGGGCCAGCTGAGCTATGCGGTGAGTGATCCGGAACTGGCCGTGCGCAACCGCATGGAACGCGACCGGATAGTGGCACAGGACGCGGTCAACCAAGCCAACCGGCTGGGCATCCGGGTCATCGAGGTCGACGGCACCCGCGCTGCCGAAAGCGTCGCAGACCTTGTCGCCGAACACTTCTCCGCCCACCTCGCAGCGTTTTCCAGCTGACCGCTCGCCCACGCAGCCTCAGCGCGTTGCGGTCAGCTGGGGAGCAGGACGATTTTTCCGCGGAGGCCACCCGCTTCGACGAGGCGGTGGGCTTGGGCCGCTTCGGTCAGCGGCAGGGTCTGCGCGACCCGGGTGCGCAGCTCGCCGGTAGCCAGCAGCCCCACCAACATGGCCAGCCGCTCACGGTCGGAGGTGATGAGCACGAGCCGCTGCTGCACGCCGCGCGCGGGATCGATCGGCGGCGTCGGCCGCGTGGTGACCACCACACCGCCATCGCAGACGGCGGCGGCCGCGGCGTCACCGATCGGGACAGCGTCCAGCACCGCCTGCGGCTGGGGCCGCAGCGAGGCCAGCTCGGTGTCCCGTGAGATCACTTCGTTCGCGCCGAGGCCATGCACCCACTCCTCATCACCGGCGTTGGCCACCGCCAGCACGCGATGCGCGGCCAGCTGAGCGGCGAAGCCGCCGACCCCGCCGCTGGCGCCGGTGATGAGCAGCCGCGAACCGTCCGGAATGGACAACAGCTGCAGCGCCTGCCACGCGGTGAGGCCGTTGAGCGGCAGCGTGGCGGCAGCCGCGAAGTCAACCTCGGGCGGCAGTGGCACCAGCCAGTCCGAGGAAGCCGCCACGAGCTCAGCGTAGCCGCCGGGTGCGCCGCGGGTCAGGTACCACGGGATCATCCCGACGACACGGTCGCCGGGCTGGAATTCGCTGACATCCGCGCCGATCGCGGCCACCTCACCGGCGATGTCCCAGCCCAGCAGGAAGGGTGGCGGCACCGGGCCACCCGGCATCACGCCGATGCGGCCGGCGATGTCGGCCGGGTGCACACAGACCGCCCTTACCCGCACCACCACCTGTCCCGGCTCGGGAACCGGATCGGGCAACTCAGCCGCCTGCAACACCTCGGGTCCGCCCAGGGCGGTGACTACCATCCCCCACATCTATCCATGGTGACCGCTGCGTGGTCCAAAGTCGACCGGAGCGTGAGCGCATCGTCCTGGCCTGGGCCTTTCGGCGCAGACCGAAGCTCGCGTCGCGACATGCCGTATTCGGGCCATTATGTGGCGGACTCAAGGGAGGGATTTAGATGCGTAGAAGAACATTGCTCGCCTCGGGCGCGGCGGCTCTGGTGCCCGGCGGTGTCCTGGCCACACCGGGTATAGCGCTGGCGAGCACCGACTACGGCCCCGCGGCCTGGGTTCCGGCGAACTCGGCGAACTTCACCGTCGCGAACCGGGAAACGAGCCACAACATTCAGTACGTCGTCATCCACACCACGCAGGGTTCGTACAACGGCACCATCAGCTGGATCCAGAACGCGGCCTCCCAGGTGAGCGCCCACTACGTGGTCAAGAGCTCCAACGGCGCGGTCACCCAGATGGTGCGGGAGAAGGACATCGCCTGGCACGCGGCGAACTGGACCTACAACACCCAGTCCATCGGCATCGAGCACGAGGGCTTCGTCGAGCAGGACGGCTGGTACACCGAGGCGCTCTACCAGTCCTCGGCCGCGATCGTGCGCTCGGTCTGCGCGAAGTACGCCATTCCCAAGGACCGCGCCCACATCATCGGCCACAGCGAGGTGCCGACCGCCACCCACACCGACCCGGGTCCGCGCTGGAACTGGTCCTACTTCATGTCCCTGGTGAATCAGACCACACCGCCGCCGGCCTGGACGTCCACTGTGGACAACACGACGGCGGGCCGCTTCACGGCGTCGGATAACTGGGGCACCTCCAGCTATTCCACCCAGCGCTTCGGCGCGGACTACCGCTACGCCAACCCGGAGGCGATCTCCGACGCGGCCTGGTACAAGTTCGCCGTCCCGGCCACGGCCACGTACCGGGTCGAGGCGTGGTACCCGGCCCTGCCCGGCTACAACACCGCCGCGCCTTACATCATGGCCACCACGACGGGCAACCAGGTCGTGTACGTCGACCAGCGCTCCGGCGGCGGAGCCTGGCGCAACCTGGGCACCTTCACCTTCGCCGGCGGCGATTACAACGCTGTGGCCGTGAGCCGCTGGACCTCCGGTACCGGTCTGGTCATCGCCGATGCGGTCAAGCTCACCCGGGTCTAGTGGTTGTCGGTGGCTCGCCGCCGACGCGGGCCACCTACACTTCTGCAAATGACCGGTGTGCCCAAATGGTTTATCTACCTCAACGCCTTCTTGCGCTTCGCCCTCGAGCTGACCGCCCTGGCCGTGCTGGCGATCTGGGGCTGGCGCACCGGCGGCATCCTCCTGGCCATCGCGCTGCCGCTGCTGGCAGCCGTGCTGTGGGGCGCATTCGTGGCGCCCAAAGCACGCTGGTTCCTGCCGCTGGGCGGCCGGCTGGCCGTGGAGGCCCTCGTCTTCGGCGGCGCCGTCGTGGCGCTGATCAGCATGGGCAACCCGGTGCTCGCGGTCAATCTCGCCGTGCTCGCCTCGGCCAACTCGATCCTGGTCCACCTGCACCGTGACGATGAGCGCGTCCGCAAAGGCTTGCCGCTGCACGGTGACCGGCACTAGGGTCGGTCACGTGACTGCCGGGTCGGCCCAAAGCCTTGAACAGATGAGGCATCCGGCTGTGCCGTGATCACCTGGCGGGCCCGTGGCCCGCCCTCCTTCGAAGCGTTGCCCGCTTGAGCGGAGCCTGCTGAGGAAGGAGGTGATCGCATGTCCCGCTTTGAAGAACTCAACGTTGGCGATGTCCTGGTTGGACAGGTGACCAAGGTGGTGCCCTTCGGCGTATTCGTCCGCATAGCCGACGACGCCGATGGTCTGCTGCACGGCGAAACCGGGCCGCAGGAGGGATCCAGCGTCACGGTGCGCATCCTTGACATCGATCGGGAGAGGCTTCGTGCCAGCCTCGCCAGGGCTTAGCAGATAGGCAGAAGGGGGTGGCGAAAACCACCCCCTTTTGTCATGCCCGTCGATTCGTACAGGTGTACTATGACGGCTTGCCTCGACAAACGCCTGGACATTGGAGGGTCATGCATCATGGTCAGCTGGGTGGCAGTGCTGGGGATCGCCCTGGTGGCGGTGGGCCTCGTGCTGACGCCCGGTCCGAACACGATCTATCTGCTGTCACGCACGGTCGCCCAGGGACGCTCGGCCGGGCTGGTGTCACTGCTGGGGATCGCCACCGGTTTCCTGGTCTACCTGGCCGGCTCCGCCGCCGGGCTGACCGCGCTGTTCGCGGTGGTGCCGTTCCTGTATGACGGCGTCAAGTTCGCCGGCGCCGCCTACCTGCTCTGGCTGGCGTGGCAGGCCTGGCGGTCAGGGCGTCACCCGGAGATCGATATCCATCCAGCCCCCCATGCCAGCTCACCGCTGCGGCTCTACCTGATGGGCCTGGCCACCAACATGCTCAACCCCACCATCGCCATCCTGTACCTGTCCCTGCTGCCCCAGTTCATCGATGCCCGCCGCGGCCATGTGGCGCTGCAGGGGGTCATCCTCGGCCTGGTGCAGATCGTCATCACGGTCACGCTCAACTGCCTGATAGTGCTCGCGGCGGGCCGCATCGGCGGCTGGCTCACCGATCGGCCGCGGCTGGTGCGCCTTCAGCAATGGCTCAGCGCAACGGTTTTGGGCGCGCTCGCGGTGCGCATCATCGTGCAGTAGAAATCGTGCAGTGCGTGGGGGAGCTTGGGTTCATCCAAGCTCCCCCACGTGCGCGGGCCGTCGCGTCAGCGCGGGCCGTCGAGTCAGCGCGGGCTCACCCGAGCTCCCCCGCCGGTGCCGGGCGCCGGGTGAGCGCGACGTAGGACATGAAGTCGTAAGCGGCGGAAGTGCTGTTGCTGAGCCAGACCTGCAGCACGCCGCCGCTGCGCCCGGTGATGTCGGCGCGGCCGTCGCCGTCGAAGTCGCCGGGCAGGAGCTGATGCATGGTGGCCCAGCCGCCGATGACGGGCTGCCCGGCGGCCAGTGACGGCAGACCGGCAGTGCTGGTGTTGCCGCTGACCACCAGGTGCGAGGCGTCGTCGGTGAGCACAGCCAGATCGGGCTTGCCGTCGCCGTCGAAGTCGGCGGGCGGAAGGTAGCGCGCGGCCGCGCCGAGGATCACCGGGTCGGCAAAGGTGGCGTCGCCACGGCCGAGCCACACTTTCAGCGCCCCGCCTTCCTGGCCCAGCAGGTCTGCCTTGCCGTCGGCATCCCAGTCGACCGCGGTCAGCTGGCGCGCGGCGGCCAGCCCGGCCATCTCAGCGTCCAAAGTGGACAGCCCGTCCAGGGTGTTGCGGGTGATGGAAAGTGTTGCCCCGTCAGCGCTCAGGCTCGCCAGGTCCACCCGGCCGTCGCCGTCGAAGTCGGCGGGCTGAAGGTAGCGCTCGATCGGGCCGAGCGGCACGGGCGCGGCGAAATTCAGCGTGCCATCGCTGAGCCACACGTTCAGCTGACCGCCCTGACGGCCGAGGATGTCGGCCTTGCCGTCGTCGTTCCAGTCGGCGAGCACCGGGTCGGCCACCGCGGACCAGTCGCCCGGAATCTGTTGCGCCGGTAGCCTTGCCGGGGCTCCGACGGTGCTGGTATTGCGGCTGATCGCCAGCTGAACGCCGAAGGTGGCCACGTCGAGCCTGCCGTCGCCGTCCACGTCGCCGAGCTGGCCGAGCGGCGGGGACGGGATGAGCGCCCCGGTCCACCAAGTGGTCTGGGCGAGCGCTCCGGGCCAGCTGAAGCTGAAGTGGATGTGGTCGGTGTGCGGGTTCGAGCCGCTGTAGGCCTGCCAGCCGTCGAAAGGCCGGTAGGACTCCCAGATCTGGCCGTTCCAGATGATGTACATCAGCCCGAGCCGGCGGGCCATCGCATGGGTGTTGCCGAAGATGTCGGTGGCCAGCAGCCAGCCGAGCAGATCGTCGGCCTGGGCGCGCTGCACGTCGCTGTAATAGTCGAAGTGGTAGTCCAGCGCCCGTCCTTCCTCATGCTCGCTGACACCGGCGGTGTCACAGGAACGGGTGATGCCCCACGAGTGCACGCCGTAGGTCTGCTGAAGCAGATCTTTGAAGCTGACGACACCGGGCTTGGGCGTGGGGTCGCAGGTGTCCTGACCGTAGTAGTCGGCGTAATCGTCGATGGTGGGGCCGAAAAGCGGTGTCGCCGGGGCGGATCGGGCTGGGGCCGGGGTGATGGCCAGGGCGAAGCCGGCCAGGACCGTCACGATGATCCACATGCGCATAGTTTGCGATGTTAACCTAATCGAACTCGGCCGGGATGCTCCACTCGCCGCCGGAAAGAATCAAAAGCAAGGCCTGTCCATTCGCGAGCAACACCTGCAGGCGCACCAGCCGATGGGGCCGCTGCTCAACCACCCACCATCTTTCGTCGACCGGCCACGGCCCGGACCACGCCACAATCTCCACCTTGGACCGGCCCATCACCACGAAGCCCGGGTCGGCGTTCAGCGCCAGCCGGGCATCGACCCGAACCTGTTCGCCCGCTTCGGAAATCACCTCCACCGGCTGCTCCTGCTGCGCCACCACCGCGGGCGAGGGCGGCGGCAGCCGGCCCGGCCACGGCCCCTGCGCAAGCGCCGGCTTGCGCTCGTCTCCCCACGCCACCATGGTCGCCTGCAGCAGCGGGTCGCGCCCGCCGCCCAGCACCGCAGTCACCACGGACTCCGGGCCGAGCATGCCCTGCACCCGATGCATGGCGCGATGCGCCCGGTCGCGCTCGGCGCCCGCCTCACCCCACAACCCGGGCTGCAACCCCACCTGGGCCAGCACCCCCTCGGGGATCAGCTGCAGCGCGATGATGCCGCAGGCGAGCTTGCGCGAGGTGAGCCAGCCCTCCAGCTGCCAGCGCGTGCGGTCGGCGATGGCCTGCGCGGTGAGCACGCCGTCGTGTCGCCATACCCTTTCCAGCTCCTGCCCGTCCGCGGTGATCGCCACGATCGCCAGCCGCGTGCAGACAAGGCCGTAGCCGGTCAGCTTTTCGTGCAGCCGCTCGGCCAGCGCCCGCGCCGCGAAGGCGGCCATGTCCACCCGCTCCACCGGCTCGGCGAAGCGTTCCTGCACATCGAGATCTGGCGGCGGCTGGCGCACCGCGAGCGGCCGGTCATCGCGGCCCGCCGCGAGCCGCTGCGCCAGCGCCGCGTCGAGCCCGAACCGGGCCAGCACGTCGCCGGGCGGCAGCGCGGCAAAGTCGCCCAGGGTGCGCACGCCGAGCCGCCACAACAGGTCGGCCAGCTCTGGTCGCTCCAAAGTAGACACAGACAGCCCGGCCAGAAACTCCGCGGTCTCCTCCTCCCCGATGAGCTTGCCCGCCCGCGCGGCCAGCAGCGCGGCGAAAGCCCCATCGGCGACACCGATCTGGGCCTCCACCCCGCACTCGTTGGCCACCTGGTCGACAAGCTTCTCCGCAGCCGCGGCCTCGCCCCCGAAATAGCGCGCCGGGCCGCGCGCGGCGAAGGCGCACACCCCCGGCCGCAGCACCGCCACCCCCGCGGCGAGCTGTTCCACCGCGGCCACCACCGGCTCATAGGCGCGCATGTCCCGCCCCGGATCGTGCTCCACCACAATCAGCCGCGAGCACCGCGACTGCGCGTCGCGCTTGCGCAGCCCGCGCCGCACCCCCTGCGCCCGCGCCGCCGACGAGCTGGCCACCACCTTATTGGCGTGCATCACCGCCACCGGACCCCCAGCCGGGATCCCATCAACGATCTCGGCTGCCACCACCGGCCAGTCCGGACACCACACCAACATCGTTCTCGTGGAACGCACCCCGTCACTATAGAACACCTGTTCGTATGGCGCGAGGGGTCCGGCGGGCCGCGAAAACGGCTTTGAGCGGCGGCCGTCCCGCGATACGGTGCTGGGCCGATGGAGGGAGCGCAGCGTGGACATTCTGACGGCGACCGCCGCCGAGCGGCCCGACCTGGCCGCCCGGCTCAATGACTTCAACTCGTGGCCGACGTTCATGCGCCAGGACCCGGTGGGTTCCGTGTATTACGCGGACCCGGCCGCGGCGTACCCCGAGTACGTCCTGGTCGCCTTCGACCGCGACCGCCCCGGCGAGCTCGTCGCCAAGGGGTACAGCGTTCCCTTTACCTGGAACAGCGACCCGGCAGAGTCCTTGCCTGAGGGTGGATGGGACGACGTCATCGTCTGGTCCGCCCTTGACCGGTTCGCAGGGCGGCGCGGGAATCTGGTGTCCGCGCTGGAGATCTCCATCCGGCCCGACCTGCGCGGCCACGGGCTCGCCGCCATCATGCTCAGCGCGATGCGCGACAACGCCCGCACGTTAGGCTTTCCCAGTCTGGTCGCGCCGGTGCGCCCCAACCAGAAGCACCTGCACCCCGACCTCTCCATCAAGGAGTACGCCGCCCTGCGCCGCGAAGACGGCCTCCCCGCCGACGCCTGGCTGCGGGTGCACGTCCGCGCCGGCGGCGCGATCGTCGGGGTCGCTGCCCGGGCCATGACCATGGCCGGCACTCTGGCACAGTGGCGTGAATGGACCGGTCTGCCGTTCGACGTCACGGGTCCGGTACATGTTCCCGAAGCGCTCATTCCGGTGCACTGCGACGTCGCCCAGGATTACGCCGTCTATTGCGAGCCATGCGTATGGGTCCACCACCGCTTGACCCCTTAATCGTCCAGAAGCCCACCGCGCGGTAGCGGCCGCTTAATCCGCGTGCGTGTCACCTGGTCCGGCGACATCCTGTACGGATGGCCGCCTTCGACCAGGACAGGGACGGGCACCGCCCTGACTACCATCTGCTGACCAAGTCACCGATCGCCCGGGTGGGCACAGCCGAGGTGCTGGCCAACCTGACGGGCTGGCTGCAGGATGAGGGGTATCACCTCATCGAGGTGCAGGCCTCTTGGCTGATCTCCGCGCACATGATCCGCGATCTGACGGCAATGTCGCAGAACGACTGCAGCTCCGATGGATGCTGGCAGTGCTTGAGCGGATCGGTGGGCGGGATCCTCTTCGACGCTCCCGCGGGGGCCACCGGTGTCGTCCTTGTCCTCAAAGACTTCGGCGTCTACGCGGGGCACCGGTACGGCGATGCCATGACCCTGCTCGACATCGTGGCCAGCTGTGCCTGGCGCGCCCTGTCGCTGGGCCGACGGGTGCTCTGCCTGGCCCATGTCGAGCAAGCAGACATCCCGTTGCCCCGGCCGGGCCCGTTCATTGCGGGCAGCGCCGAGTGGGCATGGCAGGACCACGTCGCCCGGCTCAAGCGCTAGCCCATCTCGAGCTAGTAGGGCATCGAGCGGGCATGCTGGTCTGCGAGCATGCCCAGACGGGCCGCGTCGCCGAGCGGTCCGACGCCGGCCGGCCCAACGGAAATGTCTCGGTAGTCCAGCGATGGCACCTCATGCAGAGCCGCAACGTCGTAACCGGCTAGGCGGACCAGGACAAGCGCGGTCGCCGCGAACCCCTCCAGCAGCGATGAGAATCGGATGCCTTGAAGCCAAAAGGGAGGCTTGGGATACGTCGGTTGCCTTGTGGTTCGGCGATCGCTGGCGCTGCCTTGTCGACCTCTGGACGAAAGAAGAAGGCAGGAGCGATCTGGTTCTCGATGTCGATGTCTTCGAGAACGGCTCTGGATACCGCTTCTACGTGAACCTAGTCTTGGTCCCCTGAGCGATCGTGCGCAAAGCGCCCTAACAGCCGTCGCCGCCTGGGTAGCAGAGGCGGCCGTCGCTGTCGCGCAGGCCGCTGACGGCTCGGCGGAGCAGGTCGCGGAATGCTTCGCGCTCATCGAGGTCGAGCGCTCCAAGCAGTTCTTCTTCGGCTTCTCTTACCCGGCGGTCGAGCTCGGCCATGGTCTGGATGCCTTGGGGGGTGGCGACAATCCGTCGCTGCCGGCGGTCGGTGGGGTTTAGCTGACGCTCGACCAGCCCCGCGGTGACGAGGTCGTCGATCAGGTAGGTCATTACCGTGCGGTCGATGCCCAGCCGGCCGGCGAGCACCAGCTGGCTCGGATGATCGCCGCGGATCACGGCGGCGAGGGTGTGGTATCCGCGCGGGCCGTGCGGCACCTTGTCGAGGATCGCGCCCGCCACGCCGAGGTAGGCGCGCCCGAGCGTAAGCAGCGCGGGGCCCAGCTCAGTGACGTTGTCGGCACTTCCCATGCCCACACTCTATCGGTCTCGCCGACGAGTTGCCTGTGAGATAGTCTGTGAAACATACGATCTGCTCGACATACGGAGGCACAGACGTGAGCTTTGATACCCGCAATGGGACCCGCGGCGCCCGCCAGCCCGGTGCGGTGGTCCGATGGGTGAACAAGTTGGTGGTGAGGCAGATCCGCCGCAAGAAGGGCGGCGGCTTCGGCGGGATGAACACCCTCGTGCTGAACACCATCGGCAGCAAGAGCGGAGCCGAACGCGCCACTCCGGTCGGCTGGTTCCCCGGCAAGGACGGCGGCTGGCTGATCGTGGCCTCCGCCGCTGGCGCGCCAAGGAATCCAGCCTGGTACTACAACCTCGCCGCCCATCCCGAAAGGGTCCACATCGAGACCGGCGGCCAGAAGACGGCCGTAACCGCAAAGGAACTGCACGGCCCACAACGCGACGAGGCCTGGCGGCAGATCGTCTCCGCGGCGCCGCGCTTCGCCGAGTACCAAGAAAAGACAGACCGTGAACTGCCGATAATCCATCTGGTTCCCCGATCAGCCTAAAACCGTTGGCAGAAATGGAAGGCGCGATGTTCACCGAGCAGGAAACCGAATACCTGACCGGCCAGCGGCTCGGCCGGCTGGCTACCGTCACGCCGCAAGGCCGGGCACATGTGATCCCGACCGGGTTCCGTCTCAACGGCGAGCACACGACCATCGAGATCGGCGGCCATAACCTGACCACGCGCAGACCGCTTTATCTGCGCAACATTGAGGCCAACCCGTGGGTCGCGTTCGTGGTCGACGATCTGGCGACCGTGAACCCGTGGACCCCGCGCGGGGTGACCGTCAAGGGCCGGGCGGTGATACACGAGCAGGGCGGCGAAGAACGGCTCGGGCGAGGATTCGATCCCCTTTGGATCGAGCTCGTCCCGACGCGGATCACTTCGTGGGGAATAGGTTCCAGCGCGTTCGGCCCGCCGCACAGCCGGAAAGTGGGCTGAACCTCGACCGGCGGATCCCCTAGAGTGGCCGGATGCCACCATCGCGACAGATCTTCGCTTTTTCGGGCGTGCTGACAAGAGAGCCGGGCGAGCGTGGCTCCTCCGTGCTGGTCGACTTTGCGATAGAGCTGGGCCGCCGCTCCGAGCGGGTCCGGCTGACCTATCTGGCCACCGCGCTGGGCGACTCCCGTGAGGCGATCGAGTTCCACTCTGATCGGTTCGCCGACCGCGACGATGTGGAATTCAGCGTTCTCAAGCTTTTCCCGCAGCCGAACGTGGCCGGCATGCGGGAGCACCTGCTCGCCCAGGACGTCATTCTGGTCGAAGGCGGCAGCGTCGTTAACCTGGTCGCAGTCTGGACCGCGCACGGCTTGCCGCAGATTTTGCGTGACTGCTGGCAGGCCGGAGTGGTGCTCGCCGGGCCAAGCGCCGGAAGTCTCTGCTGGCATACCGGCGGGCCCACCGACTCCTTTCGCGACGAGCTCGATCCCTTCACCAACGGCCTGGGTTTCTTGCCGTTCAGCAATGGGGTCCACGACGACTTCGACGCCCAGCCGCGGCGCGACACCTACCGCGCGATGGTGGCCCAGGGCGTCCTGCCCGCCGGATACGCCACCGAGGACGGGGTCGGGCTGCACTACCTGGGCGAGCAGCTGCACGAGGCGATAACCATGGTGCCCGGCAAACGGGCCTGGTATGTCGAACCGGACGGGCACGACGGCTATCTCGAGCACGCCATCATCCCGCGGCTGATCTGACCTCAGCGCACCACCGACAGGCGGATCCGCTGCGGCGCCTCGGGCGGCGGGACGGGCGGGCCCGGCAGCCAGAAAGTGCTGCGGCGCGGGCGTTCCGCCGAGCCGCGGCCGCGAGCGCAGACGGTCAGCTCGCGGCTGCGCAGTCTTCCCCTGCCCCAGCCCAGACCGTGCCAGACCGACTTCTCCGGGCTGAGGCTGACGTCGGCGCCCTCCCACGGGTTGGCCACGAACGGCATGAGCACACTGCCCCGCTGCCGGGCGCGGGCGGCCAGCTGGGCGCGCACCGAAGCCGCGACCGGCCCGGCCGCGGCCACCACCACGATGTCGAAGCCGTCGAGCAGGGTGGCCACCACTCCCGTCCACTGTGGACCGGGGTAGGGCACCAGGGCCAGCCGCTCCAAGCTGACCCCCATCTCCGCGGCGGCGACGAGGCCCAGCTGCGGCAGACCCACCACGGCACACCAGGAGCCGCCCTGGGACGCGGCGGCGAGCAGGCACAGCAGCAGCGAGGTGGAGCCGCTGACCCCGGGGACGGGACGCACCGCCACGGTGCTCCCCCGGCGCAGCCCCTGCCCGGCGAAAAGCTCGCGCAGCTCGGGCAGGACCGGCAGCACCCGGTCGGCGCCCAGCCCCGCCACCTCGGTGGTGAGCTCGCTGGCACGCCGGACCAGGCCGGGTAACTCCCCTCGCACGTTAGAACACTAGTTCTAAAGCCTTCGGGAAGCAACCGACACGCTGGTCAGGGTCACGAAGAGGGCGCAGAAAGCCGCCGCTGGCGCTTGCCCCGGGCCAGCTCGGTACCCAGGGCGTCGAGGCGCTGGCTCCAGAAGCGGCGATAGCGCTCAAGCCACTCGTCGATCTCGCGTAGCGGAGAGGGGTCGACCGAGTAGAGGCGGCGGGTGCCCATCGCTCTTACGGTGGTGAACCCGTTGTCACGCAACACTCTTAGGTGCTGGGAGACGGCGGGCTGGGAAATCCCGAACTCCTCCTGGACCACCGCCCCGATCTCCCCTGCCGCCTGCTCGCCCTCGGCCAGCAGCTCGAGAATGCGGCGCCGGACCGGATCGCCGAGAACATCGAAGGCATGCACCCCGCAAGAGTATCACTTGGTACTTATATAAGTAATTTCTAACGAGCACGGTCCGTGATCCGACTGCTCACAGCGCGTCCATTAATAGATCTATAGCGATACGCTAATGGCCCGTTTCGCAGAGAGGGAGCATCAATGAAGATAAGGCGCTTGGCGTCGTGGGCTGCCGCGGCGTTGCTCGCTACCGGGGGAACCATCTTCCTGGCACAGCCCGCCGCCGCGGCCGTGCCGGACAGATTCGGCTTCGCGCTATGGTCCGGCGGAGTCGTTTCACAGGCACAGCCGGCCGGCACCACTGTCGTCCCCGGAATCCCCGGGCGCTGGACGGTCACCTTCCCCGGCCAGGGCATCGCCGGTGGCGTGGTACATGTGACCGCGGTGCACGACGCGCTCACCTTCCCGCCCGGACGCTGGTGCCAGGCCGAAGCCTGGGGCAATGTCGCAGGCAACGAAGTCGTCAGAGTGGCCTGCTACCGGCCCGGCGGCTTCCTCGATGCCCAGCCCGGATTCTCCGTGCAGTTCGCCCGCAGCTCCGGTGTCGCGCCCCCCGGGTTCTACGGCTACATCGACAGCACCCCGGCCGGTGCGATCATCGACCAGTACAACTCCCTTGGCTTCGCCAACAACGTGATCCACGCGGGTGTCGGCGCCTACTCGGTCTCCTTCATCGGCCTGGGCACCCCCGGCCCGCAGGACGGCAGCCTCCAGGTGACCGCGGCCAACCCGGCCGTGGGCGCACGCTGCAAGGTCGCCTCCTTCAACTCCTCCGCCAACGGCCAGTTCGCCCGGATCTACTGCTTCAACTCGGCAGGCGCCTGGGCCGACACCCGGTTCACGGTGACCTACCAATTCCGGCGCTCGCTCTACGGCCCGGCGTTCCCGCCCGGCCGCTTCGGCTACGTGTGGAACGTTCCGCCGCTCGGCGGACCCTCCACGGTCTTCAACTCCACCGGTGGCGCGGTCGGATTCGCCGCCGGTCCTCCGATATGGACGATCGCCTGGGCCAACCTCTACACCACCGCGCCCAGCAACACCCAGGTGACGGCCTTCGGCACCACCTCGGACTTCTGCGGTCTGCACAAGCCTTGGGGCCCTTCGGGAACGACCCTCATCGCCAACGTGAACTGCTTCACCAACGCCGGCGTCCCGGTTTCCTCCGGCTTCTTCGCCAGCCACTCCTCACGCATCTAATCGCACCAAGCAGCGGTGGCGGCACCTCGGGCCGCCACCGCTGCGCTTGGCGTCTTCAGCCCCAGTTCTCCGTCGTCTCCGGCATGGACAGCTCCGACGGACCCTCGGGTTTGGGCAACGGCGTCACCCCGAAGCCGACGAGCTCCCCGGCGGCGTTGAAAGTGTGCAGCCACATGTCCTCGGCCGCCCGCATCCGCACCACGGCCACACCATTTGCCAGTGGCACAGACTGCAGAAGAACCCCGGAGAACAGGTCTCGGATCTCCAGCTTGACCGCGCTTGGCGGGCCCAGCACGAGCATGGTGTCCACCGATCCGCTGTCGGGAACATCCAGAGCCACCACAGCATCAGGCGCCAGCACATTGGCGGAGGTCAGCAGCCGAGCGCTGGAAGACCCGGAGAAGATCTGCACCCGCCATCGATCCTTGTCGACCGGGTCGGCGGCGACATAAGCCGGATTGGCCATCCCTGAAGCCGCCCCGGCGAACATCGCCCGAAGCTGACCGACAGACTGCGGCGGATAGGTGCCCTGCAACATCTGCTCGAGGATCGCGCCCGGAATCACGAATCCCGACCCGGCGGTGGTCGCGGTCCGGAAACCTTCCAGATCACCGGTTATCTGCATCATGTTGCTCAGATCCAATAGAGCACCCTGAAAACGTACAGCGCCCGCGCATGTCACGCGTACCAGCTGATCGGCAATCGACTGCGACCACACGACATAGTCACCCGATGCCCGCCATTTCGGGGCACCGGAAGCCAGCGTCGCCAGGTCGATCTCGCAACCGGGTGGGGCCAGCCCTATCCCGACGTGCGTGAGGTTATGGGCCAGCCCGAAGCCGAACTCCGTGGCGGTGAACGGACTCAGCGACTTGATCCGCACCTCGGCGGTGATGAGCTGCTCACCGCGAGCGCCCCGGGGGGCAGCCATCACCAAGCCCACCTGATGGGTCTTGCTGTGGCGCACCGCCACCACGATCCGTTTGTCGCCGACGTCTTCGATGAAGAGCACTTTTATGGGGTACCCGGACATGGGCCCGGATTTGTTGACCCGCAATGCTTTCCCGGCCTCGTCGACCAGCTTGGGATCGCCGGCCAGACCACCGCGCACCGGGGCGTCGATCAGCTTGCGGGTCCATGGGGTGATCATCAGCACGCTGTTGTCGATGATCCCAAGATCGGGGCCGGGATCGTTGGCGGCGTTCAGCGCCACCGGCGCGATCACCACAGCGGCCACCGCGGCCGCGAAACCCGTGGCCCAGCGCGAAAAACGCCGCCGCCGCGAGCGGGCCATCAACCGCGCGTAGGGCTCCGGCGCCGGCTTGACCTCACCCGCCAGCTCCGCAAAAGCATTCCGCAACTCCTGCTCGCTCATGCCATGGCCTCCTCACGTCGGCCATCGCCTGCGGCGAAAGCATGAGCGAATCCCAATTTCACGATGAGCTCGACAAGCTCGCTCATGCCCATCCCTCCGCGACTCGGGTCGTGGTGACTTGTTCGGCGCGCAGGATGTCGCGCAGGCGGGCCAGGCCGCGGCTGGCCTGGGCCTTCACCGAGCCGAGCGAGCAGCCGAGCGCGGCGGCCGTGTCGGCTTCGGACAGGTCCTCCCAGTACCGAAGCACAAGCACCGCGCGCATTTTGGGCGGCAGCTGGGCGAGGGCCTCCATCAGTTCTGCCCGCTGTACGAAGGCCGTGGAGATGTCCGGCTCGGCGAGGTCGGGGGTGAAGACGCTGAGCAGCTCCCGCGAACCGATGCGCCGCCACAGGTTGATGTGATGGTTCACCATCGCCCGGCGCAGGTAGGGGTACGGCTCCTCGATGGTGTGAAACCGCTTGTACACCTTGAGCAGCACGGTCTGCACCAGATCCTCGGCGGCGTGGGTGGAGCCGGTGAGCAGGAAGGCTGTTCGGAGCAGGTCCCCGTAACGCAGTTCCATGAACTCACGGAACCTGTCTGGCTCGGTCACGCGGGTTCCTCCTTCATCGTCACCATCCTCACCCCAGGCCGGGCTTGAAGGTTGAGCGCACGAGGTTACAAATTGACCTACCCCACGCCACGGTGGCGGATCTGCCATCATTTCTCGGGTGAGTATCGAGGTGCCGCCCAAGCTGGCCGGCTATCACCAGAAGTTCTACGGGGAGAAGGGCAAGGAGTGGATCGCCAACCTTCCTGACTTGGCCGCGACCTACCTCGACCGGTGGGAGCTGTCGATCGACGGGGCGCTGATGCACGGCGTGGTCGGGCTGGTGGTGCCGGTGCGCTGTGCTGACGGCACGCCCGCAGCGCTCAAGCTGCAACCGCTCGACCCGGAGCATCTGGGCGAGGGAACGGCGTTGCGCACCTGGGCCGGGCAGGGCACGGTGTTGCTGCTCAACGAGTTCGAGGAGGCGGGCAGCTCGATCCTGTTGCTGGAACGCCTTGCCGGTGACCGGATGCTGACCGCCGAGCCCGACATCGACCGCGCTGTGCAGATCATCGCCGAGCTGCTCGCCCGCCTGCACACGCACACCGCGCCGGCGGAGATCCGGCCGCTGAACTATGTGGTAGACCGCATGCTCGACTACGCGCCCGAGGCCGCCGCCAAGCTCCGGCCCGAAGAGGGTGAGCTGTTGCGCTCCTGGGCGAGCCAGGTCGGCGAGCTGGCCGGGCAGGCGGGAGACCGGCTGCTGCACTGGGACCTGCACTACGAGAACGTGCTGGCCGGGCAGCGCGAGCCGTGGCTGGCCATCGATCCCAAGCCGCTGGCCGGCGACCCCGGCTTCGACCTGATGCCCGCCCTGCACAACCGCTGGGAAGAGGTGCTCGCCACCGGTGATGTGGCCCGGGCCGTGCTGCGCCGATTCGACATCATGACCGAGGTGCTCGGCCTGGACAGGCAGCGGGCCGTCGGCTACACCATCGCCCGGGTGCTGCAGAACTCGTTGTGGACGGTCGAGGACGGCGACGAGAATCTGGAGCAGGTCCAGGTGGCCATCGCGCAAGCCCTCACGGGGAAGGGGTAGCCAGATGCAGGAAACGGTTCGGCGTTATCTGCGCGTCTTCGTCACCCGCGACCTGGCCGAGCTGGCCGCGGTGGTGGACGAAAACATCGAGATCCGCGGTGCCGGCAATCACGTACGCGGACGCCACTTCGTGGAAGGGGCGATCAACACGCCCGGCCTGACCTGCACCGAGATCGAGGTCATCGACCTGTTCGAGCACGGCGACCGGGTCAGCGTCTATTTCAGACAGCACCTGCGCCACGATGCCACCGGCGAGCAGCTCAGCATGACCGGCCTGAAGCTCTACCGGCTGCACGCGGGCAGGATCGTGCAGATGTGGGGTGAGACCGACCTCTACGGCCTGCTGCGCCAGCTCGGCAAAGTTCCGGCTGAGGTCGTCTTCTGACCGCTAGCCTGGTCACGTGAACTGGCTCGACCTCATCGGCTGGGCAGGCTCGGCGCTGCTGGTCTGGTCGCTCCTGCAGACGCGGATTCTGCGTCTGCGCGTGTTCAACCTCATCGGCTGCTTCGTGCTGATCTTCTTCAACGCCGCGCTCGCGGTGTGGCCGATGGTCGGGCTCAATGTCGTCCTGGCCATCATCAACGTCGTTTACCTGCGCAAGATGCTGGCGACCCGCCATGACGACCACGCCTACACGGCGGTGGAGGTCCACGCCGACGACGCGTTCCTGACCTATGTGCTCGACATCCACGCCGCGGATATCGAAAGGTTCAACCCCGGGTTCAAGCGCAGCGGCGACGAGCTCGCCTTCGTGGTCATGCACGACGACGAACTCGCCGGGGTGGTGCTGATTTTCGATCGGGGCGGCGGGACGGCTCAGATCGAGCTGGACTATGTGACGCAACGGTTCCGCGATTTCACCCCGGGCGAGTTCGTCTACCGGCGAAGCGGGCTGTTCTCCGAGCGCGGCTTCCGCCGGGTGGTGACCCCGCCCGGCATGGTCTCGCCTTACTACGGCCGCATAGGTTTCAAACGGGAAGGCGACGTCTACGTGTTGGAGATGTAGGCGCGCAGCCGTTCTATGTCCAGCGTGTCCTTCTCCCGGCGCGGCCTTGCCGGTACCCAGATAGGCATCTTCTCTTTGATTTCGATCTGTGCCGGCACGCTGACCATCGGGCACACCAGGCCGCCCAGACGTCCCGGTGGGCCGTCGAGCATTCCCTCCGGCCATGCCGCGCCGGCCGACTCCCCGTGCGGGATCACGACCTGCCCGTCGGCGGAGCGGGCCAGCAGCCCGATGTTGATCTCCACCCCGTGCCGGGAAAAGTCGAGCTGCAGCAATGGATGGTCGTTGGGGGTGCGGTCGTAGTCATGGTCGGTGAGCACCCGGGTCAGCCGCTCGGCGTCGACCGCCCACGCAAACAGATCGATGTCCACATGCTCGCGGGTCACCTGCCCCAGGGCGAAATCCATCGCCCAGCCCCCGCGCAGCCACAGCGCCGCGTCCGCCTCGGCGGCCAGCGCGAAGATCTCCTCGATGATGTCGAGATGCCGCATCGATGAATTATCTAGCGAGGATATTGACGACACCACGGAACACCGCCGGGGCAAGGCCGCAGATTGGCACAATGGCACGCCGCATGGCACGCGCCCGGGTCGCCAGCACCAGACCGCGGGTCAGCAGCCGGTAGTCGCGGGTGAGGCCACGCCAGGCATGCTCATAGGCCTGCGGCCGCCCGGCCACGATCGCCTCCACCGCCGCCTGAGCCTGCTTGACGGCCAGGCTGATGCCCTCGCCGGTCAGCGCGTCCTCATATCCGGCCGCGTCGCCGACCAGGAGCACCCGCCCTGCTACGCGCCTTCGCACCACCTGACGCAGCGGGCCCGCACCGCGCGGGGCCGCAGGCTCGCCGAGCCGCTCGGCGAGGGCCGGAAACCAAGCCAGATCCGGCTTCTGCGAGCTGAGGACGGCCACCCCGATCTGGCCGGGCGCCACCGGGGTCACGTATGCCTCGCCCCGGTCAGACCACCAAACCTCGACAAACTCAGACCAGGCCGGGGTACTGAAATGCCAGCGCATCCCGAACCGGCGGGGCCGGCCGGGCACAGCCGCAATGCCCAGGCGGCGGCGCACCGTGGAGTGCAGCCCGTCGGCGGCGACGAGCCAGCGCGCCCGCAGCCCGCCCGCGGTGACCCCGGTGGCATCCTGCTCGATCTGATCGATGCGCACCGCGGCCCACTTGGCGCCGCGCTCGTGCGCCGCGCCGGTCAGCGCGGCGTGCAGCGCTGTGCGCCGCACCCCCCGGCCCGGCCCGTGCTGGAAACGCGCCTCGGCGCGGCGCTTGCCGGAAAGGTAGGCGATGCCCTGAAACGGCACCCCCGGCGGATCGATGCCCAGCCGGGCCAGCGCGGCCAGGCCGCCGGGCATCAGGCCCTCCCCGCACGCCTTGTCGATCGGGTGTGGCCGGGGCTCGGCGATGACCACCGACAGTCCACTTTGGAGCGCGTGCAATGCGGTAGCCAGCCCAGCCGGGCCGCCGCCGGCGATGAGGAGATCGGCGTCAAACATTGGCCTGCGCGGCCCGCAGCGCGGTGTTCTCCACGCTGATGCGCACAGCGAGCACGGCCGCGTTGGCGAGAGTGAACAGCAGCGCTGTGATCCAGGCCGAGTGGACCAGCGGCAGCGCTATCCCCTCGGCCACCACCGCCACATAGTTGGGGTGCTTGAGGAAGCGGTAGGGCCCGCGATCCACCAGCGGCACCCCGGGCAGCACGATGACCAAGGTGTTCCAGCGCTTGCCGAGCGTGACGATGCACCAGTAGCGCAGCCCTTGGCTCAGCACCACAACGGCCAGCATTGGCCAGCCCAGCCAGGGCAGGAAGGGGCGATCCAGCGCCCACACCTCGACCGCGCAGCCGATCAGCAGCGCGGTGTGGATGGCCACCATGTAGGGATAGTGCGACCGGCCGTGCTCACGCCCGCCGTTGGCCAGCGCCCACTTCGCATGCCGCTTCGAGATGACCAGCTCGATCAGGCGCTCCACGCCGACGGCCAGGATCAGGAGGTAGTACATGTCTCACCACCGCACCAGAACGAGCTCGGAACAGAACCCCGGACCCATGGCAATCATCAGCCCGTAGCCACCCGCCGCGGGCGGTTGCGCCATTGTCTCACCCAGCACGTCGAGAACCGAGACCGAGGAAAGGTTTCCTTTGTCGCGCAACGAGTTTCGGGTATGCGCGAGGGCCTGCGGCGGCAGCGAGAGCACCCGCTGGATGGTCTCGATAACCTTCGGCCCGCCCGGGTGGCAGATCCACGCCGAAATGTCGTGAGTGGACAGACCATGCGCGGCAAGGAAGCTTTCCACCCCCTCGGCCAGATACTTCTCCGCGATCGGCGCGACCTCCGTGGACAGGATGATGCGGAAACCCTGCGTGCCGATGTCCCAGCCCATCACGCCTTCGGTGTCCGGGTAGAGGTGGCTGCGGCTGGACAGCACGCGCGGGCCCGCACCGGAGACCGCCGCGCCGGTGGCCACCACCGCGGCCGCGCCATCGCCGAAAAGGCTCGACGCGACCAGGTTCGCCGCGGACGTGTCGTCGCGCTGGATGGTCAGCGAGCACAGCTCCACCGCGAGCAACACCGCTACCTGATCGGGGAAGGCGCGCAGATAGTCGTGCATGCGGGCGATTCCGGCCGCACCGGCCACGCAGCCGAGCCCGAAAAGGGGCACCCGTTTCACGTCCGGGCGCAGCCCCATCCGGTTGGCCAGGCGGGCCTCCAACGACGGCACGGTCAGCCCGGTCACCGTGGTGGACACGATCAGGTCCACTTCGTCGGGCTGTATCCCCGCCTTCTTCAAGGCGGCGGTCAGCGCTTGCTCGCCAAGCTCGAGGGCCACCTCAAGATAGGTTTCGTTGGCTTCGGTGAAGCCACTCAGCCGTCCATAGCGGGCCAGCGGCATCGCCAAACGCCGGGTCTGCACGCCGGCCGTGCGGGCGAACCTTTCGAACACCGGCCCACCAAAGCGGGAAAGCTCCGAAATTATCTCTTCTTGACTGTGCACATGGGATGGCAGGGCCACCTCGACCGCGGCAACTGCGGGCGCGTTCGCCCAGCTGTGGTTCACGGTTACGACATTAGCCGTGCGCCTTGCCTCTGCCCCCCGGACCGAGCTGTTTGCGGGGCTTTACCGCGATTTCTATCGGGCTGCCCTCAAATCCGAACTCCTCACGCAACTTGCGCTCGATGAAGCGCACATATCCCGCGTCGAGCTGGCCGGTCGTGAACAGAACGAATTTGGGCGGGCAGGACCCGGGCTGGGTGGCGAACATGATGCGCGGCGCACGCCCCCCGCGGACAGGGTGCGGGGTGGCCTGAACCAGCGCGGTGAGCCACTGGTTGAGCCGCCCGGTGGAGATGCGCTTCTCCCAGCTGCGCAACGCCGTCCGCAGCGCGGGGGCCAGCTTGTCCACGGCCCGCCCGGTCAGCGCGGAGATGTTGACCCGCAACGCCCACGGGATGCGCTTGAGCTCGCGGTCGATTTCCTTGTCCAAGTAGTGGCGACGGTCGTCGTCGACCAGATCCCACTTGTTGAAGGCCAGCACCACGCCGCGTCCGGCCTCGGAGACCATGGACAGCAGACGCTGGTCCTGCTCGCTGATCACCTCGCTGGCGTCGAAGAGGACCACGGTGACCTCGGAGGCCTCGATCGCCGCGGAGGTGCGAAGCGACGCATAGTATTCGGTGCCGCTGGCCTGACCCGCTCGCTTGCGCAAGCCGGCCGTGTCGACGAACTGCCAGACCTCGCCGCCGACGGTGACCATCGAGTCGACCGGATCGACGGTGGTGCCCGCCACCGAGTCGACCACCGAGCGCTCCTCTTTGGCCAGCCGGTTCAGCAGACTGGACTTGCCCACATTCGGGCGGCCCACCAGCGCCACGCGGCGCGGCCCGCGCTCCTTCTGCTCCCGCATCAGCGGCGCGTCGGTCGGGAAGGCGGCCAGCACCGCGTCGAGCAACTCCCCCGACCCGCGCCCGTGCAGGGCCGAGATCGGATACGGCTGCCCCAGACCCAGCGACCACAACGCGTGCGCCTCAAGCTCACGCGCCTGGTTGTCCACCTTGTTGGCGACCAGCAGCACGGGCTTCTTGCTGCGCCGCAACATCTTCACGGCCTTCTCGTCGTCATCGGTGGCGCCGATCATCGCGTCGACCACGAACAGGACCACATCGGCGGTGGCGATGGCGGCCTCGGCCTGCCGGGCGATGGCCGCGGCCCGATCCTTGGCGTCGGGCTCCCAGCCGCCGGTGTCGACGACAGTGAACTCACGGCCGATCCAGTTGGCGTCGTAGGCCACACGGTCGCGGGTCACCCCGGGCACATCCTCGACCACGGCCTGCCGCCGGCCGATGATGCGATTGACCAAAGTGGACTTGCCGACGTTGGGCCTTCCGACGACCGCGACCACGGGAACGGCAACGATCTCGTTCTCGTCACCCACGGGCGCATCGTCGGGCAGGCCAGCGAGCTCCTGCTCGGTGTCTTTCATCAGTTGTTCAACAGCTCTCTGAGTGTGGCGACTACCTCGTCGATGTCCATCTGGGTGGAGTCGATGACCAGGGCGTCGGGGGCTTTACGCAGCGGATCCGTTGCCCGCGTCGAGTCGAGATGGTCGCGGCGCGCCAGGTCCTGCGCGGTCGCGGCGTGATCGGCGTCGGTCTCGCTGCTGCGCCTGCGCGCGCGCTCGTCCACCGATGCGGTCAGATAGACCTTGAGGTCGGCGTGCGGGGCGACCACCATGCCGATGTCGCGGCCCTCGACCACGATCCGCTGCGCGCTGGCGATGATCTCGCGCTGACGGCTCACCAGCAGCTGGCGCACCATCGGCACCGCGGAGACGGCCGACACGGCGGCGGTCACCTGCGGCCCGCGGATCTCCGCGTTCACGGCCGTGCCGTTGACCTCCACCGCCTGCTGGGCCGGGTCGATCCCGATGATGATCTCGGTGTCGATGACCACCTTGAAGATGGACTCCTGGTCGGCAAGGTCCACCTCGGCCAGCAGGACCGCCCAGGTCGCCGCCCTGTACATGGCGCCGGTGTCGAGGTAACAGGCATCCAGCGCCTGAGCCAGCCGCCGCGACACCGTCGACTTGCCCGAACCGGACGGCCCATCCACCGCCACCACACACTGCGCCAAACTCATGACCCTATTCTGCCCGCCGGGTTGCCGATCGGATCAGCGGACCCCTCAGGCAACGAGGAGAGCTTCAGCACCCACCGGGGCGTAGCCGGCCGCCAGGAAGGCCCGCACGCTGGTGGCGTTGCCGGGGGCGATCTGTGCCCAGATGGGGCGATCCTCCGGTACCAGGTGGCGGGCCGCGAGCGCGAGCGAGCGCCCGAGCCCGGCCCCGCGGGCGTGCTCGGCGACCTCCACCCCGATCTCCCAGCGCCCGCCCACGCCGCGCCCGATGACGAGCACGCCGCCGTCGGCCTGATAGACGGCCACCTCGGTGCGGTAGCGCAGGGCGCGCCGAACCCTCGGGTGATCCGTGTCGGTCACCCTGGTCAACTCCATCGGCGGCGCACCGGTCAGCCTGGGCGCGAGCATGATGATGTCGATGTTGTTGACCCGGCGGCCGGTCTGCTCCTCCATCGCGCGCAGAAACGGCGGGTTCAGCGGCAGGGACAGATCCTCGAACGGGAGCTGCTTTTCCACCCACTCGGGCGGCAGCGCGGTGACGATCACATTCAAACCCGGAAAGCCCATCACCATCTCGGTACCAGGAAATGCCACCACCCGATACCAAGGTTGCGTGGGCAGGCGCTGGCCCGCCTCCACCGCCGCGATAATCGACACCAGCCCATCGACAGTCACGCCGGGTACCCTACATGCGCTCTGGCACCACGATTCCCAGCAGATCGAGCCCAAGCACCAACGTGCGCCGGGTCACGTCGCAAAGCACCAGCCGGCCCGCCTGCTCGGCGCTGCCCAGCACCCGGCAGTGGCTGTAGAACTCGGTGTACAACCCGGCGAGCCCGAACAGATATCCGGCCAGCCGATGCAACTCCACCGTGCGCGCGGCCGTGTCGAGCACCGCTGGAAAGGCGAGCAGCTCCATGGCTAGTGCCCGCTCTGCCGGATGGGCCAGCGTGACCGGGGCGGCCGGGTCGGGCACCACCGCGCCCTTGCGGAAGATGGAACCGATCCGCGCGCAGGCGTACTGCAGATACGCGGCCGTGTCGCCGTTGGTGGCAAGCATCCTGTCCCAGTCGAAGACGTAGTCCTTCACCCGGTCGCTGGACAGGTCCGCATATTTGATCGCACCGATGCCCACCGCCCACGCCACCTGCGCCTGCGTCTCCGCTTCCAGATGTGGGCTCTTGTCCGCGACGATCGCCGCCGCGCGGCTCACCGCTTCGTCCAGCAGCTCGATCAGCTTGATGGTTTGCCCGGCCCGGGTTTTGAGCATCTTGCCGTCCTCGCCCAGGATCGAGCCGAAGTTGACATGCCTCACCTCGACCTTTTCGCCGATCCAGCCCGCCTGCCGCGCGGCCGCGAAGACCATCTCAAAATGAAGCCGCTGCGGCGTGCCGACGAAGTAGAGCATCCGGTCGGCGGCCAGCGGGCCGGTACGATACTTCACTGAGGCCAAATCGGTTGCCGCATAACCGAATCCGCCATCGCTCTTGCGCACGATCAGCGGCAGCGGCTCGCCGTCACGCCCGGCGAACCCGGGCGGGAAGACGCACTTGGCACCCTGGCTGTCGTGCAGCAACCCCTGCTCATCCAGCTCCTTTACCAGAGGGGCGAGCTCGTCGTTGTAGAACGACTCGGGAAGGAAGTCGGCATCGGACAGTGTCACGCCCAGCTTGCCGTAGACCGCCAGGAAGTATTTTTCCGACTCCTCCACCAGCAGCCGCCACAGCCGCCGCGTCTGCTCGTCGCCGGCCTGCAGCGCCACCACCCGCAGCCGGGACCGCTGGGCGAATCCCGGGTCGCTGTCGAACTTGGCCCGCGCGGCCTGATAGAAAGCGGTCAGATCACCGACAGAAAGCTCATGCGCCGCTTCGGTTTCGCCGATGTCCAACAGGTGCTCGATGAGCATGCCGAACGGTGTGCCCCAGTCTCCGACGTGGTTCATCCGCCGCACCTGATGTCCGAGAAAGCTCAGCAGGCGGGCCGCCGCGTCCCCGATCACCGTGGAGCGCAGGTGACCGACGTGCATCTCCTTGGCGACATTGGGCGCGGAGTAGTCGATCGTCACCACCTGGGGCGTGGCCGCCGCGACGCCGAGCCGCTCGTCCGTGGCCACCCTGTGTAGTTCCTGCGCCAAAAACCGGTCGTCAAGGGTGACGTTGATGAATCCCGGCCCGGCGACCTGCGCGGTGGCGTGCAGCCCGGCCCAATCGACGCGGTCCAGCACCTCCTGCGCGACCTGAACAGGCGGCCTTCCCAGCCGGCGCGCCAAGGCCAGCGCGCCATCGACCTGAAAGTCGGCCCGCGGCGAGCGCCGCACGGCCGGATCGACGTCAAACCCGGCCACCTCAGCAAGGGCGGCCGAAAAAACACAGACAAGAGCATGCTCGATATTCATGGATCCACCAATGAGGGAGAGGGTAAGCGCTGACGAGGTCGGCACAGACAGCACGGCGAGCGATGGCTCAGCCGGCCGTCTCGATTCGTCGCTGCTCTACCCCATGGATCACGCGCACACCTTACCATCTACTCCGGGAGGCAACGCTCGTGATTAGCGCCGAGACCAACTTCTGGCAGGCACTCGAATATCGAGTCACGGCCGAGCTCGCCGGGCTCGCCGACCATAGCCTGCGCCATCACTGGTGCGACGGGCTGATCCCGGCGGACTACGACCTGGCCGGCGACCCGCCCTGCATCCGGGGCCGCGCCTACTGCGGGCGCAGCGGCCAGGAACACTGGCAGTTCACCCTTTTCGTCGCGCCCGGCACGCCGGCCCGCGACCGGATCGACTGGCCCGCCCTGCTGCCCGCCGCCGACCTGACCGGCTGGCTCACCGTCTGTCCCACCGATCGCACCCTCACCCTCAACCCGCTGGCCGCCCACGCACTCCACAGTGGACAGTGAGGCGCCCCCAGCGAAGCGGCCACCCGTGGCAAGGTTTTTCCCATGACGACTTTGGGCGTGGTGTTCCTGCCGCAGCTGCCACCGGAGCGACTGCGCAGCGTCGCTGTGGCGGCCGACGAGGCCGGGCTGGCCGAGCTTTGGCTGTGGGAGGACTGCTTTCTGGAAGGCGGCCTCACCAGTGCGGCCGCGGCTCTGGCGTGGACGCGGCAGCTGAAGGTGGGCCTGGGCCTGTTGCCGGTGCCGCTGCGCAATGTCGCGGTCACCGCGATGGAGCTGGCCACCCTGCACCGGATGTTCGGCGGCCGGGCGCTGGTCGGCGTCGGCCACGGGGTGCAGCGCTGGATGGAGCAGGTCGGCGCGCGGCCCGAGTCGCCGATGACGTTGCTGCGTGAGCATCTTTGGGCGTTGCGCGCCCTGCTCGCCGGCGACGAGGTGACCGTCGACGGCCGCTACGTCAAGCTGGACCGGGTCCGCCTCGACTGGCCGCCCGAGCCCGCACCGCCGCTTTTCGCCGGTGCCACCGGCCCGCGCTCGCTGCGGCTGTGCGGTGAGGCGGCCGACGGCGTGATTCTCACCGGCGGCACCTCGCCCAAGCAGATCGCTGAAGCGCTGCGGCACGTGTCGCAGGGGCGTGCCGCGAGCGGACGCGAGCACGAGTCCTTCCCGGTGGTGGTCTATGCGCACGCGGCGACCGGAAAGGACGCGGCGCAACGCCTTGAGCGGGAAAGGGTTCGGTTCGGCTACCCCAGCATGCAGGACATCGGCGTGGCCGGTGACGCCGCCACCATCGCCGAAGCGGTCGCCCGATGGGCCCAGGCGGGCGCCACCACGGTCGTGCTGCAGCCCACGCCCGACGACCCGGACCCGGAAGGGTTCGTGCGTTTCGCCGCTACCGAGGTGGCGCCGCTGGTTCGGGATCGGTGACGTCGGCGAAGGCCCCTTCCAGCGCGGCCACCGCCTCGTCCGCGCTGAGGGCCACGGCCACCCCGTGCTCGCCCGCGCCCAGCGTGATCTCACGGCCACGGATGCGCTCGTCGGCGATCACCGGCCAGGCGGTGGCCGAGCCGAAGGGCGTGATGGTGCCGCGTTCATAGCCGGTGGCCACCTTGGCCGCCTCGGCGTCGGGCATGGAAAGCCGGTTCACCCCCAGCAGGGTGCGCAGCTTCGGCCACGAGATGACCCGGTCGCCGGGCGTGAGCACGAAGACGTAGTCGTTGTCGGCTCTGCGGACAACGATCGTCTTGACCACATCGGCCACCTCGACACCGCGGGCCGCCGCCGCTTCCGCGGCGCTGCGCACCGCGCCATAACGGATCACGCGGTGGTTCAGGCCGGCCGCTTTCACCGCGGCCACCGCGCCAAGCTCTTCAGACTGCTCCACGCCTTGCCATCCTTCCAGGTGCGGCGCGCCCGCGGGTCACCGGGCGCGCCGCGGAGGCGTCACGGAGTGGCGTCGACGAACTTGAACTGCTGGGCGTTCTGGAACAGCGAGCACGCGCCTAGCTGAAGCTGAGCGCCGTCACCCGTTGACGCGCCTGGCACCTCCAGGCACAGCGCCTTGATATGGGTGAACACCTGGAAAAACTCGTAGCGTGAACCGTGCGAACGTCCCCAATGCTCGGTCGGGTAGCCCTCCCAACAGGAGAACTGCTGGATCGGCGTTCCCACGACGACCTCGCTTTCGGTGTTGGCGAACAGATCGAGGCACAGCCGGCTGCCCTGGTTGACCAGCATGGCGTGACCGTCTCCAGCGTCGATGACTTTCCACCGCTGCAGGGACGATGGGCTGGAGCAGGTGCGCTGCTCGATGCGAGCCTGCGACGCGAACGACTGCGGTTGCAGACACTTGCCCGAGCTGAAGCTCACGATGTGCTGGCCGAGATCGCTCCACTGCGCGGGCAATGCGCTCACCTCGACCGGCTGCGCCACCGCCTGCGCACTGGCGCCGGTGCCCACCATGACACCGATCAGCACGAGTACCGCGAGCCATCGCCCACGGCCCCCGCCGCGCGACATTTCCGGGTGTGGCATGTTGCCTCCAATTCGACCTGGGTGGATGAGACCGCCACTGTGGCAGCGCACAGCCCTGCCGCTGTCCCGAATCCGGACAGCCGGTGATCCCACGCCCGCAACGCGCTCGTCACCCCGCCGGAAGGGCGGACCCGTACCGGACAGCACCGGACGCCCGGAACGTGGTGGCGATGGGTGTCCGTCCATTCCCGGACACCGGCCGGGGCCGCTTCTTCGTAGTCTGACCCCATGCCGATCGGCCCGAGCGTCGCGCATGACGTGCTTGCCACGCTTTGCCGCGACCTTCGCCTGGTGTGGGAGCAGGCCGGCGGACCCAGCGTGCGCTGCCTGGCCATCGCGGTCGGGCTCGGCAAGAGTCAGGTGGGAGCGATCCTGCGTGGCCGCATCCGCCGGCCGCCTGACTGGCAGGTGCTGCGCGCCATGGTCGAGGCGATCTACCTGCACGCCCGCCAGCGCGGCCGATTGCCTTGCCTGTCAATCAGTTCCGGGGTCGACGAGTACTGGCGGCCGCGTTACGCGATGGTGGAGCACGCGTTCAGCCAGCCGGCCGACCCAGCGCCGGCGCCTCGTCACATTCCGCGGCAGCTGCCCTCCGCCGTGTTCGCCTTCGCCGGGCGGGAAGGCGAGCTCGCCGAGCTGGACAAGCTGCTGGAAACCCGCGACCACCAGGCCACCCATCTAAGGATCGGGGTGGTGGCCGGGCTGTCCGGGGTGGGCAAGACGATGCTCGCTCTGCACTGGGCACACTCACACCTGAGCCACTTCCCCGATGGGCAGCTCTACCTCGATCTGCACGGCTACGACGCCGCGGAGCCGATGTCGCCCGGCGACGCGGCAGCGACCCTGCTGCGCCTCATCGAAGGCCCGGACCGGCAGCTCCCAAAGGAGGTGGGCGAACGTGCGGCGCTCTACCGCTCGCTGGTGGCCGGAAGGCGCATGCTCGTCGTTCTCGACAACGTGCGCTCGGTGGAACAGGTCCGGCCGCTGTTACCCGGCACCGCCAGCTGTCTGGTGATCGTCACCAGCCGCGACAGCCTGGTCGGTCTGGTCGCCCGCGACGGCGCGCGCCGTATCGACCTGGACCTGCTGCCGCTCGAAGACGCCGTCAAGCTGTTGGCGGCACTCATCGGCGAGCGCGTTAACGCCGAGAGCGGTGCCGCGCGCCAGCTCGCCGAGCGGTGCGCCCGGTTGCCGCTCGCCCTGCGGGTGGTCGCCGAATACGTCGCCAGCCGGCCCGAGCGGACCCTGGCCCAGTTGCTCGCCGAGCTCGATGGGTCCACTGTGCTCAGGCTTCTCGCCGCGGGCACGGGCGAACGCGCCGCGGTGAGCGCCATGTTGTCCTGGTCGTACCGGCACCTGCCCGCCGCCATGGGCCACATCTTCCGGCTGGTCGGCGTGCGCTCCGGCCCAGACCTGGATACGCACGCGATCGCCGGGCTGACCGACAGCACGGTCGAACAGGCCCGGCGGCACCTCGATCGGCGTGCGGTCAGCCGACCCGCCCGCCAGATCACTTGAAAGTGAGTGACTAGACACCGCGAGTAGTCATCTGGCTTAATTATTGACAATGCTAGATGTGCCCGCAGGGGAGGAGTAGCGCGTGAATAAGGCGCTCTCCGAAACCGAGGCGGAAGAGATCATCTTCAGTACGGGTTTCGACCGGGAACAGGTCGGCCGGATCGGCACCGAGCTGGAGTGGATCGTGCTCGATCCCCGGGACCTCCATCGCCGCATAGCGGTCAAGGAACTGGTGAGCCTGCTCGACACCGAGCGCGCCGCGCTGCCGGGCGGCAGCCTGATCTCCTTCCAGCCGGGCGGACAGCTGGAGCTGAGCACCCGGCCGTTCGGCAATCTGGCCGACTGCATCAACGCCGCGCGCACCGACACCCATGCCGTCGAATCGCGTTTGGCCTCGGCCGGCCTGATCCTCTACGGCACCGGGCTCGACCCGCGCAAGCCGCAGATGATGACCGAACATCCCCGCCACGCCGCGCTCGAATCGCATTACAGCCACTTCGGGTCGATGGGGCGGCTGATGCTGGCCAACTCCGCCTCGATACAGATCAATGTGGACGCCGGCGACGCCACCGACGGGTGGCGCGGGCGTTCTCGGCGCTGGTTGCTTGCCAACTGTCTCGGCCCGCTGCTCACGGCGATCTTCGCCAATTCGGCGGGACCGCCCAGCAGCCCGGCCCGGTCGCGGCGTCAGGTGATCCGGTTCCAGACCGACCCGACCCGGACAGACCCGATGGCCCTGGACATCGATCCGCGCCGAGCGTGGGCCCGGTACGCGATGGACGCCCTGGTGGTCGGGATTCCGGAGCACCCACCGCGGCCCTGGTCGCCCCCACCGCGCGGGCTGACCATGCGGGGCTGGCTGCGCGACGCCGATCTGCGCACGGCGACGATCCACGACCTTGTCCGCCACGTCAAAACGGTGATCCCGCCGGTGCGCCCGTGCGGCTATCTGGAGATCCGGATGGTGGACTCGCAGCCCGGCCAGGGCTGGGTGGTGCCCCTTGCCGTGGTGGCGGCGCTGCTCGACGATGCCCGCGCCTCCGACGAGACCTTCGAACTCGTTTCGCGGCAACCGATTCCCGACCGGCGTGACATCTGGGTCACCGCCGCCCGGCGCGGGCTGCTCAATCCGAGGCTCGCCACCGCGGCCCGCGAGTGCCTGCGCATCGCGATCGACGCGCTCGCCCGGCTGAGCGCCCCGCCCTGGGTTTGTGAAGCGGTGGAACGGTTCGCGGTCACCTACACCTATCGCGGCCGCTGCCCCGCCGACGATCCGCAGACCCTCGACTGGCCCTGACCCCGGCATCGCCGCGACCCCGCCCCTGCACCCACCCGACGCAGCCCCGCACCCACCCCGCGCCACCGCGACCCCGACCCTGCACCCCCGGCAGTCAACCGCGCTGGCGCGACCCCGACCCCGCAGCCCACCCCGCGCTGGCGCGGCCCTGGCACGATGAGGCGATGAAGCCGCTGGAGCTGATCACCACGTTGCTGAGCGAAGAGGGCCGGGAAGATCCCTATCCTCTCTATGCCGAGCTTCGTGAGCACGGCACCCTGGTGACCGTCGAGCCCGGATACCTGGTGGCCACCTCGTTCGACGCGGTCAACGGGCTGCTCAGGGATCCCACGTTCGCTGCCCAGGACGCCTCGTTCCTGCTGCTTTCCAGCTCGATCCTGAGCACCAACCCGCCCGAGCACACGCGGGTGCGCAGGCTGATGAGTGGCGCTTTCACGGCCAGGCGGGTGGCCGAGCTGGCTGTGGCGATCGAAAGCCAGGCCAACGCCCTGATCGACGAGATCACCCAGAAGGGTGCCCCCGCCGACCTGATCGACGACTTCGCCTATCGCCTGCCTCTGGGTGTCATCTGTGAGCTTTTGGGGGTACCGGAAAAGGACCGCTCCTGGTTCAGGCCGGTGGCCGCCGATTTCGCCATCGCGCTGGAGGGCACCTTCACCCTGGACGAGGCCGCTGCCGCGCAGTCCGCGGCCGAGCTGTTCGAGGCCTACTTCTCCGATCTGGTGCGCAGCAGGCGTGGTACCCGCCAAAATGATCTGATCTCTGAGCTGGTCTCCGCGGCGGAGCTTTCCGAGTCTGAGTTGCTGGGAAACCTTGCGCTGCTTCTGCTCGCCGGATTCGAGACGACCACCAACCTCATCGGCAACGGGGTGATGACGCTGCTGCAGCGCCCCGAGCAGCTGGCCCGGCTGTCCGGCGCACCCGAGCTGGTCGACGTCTATGTCGAGGAGTTTCTTCGCTTCGATCCGCCGGTTCAGCTGACCTCACGGGAGGCCAAGGAGACCACCGTGCTGGAGGGACAGCGCATCGAGGCCGGAACCTACCTGATGGCGCTCATCGGCTCGGCCAATCGCGACCCGGATCGTTTCGTGCACCCAGACCATTTCCACCCGGAGCGGCCCGGCAACACCTCGATCTCTTTCGGCGCGGGCGCGCATTTCTGTCTGGGCGCGGCGCTGGCCCGCTTGGAAGCGCGGATCGCCTTCCCGCTTCTGCTGCGCCGCCTACCGCAGCTGGCCCTAGCGGGAGAGCCGTTGCGGCGCAACAGGTTGGTGCTTCGCGGCTACGAGTCGCTGCCCATCACCTGGACGTAGGTCACCTTAATCACCGCTTCGCCCGCTTCGTCGGAGGCGGCCAGGTCGACCTCGGCGCCGATGTTCCAGTCGTGATTGGACTCCGGATCGGCCAGGATCTGCCTGACCCGCCAGATTTCCTTGCCCTCCTCGAGCACGAACATGGCCGGGCCGCGGGCGGCGGCGTCGGTGCCGATCTCGTCGTAGTCGGCGAAATACGCGTCAAGCGCGTCGGCCCAGTCGATATCGGGATCGAGCTGGGAAAGCAGATCCACCCGCCGGCGCGCGGCCAGCTCCACCCGGCGGAACAAAGCGTTTCGCACCTGCACCCGCAGCGCCCGCACGTTGCGGGTGATCGCGGGCGGCGTGACGTCGAGGCCCTTTTCGCCCGGGTTCTGCAGCTGCTCCCACTCGTCGAGCAGGCTGGAGTCGACCTGCCGCACCACCTCACCCAGCCACTCGATGAGATCGCTGAGCTCCTCGGTCTTGGCGTCGTCGGGCACCGTCTGCTTGAGCGCCTTGTAGGCATCGGCCAGGTAGCGCAGCACCAGTCCTTCCGAGCGCGCCAGCCCGTAGAAGCTGACGTATTCGGTGAAGGTCATGCCGCCGGAGTACATGTCGCGCACCACCGACTTGGGCGACAGCCGCTGATCCTCGACCCACGGATGGCTCTGCCGGTAGGTCTCGAAGGCCACCTCGAGCAGTTCCGCCAGCGGCTTGGGATAGGTGATGTTCTCCAGCAGCGCCATGCGCTCTTCATATTCGATGCCGTCGGCCTTCATCTGGGCCACCGCTTCGCCTTTGGCCCTGTCCTGCTGCGCGTAGAGGATCTGGCGTGGATCCTCCAAAGTGGACTCGATGATGGAGACTACGTCGAGCAGATAGTCGGGCTCCTGCGGCGACAACAACTCGATCGCGGCGATGGCGAAGGGCGACAGCGGCTGATTGAGAGCGAAGCCGAGCTGAAGCTCGTCGGTCACCGCCACCCGGCCGTCTTCGCTCTGCGACACGATGCCCGCCGAGCGCAGCGCGCGATAGATAGCGATCGCACGCCGGATGTGGCCGCGGCGCGCGGAAGGCGACTCGTGGTTGTCGGTGAGCAGATGCCGCATGTGGCCGAAGGCGTCCCCGCCGCGCTCGATAACGTTGAGCACCATGGCATGACTGACCTTGAAGCTCGACGTCAGGGGCTCCGGCTCGGCGGCGACCAGGCGCTCGAAGGTGGGCTGACCCCAGCCGACGAAACCCTCGGGAGGTTTCTTCTTCACCAGTTTGCGCAACTTCTTCGCGTCACCGGCCGCTTTGGTGACCGCCTTCTCGTTTTCGATGACGTGATCTGGCGCTTGCACGATGACCGTGCCGAGGGTGTCGAAACCGGCCCGCCCGGCCCTTCCCGCGATCTGATGGAACTCACGCGCTTTGAGCAGACGCATCCGGATGCCGTCGAACTTGTTCAACCCGGTAAACAGGACCGTCCGGATTGGAAGATTGATGCCCACCCCGAGCGTATCCGTGCCACAGACCACCTTGAGCAAGCCAGCCTGGGCGAGCAACTCAACCAAGCGGCGGTACTTCGGCAGCATGCCCGCGTGATGCACGCCGATGCCGTGCCGGACAAGACGTGAAAGCGCTTTGCCGAAGCCGGCCGTGAACCGGAAGTTGCCGATCAGCTCGGCGATGGCATCCTTCTCCGCGCGGGTGCACATGTTGATGCTCATCAGCGCGCTCGCCTGTTCCAGCGCGGCGGCCTGCGTGAAGTGCACGATATAGATGGGCGCCTGCTTGGTGGACAGCAGCTCTTCGATGGTCTCGTGCAGCGGAGTCATCACGTAGGAGTGAATCAGCGGCACCGGGCGCTCGCCCGAGCTGATCACCGCGGTGGACCGGCCGGTGCGCCGCTCGAGGTCCTCCTTGAACCGGGTGACATCGCCCAGCGTTGCCGACATCAGGATGAACTGTGCCTTCGGCAGCTCGATAATCGGCACCTGCCACGCCCAGCCGCGGTCGGGCTCGGCGTAGAAGTGGAACTCGTCCATGACCACCTGGCCCACATCGGCCTCCGCGCCGTCGCGCAGTGCGAGGTTGGCCAGGATCTCGGCCGTGCAGCAGATGATCGGCGCGTCGGAGTTCACGCTCGCGTCACCGGTCATCATGCCGACGTTCTCCGGCCCGAAGGCCGCGCACAGTGCGAAAAACTTTTCCGACACCAGCGCTTTGATGGGCGCCGTGTAGAACGTTCGAATATTTTCCGACATTGCAAAGAAATGAGCGCCTAACGCGACCATGCTCTTACCCGAACCGGTGGGCGTGCTCAGGATCACGTTCGAGCCGACGGCCACCTCGAACAGCGCCTCCTCCTGTGCCGGGTAGAGCGAAATGCCCTTCTCATTGGCCCAGCTTGAGAAAAGGTCGAGCAACACCTCAGGGTCATGGGTGTCGGGGAGGCGGTCTGTAAGCGTCATGATGCCCCCATCATGCCTTACATCGCGGGCAACCCTTGAGCGGAGCTGTCCAGCAACGCGGTGGCGACCGGGGTGAGCGCGTGCAGCATCGAGTTTCCGTCCCGGACGCTGACCACCAGACCCGCCCGGCGCAGCACGGTGGCGTGCTCGCTGGCAGTGGCGAGCGACACATCCAGCCGCCGGGCTATCTCCCCGGTGGTGCAGCCGTCGGCGATGGTCTCCAGCACCGCCGCGCGGGTCTTGCCCAGCAGCGCGGCGAGGCTGCGGCTGGAGGCGTTCTCGCGGATGGCCTTGCCCAGGGCCAAATAACGGGCGTCGCCCTCGATCGGGAAGACGAGCACCGGCGGCAACTCGGTGTTCTTCAACGCGATCGGCCTGCCCCAGCAGAAGAACGACGGCACCATCACCAGCCCCCGGCCGTCGAGCTCACAGACATGCCGGTGCGGATAGTCCGCTTCGATCGCCGAATCGGTCCATCGCAACGCCGGACGCATCCCGGCGAGCATCTGCTCGTAGCCGCCGGTGGTCAGGCTCCGGGCCCGGCGCGACCGGTCAATGTGGACGCTCGCCCGGATCTCGGTTTGGAAGGGGGCGATCGCCGCGGCGTGATAGTCGCGCAACGCCAGGCCCAGCCGCTCCAGCAACTCTGGCTCACCGCGCGCCAGCTGACCCGCCCACGCCGGGAGTTTGCGTTGCTGCGCAAGGATTTCCATGTCTGCGCCGAGCCGCTGCACCGGAGTGGAAAGGATGGCCTGCACGCCGGCCTCGAAGCCTTGCTCGGCCTCGGCCGGGGTGAGGAAGTCGGGAAAATAACCTGTGACTGGTACCAACTCGAGGAGAAGCTGTAACGACTGCATGCCCGACGGGTGCTGCAACCGGGACAACGTCGAGCGCCGCCACTCCTGAAAAATCTGTGGGCCAGGGCTGCGCAACCGGTGCAGGCTCAGCGTCAGCTCCCACATCGGGTCGGGCGCACTGGCCAGCCGCGTCTTCATCAGATCAACGCTGGTGAAAGAAATCGTCAGCATGATGGGTCCATAATTGCGGTCCGAACGTGTTGCCGCAATTGGATGGCGTCATCGCATTCGTTCGCCTACCGTGCGCAGTTGTGACCACGACGCCCCGCCGCCTCGATCTCAGCCCAGCCGAAGTCGGCCAGGCGCTGCAAGCATTAGACTCCTGGACCCCGGCCGACGCCCTGCCCGGCCCGCTGCACAGCGGCGACCTCGGCTGGGAGCTGCGCCACGGCAAGCTGATCACCCACCTGTGGCTCGATGGTCAAACCCCGATCGCGGTCGGCTTTCTCGACGGCCCAGTGATGCGTGTTTCTGTTGCGCCCGGAGCCGATCAGGGTCTGCTGGCCGACGATGTCGACAAACTCGTCGGCCCCGCCGAGGCGTGGTGCGACGGGGTGGACGCGCTGGAAAAGCTCGGCTGGACCCGCCACGACGAGCCGTGGGTGCGGATGGTCATTGCGGCAAGCGCGATCAGGGTCGACGGCCCCACCCCAGACCTCGACCCAGCCGACGTAGCCGACCGGGTTGCCGTGCAGCGCTCCGGTTTCGAGAATTCCACCTTCACCGTTGAGCGCTGGCAAACGATGCGGCGCTCACCGGCGGGCGCGGGCTGTTTCGAGGTGCTCGTGCGCACCCCCGCCGGGGAGGCGGCCTCCGCCGCGACGGGCTGGCTCGCCGGTCCCGGCAGGTGTGCTCTGGTCGAGCCGATGGCCACCCATAGCGACCACCGCGGTCACGGCTACGGGCGGCAGACTCTCGCCCGTCTCTGCTCAGGTCTGGTGGAACGCGGCGCGTCGGCCGTCGCGGTCATCACCCCGTCCACCAACACGGCCGCTGTGGCGCTCTACAAGTCCGCCGGGTTCACTGTGGTGGGCGAGCAGCGGGATCTTTATCGCCCCGCTCTACCAGCTTGAAAAGCGCGGCTATCTCGCCAGGGTTGAGCCGCCGATGCCGGCCCGCCTTCAGATCGCCCAGTTTGATGGGCCCGATGGAGGTGCGCACCAGACGCTGCACCGGAAAGCCGAGCTCGTCGAAGAGCCGGCGCACAATCCGGTTGCGCCCCTCGTGCAACACCACCTCGACCAAGGCGCTCTTATCTATGGCCTGCACCAGTTTGAAGGCGTCGACCCGGGCCGGGCCGTCGTCGAGCTCGACACCGGAGAGCAGAGCACGGCCCACCGCACGCGGCAACGGCCCCGGCACCTCCACCAGATACGTCTTGGGCACCTCGTAGGAGGGGTGGGTCAGCTTGTGGGCAAGCGAGCCGTCGTTGGTCAGCAGCATCAGGCCCTCGGTGTCGGCGTCGAGCCGGCCCACGTGATAGACCCGCACCCCCAGATCCCCGATGTAGTCGGCGATCGCCTCCCGGCCCCGCTCGTCGGCCATGGTCGAGACCACGCCACGCGGCTTGTTGATGGCCAGATAGACAAGGTTGGTATCGGTGACGACCCGCTGCCCGTCGACATGGATCACCGCGGTCTCCGCGTCGACCTTGTCGCCCAGTTTGGCGACCTTGCCATCGACGGTGACCCGGCGGCGATCGATCAGGTCCTCACAGGCCCGCCTCGATCCGACCCCCGCGGCGGCGAGAACCTTCTGTAGCCGTTCCTCACTCACCGTTGGCCAGCTCCTCAAGATTGTCCGGAAGGAAGGGCGCGAGCGGCGGCAGCTGCTCCACGGAATCCAAGCCCATCTTTTCCAGGAAGAGCGTGGTCGTTCTGTACAAATGGCCCCCGGAGTCCGGGTCCGACCCGCACTCCTCCACCATACCCCTGGTGATCAAAGTCCGGATGACGCCATCGACGTTCACTCCCCGGATCGCCGCGATGCGCGCCCGGGTCACCGGCTGCTTGTAAGCCACCACCGCCAGCGTTTCCAGCGACGCCTGGGTGAGCCGCAGCTGCTGTCCATCCAGGACGAATCTCTCCACAAAGGACGAATATTCCGCCCGCGTGTAGTAGCGCCACCCACCCGCCGCGCGCCGCAGATCGAACCCGCGCCCCTGGCTTGTGTAGGAGGCCGAAAGTTCCATGAGCGCGTTGGCCACATCCTCGGCCCGCACCTCCAGCACGGTCGCCAGCACGAGCTCGCTGACCGGCTCGTCCACCACCATGAGGATCGCTTCAAGCGCGCCCTTGAACTCGCCCGGCTCGTACTCGCGATAGTTCTCCGGCTCGTCATCCTCCTCGGCCTCCAGGTCGGCCTCGGCGTCAGCATCGTCGTCGGCCTTGCGCGGCTTCGACCGCTGCTCCGGCAACGCCTTCGCCAGCATCTCCGCCACAGCCAGGCCGTCCTTGAGCGACGCCCCCTCGCCGGTCGCCCGCTTGCTCCGCCCCTTCTTGGCCGCAGACCCACCCTCGCCACCGGCCGCAGACCCGCCGTCGCCGCCAGCCCCAGCCGCCGCGCCGCCCGCCGTGCCACTCAGACCGCCGTGCTCGCCGCTCTGCCGGTCGCCGCTCTGCCCGTCGCCGCTCTGGCGGTGGGCGCGCTCGCCTTCGACGGAGTCCGCGATTTCCCCGAATTCGTGGGATCCGTTTTGCTCGACACCACGACTTCCCGGAATTCGCGACGATCTTCCGCCGGTGCCAGCACCGTCATCCCCTGCCGCAGACGCACCGCCAGCCTCAGGGGCACCACTCGACGCGGGCACGCCGCTGGGCGTGGAGGTATCGCTGGGCGCGCCGTCTGGCTCGGACGCAGCGCGGCCTTCGCCGGCCCCGGTCGCGGTGCCTGCATGGCCGCCGGTCGCGGCGCGGGCGCTTGGCGCGTCGGCGGCTGAGCGAGTCGAATCCGGCGCGCCTGCCGTGGCCGCTTGCTCGTCAGCCGCGGCTTTCGGCGAGCCGGAGCGCCCGGAAGAGTCGGAGCGCCCGGAAGAGTCGGAGCGCCCGGAAGAGTCGGAGCGCCCGGAAGAGTCGGAGCGCCCGGAAGAG
>NZ_BONY01000006.1 GCF_016862955.1 Rhizocola hellebori | reverse complement strand
TCGGAATGGACACCGAGCTGATCCAGGTGCACATGCCACGGGCGAAGAACATGCCGGCGAGCGTGACTATGAAGGGCTGGATTTCGAAGTAATGAATGATGCAGCCCATCAGGAAACCCAGCGACGGGCCGATGAGCAGCGCGATGATCATGACCAGCGCGGGCGGCAGACCGCCGTGCAGCAGCCACGCCGACAGCATGGCGGTCATCGCCACCACCGACCCGACCGACAGGTCGATCCCGCCGGTGAGGATGACGAAGGTCATCCCGACCGCGACCACGAGAAGAAACCCGTTGTCGATGAAGACGTTGAAGACGACCTGCACGTTGGAGAACGCCCTGTACTGGGAGACCCCAATCGCATAGAGCACGAGCAGCAGCGCCAGCGTGGCGAGCACGGGCATGTGCTGGCGCGGCACCCGCCACTTGCGCAGACCATCGAGAATGCTCACATCCGCCGTGCTCATGCCGGCACCTCCACTTTCTGGTCCTGCCCGGAGGCGGTGGCCTGCGGCGGCGGCAGGGGAGCCGCGGGACGCCGGCGGGTGAACTTGGCCCGGAACGCCGGCGCCTGGATGAGGCAAACCGCGATCACCACGAGGGCCTTGAAAAGCAACGACGTTTGCGGCGTAATGTTCATCGCGTACACGGTCGTGGTCAGCGTCTGGATGATGAGCGCGCCCAGCACCGTGCCACTGAGGGAGAACCGGCCGCCCGAAAGCGCTGTGCCGCCGATGACCACGGCCAGGATCGCGTCGAGCTCGACCCAGAGGCCGACCGCGTTGCCGTTGGCGCTGGAGACGTCGGCGGTCAGCATGAAGCCCGCCAGACCCGCGCACACGCCGCAGATCACGTAGACGAGCAGGATGATGCGCCGCGACCTGATTCCGGCCAGCCGGCTGGCTTCGGCGTTGCCGCCGACCGCCTCGATGATGACACCCAGCGCTGTCCGGCGCGTCACCACCGACACGAGCGCCACCACCGCGATGGCGATGAAGATGGAAACGGGGAGGGTCAGCCAGTACCCGACGCCTATTGTCCGATATGGACTGCTGTTGATGGTGATGATCTGCCCTGAGGTGATCAGCTGGGCCAGGCCACGGCCGGCCACCATCAGAATCAGGGTGGCGATGATGGGCTGAATGCCGATGCCCGCCACCAGCATGCCGTTCCACGTCCCGGCCACCAGAGACAACCCGATGCCCAGCGCCAGCGCGACCAGCACCACGGAGAGCGCATTCTGGTCCGGCTGCTGGCTGATGTGCAGACACGCGATGGCCCCGCTGATGGACGCCACCGAGCCGACGGACAGGTCGATGCCACCCGTCGCGATCACCAGGGTCATCCCGACCGCGACCAGGATCAGAGGTGCGCTGAGCCGCACGATGTCGATGAGGCTGCCGTAGAGGTGCCCGTCCTTCATCTCCACGCCGAGGAAGCTCGGCCGGTAGAGGGCATTGACCGCCAGCAGACCGACCAGCACCACGACGGGCCAGAACAGCTGGTGCTTACTCGCCTGGCTCAGGCGGGAGGTAAGGGTATTCACGACGATGCTCCACTTGCTATGGCGGCCATGACGTGCTCGGCGTCCACGGAGTCGTCGTTGGCCAGCTCGGCGACGAGGTGCCTGTCCCGCATCACGGCGATCTTGTGGCTGAGCCGGAGCACCTCCTCCAGCTCGGCGGAGATGAACAGCACCGCCATCCCGCCGTCGGAGAGCTGCATGACCAGCCGCTGGATCTCCGTCTTCGCCCCGATGTCGATGCCGCGGGTGGGCTCATCGAGGATCAGCAGCCGCGGCTCGGTGATGAGCCATCGTGCCAGCAACACCTTCTGCTGATTACCGCCGCTGAGATTGCGTACCGGCATCTCCGGATCGCCGGGACGGATGTCCAGCGCGCTGATGTACTTGGCCACCAGCTCGTCCTGCCGGCGGCGGGGCACCGGTTTGGTCCAGCCGCGGGTGGCCTGCAACGCGAGGATGATGTTCTCCCTTACCGAAAGCTCTCCCACCAAGCCTTCGGTGCGCCTGTTCTCCGAGCAGAAGGCGATGCCCCGGTCGATGGCGTCCACCGGGTTGTGGATGGGCGCCGGATTGCCCTGCATCGTGAGCTGGCCCGAATCGGCCCGGTCGGCGCCGAACAGCAGCCGGGCCACCTCGGTGCGGCCCGAGCCGAGCAGCCCGGCCAGGCCGACCACCTCCCCCTGGTGAATGGTGAGGCTGAAGGGCGCCACCGAGCCTTTGCGCCCGATGCTGCTGGCCTCGATGACCGCCGTGCTGGCTTCGATCGCCGCCAGCGCGCGCTTGGGTTGGTCCTCCAGGCTTTCCAGCGCCTCGAGCTCCTTGCCGATCATCTTTTCCACCAGCGCCAGCTGCGGCAGCTCACTGGTCATGTACTCACCGACGAGCCGCCCGTTGCGCAAAACGGTGACCCGATCGGCGATCGCGTACACCTGGTCCAGGAAGTGGGTGACGAAGAGGATCGCGATCCCTTCTCCGCGCAGCTGGCGCATGATCCGGAACAGCTGTTCCACCTCGGTGGTGTCCAAACTGGACGTCGGCTCGTCGAGCACGAGCACCTGAGCCTTGATGTCGATGGCCCGCGCGATCGCGATCATCTGCTGTACCGCCAGCGAGCACGACCCCAGCGGGGCGGTGACGTCGACATCGAGCTCGAGGCGTTCCACCAGGTGCCGCGCAGCGCGGCGCATCCGGCGCCAGTCGATGAGACTGGCTATCCGCGGCTCACGGCCGATGAAGATGTTCTCCGCCACCGAAAGATTCGGCACCAGGTTCACCTCCTGGTAAACCGTGCTGATTCCGGCGGCGATGGCCTGCATCGGGGCGCCGAAGCGCACGGTCTGGCCGGCCAACCCGATCGTTCCGCTGTCGTGGGAGTACACCCCAGTAAGCACTTTGATCAAGGTCGACTTTCCGGCACCGTTCTCCCCCATCAAACCGTGCACCTCACCTGGAAACAGGCGAAGCCCAACATCGTTGAGCGCCTGCACCCCGGGGAACGACTTGCTGATCGCGGTCATTGTCAGGACCGGCTGGCTTTCCACCATCCCACTGGACCTTCCTGGATCGTCAAACACGGGGGCCGCCGCGGCGTCGAAACTCCCTCGAACGCCCAGCGGCCCCACTGTGTTTCAGTACTTGCGGGTGGGCAGCGCGGCCTTGGCCTGCTCCTGAGTGAACGTGCCCTCCTGGGTCTCGATGCGGGTGGGGATGGTCTCCCCCGCCTTGACCTTCTTGACCAGATCCATCAGCTGAGGCCCAAGCAGCGGACTGCATTCGGCGATGAAGTTGAACTTGCCATCGGCCAGGGCCTGCATGCCGTCCTTGACCGCGTCGATAGTGATGATAGTGATGTCCTTGCCGGGAACCTTGCCCGCGGCCGTGATCGCCTCGAGCGCACCCAGGCCCATGTCGTCATTGTGGGCGAAAAGGACGTCGATCTTCGGGTTGGCCTTGAGGAACTGCTCCATCACGGCCTTGCCGCCGGCGCGGGTGAAGTCACCGGTCTGCGACGCGATGACCTTCAGGTTCGGGTTGGCAGCGATCGCCGCGGCGAAGCCCTTCTTGCGGTCGTTGGCCGGAGCAGAGCCGGTCGTGCCCTGCAACTCCACGATGTTCACCGGTCCGGTCGCCGACTTGGTCTTCTCGACGAGCCACTCCCCCGAAAGCTTGCCTTCCTTGACGAAGTCAGAGCCGATGAAGGTCTTGTAAAGCGTCTTGTCGGCCGAGTCGACCGACCGGTCGGTGAGGATCACCGGAATCTTGGCGTCCTTGGCCTCCTTGAGCACGGTGTCCCAGCCCGACTCCACCACCGGCGAGAAGGCGATGACGTCGACCTTCTGCTGGATGAAGTTACGGATCGCCTTGATCTGGTTTTCCTGCTTCTGCTGCGCGTCATCGAACTTGAGCTCGAAGCCCGCCGCCGCAGCGGCTTCCTTGATGGAGTTGGTGTTCGCCGTGCGCCAGCCGCTCTCGGCCCCCACCTGGGAGAAGCCGAGGACTATCTTGCCGCTGCCGGTGCCGCCTTTGTCGCCCGTGTCGCTGTTGCCGCAGGCGGCCAGCCCGGTCGCAAGCAGGCTGGCGGACAGTACGGCGAAAATTCGCCGCCGTGTCATTGCTGTGCCCGTGGTGTGCATGCGATCTCCTTGTGAGGGTGTAAGCACTTACCGAAAAGCCTTGCGCCGCTTGGGCATTTCTGGCGACGCCGGGCTCATTGTGATGGTGCGGTTGGGGTGATCTGCGGTGAGAGGCTTGCTAACGCCCGCGGTCAGCTGCCGCCGGGCGGGATAGGGGTTTGGCCGTAAACGTTCTGGTACCGGTCGTAGAGCGCGTCGATGTCGGCCTGGTCCATCGGCGCCGGGTCGCCCAGCACGCGCGCCAGATGCGCGGTGCGGGCCACGTCTTCACACATCACGGCCGCCTTCACCGCGGCCCGCGCATCGCGGCCGATGGTGAAAACTCCATGGTTGCGCATCAGCACGGCCGGCGACCGATGCCCGGAAAGCGTTGCCACAATGCCCTTTCCGATGTCGTCGCCGCCGATGAGCGCGAACGGCCCCACCGGGATCTCGCCGCCGAACTCGTCGGCCTGTGCGGTGAGATGGCAGGCGATCGGCTCGCCGCGGGCCGCCCAGGCCGTCGCGTAGGTGCTGTGGGTGTGCACGACGCCGCCGACCTCAGGCATGGCCCGATAGACGTAGGCGTGTGCCGCGGTGTCGCTGGAGGGGGAAAACTCGCCGTCGACCACGATGCCGTGCAGATCGCACACGATCATGTTGTCGGCGTTGAGGTCGTCATAGCTCACGCCGCTCGGCTTGATCACCATCAGCGGCTGGCCGGGCACGCGCGCCGAGACGTTGCCGGACGTCCATGCCACCAGACCGTAGCGGGTGAGCTCGCCGTGCAGCGAGGCCACGGTCTGCCGAATCTGGGCGATGACGTCGCTCATGCCATGGCCGCCTCGAGCTGGGTGGCGTTGCGGATGGCCCGCAACCGCAGCAGCACCTCGTTGCCGCCTCGGCCGAAGTAGTCGTGCAACTGCTGGTATTCGGCGTAAAGCGCGTTATAGGCGGCAGCTCGCGTCGCATCGGGCAGGTAGACGCCGCGCTCGACTCTTCCCATCGCGGACGAGGCGGCGTGGATGTCCGGGTAGGCCCCGGCCGCGACGGCGGCATGGATCGCCGAGCCGAGAGCGGGTCCCTGCGCCGAGCCGATGAGGCTAAGCGGGCGGCCGGTCACGTCGGCATAGATCTGCATCAGCAGTTTGTTGCCGGTGAGCCCGCCCGCGACCACCAATTCCGTCACCGCGATGCCCGCGTTTTCAAAAGCTTCAACAATCATGCGGGTACCAAAAGCGGTCGACTCGAGCAATGCCCGGTAGATGTCCGCGGGCCTGGTGGCCAGGGTCATCCCGACGATGACGCCGCTGAGCTCGTGATTGACCAGCAGCGACCGGTTGCCGTTCCACCAGTCGAGCGCGACAAGCCCATGCCCGCCAACGGGTTGTTCGGCTGCTTGGCGCGAGAGTTCCTCGTGCGAACCCGCGCCGGGGGCGGCGTGGTCGACGAACCAGCCGAAGATGTCGCCGACGCCGCTCTGGCCGGCCTCATAGCCCCAGGCGCCGGGGCTCACGCCGCCGTCGACGACCCCGCACATGCCCGGCACCTCGGCGAGCTTGTCGCCGTTGAGGATGTGACAGGTGCTGGTGCCCATGATGAGGACCAGGCGGCCGGGCTCAAGCGCTTGCGCCGCGGCGGAGGTGACGTGGGCGTCGACGTTGGCCGCCGCCACCGCGATGCCCTCGGGCAACCCGGTCCACGACGCGGCCTGTGCGGTGAGCCTTCCGGCACACGCGCCCAGGTCGATCAGCGGACCATCTACTTTGGACACAAAGTCGGCGAAGGCGGGGTCGAGGGCGGCCAGATAGTCCGCCGAAGGATAACGGCCGTCCTGCCGGATCGCCTTGTAGCCCGCGGTGCACACGTTGCGCGTCTCGCTGCCGCACAGCTGCCACACAATCCAGTCGGCGGCTTCGATCCACCGCTGCGCGCGGTGGTAGATCTCGGGGTCTTCCTCCAGCAGCTGCCACGCCTTGGCGAAGGACCATTCGGAGGAAATCTTTCCGCCGTATCGCCCGATCCAGGGCTCGCCCCGCTCGTGGGCCGCCGCGTTGATGCGGTCGGCATGCCGTTGCGCGGCATGGTGTTTCCAGAGTTTGACATAGGCGTGGGGGCGCTGGGCGAAATCGGGCAGCTCGCACAGCGGCGTGCCGTCGGCCAGCGTGGGCAGCACGGTGCAGGCGGTGAAGTCGATGGCGATTCCGATGACCTGCTCCGGGCTGATCCCGGCGCTGCGCACCGCCGCCGGCACCGCCTCGCGCAGCACATCGCGATAGTCCTCCGGGTCCTGCAGCGCCCAGTCGGGTGGCAACGCGCGCCCGCTCGCGGCCAGCACGGAGTCCATGACGCCGTGCTTGTACTCGTGCACCGCGGTGCCCACCTCGGCGCCGTCGCCGACTCGAACCACGAGGGCTCGCCCCGACAGGGTGCCGTAGTCGACCCCCACGACGAACCTGTCCTGCGGTCCGGCCGATGCGCTCATCTCCACCTCCTACTGCTTGCGAGCACTAGTGTTAGCGCTCACATCCGGTGCCGTCAAGACACGCTACGGCAACATCTGCGTAACGCACCGGCCCGCAGACAGCTCCGAACGCGCTACACGCGTTGCAGGACAGCACCCATCCGGCTCCAGGTAACCAATCCGAAACAGGGGTTGACAAGCGCGATGTGTGCGCTAACACTTACGGCTACCTATCCGGACGGCGGGGCGCCTTAGCCCGGCGGGGGCCAGCCGCGGGCGGGGGTGTTCTTTCATGCGGTGAGAGCGGAACCCCCGCCCGCCCGGCCAGCCCGGACGATGTGAACGTTCACATGTCACCGGCGGCCTCGCCCGGTGCGGCCCGGCCGGGCGCGAGCCAGTAGCAGCACCGCAATCAGGGCGGCGCAGCCAAGTACCAGCGCGATGAGAATGGGCCAAAGCGCCCGCGTTTGCGGCGGCGGCAAGGCGATGGCCGTGGTGGGCGGCGGAGCGCAATCGACCGCCTGAGCCGGCGCCTTGGCAGCGACCATCAGCACCGTCTGGCAATAGCCGACACCGGGAGTGGCGATGTCGACGGTGACCTGCCAGCGCCCCGCTTGCAGGGTGACCGGCAGGGTCAGGGTCGCCAGATCGTGTGGCAGCGATCGCATGGCCGTCGGGCCGAGCACCTCACCGGTGTCGCTTCGGCCGGAGAACATGGCCAGCCCCGGCTCGGCGACCGGATGGCCGTCCTCCCACGCCAACCGCAGCCACACCGAACCCGCGCCATCGTGGTGCACGGTCGGCCTCACCTGCCGATGGGCTTGCGCGGCAGTGGCCGGAAACAACACGAACACCAACGCGGCGAGCGCGGCAACGTAACTACGCATCAACACCTCAGACCGGAGGGCAGGGCCGGGGGCCGCGAGCGGAAACCCGCGGCCCCCGGCGGAAGGTCAGCTGGTGACCTTGACTTCGAGCAGTCCGACCGAACCGGCGCCGCTGTTGAGCACGACGCGCAGGCGGGTGGTGGACAGACTGGTGAAGGTGACCCGGTTGTAGACGTTCAGCGCCACCGGGAAGCCGCTCGCACCGGGCACTGCCACGAAGGCGGTGCCGTTCCAGTACTGCAACGACCACGACGCGGGCAGCCGGACGCCGCCGTTGTCGTCGAAGAAGTACACGTCGGCGACCCTCACCTGCTGCGCGGTCGCCCAGGTGAGCTGCGCCCACTGCTGGCCGGTGTTGGGCCAGGTACCCCAGCGCCGGTTGACCGTGTCATTTGACGAAGGCGGATCGATGCCGTCGTTGATGGCCAGAACCGATTCCCAGGGCGAGGTGTAGGACGCGCTCGGCGTCGCCGTGAGGGCCAGGTTGTTCGACGGCGGCGGCGGAGTGGTGCCACCACCCCTGATGAGGAACAGGTTGTCTGCCACGTTGTAGTTCTGCGACAGGTAGCTGCCCGCGGGCGGGTTGGTGTGGTAGTAGTCGTCGTGGTTGCAGTCCAGCCTGTTGTCAAAAGACCTGTCCGGGCAGGAGAAGCGCAGCACCACGTTCGGGCCGTCCTTGTAACACATGACGTCGTACTCGTCGACGCAGTGCGCAGCGCCGGAAGCGTTGGGCGCGTTGTTGTTCACCGCACCCAGGGTGTGGCCGAGCTCGTGCGCCGCCACCCCCGCTGTCCAGCAGCCGTTGTCGGCACGGGCGTATTCCGGCCCGGTGTTGGAGCGGTTGGCGTCGGTCTTGCGGGTGTCGCCGGCGAAGCCGCCGATGCCGCAGAACACGTTGGCGTCCACGAACTCCATGTACTTGCGGTCGGTGCGCGTGTAGCCCGCGGCCTTGACCGCGTTGACCAGCGGCGCCCAGTCGTTGGCGTTGAGCGCCGAGTCGGCGATCTGGACGTCGCGTACGACCGGCCGGCAGGCCCCGTTCACGGTTTCGGTGACGTACCGGACGTGCCGTTCGCCGCCGGTGGCCCGAGCGCTTTCGTTGTAGATGACGTCGACCTGCTCGGCCAGCTGCCGGAATGTCTCCAGGAACTGGCTGTACCGGCTGGTGCTGCCGTGAATGTAGAGCACCTCGACGCGGCGGCCGGAGGTGCCGTCGCCTTCACAGACCGCCAGCGCGGAGATGCCAACGCCGGCAGCCAGTGGGGCGACGGGACTCTTGACGGACAGCCCGGCCGGAGCCGGATCCGGGCCGTGCGTGCACATCGCCGGGGTGGTCCCGGCGACTCGGAACAGGCCCGCACAGGGACCGGACCGGTCGGCGACCAGGCCGGTCCAGATCATGCCCGAGGCGGCGTCGTTGACCCGCCCCGAGGTGTCGTCGCTGGTACGGGCGGAGGCGGGAGCGGAGGCGGCGATGGTCAGCACGGCAACCGCGACGACCGGCCAGCGCCGTATTAGAGGGATGGACATATTCCTACCTTTCTGCGGAGCGCGCCCGGGTAGCGCGCACCGCGAGGGGGCTTTAGCGGGGCTACTGGCCGGTCGAGAAGAGGTTGGACACCTCGGCCGCGGTCAGCACCCGGCTGTAGAGGCGCAGCGAGTCCACCGCGCCGTCGAGATAGGGGTCGCCGCTGTACTGGGAGCGGCCCACCCAGTTCTGGTTGGTGGCACCGAGCGACCCGGGAGTGAGGGTCATCGCGGTGTTGCGGGCGGCCTCCGCGCCGTTGAGGTAAAGGATGCCGGTATTGGCGCCGATGGTCACGGCGACGTGGATCCAAGCGCCGGCCGTCAGCGCCGGGGCGTCGATCCGCTGCTCGCCACCCGCACCTGAACTGGTGATGGCGAAACGCGCCGTATTCGAGCCGGACCGCGGGACGAAGAACATGTTCGCGGTCGTCCCCGACCCGAAGTCGAACAGCCGAGCCCAGTTGGCCACGGTGTCCAGGCGCACCCAGACCGCGACCGAGCAGGCGCCCGCACCGGACAGGATCCCCGACGGAAGCGTCACGTACTGCGACGAGCCGCTCAGGTTGATGGCGTTGCCGCTACGGCCGGCCACCCACGACGCGGGCGAGGTGACGGTGGCCGTCTTGCCGTTGCCGGAGGCGTCGGAGACGGTGGTGCCCGACGTCTCGTTGAATTGGTAATGGGCCACCAGCGGCGGGAGTGAGGCCGCGATGTTCCAGTACACGCTGTAGCGCTGGCCGTGCATCTTGTAGAACGGCAGCAGGGTGACCTGACCGGTGGAGGCGGTCCCGGTGAACTGCAGCGGGGTCGACGTCGCCTGCAACGTGGCCGGGTTGAGCGTCGGCAGCCCGCTGAGGTTGTTGGTGCCGTAGGCGCCCGCCAGCAGGATGGGGCCGTATTTCACCGCCTGGGTGCTGGCACTGTCCGGAGTGGACTCCCGGGTCAGCGCCATCGGCAGCGAGATGTCGACCACATCGCCATTGGCCCAGGTGCGGTTGATAGCGGCGTAGCTGCCCGGCACGACACCGGACTGGGCCACGTTGTTCACCCGGATGGTCGCCCCCGACGCCCAGGAGGGAACCCGCACCCGCATGGTGAAGGTGGCCGTGCCGGTGATGGTCAGGCGGCTGGAGGAGGTCTCCGGGAAAGTGGTGTCCTGGCGGACGGTGACGCTCTTGTCCGCCCAGTTCAGCTGGGACGCGGCGAACAGGTTCACATAGAGGGTGTCGGTGCCGTAGAAGTAGATGCTGTCGTTCAGCTTGGTGTGGGTTTCCATGCCGGTGCCGTGGCAGCAGGTGAAGTTGTTGTAATCGTTGCTGTAGGTCTTGATGCCGCCGGAGCGCAGCGGGGTGTAGTAACTGTGGAACCCGTGCGACGAATTCGGGTCCTGCGCGCCGAGCAGGTGGTTGTAGAGGGCCTTCTCATAGAACTCCATGTAGGCGGCGCGGGTGGGGTCGGTGAAGAAGAGCTGCCGGCTCAGCTTGAGCATGTTGTAGGTGTTGCAGGATTCGGTGGTCGTGTCGGAGAGCTCGCTCGCGATGCGGTCGGGCGCATGGAAGTATTCGCCGTTGGAGTTGCCGCCGTTGGCGTAGATGTGGTGGCCCACCACGATGTCCCAGAAGTTGCGCGCGATGTCGCGATAGCGGGTGGTGCCGGTGGCGTGATATTCGCGAATCGCGCCGACGGCCTTCGGAATCTGGGTGTTGGCGTGGTAGTTGTTCAGCGCGTCGGTGTTGTTCGCGAGCGGGTCGAAGATCTCCGCGTGATCGAAGTATTGCGCCGTGGTCAGATGCGCCGCGTTTCCGGTCAGCTGGTAGAGATTTGTCAGCACCTCATTCATCCCACCGAATTCGGTGTCGAGCATGTTCTGCCGCTGGGTCTGGGTGAGGCGGTCGTTGCGGAACTTGACCCACCCGGCCATGGCTGTCAACACGGTCAGCGCTTGGGCATTGCCGGCCAGCAGATGCATGTCCAGCAACCCGGCCATGATCTTGTGCAGCGTGTAGTAGGGCGCCCACACGGATTGGCGTGCTTCAACACGGTCGATGAAGCTTTCCGGATATGCCGACAGATAACCGGTGTTGTACCCGGCGGTGGCCGCCCGCCCCTGACAGATAGCCAGTTGCGCCACCAAATAGTCACCCTTGGTTTTGAAGGCGGCGGTGCCCGTGCTCGCATAGGCCTGAGCCAACCCGGAAAGCACATGGCCCATCGAGTGACCGCGCAGCTCGGTGGTGGGCGATTCCCAGCCACCGCAGGCTGCCGCGCTTGAGGAGAGCCCGACGTTCAGGCGGAACGTGTGCAGAAGCCGGTCGGCATCGATGAAACTCAGATAACTTTGAATGCGACCCGCGTTGGCACTGAACGGCCCGGGTAGCAGGGTCACCGCCCCGAGCGGAAAAGCAAATACCGACACCCCGATGTCGGCTCGCGCGGCAAGCGCGGGCGCGGCCTCGATCAGGCTGCCGGTGACTGCGGCGGTGGCGCCGACGGCGCCTGCGCGCAGCAGGCTGCGGCGGGAAAGTGCGGACATCTCTTCGCCTTCCTCGTTCTAGCTAGGGCGGTGAGAGCGGCGTGTCCGGCTATTTCAATTTCACGATGTCTTACGAAAACCCTTTCGGCAAGGGTTGATTTGGCACAGCTGTGGGCCCGCCGAAAAGCGGGCCCACAGTCATCGAGGTCAGGAGGTAAAGGCCTTGACCTCAAGAAGGCCGACCGAACTCGTGCCGTTGCCGGTCATCAGCACCCGCAACCGGGTGCTACTGACCGAGGTGAAGGTAATGGTGTTGTAGGCGTTCTTTGTCAACGTGTAGGCACTCGCGCCGGGCACATCGACGTAGGCGCTTCCATTCCAGTACTGCAGCTTCCACGACGCGGGCATGTCGATTCCCTGGTCGTCGTCGAAGAAGTACACCTGAGCCCGGCTCAGCGATTGCGCCGAGGACCAGGTCAGGTCCACCCATTGCTGCCCGGTATTCGGCCAGCAGCCCCAGCGAGGGTTGACCGTGTCGTTGCTCGACGGTGGATCGATGCCGTCGTTGATGGCGGCCACGCTCTCCCATGCCGAGGTGAAGGACGCCGTGGGCACGGCGCTCAACGCGAGGTTGTCGGACGGCGGTGGCGGTGGTGGCTGCACCCCGCCCCGGTTGAACATCTTGATTTCGGTCAGGCCGGTCTTCGCGCCGGAGGCGTTGGTGGCCAGCACCCGCACCCGCTGCGCGCTGATCGCCGGGAAGGTGACCAGGTTGTAGTTGGCCCGTGGTGCGGCCGGGGTTTTGGCTTGGCTGGGCACGTTGGTCCACGTGCTGCCGTTGAGGTACTGAATGTTGTAGGACGACGGGGCCCGATAGGTACCACTCTGGGGTCTGCTGTCCTTGAAATACAACCGGACTTCGTTGACTGTCCGGGCCGTCCCGAAGTTGACCTCGTACCAGTCCTGGGCGTTGGGCGAACCACCCGCGCCCCAGAACGGTTCGTTGGTCGGGAAGCCGTCGGCCGCCCCGGCCACGCCGGCACCCGAGCCGCTGAACGAAGCCGACATCGTGGAGCCGGTGACGAGGTTGGTCAGCGATGCGGTCAGGTCGACGCCGGCCTTGGCCAGCATGTCCACCATGCGCGCACTTGACTGCACGACCTGCGTCGGGGCCTGCATGCTCGGCGCCGAGGTGCTGAAGGCCACCGTGCCGCTGGTGGTCACCGAGCCGGTGGCCGGATCCCACGTGAACGGCACCAGCGAGTTGACCGTCGCGACCCGGTTGCCGTTGATGAAAATCGAATATCCCTGAGGCACGCCCGGGTACCGGACGACGCCGTCGGCCGGGTCGTCCCAGATGATGCTCAGATCGGCGTTGCGGTAGCGAAGGTTGTTGACGGCGAAGTTGGGCCACGCGATGTTGATCGGCGAGAGTTCCACCTTGGCGTCGTTGCGCGGCCGCAGCCCCGCCACGTCCTCGATGACCGTCCAATTGCTACTGCCGAGGATGTTGTGGTGGATCCACGACCGGTAGGTGATCGAGGAGCCGTTCCAGTCGGCCCAGAACTCGTTGGCGTCAGGGTATTGCGTGTTGCCGTTGGGGTACTGCGCCCACGCGTTCCAGTAGAGCAGCTTCTTGTAGTCGGTGGCGTTCATCCACGCGTTGGGATAGTTGCGCAACACCGAGGAGTAGAGCCGGAACTGCACGGTGGAGTTGATGGTGGAGAAGTTGTTGGAGCCGGGGTTGCCGGCCGCGGCGGCTGCCGCCTTGTCCACCTGGTTCGCCGTGTAGAACGGGAAGATGGGATACTGCGCCGGAGCGTCGTAGAGCCGCAGCGCCTCCCGATATTGGGCCGTGTTGGGGATGGCCCCGACCGAGAACGGGTAGTAATTGTTGATTTCCTTCCAGGGCACCCATTCGTTGGTGGACTTGAGCCGGTGCTCGAAGAGCTGACGGTTCGGGTTCCACAGCACGCTGGTGATGGCGTTCTGGATCTGCGTGGCCAGGGTGCGCATCTCGTTGGCCTTGGCGGTGTTGCCGATGGCCTCGTAGGCCTGTGCCGCGGCCAGCGCCCCGGAGTACTGGTAGGCCGATTCGGCGCGGTCCATCCGGCCCGCCTTCCAGTGGAACGACACCGCGTCGGCGTCGTTACCGGTCAGCGCGCCCCAGTCGTACTCGATGAGCTTGTTGTTGTCGGTGTCGTAGAAGGCCAGCTGGCCCTTCACGTCCTGCTCGGCGTAGCGGGCCAGGTTGGCCGCGATGGCCGGCTGGCCGCCATGGATCTGGTAGCTCTTCCAAGCCGCCTCGGCGATGTACTGGGTGTAGCTGTTGGACCAGTTGTCCGGGTCACCGGGGTTGTCGAGGAACCGGCCGTTCTTGGACACCTGACCGACGCTCAGCCAGTTTCCATAGGCGTACATGGGATTGCGAAGATACTTTAGATCATCGATGTGCATCGGCTGGGTCAGCACGATGGCGTTGTTGTAGCCCAGTACCCCTTCGGTCGACTGCGGGAACTGGAACGTCTGTCCCGGGATGTCGCCGTCGAAGTTGTTGAAGCGCATCAACCACCAGCGGTAGTAGATGTTCTTCTTGATGGCCGGCTCGGGCACGTCGATGTAGGGCAGGTTCTGCGCCCACCAAAGGTTGTAGGCGCGCACGTGGGTGGCGAACGCGGTCGCGTTGCTGAACCCCTTGTACGCGTCGTACTCGGTCTGCGAGGCCGGGATCTCGTTGGTGATGAAGCCCATCACCACTTTGGCGGTCACCGTGGCCCCGGCGGCAACGGTCACCGACCGGTTGAGGCCGCCGCTGGTGGCGGTGAACCCATCGCCGCTCAGGCGCGGGAACAGGGTGGTCAGGTTGTTGAACGAGTTGACCTGCCCGGTGAGCTCATTGCCCGAACCCGAAGTGGCGTAGGGAGAGGTGGCCCGCAGCTGCAGGGTGGTGGACGCGCTGCCGTTGTTGGTGATGGACAGGTTCGCGACCGCCACGTTGTTGTCGGTGATGAACTTCGTTTGGTTGATGGTGATCGACCCGCTGGTGTGCACGCTGCGCCAGTGGCTGGGCGCCTGCCAGCGGGAGCCGACCTGCTCGGTGAAGGTGCCGGGGGTCACCGCGATGCTGAAAGCGTTGGCGTTGCTGATGCTTTCGAAGTAGGCGACCTGGCCGGCGAAGCCGAGCGTGCCGGGGGTGTGTGTCTTCATGAACACCGCCCGGCCCCGGGTCATCAGCCAGGTGCCGGCCGGATCGTTGCCGGGACGGGCGAGCAGCCGGTCCATCCAGAAATCGGTGCCGCCGCTTTCCGCGTCGTAGATGGATTGCATCATGTTGCCGGTGGTGAAGCCGACCGGCGCGGCAGGAATGGCGGGGCCACTGAAAGTGGGGAACCCGATGGTTTGCGCTGCCTGCGCCGACGAGCTCGCCACCACGGCGGGCAACGTGGCACATAGCAGCACACTGAGGCCAAAAGCTAGTCTTCTGCGCCAGAAGCGCGCAGGTGTGGGCATGAAAGCCACCTCCACATAGGACGGTTGTGGGCGCGGTGAGAGGTATGGGGTCCGGCCGCGCCGAGCGACGGGCGGCGCACGGCGCGACCGGAGTTTGGGTGTCAGGCCTGAATGGCCCTGCGGATGGTCTCTGGCATCCTTATGCACCTTTCCTCGGGGACTGTCGGTGTGGTGCGTGCGGTGAGAGAGTCTTGGGGGTGCTCAGCCCTTCAGCGCGCCGGAGGTGAAGCCGCGCACATAGCTGCGCTGCATGAAGGCGAACAGAATCAGGCAGGGCACGGCCATGAAGACCACGCCGGCCTCGAGGGCGGCGTAGTCGATCGAGCCGTGGCTGGCCGTGCGCATGTTGACCACGGCCAGCGTGGTGGTGAACGTGTCGGTGGAGTTGAGCAGGATCAGCGGCGCGAAGAATTCGCTCCACGAAGTCAGGAAGGCGAACAGGCCGACGGTCACCAGGCCGGGGCGCACCGCGGGCAGCATGATGCGGGTCAGCGTGGCGAAGCTGTTGCAGCCGTCCACCTGCGCCGATTCTTCGAGCTCGCGGGGCACGGCCTCGAAGGAGTTGCGCATCATGAAGATGGAGAACGGAAGCTGGAACATGATCAGCACTAGGCTCAGCCCGATCAGGCTGTCCTGCAGGCCCATCCAGCCGAGCAACACGTAGAGCGCGATGAGGATGGTGGCGTAGGGAACCATGAGGATGGCCAGCGTCACCAGGAACAGCAGGTCCCGTCCGGGGAAACGGAACCGGCCGAAGGCGTAGCCGCCGAGGGTGGCCACCAACAGCGTCCCGCCCACGGTGAGGGCGCTGACGGTGATGCTGTTGAACACGTGGTGCGGGCGGATGCCGTTGTCGGAGGTGAACAGGCGCCCATAGTTTTCCAGCCCGAAGCCGGTGCCGGTGCGCAGCGACGCCCAGCCGCTCCACAACAGGGGCGACAGGAACAGGATCGCCAGTGCGGTGCCGGTGATGCCATGGGTCCACCGGCTTGCCGCGGTTGCCCTGATCATGTGGATGCCCTTCCTAGGAACGCCGGCGCAGCACGCCAAGCTGGACGACGTTGAAAATCACGAGGATCGCGAGCAGCACCACCGAAATCGCCGCCGCGGAACCAAGGTCGAGGCGGATGAACGCCTCCCGGTAGATCACCATCACCAGCGAGGTGGTGCCGTTGTCCGGGCCACCGCGGGTGAGGATCCAGAACTGGTCGAAGGCCAACAGCGAGCCGGTGATCATCATGGTCAGCACCAACGCGATAGTCGGGCGCATCAGGGGCACGGTGATCCGGCGGAACGTCTGCCAGCGGGTGGCGCCGTCGATGCGCGCCGCCTCGTAGACCTCAAGCGGAATCGCCTGCAGGCCGGTAAGCAGGATCAGCATGGTGAATCCGGCGAAGCGCCACAGCACCAGCACCACCGCAGAGCCGAGCGCGGATTCCGGGCTACCGCTGGTCCACGACACGTACCCGTCGATGATTCCCAACGACCGCAACAGATCGCTGACCGGGCCGATCTCGTCGCTGAGCAGACCGAGGAACAGCAGTGACGCGCTGGCGAAGCCGACCGCCATCGGCATCAGGAAAGCCGTGCGCATGAACCCGACGGCAGGCCGTCGTTGTTGCACCAGCAGCGCCAGCCCGAACGCCACTACGAAAAGCAGGACCGTCATCAGCACCGTGTACTTGGCGGTGAACCACGCCGCCGAGCGGACGAGCTCGTTGTCGCTGATGCGGCTGTAGTTGTCCGGTGCGTTCAGGGTCGGCGGCCCGAGCAGCGGCCAGCGGTGCAACGACATCCAGCCCACCAGCACCAGCGGCGCGAGGAAGAACACGCCGACCATCACCGCGGTGGGGGCGGCGTAGGCTGCGCCGAGCATCGCGCGCCTGCGAGCTGCGCCGCGCCGGGCGGGCGGGCGCTCGCGCCTGCTCGCCGCCAGCGCCCGCGTGGTCACCGGCCTGGGATCGAGCGGGGTGAGCGTGGACATCAAGTCTCCGTTGGGTTTTGGTCCGGTGCGGCCGCCTTGGTCCAAGGCGGCCGCCCTGGGGAGGGTCAGCTTTGCTGGAGGGACTTGGTGATTGCGGTGTTGCCGTCGGCCAGCGCCTTGGCGGCGTCGCCGAACAGTGCCCCGCGAACGGTCTGCAGCCACGGGCTCTGCGGGTCGTTGAACGAAGCGTTGAAGTTCTTGGCGTAAGGCGTCTTGCCCTTGGCCACCAAGCTGTTGATGGTGACGATGCGCGGATCGGCCGACGAGTACTTGTTGGAAGCCAGGTCGGTGCGAATCGGCACGCCCTTGTTCTTGGCGATGACCTCGACCTGCGCCTCGTCGGACATGGTCCACTTGAGGAAGTCCCAGGCCTGCGCGGCCTTGGTGCTGGTGGCGCCGATACCGATGGAGTCGCCGCCGATGAAGGTGGAAGCGCCACCGCTCAAGCCGGTGATCGGTGCCACGCCCATCTTGACGCCCTTCTCCTCGATCAGGCCCAGCCAGACCGAAGGCCCGGGAGCGATGCCGATCTTGCCACTCTGCAGCGCGCCGAGCCAGGTCGGCCCGGCCTCGTCCTTCGAGGCGGGAGCGGCTACGCCCTCGTCATAGAGCGCACGGTAGAGGGCGAAGACGTCGGACATCTCCTTGGAGTTGATCTTTGCGTTCTGCCCCTTGGCGTCCAGCACGTCGCCACCCGCGGCCCACACCGACGGCCAGAAGGTGAACTCCACACAGCCGCCGCAGTTGCCGCCGAAGTAGGTGCCGTTGACGTCCCCGCCCAGCTTGTCGATGGCGCGGGCGTGGTCGGCGAACTCCTTCATCGTGGTCGGCGGCTTCTCCGGGTCCAGCCCGGCCTGCTTGTAGAGGTCTTTGTTGTAGAGCATGACCGACATGTCGACGGTGTGCGGGACGGCGTAGTTCTTGCCTTCCCAGGTGCCCGCGGTGACGTGGCCGGGCGAGACCTTGTCCTTCAGGCCGCTGGCCGTGAAGCGCTCGGTCAGGTCCGCCCACAGCCCTTGCGACGCGTACTGCGCCGCGAAGACCACGTCGGAGCCGAACAGATCGGGCAGCGCCTTCGCGCCGGCCGCGGAGGCCAGCTTCGCCGGGTACTCCTCGTTCGGGTAGGAGGTGACCGTCACCTTGTTTTTGTGCGAAGCGTTGTAAGCCTCCGCATAGGCTTTGGAGACCGATTCGGTCGCCGCGCGGGTCCACAGCGTGAGCGCCGCGCCGTCGTCAACACCGGCGGTGCCGGAGCCGGCCGGACCCGGGTCGTCGTTGCCGCAGGCCGCCACCGAGGCAGCCAGCAGCAGTGCGCTTACGCCGACCAGAGCCTTCAAACCTTTAGATATCAAAATTTCTCCTTCCATGGATGGTGCGTCAGACCCGGGTCATGCGGCGGGAAGCCAGACCCGCATCGTGGAGGGGCCGCCACGGGCCCAGCGGTGGTAAGGGATCAGCGGCACCGAAACGGGGTGACGCTGACCCGGAACCTTCTCTTTACTTGCGCCATAAGGCCATGACCGATCCGCCAGCTGTTCGGTATGCGCCGCAACAACGACGGTGTCGCTTTCGGTTGGCGCGATGGCGCTGTCGACACGCAGCCGGTCCAGATCGAGCGCGCCGCCTACTGACTCGGCGCACAGCACCAGCGGGCCGCGTTCGACGGCGACACAGCCGCGCACCGCGTCTATCCGCGGGTCGGGCTCGACAAAGCGCGGCGCCATCGGCAGCCGCACGGTAATCCGATCGCCGACGGCGAATTCGCGGCGCACCAGCACCTGATCGCGGCCGGCTTCCTGGGCGACGCCGTTGACTTCCACGCTTGCCCCGGCGGCCCAGCCCGGCACCCGCAACGCCAGGGTCCACACGCCACCCTCGGTCGCGGTCACTTCGACAGCGATATCACCATTTTCTGGGTACCCAGTCCGCGTGCGAACCCCTATCCGGCGGCCATCGGCCAGCGTCGTGTCGATTTCCGCATCGGCGAAATGGTGAATGCGCAGACCTTCCGCGTCCACCGAGGCGAAGTAGGTGGACAGGCTAGCCAGCAGCCGGGCGATGTTGGCCAGGCAGCAGGACACCTCGAACCACGGTGCGCGCGGGCCGCCGCCGAAGCCGAGCTGTTCCACATCGTCGGGCAGCACATCGGTGGTGGTGCGCTGGTGCAGCGTGTGCGCGTAGAAGAACGACTTGCCGTCATCGCCGATGGCCGTGGCCACCACGTTGTAGAGGATGCGCTCAATCAGATCGGCGTAGGACTCCCGCCCGGTGGCCAGCATCAGCCGCCACGCGACCATGATGGCGGCCACCCCGGCGCAGGTTTCCGAGTAGGCCCGGTCGGAGGGCAGGACGAAGTCGTCGCCGAAGGCCTCGTCCATATGGCGCGAACCCATGCCACCGGTGAGGTAGGTGCGCCGGGCGACGGTGCGGTCGAATTGCGCGGCCACGGTTTCCAGCAGGGCGTCGTCGCCGGTCTCCACCGCCACATCGATGGCGCCGGCCGCCAGATACAAAGCGCGCACCGCGTGCCCGCGCAGGACGTGAGCCTCGCGGACGGGGATGTCGTCGCTGAAGTACGACCAGCCGAAGGCGTGCGGTGGCAACGTTTTGCGGCCCCGGCGCGCGACGAACAACGCGGCCTGGTCCACGTAGCGCTGTTCTCCGGTCAGCCGTCCCAGCTCGACCAGAGCCGGCTCGATCTCGGGATGGCCGCACACCGCGTCACGCCCGTCGGCGCCGAACTCGCGGCACAGGTGGTCGGCCAGCCGCATCGCGATCGGCAACAGCTCGTCGCCACCGGTACGGCTGCGCGCCACCGCGGCCTGCAGGAAGTGCCCGGCGCAGTAGAGCTCGTGGCCCCACGCCAGGTCCTGGTAACGCGGACGCTGTCCAGGCCCCCCGAAGGCGGTGTGCAGGTAGCCGTCGGCCGACTGAGCACCAGCGATCATGGCGGCAAGCTCGGCAATCTCGTCGTCGCGGGCCCGGTCTGGGTGGCGGCCGGCTTCCCAGGACATCGCCTCGAGGAGTTTGTAAATCTCCGAATCGGAGAACTCCCGCCCCCGGCGATCGAGGCTGCCCTGGCCTGCTTCGGCGGTGAAGTTGCCAGTCCAGCCCAGCTTGTCCATCCACTCCCGGCCGTGCTCGAGGGTGGCCTCGCTGTTGACCTGCTGCCGCTGCGCCCAGAATCCCCCGGTGATCCGAGCCTCGTGCAGGCCCAGCGGTCGAAGGACCCCTCGCGACGGCACCACGGGCCGGCCTCCTGTGAGGTCGGCGGTTCGCGCCGTCACCGTCATGTCCGCCTCCAACAATTTCTCGTAACCGCGGCCATTTCCGCGTTGGAGTCACCCTGAATCCCGAAAACCTTTTCGGCAAGATGTGCGGCACATTAAATCTCGGAACGCACACGTGCTCTGGCTACTTCGTGCAGCCGGGCGTACGCTCCGTCACATTGTCGAAAACGTCGAAAGGCTTTCCGTGGGCAGGCAACGATCGACATCGGTGACTCTAACCGACGTGGCCCGGCTAGCCGGAGTGTCAGTGGCGACGGCCAGTAAAGCGCTCAACGCTCGTGGCGAGGTCGCACCGGACACCCGGCTGCGCGTGCTGCAGGCCGCAAACCAGCTTTCGTTCCAGCCCAACGTGCTGGCCCGTGGGCTCATCTCCGGCCGCACCCGCACCATCGGTCTGCTCACCGATGAGCTCGGTGGCCGGTTTGCCTTCCCGATCCTGCTCGGCGCGGAGAACGCGCTCGGCAACGAGCAGATGTCGGTGCTGCTGTGCGATGCCCGCGGCGATGCGATCCGCCGCCAGCACTACATCCGCACCCTGCTCGCCCGGCAGGTCGACGGGTTCATCATCGTGGGCGACAGCAACGACCTGCGGCCCTCCATCAGCCGGGACATCCCGGTTCCTGTTGTCTATGTCTATGGTCAGTCCACCGATCCCAACGATCTGTCGGTGCTCGCCGACGACGAGGGCGGGGCACGGCTGGCCACCGAGCATCTGGTCGGGCTGCGCCGCCGCCGCATCGCCCACATCACCGGCCCGCAAAGCTATCGCGCGGCCCGCGACCGCGTCACCGGGCTGCTCGCCGTGCTCGCCGAATCGGGCCTGAGCCTCGTCGGCGGAGAACCCCTTTACGGCGAGTGGTCGCAACGCTGGGGCCGGCACGCCGCACGGATGCTTGTCACCGCGCATCGCGACATCGACGCCATCTTCTGTGGCAACGACCAGATCGCGGCCGGGGCCGCCCAGGCCCTGCTGGAACACGGGCGGCGGGTACCCGACGACATCGCCATCGTCGGCTATGACAACTGGGAGGACATGGCCGCCGACTGCCGTCCTCCACTCACGACGGTCGACCTTGACCTGCAACGGCTCGGCAGCACAGCGGTCACCCATCTGTTCGCGGCCCTCGACGGCTCCCCCGCCAGTGGCGTCATCCGCCAGCCCTGCCGGCTCGTGGTCCGCGAGTCCACCGGCCTGCTGCCCGCGCACTAGGTCTGTTAGCGCTCACACCTCGGGCATTGACTTGAGCACGCCTGAGGTGTTACAAAAACTCACAGAAGTAAATGTGAACGTTAACATCGGGCTGCCTTGCCCGGTCCCAGACCCATGCCAGGTCTCAGGGATCACCGCCCGGGCTGTGATAGCACCTCAGTGTCCGGAGGAGCGATGCACGACCCAGCAAGCGCCGTTCTGCCCGCCATGAGCCTCGCCGCGCCCCCGGGCCACCAACGGCGAAGGCTCCGCTCACCGACGTCCGCATAGCTCCGCCGCTGAGCACCGTTTCGCCGGAAGCCTTGACCGCCGCGCAGTGGCGGTGCTTCACCGTGTGCTCGCCTCGATCCCACCCGCGCCGGCGCTGCGCCCGGCTGCCGTCGGCGCGGGTGCCAAAACCGCTTCCTGTCCGGAAAGGACGATGATGACCACCAGACGCGAATTGCTCGCCGGTCTGCTGTCGGCCGGCACCGCCGGCACCTTGGGTGGGCTCGCCCTCGGCGCCGCCGGGGGGCCCGCCGCCGCGGCCGGACCGTTCGGCGGCTACGTGATGGGCTACTTCACCGAATCGCCCAACCGCTTGGCCAACAACTACGGGCTGCACCTGGCCGTCAGCACCGATGCCCTCAACTGGGTCCCGCTCAACCAGAACAACCCTGTCGTCACCCCCACCGCGGGCACCGGCGGGCTGCGCGACCCGTTCATTCTGCGCAAGCAGAACGACCAGTTCGTGGTGGTGGCCACCGACCTCGCCGGGACCGACTTCACCCAGCCGAACCAATTCATCCACGTGTGGGATTCGGTGGACCTGCGCAGCTTCACCGGCTACCGGCGGGTGCGGATGCACACGATGAACACCCACACCTGGGCGCCCGAGGCGTTCTGGGACGCGGCCCGTGGCCAGTACGCCATCATCTACTCCGCGTTCAACGGCACCCGCGATGTGACGATGGTCAACTACACCACCGATTTCGTCACGGTCAGCGCCGCCCAGGTCTTCTTCGACCCGGGTTTCAACGTGCTGGACGCGACGATGCACCTGGGCGGCGGCACGAATTACCTCTACTACAAGAACCTCGTCAACGGCCGGCTCTACGGCGCGCGATCGAACACGCTCAACCCCGGCAGTTTCAACAGCGGCATCTACACCGCGGGTGTCGTCAACGGCGGCATCGAGGCGCCCATCGTCGTCAAAGCCTATGACCGCAACGAGTGGTGGCTGTGGGGCGACTCCTACGGCCCGGTCAACGGCGAGTTCTACACCTGGCGCAGCGGCAACCTCAACGCCGACTCGTGGAGCCTGCTGACCAAGGCCCAGTACACGCAGCCGCTGAACTCCAAGCACGCCACCATCGCCCCGATCACGGCCGCCGAACGCACCAACCTGCTCGCCCGCTGGGGCGTGCCCACCTGGAACCGGATCAAGTCCTTCAACCTCCCGGACCGTCTCATCCGCCATGCCAACAACGCCGGGCGCATCGACCCCTACCCGTTCGACCCCTACCCCGACTCGCAATGGCGGCTGCGCCCCGGGCTCGCCGCGGCTTCCGGGGTCTCGTTCGAGTCGGTCAACTTCCCCGGCCGGTACCTGCGCCACAGCAACTACGTGGTGGGCCTCGCCGTGAATGACGGCACCGCCCTGTTCGCCGCGGACGCCACCTTCTACGCGGTCCCCGGCCTGGCCGACGCCTCGCTGACCTCTTGGCGCTCACACAATTTCCCCGACCGGCATCTGCGTCACGCCAACTTCGTGCTGCGCATCGACCCCATCAACGCCGGCTCGCCCGCGGTGGACCGAGCCGACGCCACCTTCCAGATCAGCTACTGAACATCACCGCACCGCTGCGCGTCTCGATCTCACCAGGTGGGACTCATTATGGCTGCTAGGTGAGCTTGGTCATAATCTTGGACATCCGACTGGGTCAAGTGTCCAGGTCGGGACGAGAAGACGAGACGCGCAGATGGTGCGGATGGCGGCCGCGCAGCGGCGAGCGAGCCTGGTGCAGGCCGCGCTGCGCGTCATCGCCCGCGACGGCGTGGCCGCCGCCACCACGCGAGCCATCGTGGCCGAGGCGGACATGCCGCTGGCGAGCTTTCATTACGCGTTCCGCTCCCGCGATGAGCTGATCGCCGAGCTGATCCGATTCGTGGTGGAAAACGAGGCGCTCGCCGCCGCGGAGGCGCTGAGCATCGCGGGCGATCTGCGCACCACCATCCGCCATGGCCTCAAGGCTTTTCTCGACGTGGTCGCCAGCGATCCGCTGCGCGAGCAGGCGATGCTGGAACTGACCCAGTACGCGTTGCGCACCCCTGAGCTGAGCGGGTCGGCGCGGCTGCAATACGAGAGCTATTACCGCGCCGCGGCCGGCATCCTCGAGGCTGTCGCGCAACAGTTCGACCTCACCTGGAAAAAGCCCATCCCGCAGATGGCCCGGATCCTCATCACCCTCACCGACGGTCTCACCCTCGGCTGGCTCGTGGACCGCGACATGGCCGCCGCGGAAGGCGTCATCGACTTCGCCGCGGAAGCGCTGGCTTCATTGGCTCAGGAAGGGCCGTTATGACGGATATTGCACAAGTCCCGGCCGAAAAAGGCTTCGCCGATCCGACCCGGCGGGTCACCGGCGGATGGATAGCGCTCTTCGCGACCGCCTGGCTGGGCATCTGGATGGCCCAGCTGACCCCTGTTCAGCTGTTGCTGCCGATGCAGGTCGAGGCGCGCCTCGACGCGACCGCGTGGCAGGACAAGGTGATCGCCTTCGGCATCATCTCCGGCATCGCGGGCGTGTTCGCGCTCGTGGCCTACCCGCTCACCGGCGCCCTCTCCGACCGCACCACCGGCCGGTTCGGCCGAAGGCGGCCGTGGATCGCGGGCGGGACAGCGCTTTTCGCCGGCTCACTGGTCCTGCTGGGATACCAGCACGACATCGTGGGGATCGGGGTCTGGTGGACCGCCACGCTTGTCGGCTTCTGCGTGCTCACCGCGGCGCTGACCGCCACCATCTCCGACCAGGTTCCGGTCAACCAGCGCGGCTTCGTCTCCGGATGGATCTCGGCTCCCCAAGCGGTGGGCACGATTCTGGGCATCCTTCTGGTCACCGCTTTGGCTTTGGGGCAACTGGCCGGGTACCAGCTGATGGCTATTTTGTTGGTAGTGCTGGTGGTGCCGTTCGTCATCTGGATGCCCGACCAGCCGGTTTCGCAGGTGCACCCGCACACGGGATTCTGGATCAGCCCGCGGCAGTATCCCGACTTTGGCTGGACATTGCTCAGCCGGGTACTGGTCAACCTCGGCAACGCCTTCGGAACCACCCTGCTTTTCTACTTCCTCGAGGATCACCTCAAGGTGCGCGACGCCGAGGCGTCGATCCTTGAGCTGACGCTCATCTACATGTTCTTCGTCGTTCTCGCTTCGCTGTTTCTCGGCAAGCTCTCCGACCGCACCGGCCGGCGCAAGCCGTTCGTGTGGCTGGCCTCCGCGCTGCAGGGCATCGCCGCCCTGCTGCTCGCATTCTTTCCGCACTACCAGGTCGCGATGCTCGGCGCGGGCCTGCTCGGCCTGGGCTATGGCTGCTTCCTCTCGGTCGACCAGGCGCTCGCCACGCAGGTGCTGCCGGACCCGGCCACCCGCGGCAAGGACCTGGGTATCATGAATATCGCGACCGCGGTGCCGCAGGCGATCGCGCCGCTGCTGGGCGCGATGATCGTGGCCTACCTCGGCGGCTTCGGTTCGCTTTACGTGGTCGCGGGCGTCACCTCGCTCATCGGGGCGGCGGCCGTGCTGCCGATCAAACAGGTGAGATGAATGAAACTCCGGCACGACTCGCGCTACGACCCGATCGGCTATTGGTCCAGATTGGACTCGGCAACCTCACACCTGGACCCGGTCTTCGCCGTCCTGGACCTGGATGCCTTGTCCTACAACGCCTTCGACATGGTACGCCGGGCCGGTGGCAAACCGATCCGGATAGCCACCAAGTCGGTGCGGTGCCGGGCCGTGATCGAGGCGGCGCTGGCCGTGCCCGGATATCGCGGCGTGCTCGCCTATACCCTCGCTGAAGCCCTGTGGCTGGCCGAGACGCTCGACGATGTGGTGGTCGGCTATCCGAGCACCGACCGATCGGCGTATCGGAAGCTGGCCACCTCGGAACAGCTCGCGAAGCGGGTCACCGTGATGGTGGACTCCCCCGGGCAGCTCGACCTGATCGACGCCGCGGTCTCCCCGCACGAACGCGAACCGATCCGGGTCTGCATCGAGCTCGACTCGTCGTGGGCCTCGCGTCCGCTCGGCCACATCGGGGTGTGGCGCTCGCCCGTGCACACCCCTCAGCAGGCAAGGAATCTGGCTCGCACCATCGTGGGCAGGCCGGGCTTCCGGCTGGTCGGAGTCATGGGTTACGAGGCCCAGGTGGCCGGGCTCGGCAACGCGCCGGCCGGCAAACCGTTGCGCGGCATGCTGGTGCGCAGGATCCAGCAGGCGTCAATGGCCGAGCTGCGTGAGCGGCGGGCATTGGCGGTCAAGGCCGTCGCCGAGCTGGCCGAGCTGGAGTTCGTCAACGGCGGCGGCACCGGCAGCATCGAAGTCACGGCAGCCGACCGATCCGTGACCGAAATCGCCGCGGGCTCAGGGCTTTTCGGGCCGCATCTGTTCGACAACTACCGGCACTTCAAGCCCGCTCCGGCCGCGGCCTTCGCGCTGCCGGTCGTGCGCAGGCCCGCGCCGGACAGGGTGACGCTGCTCGGCGGCGGGTGGATCGCGTCGGGCCCGCCCGGGGCGGATCGGCTGCCACAGATCGTGTGGCCGCAGGGTTTGCGGATGGTTCCCCGGGAGATGGCGGGCGAGGTGCAGACCCCGGTGGTGGGCGCGGCCGCGCGGCAGCTGCGCATCGGCGACCGGGTCTGGGCCCGCCACACCAAGTCCGGGGAGCTGAGCGAGCACACCAACGAGCTGCACGTGGTGGACGGCGACGCGGTGGTTTCCTCGGTACCCACCTATCGGGGTGAAGGAAAGGCTTTTCTATGACACGGCAATGGCACAACTGGGCGCGCAGCGAGAATGTCACCCCGGTACGGGTGCAGCGGCCACGGTCTGCGGCCGAAGTCGCCGCCGTCCTGGCCGCCGCGCGACGCGACGGGCTGCGGGTCAAGGCGGTCGGCGCCGGGCACTCCTTCACCGGCATAGCGGTTGCCCCCGGCGTTCAGCTCGACCTGTCCGGCCTGTCCGGAGTGCTTGACGTGCAAGGAAATCAGGTCACGATCGGGGCCGGAACCCATCTGCACCAACTGCCCCGGCTGCTCGCCCCGCTCGGGCTGGCCATGGAGAACCTGGGCGACATCGACGCGCAGACCATCGCCGGCGCGACCTCCACCGGCACCCACGGCACGGGCGCGGCCTTCCGGGGTCTCGCCGCCCAGATCGCGGCCCTGACCCTGGTCACCGCGGACGGCTCGATCCTGCAGCTGACCGCCGATGACGAGCTTTTCCCGGCGGCACGGCTCGGGCTCGGCGCGCTCGGCGTGATAACCGACGTGACCCTGAGCTGTGTCCCCGCCTTCCGGCTGCACGCGGTGGAGCGGCCGGAGCCGTTCGAGGCGGTGCTCGAGTCCTATCTGGACAGATGCCTGACCACCGACCACTACGAGTTCTGGTGGTTCCCGCACACCAGGACCGCGTTGACCAAGACGAATACCCGGCTGCCCGCCCAGGCCCCGCGCCGGCCACTGGGAAAGGCGAAACGCTGGTTCGACGACTCGCTCATGGCCAACACGGTGTTCGCGGGCGTATGCAACGTCGGCAAGGCCATGCCGGCCGCGATCCCGTTTCTCAACCGCACCGCTTCCAAACTCACCGGCGATCGCGAGTTCACCGACGATTCCACCAAGGTGTTCACCACCCAGCGGCGGGTGCGCTTCCGCGAGATGGAATACGCGTTGCCGCGTGAGGCGGTCACCAGCGCGGTGCGTGACATCGAGCGGCTGATCGCCGCGAACGGATGGCGCATCTCCTTCCCGCTGGAGGTGCGGGCCGCCGCCCCGGACGACCTGTGGCTGTCCACGGCATATGGCCGCGAGACCGGGTACATCGCGGTGCACCGCTACTACAAGGAGAGCTACAACGAATACTTCCGCGGGGTGGAGGACATCTTCCGCGCCTACGAAGGCCGCCCGCATTGGGGCAAGATTCACCATTTGAACGCCGAACGCCTGCGCAAGCTTTACCCGCGCTTCGACGATTTCCTTGCGGTGCGCACCAAACTCGACCCGCAAGGCCTTTTCGGCAACGACTATCTCACTCGCGTGCTCGGCTGAGCCGGCCTCTCAGCGCAACAACAGCACGAGACCGGCCACCAGAGCCGCGCCCACGATCAGAGCGGCGATGGCGATCCTGCCCCCGCCGCGGTGGCGCATCGCCAGCGCCAGCGGCCCGATGGGCAGCATTTCGCGACCACCCAGTTCACGTCTGCGGGCGAGAAGCACCGCACGATAGGTACGGGCGCGGGCCAGCATGACGGTCGAGATGACGATGAGGGTCAGCCCGACCCCGGCGGCCACCAGCACATCAGCGGTGCTGCCACGGGCCAGCGCCACCGCGACCGTGCCGGCCGTGCTCAGCGTGCTGAAGCCGACCGCGAGCGCGGCGGCGACGAGCCGGTCGACGGCGAAAAGCGGTCGGCGGGCCAGCGCCCAGGCGGCGAACGCCGCCCAGGCCAGCCCGATCGCGATCAGAGCGGCGAAGGCGAGCCGGGTCCGGGCCGGCAGCGCGGCGGGCTCGGTCGCCCACAGCGCCGTCAGCATCGCCGCGCCGGCCAGCCCGGCCAGGCCTGCCACCGCGTACCCGGCCCGGCGCGGCAACGACAGCCCACGCAGGACCTGCTCCGGGGTGTGCCTGGGATGTTCGGTCATGACGGGTACCCCTTGTCGACGAGAATGTCGCGCAGCAACTGGCGAGCGCGAAACAGCCGGGACTTGACCGTGCCCGGCGGAACGTCAAGAACCCGGGCGCAATCTTCGAGCGTCAGGTCCTGAAGATAGAAAAGGATCAGCACCTCGCGTTCCCGGGCGGGCAGCCCGGCCAGGCCCTCGGCCAGCTGCGCGCGATCGAGCACGGCCGCCGCATGATCGCCAACGGCCGCCTCGGGTTCGGCTGCCTCCTCGGGGCGGTAACTTTCCTTGAGCCGGTCCAGCACCGATCGCCTCGCGATGGTGAACAGCCATGGCGCGAACCGGTCCGGCTGCTGCAGGCGGGGCAGCGCTTTCAGCGCGGCCGCCCACACCTCTTGGCTAACATCGTCGGCCAGGCTGGGAGAGCCCAGCATGCGCCGCACATAACGCCAGATGGGGTCGTGCCAGTGCCCCACCAGCTCGGCCAGCGACCGCCGGTCGCCGAGCTGTGCCTGGACCACCAGCAGCGCGTCGCGCCTGACCTGTTCCACATGTTGATAGTCCCCGCCGGGGCGCGGCAGGTTCACGGGCGGGCAAAGTTCAGTGCGCGAAGTCCCAGCGGCTCGCGCCGTGCGGCTCGGCCCCGGCCACGCCGACCGCGGTGTGCAGGGTGAGGCGGTAAAGGTGCCAGGGCGGGGGGCCCGCGCTGGGGGCGTTGTAGGCCGCCGTGAACGCGTCCCCTTCCACCGACGCCGGCCAGCCGCTGGTGCGGTAGACGGCTGCCACCCGCTCCAAAGTGGACGGATCGGTGACCCGGTGGGCGTCGCCCTCCAGCACCAGATCGAGGCCAGGCAGGCGTACCGCGACGCTGCAGGCGGGGTTGTGCGCCAGGTTGCGCGACTTGAGCGTGTCCGGCCCGCTGACGAAGTACAGCGCATCGTCCACCCACACCGCCCCCACGCCCGCGGAATGTGATCGTCCGTCGGGCCGCACGGTCGCGATGAAGTAGGTCAGGTCCTGCGCGGCGGTCTTCTCGTCGGCCAGGATGCCGTGCGGGCGGCTCCACGGCAGCTCCGCGTTTCCGTAACGGTCGAGGTTGTGGGTGGCGATCGGTTCAATCATGGTTCTCATCATGCCCGCATCGCATCACATCAAAACGCGTAAAACGCCTATCGATTCGCTATGTCCCCCATAGCATCTCATTAGGCTGGGCCGCCAGCCCGGAACGGAGACCGAGATGGCAAGCCGTTTTTTGGGGGTTGTCGCGCTGTCGATGTCGCTGGCGATCGCTTCGGCCTGTGCGGTGCCGCGAGCAACTGCGGTCGCGGCGGAAACTCCGCAGGCCGAAGAAATCGCCAAAATCGTCCGCGAGGCGATGAAGACCTACTCGCTGCGGGGCGTCATCGTCAAGGTGACCAAGGGCGCTGACGTGGTGACGAGCCAAGCCTTCGGTGAGTCGCTGGACGGCGTACCGGCCACGACCGAGATGCGATTCCGCAACGGCGCAGTCGTTTTCGCCTATCTGGGCACCTTGCTCATGCTCTTCGTCGAGGAGGGCAAGGCGAAGCTGGACGACACCATCGACCGCTGGCAGCCGGAGTTGCCGGAGGCCAAAGCGGTGACGTTGAAGATGCTGGCCAACCAGACCACCGGGTACCCCGACTTCGAGACCGATCCGAAGTGGGGTGACGCTTACGTACAGAATCCGTTCCAGTCATGGGGTTACGAAGAACGCCTCAAGTACGCTTTCTCACGCCCGCAACAGTTCCCGCCCGGGACCAACTGGAGCTATTCACACACCAACTTCATGATTCTCGGCCAGATCCTCTCCCAGATCGGCGGCCAGCCCCTGGACGTGCTGCTGCAGGAGAAGGTGCTCGGCCCGATGTTCCTGACCCACACCACCGCCTCGCAGACCGGCAGCATCGCCGATCCGGTGCTGCACGCTTTCGACTCGGAACGCCGGCAGGCGCTGGGCATCCCGCCCAGCACCCCGTTCTATGAGGAGTCGACGTTCTGGAACTCCGACTGGGGGACGCCGGTCGGCGCCAACCAGACCACCACCATCGACGACCTGGCCGCCACGGCCATCGCCGTGGGCACCGGCAAGCTCCTCACACCCGAGAGCTTCCACGCCATGACCGACCCGAACCTGCTGGGCTTTGGCCACAAGCAGGACAACTGCGCGCCCTCCTGCTTCACCCAGACCGAGATTTACAACTACGGTCTCGGTGTGGTCCGCACCGGCGACTGGATCTTGCAGAACCCGCTGCTCGGCGGCTATGCCGCGATCGAGGGTTACCTGCCCTCGGCGCAGGTCGGCATCTCGGTCGCGGTGACCTTCCTGCCGGGCGCCTTCGACTGCCAGGGCAACTACCCGAACGCAGGCGACCCTGTCTTCCGTGACATCGCCGCCTACATGACGCCCGACAGCGCTCCGCCGCAGGCGCCACCTTTCCAGAAGGCCACCTGCTGACGCTTTCCGCTAGACCCGCTGCGAGGCAAGGCGGCGCCGACCCTGCGCCAGCACCGCCCAAAGACCCAAAACCATTGCCACGATGAGGGTACCGAGACCAGCCAGGGTGATCGCATCCGGATGGATGACCGGCTGCCCGCGCAGCGCCTGCCACGTCGCGAGCAGAACCAAACCCGTGTAGCCGCAACCGAACACGGTCACCAGGGACACCCGCACACCCTCGTCGCGCAACGCGCCGTACCGGCGGGCGAGCAATCCCACGCCCATGGCGGCCAGCAACATCGCCTGCAAGCCATGCAGGCCAAGGAAATGCGGCGCGCGCAGGTCGCCGCCGATGGTGCTCCAATTGGTCAGCGGCATCCCCGGGCCTCCGTCGCGCACCGCCATGCTGTGCCCGCCCAGCAGCTCAATCTCGCGGCCGGTGGCGTCGACGGCCAGCTGGCCATCGGTGACGAACACCATCAGCACCCCGACCCCCATCCCGGCGAGCGCCAGGAACAGGCCCGCGTGAATGGCTCGGCTGACCGCGCGGTCGCGCAGGTGCTGAAAGCCGAGGATGGCCGCGATGGCGATGTTGGTCAGCATTATTCCTTGTACGCCAATGCCGAACATCACGGAGATGGTGTTGTCGAACGTTTCCGTCGACGAGTTGAAGTGGCTGAAGGTGCCGCGCGCGGCCTGCACGAACACGATGCTGACATCCATCAGGCCGCCCATGACGGCGAAGACCGTGCCGAGCCACCAGGTCCAGCGCTGACCCTTGTGCGGCAACGACAGCATCCACGCCAGCGTCACCGAATAGATCCCGAAGGACACCGCGAACTTGAACGGCTTCAGCCAGATCGGCACCCCGAGCAGGACGCGATCGTCGACGATGAGCCCGGTCACCGATACCACCGTGAGCACCGCCATGAATCCGGAAACCAGCATCAGCGGGCGATGCCAGCGCTGCAAAGCAATCATGAGTATCAACGATGGCCGATTGCCACGGCCGGCACATTGCCGCGCGCCCCCCAAGTCGGCGTAGGGCCAGCCCTACCAATCAGCCGTGCTTGGCGGTTCCGGAAGCACAACGTCCGCATTGGGTTCTATGGTGTTCGCATGACTGAAGTTCTACTGCTGCACCACGCCCAGGGCCTGACCGAGGGCATGGTTGCCTTCGCCGACCGGCTGCGCGAGGCCGGACACACCGTGCACACGCCGGACATGTACGACGGCAATACCTTCTCCACCCTCGACGATGGCATCGGCTACGCCCGCGAGGTCGGCTTCGGCGAGGTTCAGCAGCGGGGCGTGCGGGCCGCCGATTCCCTGCCCGCCGAGCTGGTCTACATCGGCGTCTCGCTGGGCGTGATGCCCGCGCAGCTGCTGGCCCAGACCCGGGCCGGGGCTCGGGGCGCGGTGCTGCTCGAGGCCTGCATACCGCCCTCCGAGTTCGGCGGGGCCTGGCCGGCCGGGGTGCCGGTCCAGGTACACGGCATGGACGCCGACCCGTTCTTCGCCAAGGAGGGTGACCTCGACGCCGCCCGCGCCCTGGTCAAGGAGACCGACAGCGCCGAGCTGTTCGTCTACCCCGGTGATCGGCACCTGTTCACCGACAGCTCACTGCCCAGCTACGACCCCGCCGCGGCCGCCCTCGTCACCGAACGCGTGCTCGACTTCTTGGCTCGCTGCTGACCAGCACCGGCATGGTGGCACAATCCGGCATATGGAATATGCCGAGGTGATCCGCCGTCGCCGGATGGTGCGCCACTACTCCGATCGTCCGGTTGCCCCCGAGGTCGTGGAAAGGGTGCTGGCCAGCGCGTTACGTGCGCCGTCGGCTGGATTTTCGCAGGGCTGGGCGTTTCTCGCGCTGACCGATCCCGCCGACCGGGCCAGGTTCTGGCCCTTTGTCCCGACCCGGGTGGCGCAGACCCCGACCATGCAGGACGCGCCGCTCGTGGTGGTTCCGCTGGCGCACAAGGCCACCTATCTGCAGCGGTACGCCGAGCCGGACAAGGGCTGGCAGGATCGGGCGGAGGCGCGCTGGCCGGTGCCTTACTGGTACATCGATACCGGCATGGCGGCGTTGATGATGCTGCTCACGGCCGTGGACGAGGGGCTCGGCGCGTGTTTCTTCGGCATCATGCCCAGGTCGGGCGAGGACTTCGACGCGCAGGTCGAGGTACCCGCGCACACGAACGCGTTCCGGGCCGAGTTCGGCATTCCGGATGAGTACGTGCCCATCGGTGGCATCACCGTCGGCTACCGCGCCGAAGACGTGGCGCCACAATCACCCTCGGTGGCCGACCGCCGCCGCGGTGTAGCCGACATTGTCCACAGAGGACAGTGGGGGGCAACACTGACGCCTCGGCGCCAATTACCGGTGAACTACCGGTGAGCGCCCTGGTTCCCATCGCAGGAGGTAAGGCACCGTAAGGCGGGTGGTGTCCGGCCGGCTGACGGGGGCGGTCGGCTGACTTTCGGCGAGCCTGGCCAGCGTTGGCCCAGGCTGGCTGGTTGCTGCGCGCTGCCGGGTTGACAGGCGGCTGTGCATTCACGACGCTGCATGGCGTGGCTGGGCGTGCTTTCGGTGAGCAGGTAAGGGGACACCGGCACCGGCTTGGCCTGACCCAGGAGGATTTGGCGGGCAAGGCCGGCATCGATCCCAAGACCGTCCGCAGCCTCGAAGCCGGGCGGGGTTCACCCCGGCCCGCCACGGTGCGCCGGCTGGCCGAAGCGCTCGGCTTGGAAGGGCAGGAACGGGAGCGGTTCTGCGCGTCAGCCGTCCGCCCGGCCGAGGCGGTCGCGCCCACTGTCCCAGCGCAATTGGCGCGCGACATAGCGGGCTTCGCCGGCCGTCGCCGCGAATTGGACCGGCTGGATCGCCTGCTCGACGGCGCTGAAAACCCGGCGGGAGGGGTCATCGTGTTGTCCGGGTCCGCCGGAGTCGGCAAGACAGCGTTGGCCCTGCATTGGGCGCATCGGGTGGCCGACCGGTTCCCGGATGGGCAGCTGTGCATCAACCTGCGCGGCTTCGATCCCAGCGCCCGGGCCATGACGCCCGACGAGGCCTTGCCGATCCTGCTGGACGGGCTCGGCGTGCCGGCCGAGAGCGCACCCGCCAGCCTCGACGCCCAGATCGGCCGCTACCGCAGTCAGCTGGCGGGAAGGCGGATGCTCATCGTGCTCGACGACGCCCGCGACGCCAAACAGGTGCGCCCGCTGCTGCCAGGAACCGCCAGCGTGCTGGTGGTGATCACCAGCCGCAATCAGCTTTCTGCGCTCGTGGCACGAGATGGCGCTCATCCGCTTGGCCTGCAGCTGCTTTCCCCGGCCGAGGCTGGGGAACTGGTGGCCCAGCGCCTAGGCGGCGACCGGGTCAGCGCCGAACCGGAAGCGGTGGAAGCGATTGTGGCCGCCTGTGCTCGGTTGCCGCTGGCACTGGTCATCGCCGCCGCCCGAGCCCAGCAGACCGGCTTCTCGCTGACCGCCATCGCCGAAGAACTGCGCGACAGCGGCCGCCGGCTCGACGCTCTGGACTCCGGGGACCGATCGGGCGGGATCCGGTCGGTCTTCTCGTGGTCGTACACCGCGTTGAGCCCGTCCGCGGCGCGGTTGTTCCGGCTGCTGGCCTTGCACCCGGGCGCGGACATCGCCACGCCCGCGGCGGCCAGCCTGGCCGGCCATCCCCCAACCCAGACCCGTCGGCTGCTGACCGAGCTGGCCGACGCCAACCTGGTCACCGAGCACGCCCCGGACCGGTACGCGATCCACGATCTGCTCCGCGACTACGCCACCGAGCTGGCCGGTCATCGGGATCCCGAGCCGGACCGCCGCGCGGCGACAGCACGGCTTCTGCTCCACTACCTGCACACCGCCCATCGCGCCGACCGCTTGCTCAATCCGCAGCGGGAGCCCAGCCGGCTTCCGCTGGACCCTCCTGCCCCCGACGTCATCGTCGAGCACCTTGCCGACGGGGAAAAGGCGATGCGCTGGTTCACCGCCGAGGAGCCGAATCTGGTTGCCGCCCAGCGGTATGCCGCCGACGCGGGCCTCGACAGCCACACCTGGCAGCTGGCCTGGTCCATCGACACCTATCTCATCCGGCGCGGCCATCGACACACGCTGGCCGGCACGTGGCAGGCGGCCCTGAGCGCCGCGCGCCGCCTGCGCGATCAGGCAGCCCAGGCGCAGGCCCACCGGGCCCTGGCCATCGCCCAGCTCGCCGTCAAGCAGTACCAGAAGGCCCGCCAGCACGCCGAAAAAGCTCTCGACCTCTTCGCCGCGATCGACGACCCCATCGGCGAGGCGCACGCTCGCCGCAACCTTGCCTATCTCCTTTGGCGCCAAGGCAACCCGGAAGAGGCGCTACGCCAGGCTCAGCGCGGCCTGGCCCTGTTCCGCGCCGCCGACCACCGGCCGGGGGTGGCCAATGAGCTGAACGGCGTCGGCTGGTACCACGCCGAACTCGGCCAATACGGCCAAGCCCTGCACTGCTGCCGGCAGGCCCTCCTCCTGCTCGAAGAGCTGGGTGACCGGGTTGGCATCGCCTACACGCTGGACAGCCTGGGCTACGTTCACCATCACCTCGGCCAGCACGCCCAGGCCATCGACTGCTATCAGCGAGCCATCGCGCTGCAGCGCCAGCTCGGAGACCGCCACGATCTGGCTGACACCCAGGCCCGCCTCGGCGACACCCACCACGCCATCGGCGACGACCAAGCCGCCCACGACGCATGGCAGGAGGCCTTGACCGTCTACGGCGAGCTGCAGCTGGCCGAGGCGCGCAGCGTGGAGGAGAAAATCCACGCGCTCAACCTGAAGCCAAGTCCTATTCCAGGCGCAGTTCGGTGACCTTCACGGTGGACCGGAGCACGATCAGGCTCAGCGAGGCGGCTGCGGCAATGCCGGCGATCGCGCCCACGCCGAGGGCTGTCTGTGCCCAGATCGGATCGCTCGGCGAGGGCAGCGTTTCCGCGGTGGCGATGGCTGTCTGCCCGACGAGGATCGCCAGGGCGACAGCCGGGACGGTCGGCAGGAGCGCCTGCCACAGCACGGCACGTGCCAGAACTGCGGTCGGTGCTCCGGCGGCGACCAGGCTTGCCAGCGCCCGGCGCCGGGTGAGCAGCCCTTCCACGATGGCAAACAGCAGCCCTGCCACTGCCACCAGCAGGGTCATAGCCAGCGCCAGTAAGCCGAACCGTTGCACGTCACCGTTGAGAGCCCGGCCGGTCATCCCGATCGACCGTCCATAGCTGATGCCTTCGATCGCCGTAGCCGCACCGCAGACGGCAACCAGCGCCACCGCCAGGCTTCGGCTGCCGTTCCACGGATCGGCGATGATCCAGCGCGCGGCCAGCTGCGGCGCGGCGGAACGCAAGTGGCGCAACGCTATCCGCGCGGCCAGCTGCCCGAGCGGGACCGCGCACAGGGAAACGCCCACGCCAAGCAGGATTACCGCGCTCCACGCGGAAAGCGGCAGCGTCACGTCTTTGTCACCGAAGTCGACGCGGCCGAGAATCCGGTGCAAGGCGAGCAGGCCGAAGCCGGCCGCGATGGCGGCAAGCGGCCACCAGCGCAGCCCGCGCACCCGTGGCAGGCGGGTCACGGCCAGCGGGGTGATGGTCAAGCGCCGCAACGCTATTGTCGTGAGCGCAGCCGCGAGGACCGGGATGCACACGGCCACCGCCGGAAAGACCCACACCGGTGGCAAAGCGTCGGAGGGCAGCGGCAACCGCAGCACAAGGCCGTTGCCCGGCCGCCAGCCGGGGAAGTCGTACGGGTCGGCATCCGGGTTGAACAGCACCGGCCCCGGTGCCAGCTGGCGGAGCGCGAAGTAGGCGCCGATGCCAACCAGCGCGCCAAGAACGCAGGCCACCGCGGTCTCCGCGACGGCGATCAGGCGCAGCTGACCCGGGGTGGCTCCGGCCAGCCGGATCGCCATCAGGCGGCGGTCGCGCGCCGGAGCACCCAGGCGGGCGCTCTGCGCCGCGAACACCAGCGCCGGCAGAGCCAGCACCAGGAGGAAGGCCGCGAACCAGGGCCGGGCAGCGGTGTCGTTGAGCAGCCCGCTGGTATAGCGGTGGTGCATCTCGATCGTGTAGCCACCGGGCAACGGGGTGATGATCTCAGTAGCCGGAAGCCAGTAAACCGTTGCGGCGGCGAGCATCGCGACCGTGCCCAGCGCGGCACCCAGCGCCGTGAACACGAGCCGGAACCGATCGGCGTGACGGCCTGCCCAGGCCAGTTTGACCAATGTGGACACGCTCATGCCGGCACCTCGGCCGCCAGCTGAGCGCCGTCGCGCAGCAGCACCTCACGGTCGGCGTAGGCGGCCACCTTCGCGTCGTGGGTCACCAGAACGACGGTCATATTCCGTTGCCGCGCATGGGAGGTCAGGACCTCCAGCACCTGCTCACCGGCCAGGCTGTCCAGCGCTCCGGTCGGCTCGTCGGCGAACAGCACCTCCGGCTCGGTCACCATCGCCCTGGCCAGGGCCACCCGCTGCGCCTGACCGCCGGACATCTCGGAAGGCAGCGCCGAGGCTACCTCGGCCACACCCAATCGCTGCAGCCATTCCAGGGATTTGGAATCAGCGATCCTTTTCTGGTACCCCCCAAGAAGCAATGGAAGACCGACGTTGTCCACCGCCGGGAGCTCGGCGACAAGCTGTCCGAATTGGAACAGCACGCCGAAAGAGGTGCGGCGCAACCGCGATCGTTGTTTCTCGCTCATCTCGCCGAGCGGCTGGCCGCGATAGCGCACCGCGCCGGAGTCGGGCACGATGATGCCGGCCAGGCAGTGCAGCAGCGTCGACTTGCCACAGCCGCTGGGGCCGCTCACCGCGACGATCTCCCCCGAGGCGATCGTCACCGATAGACCGCGCAGCGCCTGAGTCTTGCCGTAGGACCGCACCAGCCCCTCTGCCTGCAGCACAGGATCGTTCATCGCATTCCTCCCCCTTATGAACGCGCCACCTCGCGGTGCAGCGCATCGACACGGTCAAGCGTGGTCTGCATCCAGCGCACATCGGCGTCGAGATGCTGAATGGCATAGTCGGCGGCGGCCACGTCGGCGATGGACGCCTGTGGATCGCTGCGCTCCTTGGTCAGCTCACGCATCCGGTTCACGTGGGCACGGCGTTGCGCGGAAAGGTAGGCGCGCGCCGCCACGGCGTCGTCGGAGCCGAACAGGGCGACGATCACCTTGGTCAGCACGGTGCTCTGCACATGCGGCGCCGGCTCCTCGACCGCCGCCAGCCAGCCGGCCAGCTTCTCGCGCCCTTGCTCGGTGAGCACATAGGACATCCGCTCCGGACCCGCGCCCTTGTCCTGCCCGGCCTCATCGATCAGCCCGTCCCGGATCAGCCGGCCGATGGTGGCGTAGACCTGCCCGAACGCCAGCGGCCGGGCGCGCGGCAGCCGGTTATCGTGCTCCCGCTTCAGCTCGTAACCGTGGCGCGGCCCGCGGGCCAGCAGTCCGAGCAAGACGAAGGCGGTGGACACCGCCCAAGTATTCACTGAGCGAATAGCTTCGTCAACCTCTAACGATAGAGGTCGGTTTAGCACCCGCCGTCGGCGTACAGTGCCGACCCATGGGGAATCGCTATGTTTAAATATCGCTGGATCAGCCTGGCGACCGCGACCACCACGCTCGTGGCCGCCGGTTGGATCGCCACGGGCGCAACGGGTTACGCCGCCGCCGAGGAACCCCGCCACCAGAGCGGCATCGCCCTTGTCGGTCCGGCCGACCTGCATCCGGCCCGGCCCGCGGAGGCCGCGGCTGAGGCGTTCTCCGCGGCGTACCAGCTCGCGCTGGAGCACCCGCAGGAGTTCGGATACCCGTGGCTGGACCCGAAGACCGGCTCGGTCAGCGTGGCGGTTACCGGCTCGGCCGGATCGAGCATGGCCCGCCAGCTCGCGACCGCCGCGCCGGCAAAGGTGCGGCAGGTCAGCCGTTCCCTCGGTCAGCTGGAGCAGATCAAGGAGGAAGTCACCACCCTGCAAGATCTTAGGGTGCCAGACGCGGAGGCCATCTTCATGGCCGAGCCGGACGGGGAACACAACCGGATCACCATCACCGTCGACCGGCTCAGTGACAATCTGATGGCGGCGCTGGCGAAACGCTTTGGCACCGAAGCGATCGGGGTAAGAGTTCAGACCCAGCGGCCACGCGCCGGCACAGACTTCGGGCGCGACGCTGACGACTGGCCGTTCTGGGGCGGGGCACAGATCAGCACCCCCGTCGGCACCTGTACCTCCGGCTTCCCCTGGGTGTCGGGCTCGACCAGCTACATGATCACTGCTGGGCATTGCGTCAGGGACGGCGGCAACGTGCACACCCCGATCGCCTACGTCGGCACCGTGACCGCCACGACGCGGGAAAACTGGTCCGCGACAACGGGAACCACCCTGTTCCCCGGAGAGACCGGCTACCGCGGAGATGTGTCACTGGTGGAGGTCACCTCGGGCAAGACCAGCGGCTACAGCATCTATCGTGGCCCGGCCGGCTCGACGAGCAGCGGCACGGTCAAGGAGATGTGGAGCCGCTCGCCCGCATACGGAGACCAGTACTGCACCGGCGGGTACAGAACCGGTGAGCTGTGCGGCTGGTCGGTCAACGGCTACAACGCCAATATCAAGTACGACAAGGACGGCCCGAATGTCTGGGCGCGCAACATGATTGCAGGCGTCAAAGAGGGTCAATGCAATATCCCGGGCGACTCCGGCTCCCCGGTCTACACTGTCCGCGGCGACGGAGGCATCGCGGCCAAGGGAATCCACAGCGGCACCGCGGGCGGCGGTGGCGACAGCTGGGGCGGCGCCTTCGACCCTTGCTACGAATACTTCACCGACATCAGGGTGGCTTGGTTCTATTTCCCCGGAGGGCTGAGGCTTGGATGATGAGTAAACTGGCCGCCGCGCTGATGGTCTTGGCCATCAGCGCCGGCTGTTCGTCGGCGGCGGCCACGACGGTGCAAGTGGATAGCTATCGCCGCGGCGCGGACGACAAACACCTCACCGTGTCGGTGGTTATCGGCGAGCGCGACAGCATCGAGGGCACGACGACGACGGAGGACGCCAAGCAGGTCACCGTCGACGTGCGGGTGAAGCGAGCCGGCGGAACGGGAACAGATCTGGGTGTCGTCCATCAGCTGGAGGTCACCCTCACCGACCCGCTCGCGCAACGGCTCGTCGTCGACGGCACCGGACATACCGTGCCGCAGAAGCAATAACAGCCCATCCGGTCATCGCTGGAAATCCCAGCGCTGGCCGGGCGGCAGGCACACCACGTCAAGCCCGGGCGGCGCCATGGCGGCGGCGTCGGCAGCGGACCCGTGGCGCCGGAACACCAGCGACAGCACATCTGGCGTGGGCGTCGTGCACCGCCACCAGCGTCCGCGCGCCCAGGGCGACCGCGCCCGCCACCGCCTGCGCCGGTCCCATCACCAGGGGCGGCCCGATTATCGGCCGTAATCCGTTGGTGGGCAGGAAAGCCACGTCCACCGGTGCGCTTTCGGCCCTATACCGGTGCAGCAGGGTCACGTCCTCGATTTCGCCACCGAAGAAGACCCGGGTGTGCTCGCTGGTCAGCACGTAGGCGTTGTTGCGCCCGAGCAGGGTACGTCCCGCGGGAACCGCCTCCAGCGACAGCGTCGGGGTCAGCGCGCAGCGCTCGTGCCAGGCCAGGACGCGCACGTTTGAGTACCCGAGTCCTCGCGCCTGGCGGGCCATTCGCTGCCCGCTGACGTAGACCGGCGTGGCCCGATGCTGGATTTGGGCCAGCGCCCGCAGGTCCCAGTGGTTGGGTGCCGAGCTGGTCGCGATGATGGCGGTAAGCGGCGGCAGCTGATCGATCGGCAGGCCGAGCGGCTCGCCCCGGCGCAGGTACCAGCGTTGCGTGAACCACGGATCGGTCAGCACAGCCTGGCCGTGCAGCTCAAGCAGGACACAGGAGTTGGCGACCCGGGTCAGCGAAAAGTTGGGTTTGCTCATGGCACCCACCGTGCAGCTTAATGTGCACATGAAGTCAACCGGCGTCTCGACGATAGGCGAGCTGGCGCAGCAGTTCGGCCTGCCCACCCATGTGCTGCGGCATTGGGAGAGCATGGGCCTGCTGGAGCCGAGCCGCGACGGGATCGGCCAACGTCGCTACGGCGAAGCCGATGTCACCCGCGTTTGATCAATGTCCCCATGCCAAGGAGCAGATCGCCGCCCGGATACCACCACCGCGCAGCTAGCTTTCGCCTTTCAGCGACCAGTCGAGCACCTCCGGCATGTCCTGCAAGTGCTCCACCACATAGGCCGCGTGCCGATCCAGCTGGGCCTGGCACCACCGCTGGACTTCCGCGGCGCCACCGATGGTTCGGCGGGTGTTGTTGATGGCATCCATGACCAGGTGGTAACGCGACGCTCGGTTGCGCACCGTCATGTCGAACGGTGTCGTGGTCGTCCCCTCCTCGATGAAGCCCCGCACGTGGAAACGGTCGGCGTCGGGACGTCCGTGCACCAGCTGATGGATCGCCCCCGGGTACCCGTGGAAGGCGAAGACGACATCGACCGTGTCGGTGAACAGCTCCCGGAATTGTTCACTGGACATGCCATGCGGATGGTCCTTGGGCCGGGAAAGCGTCATCAGGTCCACGACGTTGACCACCCGCACCCGCAGACCGGGCAGCCGCTCGGCCAGAATCTGAGCCGCCGCAACGGTTTCCATGGTGACAATGTCACCGGCGCAGGCCAGCACGACGTCAGGGTCGCCGCCGCCCTCATCCGTTCCGGCCCAGCGCCAGATGCCAGCGCCACGCGCGCAATGCTCCACGGCCTGATCGATGGTGAGCCACTGCAGCTGCGGTTGTTTGTCGATGACAATCAGATTGAGGTACGACCGCGACCTGAAACAGTGGTCGGCCACCGAAAGCAAGCAGTTGGCGTCCGGCGGCAGGTAGATACGGGAGACACCGCCGCGCTGGGTGAGCACGGTCTGGATCAGCCCTGGGCCCTGATGCGAGAAACCGTTGTGGTCGTTGCGCCACGCCGTCGACGTCAGCAGGATGTTGAGGCTCGGCACGTCGGCACGCCAGGGCAGATGCCTTCCCTCGACCAGCCACTTGCCGTGCTGCACCGTCTGCGAGGCGCTCACCATGGCGAAAGCTTCGTAGGTGGCGAACATCCCGTGCCGGCCGGTGAGTGTGTATCCCTCCAGCCAGCCGTGGCAGCTGTGCTCGGAAAGCACCTCCATCACGCGTCCGTCTCGGGACAGCGCCACATCTTCTGGTACCACACGTTCCATAAAAGCCCGATCGGAAACCTCAAAAACCGCGCCGAGGCGATTGCTGTTCGTCTCGTCTGGGCAGAACAGCCGGAAGTTGTCCGGGTTGCGCGAATAGATGTCGCGCAACAGCTCGCCGAGACGGCGGGTGGACTCGGCCCGCGTCGATCCCGGTTGTGCCACCTGCACCGCGTAGCCGCGGAAGTCGGGCAGGTCGAGGTCCTTGGTGAGCAAGCCCCCGTTGGCATGTGGGCTCGCGCTCATGCGCAATTCGCCCCGCGGGTTGGCCTCGGTCACCAGCGCCGTAGGCGCCCCGGTGGAATCGAACAGCTCCTCGGGACGGTAAGAGCGCAGCCACTTCTCCAGCATCGCCAGATGGTCGGCGTTCTCGCGCACCCCGGACAGCGGCACCTGATGCGCCCGCCAGGTGCCCTCGACCGTTATCCCGTCGACGGTGTGCGGCCCGGTCCACCCCTTCGGCGTACGCAGGACAATCAATGGCCAACGCGGCCTTGCGCTGTCGCCTTTCCCGCTGCGGGCGGCCTGCTGAATGGCCCTAATTTCGGCCCAGGCCCGCGCCAGCGCGGCGGCGAAACGATAATGCATGCCGGGCAGGTCCGAGCCCTCGACCTCGACAACCTGGTAGCCGTGCCCCTCCAGCAGCTTGCGCACCTCGGCGGGATCCTTGCGCCCCAACACGGTCGGCCCGGCGATCTTCGCCCCGTTCAGATGCAGCACCGGCAACACTGCTCCGTCGCGGGCCGCATTGAGGAAGGAGATGCCCTTCCAGGAGCCCTCCAGCGCCCCGGTTTCGGCCTCGCCGTCGCCAACCACAGCCACCGCCAGCAGCTCCGGGTTGTCCATGACCGCACCAAACGCGTGCACCAGCACGTAACCCAGCTCGCCACCCTCATGGATAGACCCCGGAGTCGTCACCGAGGCGTGACTGGGAATGCCACCCGGGCTCGAAAACTGGCGGAACAACTTCAACAGCCCAGCTTCGGAGAGCGGCACCTGCGGATATAGCTCGCTGTAAGTACCCTCCAGGTAGCCCGCCGCAACCAGCGCGGGACCGCCGTGTCCCGGCCCCGCCAGGTAGATTGCCTGCTGGCCGGTATGCTGAATCAGCCGGGAAACGTGCGCGTAAATGAACGACAGCCCAGGGCTGGTTCCCCAATGCCCCAACAACCGCGGCTTGATGTGCCGCGGCGCGAGCGGCTCGCGCAGCAACGGGTTAGCCTGCAGATAGATCTGCCCGACCGTCAGATAGTTGTTGGCTCGCCACCAGGCATCGATCCGGCCCACCTCCTCCGCGCTGGGGTTGGCCAATGCCTCCGCGGCAAGACTCGGATCCGTTGTCCTGTAACGCTCGACGGTCGTCACCCGGTGCTCCTTCTCCCCTGTGCCGCATCCATCACGCTTGGCTGACGCGCGGGCCAGCGGTCCCTGCGCACACCAGGCACCGCTTCAATCACAGCCTTCAGGCTATCGATCCGCCGCGCTGCCCGGTGCGGTTTCCACAAACACGCTGCCGCACTCAAGAAGGCCTTGGCTAGCTCCACGTTTCGCCTTGTGCGCTCGCCCATGCATTCCGCACCGCGAGCAATGCGTCTTCAGGCCCGACGTTAAGCCGGGTCTGCCCTGCTAGTGCAGCTTCCCACTCGCGCACACCAGGCGTCAGTCTTCCATCCCACAAAAGACGCGATCGTCGGCACCTGGAGCAAAGCCGGTCGCGCATCCCGATAGCGCTGCTCCAGATGCCTTATTTCTACGGGCCACCTTGTGTAGTTCGCGCCATCAAGCAGCTGAATCTTGATCGCGATGCCCTCGGAGGTCTGGAGAACGGCTGGCTGGACGTCATCACGAGGGGAGAAGCCGGGATTCCAGGACACCCTGCCGTGGGTCCGCAGAAGTTGGCTGGCGATCGTCTTGGTCAGTCGGTCGGCCAATTCTCTCCTCGGTACCAGGGAGAGAAGGTCGATGTCCTCGCTGAGCCGCGCGTGCAACAGGTGAGTTCGGCTCAGCGCTGTTCCGCCGAAGAAGATTACGTCGCCGGCGAGTTGTGCGGCGATGGCGGCCAATACATGGGAGATCGCGTGATCTCGCCGGACCTGATCGTCCGAGACGCCAAATCGATCGGCTTCACGCGCCAGATCCTCCGCGGACAGCCCGAAGGAGGGCGCGGGCGAAGTTCGCTCATTCATCCAAATCCTCCATCTTGAGGACCCGATCCAAGGCTCGCTTCAGCCGTTGATGTGCTGCGATATCGCGGAGAATCTCCGGATCGCAACGAGGCAGCAGCGCCCGAATCGCCGACTCAGCCTCTTGTTGGAGACCTTCGGCGCCTGCGAGATGGGCAAGTTCAAGCACCGTCTGCTCCGGCGTGGTCACTAGACATCCACCCATATCTGTTTGGAGCATCTCGACGTGCATCGCATCTAGGTCGCGAACGAAGAAGCGGATTGTCGCCGCGCGGTCCGTCAACATTATCGACTCCCTTCGCCGCGGCGCGGCGACGCTGGCAACGGCAATGGCGCGCGGGACGCCGCGATGTAGCCGCGCGGCCGCCATTCCCATCAACGCATAGCCGCCAGCGCCGAATTCTGCAGCAGCGATCCCGGCCGCTGCCCCTTCAAGTGAAGGGAGCCAATTTCGGCCGACGCGGTCTTGCGGAACGATCGCGTAGAAGCCTGGTGCGAGCCGGTGGAGCAGCCCGCTTTCGGCCAGACGAGCAAGCTGGGACCGCGCGTGAGCATAGACAGTGATGTCCCGTGGGCGTACGGTGCGCAGCGGTGCCTGAGCCAGCTCAGGCGGTAGCCCGGCCTGCCTCGTAGCCATCGCAACTCCTTCGATTGTCATCATTCTTACGGCTATCGTACCCCTCGACAGTACGCTAGCCGTAATAATGATGACAATCAATCTGTCTGAGCGCTCCCGCCAGAGGCTTCTGGGGAAGACTGGACGGGATGATGTTCGGGCTTGTAGTTTGCAGTTGACCGTTACGCCGCCCAAGGAGGTGAGACCCATGAACTCTGTATCGATGTGGGTGCTCCCCCTTCCCGTCACGGTCGGGCGATTGACGTAGGTGTCGCCGGGAGCGCCTCGCCAACAAGGCATTCCCGAAAGGCAATACTCATGGACTCTCTGCAATTCACCACCGCGCCGGTCATGTTCGACGTGATCATTGCCGGGTGCGGGCCGACCGGCGCGATGCTGGCCGCCGAGCTGCGGCTGCACAATGTGCGGGTGCTCGTCCTGGAGCAGGAAACCGAGCCCGTGTCGTTCGTGCGCATAGTCGGTCTGCACATTCGCAGCATCGAGCTGATGGCCATGCGCGGCCTGTTGGAGCGCATCGCCGAACGCGCAAGACGGCGTCCCGCCGGTGGCTTCTTCGCCGCCATCAACAAACCCGTGCCCGAGGGCTTGGATTCCGCGCACGCCTACCTGCTGGGCATCCCGCAGCCGGTCATCGTGCATTTGCTCGAAGAACACGCGATCGAGCTGGGCGCGCAGGTGCGGCGCGGTTGCGCGGTGGCCGGTTTCGAACAGGACGACCAGGGCGTAACCATCGAACTGGCCGACGGGGAGAAACTGCGCTCGCGCTATCTCGTCGGCTGCGACGGCGCGCGCAGCAGTGTGCGCAAACTACTCGGCGTCGGCTTCCCCGGCGAGCCCTCACGGACCGAAACACTGATGGGCGAGATGAAAGTGGTTGCGCCGCCGGAGGAAATCGCCGCCAAGGTGGCCCAAATCAGCCAGACCCATCGGCCATTCTGGCTCAGGCCCTTCGGCGAGGGCGTCTACAGCGTCGTAGTCCCAGCCGCAGGCGTCACCGATCGCTCGGAACCGCCGACCCTCGAGGATTTCAAACAACAATTGCATTCCATCGCGGGTACCGATTTCGGCGTGCACTCCCCGCGCTGGCTCTCCCGCTTCGGGGACGCCACCCGGCTCGCCGAACACTATCGCGTCCAGCGGGTTCTGCTTGCCGGCGATGCCGCACACATCCATCCGCCGCTCGGCGGCCAGGGCCTCAACCTGGGCGTCCAGGACGCCTTCAACCTCGGCTGGAAACTGGCCGCACAGATCCACGGCTGGGCGCCAGAAACGCTGCTGGACACCTACCAGACCGAACGTCGTCCCGTCGCCGAGGACGTGCTCGACAACACCCGCGCCCAGATGCAACTGTCCTCCCCCGAACCCGGCCCGCAAGCCGTACGCAGACTCCTCACCGAGCTGATGGACTTCAATGAAGTGAACCGCCTTCTGATCGAAAAGATCACCGCGATCAACATCCGCTACGACTTCGGCGCCGGCCCCGACCTGCTCGGCCGCCGCCTACGCGACATCGACGTCAAACACGGCCACCTCTACGACCTGCTGCACCGTGGCCGCGGCCTCCTGCTGGACCGCACCGAACGCTTGAGCGTCGGCGGCTGGTCAGACCGGGTCGACTACCTCGCGGACCCCACAGCCGCACTGGACTTCCCATGTGTCCTGCTACGCCCCGACGGCCACGTGGCCTGGATCGGCAACGATCAGCAAGACCTAGACGACCACCTCGCCCGCTGGTTCGGCAACCCCACCAACTAACTCGGCCACCGATCGTCAGGATCCGGTCTGGACGGCAGATTGTTCCGTAGCTCGCCGGATCGCTGTCACGGCATAGAACATCGCGTAGACGCCGAACGGGAGAAGGGCGTGTGGCATGAGGACAGCGTCATCGGCGACCTGGAACCGCTCGTAGGCATTGAGAACTCCGAACGAGTTGTTGGTGAGCGCGTAGACGAACCACATCGGCGCGTGCTCACCGACAAACACGGATAGCTCGGGCGCGCCCGGCACGACACTCCCCACCCGGGGCCAGAACTCCACGACGATGGCCACGTCGAGCACCACTAGCCACGCGAGAAGGCCTCCGAGCACCCCACGAACACTGTGCCGCCGTTGCGCGGTCTTGGCTACCAGGAAAAGCAGCGCGACAAGGCCCGGTGCCCAGACAACCACACCGGCGAGTATCTCTTTGTAGTAGATCCCTTCGCCAGCCAGCGTGGGTACCAGCAGCAATGACACGATGACCGAGAGCCCAACAGCGACGGCGAGTGCGGCCGGCCCGGTCATGACACTGCGCGCGCCGAACCAGCGGCCGACCAGCCCAGCAAGCAGCGCGTTGACGATTATCAATCCTAATAGGGCGAGGCTGAGGTCCTCCCCGGTCAGGGACGGCAGCATCCACCCCAGCGCCAGGCCGACAAGCACGATGAGGCACAGCAGGCTTGCCGGACCAGCGAGCAGGAAGAACGCGGTGCCAGCCGTGCGCCAGGTGAACCCGATGGCGGGCGCCTGCGCGGGACGCGCGAAGGCAAGACCCACCGCATAGGACAACGCATGCAGTGAACCTCGTTGCGAAGCAAGGAAATCCAGCTCAGCCAGCCACTCGCGGCGCATCTGCGACTCGTCGGGCCAGCGCCGCGCGGCAGCGGTGACCAGTGCCCGGCTCAAGGCTCGTATCACGACGGCCACACCACTTTCGCCGTGGCGGGCGCCGCGGCGGTGCTCTGATGCAGCCCGGACAGCTGCCGGCCGTAGCGGGCTTCCTCCACATTGGAGGAGAGCACTCTCGCGGTCGGGATCGTCAGTCGCACGCGACCACTCTATCGCTCTTCGACATAGGGTCAACCCTCACCGAGCGCGGAGCGCCTCCTTGGCCACCCCGCCCTTCGGGCACCGTCTGCTATGTAGATATTTCTCTGTGGGGATACGACCGATCGAGGCCCGCTATCCATCCCTCAATCATCGGATGATCAACATCGTGCGCGAGCTGAACCGCGAGCCGAAACCCGTGTGGCTTGGTTGAGCCACACGGGTTTCCGGCGCCACCGATTACACCACCATCACCTGGAACCGGTCGTCGTGTAGGACACGGTTCCTGATGTAGAAATTGCCGAGATCGGTTCCGCCGCCGGTGTTCTGATCCAGCGGTATCCCGCAGACGCTGTACCCGAGCGAGTCACCGGCCCGCCGCGGGGTGAGCCAGCCGATCCCGCAGAAAAACGGTTCGGCGCCGTTGTTCCAGTTCAGGATCTGGAAGGTACGTCCGTACGGGTGGATTGGATTGGCCGCCCCCTCCTGGGTCGACGCGAACGGGTACTCGTCACAGCTCCAGCCGTTCGCGGGCGACTGCGGGCAGGCTCTGGCCCGGTTCGCGGCGTTCTGCGCTGAAATCTGGGTGCGGGTCAATATGGACGGTACCCCGAAGTTGATCGCCAGCTCGATGTGCCTGGCGTACTTGGGATAGCGGGTGCGGCCGATCTCGTGCAAGGGCCGTACCTGGCTGTATACGCAGCCGATCGAGAAGCGGATCCCGATCGCCTCGTCGCAGCGGTGGTCGGGCGCGCTGATCCGCAACGTGTTGGATACCGGGATAACCCAATCCGGGTTCCTGAACCAATAAGCCCAGGTCGACCACGCCCGCCAGACCGTGCCTTCCCCGTACGAGGTCGTGGAAAGCGTTGCCGAACCGCTACGAGACACGCCGGTGGCGATCGGGAACGCCGAGTTGAAGTTCATGCTCTCGAAATTGCAGTTCGCGGCGCACTCCGCCGTGGCAATGAGGTAGGTGTTGCCGACCGATCCCCACATGAGGGTGGGCGTGAGGGAGAAGCTGTGGGTCCACCGCGCGGAATTGCCGCTGGTCGAGGTCCCGGTGGTGATCGTGAAATACACCTGGCCGACCAGCACCTCGCGACCTTCGACCAAGGCGTAGACACTCAGCACGCCCGACACTCCGGAGATGCAAGCAGTGTGCCGGGTAAAGGCCCATTCGTTGACGCCGCAGAACTCCTGCACGCCGACCGCGTCGGGTGCCACGACGGCCGCATCGGGAGATGAGAGGGTCACACATGGGACCGTGGCAGTCTTGCCGGAGGCGAGCGCCATACGCCGGGCCTGCTGCAAGACCTGCTGACAATCCGGCTCCGGCTCTGCCTTGGTCGGAGCTGTTTGGAGGGGAATTTCTCGGAATGGAGCTGTTTGGCCGGGCACCGGTGGCGGCGCGGCAGCCATCGCCGGTACCGGTGTCGCGACGGGGACCAGACCCACCGCCGCAGCGAGCATGATTCTCATCAACATGTGCGCAAACTAGGTGCCCTATCTGGCCGCCGACTGGACGCCTTCTGGCCGCCGGCTGAATGCACCGGCTACTAAGTTCGCCTAGATCCTCGTACGCTACCAGCAGCCGCATGCTGGGCAGTGTTTGATCAGGCTCCTATGCAGTTCGATGTCAATCCGCTCATCCCCAATCGCATTGCATAATCACGCCATGCAGCGAGCAGCCGCAGCACATGCACTACTAGAGGACCTGCTGGCAGATTGGCAATGAAACGCTCGGCCACAACGCGACGCCGTGCGCTTTACATATATCTACTTGATTTGATGGCCGACAGCAACTTTTGTTTGCCTGCATGACAAACTTGCGCCATGACTGAGATCGACGGCTTTGATCCTGTTGGTCGCGAGGACATGTACTGACCCACCTGGCGCGTAAAGCCGACGGCGGCGGACGCCAGCTGCGCTGGGCGTGCACGGGGGTCGAGTCGCTTTTGCGGGTGCATTATGGAGCGATGGCTGATACGAATGATGCTGGGGCGATACCGCGCATTGGTACCCGGACATTGTCGCGGCGGGCGACGCCAGCCATGCCTGGCAGGCCGAGCTCGACCGGATCGGAGCACCACTTCACGCACGGCCACGGCAGAGCGTGAACTCTCATCGCACCGCAACCGTCGAAAGCGGCCAAGTGCACGCCGACCTTCTGTTGAGCCCGTGGAAGCGGCAGTTCTATCTCGCGCTGCTCGCTGACCGCTCGACTCTGCTGCAGGGGCATGCCGAAGACCTGGCGGCAGCGGCTGGCGCGGCACAGCTGTGGCTGTCCGGGGCGAGGCCGGGACAGGTCCCTGCGCCACAACCTGCTTGCCTTGTCGATCTCGCTGTTCCCCGCAGGTCATCGGACATCCAAACGGTGCGGCCGTCCATCTGAACCCTCCAGCAAACAGCCGACAGATATCTTCATTCCCGTAGTCGATCTGGCGATCTTCCGAGATCTGGGTGTCTTGGTAGTGCCGCCCGCCGGGCCGAAGGCTTAGGCGGTGCGTGCCGGTGCGGCTGGCCGCCCTTGGGCGGCCCTTGATCTCGTAGGGAAGTTTCGACACGGCGAATACGAGGTTTTGTTTACGAGGTTTTGATCATGACGGTCTGTGGCATGTTGTGGCCGGTAGGAGTCCTGATGTTACGCACGCGAGGCCGAGATTGTTGCGAGGCCCCGTTCGTGGTCGATTGGTTCACCTGGTTGCGGTGGTGTAGTTGGTGTTTCTTGTCCAGCTCTCCCTCTTTCCCTGTTCCCACAACGTTTTCCGTTCGCCACTTCGCCCGATGTTCCGGCATGCTTTGTGTATGAGCTGGAGCGGGAGCATGAAGGGTGGGTTGAAAGCTAAAGCGGGTAAGCGCCAGGGGTTGAAGGTTTCAGCCCGTCGAGGGTGACTGGCGCTGGTTGCCTCGGCGGGTGTGGATGGTGGCGGCGTTAGCCGCCTTTTTTGGCCTGTGTCGCGGTTCCGGTGGTGGCAACAGGTCGTTGGTTCGTGCAGGGCACGATCGAGGCGGGTAGGGGTGCGGCAACGCCTGCTGTGGCGGTGTTGGATTACTTCCAAGACACGCCATTGGGCGGTCCTCCGGCTAGAGTTGAGATCGAGATCAATCTCTTCTGCGATGGCGAAGTGTCTCGGCTCGCCTGCAGGTCCTAGCCTGATTCAGCAGGCTCGTTGCTGAGATGCCAGGAAAGATCGCGTTCGATCGGGTGGAAGAGCTTCCACCGGCGGGCGCGAGGTGATCCACAACGACCAAGCGGCGTATTGGACTGACGCCCCAAAGGTTGTACGCCAAATTGATCCGGCTCGCACGCCAGGCTCATGATCATTGTGGGCAGTAACTTTCAGCCATGTTCGTTGAATCGGTCATTGATGATGGTTGGCGCATTTGTGCAATGACCGCCCCGAACGCCTGCGCCCACGAGTCTGCCATCAACTGCGATCTGGTCATGAGCGCTCCGAGTGCGACTCCAACTCCCGAAAAAGTTGGGACACAGCAGTCTCTAAGACCAATTGGTCAGCAGCAAGTGACGATGCGCTTACAGATTGTTAGGAGGTCTCGAAGACGGGGTCAGAAAGACGCAGGTCAGCACTGACCCGCCGCAGAACGGCCTCCGAGTCAATCACCGCCGCAGTGAAGTTTTTCACAATGGGGTCAGAGATTTTTTTTAAGATCAGTGTGTAGTCCAGCATGGTTGGTAGCGCCAAGTAGGCGGCCAAGCCCGCGCTGAGCGCGCATCCAAACAGCCATCGCTGGCCAACCAATGTGGACGGGGACGCGTTCGCTTCGCAGACTGCGGCAAAGGCTGCCAGCACGCCCACGGCGAACGGTCGTATCCCCACGATCGCCATTGTGAACCATCTCGACGATCTCTGCCACTGAGGTCCTAAACGGAGAGGACGCCCGCCGAAGACCACTTTCCGCCAACGCAAAAGACTACTTCGACAACGAGGCCGAGGCACGCGCCTCCGTTTCCAGCATGCTCGAGCGCACCACCGGAGACGATTGGCGCGACCCTCACCCGCATTGTTGTCGACGCCGACCAGCGACGCAGCGCAGATGAGTAGGGATAGTCGCTGCCTTTCGGGCACCAGGGCCACCTGGAGCACAACCCGATTGATCGGCTCAGGGTCAAGTCGCGCCGCAAGCGGGTCGTCGACACTGTTGATCGGCGGGTGGTAGCGAACCCGGTTGAGGTTCGGGCGCTGTTAATAGCAGTCGCCTCGATCGGCGGAAGGATAATGGATCGCGGGCTTCGGCTGGTGGCGTTCTTCGCGTGTATGTACTTCGCCGGGATGCGTCCGCGCGAGGTGGCCTGGCTCCGCACGCATGACTGCCAGCTTCCGGAAAGTGGTTGGGGCCGTTTGACTCTGGAGGTCAACCGCACTGATGCGGGCAAGAAAGTGGACCGACTCTGGCGAGCGGCACGATACCCGTAGGCTCAAGCACCGGGCCGACAACGAGACCCGGTCGGTGCCGATCCCGCCCGAGCTGGTCCAGTTGCTCGTCTGGCACATCGCTACCTTCGGGTCTGCTCAGGACGGCAGGCTGTTCCGCAGCGAGGGCGGCGGCGTGATCGGCTCGACGACCTACAGCCGCGTTTGGGCCTCCGCACGCAACCTGGCGCTCTCCCCCGCTCAGATCTTGTCGGTCTTGGCGAAGCGTCCCTACGACCTTCGCCACGCGGCAGTGTCGTTGTGGCTCAACTCTGGGGTGCCCGCTACCGAGGTCGCCAGTCGGGCCGGGCAGTCGGTCGAGGTGCTGTTGCGGATCTACGCGAAGTGCATCGACGGCGACGAGGGGATCATGAACGCACGGATTGAAGCAGCACTCAGCTAGGTCGATTCAGTTATGCACACCGATGGATCTAGACAAGATGATTGAATACGGAGCTATGGCGCCGACATTCGGAGATGCGGAATTTGACAAGCTTGTTAGTGAAGCGCGCCAACAGACGGAGAACGCCGCTCATCGGAGGCAACAGGCGGACCTGGCTAGGAGGACAGCCCACGATCAAGCAAAGGCGCGGCAGCAGGCGCTCCTCGAACAGGCGGCTCGTGTTCTTGATCTGTGCAAAAAGGTCGCCAGCCGCGCTAGGGATCGTGAGCTGGATCCGGCACTGAAGCTGCGCGATTATCCGCCCCATGCAACGATTTTTGAACGACTTAGAGGGAAAACCGTCAACGCCTGGTCGATCTACGGGCCACGGATCACGCAGCAATATGACGGAGCGTCCCCCATAGGTGTCGACTCACAACCTGGGTTGGCGCTCGATACAGGCGGAACACTCCACGTTTACTACGGCGAAGGAAACAAGGCCTGGAGCAGTGTCGCGGTACGGTCGTCGTCTGACATTTTCCAACACTGGCACGAACCGGGTCACCTGGCAGCGACACTCGCAGGCTTCGTGTCGGCCCGTGGCCTGGATCGGTGATCACCCCACGCTTGCCGCCTGCCCAGAAGACCCGCACCAAGCCGGTCCCGGTACGATCGCCGGAAACCGGCTTTTGCCTTGTCGACCTGGGCAAACGGGGTCGAGATCATTCCACGCATATTCCACGACTGCCGACAACGGCCCTACTTTTGGTGGCATCTGGCTGCGTCTGACTGGAATCGACCCACATGCTTGTTACCTGGTGAGCGCACGTATGGGCTGGTTTTGAAAGTGGGGCGGGTGGGGATCGAACCCACGACCGGCGGATTATGAGTCCGCTGCTCTAACCGGCTGAGCTACCGCCCCGGCGCGCCTAGATTACCGGATCGTGCCGGTGGAGCGGCGGCTGGATTGCCGGTGCGAGTGAGTGGTGAGTGAGCCGGTTGAAGCGACCCTGGTGGCAGTAGCGTGGCGGCAGCGAAATGCTCCTCCCGATAGGAATGCCGGGCCAGCTCCATCCCAGGGGAGCTGGCCCGTGCAGCGGTCCGGGGGTTACCGGTAGAAGCGCTTGAGCTCGCCGGCCATGGTCTCCGGGTCGGGCTGGTGGAACTGGCCGGGGAGCGCGATGTGGGTGCCGTTCGGGACGGTTTGGGCGATCGCCTGGGTCGCGTTGCGGAGCCAGTCTGGGCTGGCGTTGCTTTCGATGGCCAGGGTGGGTGCGGTGATGGTGGCGAATTCGACCGGGATGTTGCCGTCGTTGGTGATGGTGGCGTCGTAGGCGAGGGTTGGCGCCATCGCTTCGAGGGCCGGCCACATCGGGGACTGGCGGGCTTGGTCGACCGCGGAGGCGGGCCCGCCGACCACCTTGGTCATGAACACCTCGACGGCGTCGCCGTTGCGGCCTTCGGAGCACAGGCGGGTGTACTCCTCCGCGTAGTTGACCATGCCCGGTTTGAAGGGCGGCTCGACCAGGGCGAGTTTGGTCAGGGGCAGGCCGGAGGCAGCCGCGTGCAGGATCAGGATCGCGCCCGAGGAGACGCCGAAGGCGTGGGCGGAGACGCCGACCGCGTCGACCACGGCGGCTAGGTCTTCGACCTCGCGGGCCACCGCGTAGGGGGACGTGTCTGTGCTGTCGCCGCGACCGCGGCGGTCGTAGTTGACGACGGTGAAGTCGTTCTTGAGGAAACCGGTCAGGTCTCCGGCGAATCCGCGGTCGCAGAAGGCGCCGCCGACGAGGACAACGACCGGTCCTGAACCGGTCTTCACATACGCGATCGTGGTGCCATCTTTCGAGGTCACGGTCTCAAAGTCGGTAGTCATATCAGTTAGACCATAGTCGCGTCGCGAACTCATCGGGCGGCAGATCGGCCAGCCCAAAGCTTCGTTACACATGACGTGTGCGACGCGGGCCGCCGGGGTAAGTAGTGCCAGTGACCTTGGCAGTGACGACGAACGTCAATGACCACAGCACACCCGGCTCGCCGGCCCGCAGAAGCGCTTACATAGATACGCTGCGGGCCGCCGCGATAGCCCGGGTTTTTCTGCACCACACCCTCTGGATTTCGTGGCTTGCTGTGCTGTTTCCGTCGATGTGGGTGATGTTCGCCCTGGCTGGGCTGCTTGCGGCGCGATCGCTTGATCGCGGCGGGGTGACCCGGACGGTGGGCTCGCGGCTGCGCCGGCTGTTGCCGCCGCTGTGGGGGCTGGCCCTGGTCGCGGTGCCGATCATGCTGGTTCAGGGTTGGCTGACAGATCCGCGCAGTCCACTCTATTGGCCCGAGCTGTTGCTCTGGGTGGTGCCGCTGGCGAACCCGCCGACCAGTTCGTGGGCGGGCGCTTTCGCGATGGCGCTGTGGTACCTGCGCGCCTATCTGTGGTTCATTCTGCTCTCGCCCCTGTTGTGGTGGCTGTTTCGCCGGTGGCCGATCCCGGTGCTACTCGCGCCGCTGGCGGGTGCTGCATTGATGCATTCCCATCTGGTACCCCAACCGACCGGGCGTATCGGCGATGTGGTCGGCACAACGGCGCTGTATGGAACGGCGTGGATGCTCGGCTTCGCCCGCTATTCAGGGATGCTGGAGAAGCTTTCCGCGCGCACGGTTGCCCTGATCGTGGCCGTGCTCGCGGTCGCCGCGGCGGTGTGGGGGGTGCTGGCCGCGCCGCCCGATGCGACTCCGTTCAATGTGCAGATGGCCGAGGCCTTGTGGGGGACGGCCGTGGTGCTGGTCCTGATGCGCATCAAGCCGAGCATGGAGTGGCTGGCCCGCTTCCCGAAGCTGTCGGCCATGATCTCGGCGCTCAACGCCCGGGCGGTTTCCATTTACATTTGGCATCTTCCGGTACTGCTCGTGGTTGGCGCGATCCTGGTCGCGCTGGGGATCGACCCGTTCACCATGGAAGGCCGGGCGGCGGCGCTGCCGATCGGGGCGGTGCTGCTCACGCTCACGGTTGCGGCCGTGGGCTGGATCGAGGATCTGGCGGCCAAGCGGAAACCGGCCATCGTGCCGCCTGTCTAAGATGATCCGCACCACCAGGGCCGGGCGTGAGGGGCATGTGCTGTGGATGTCGAACGGACAGATCTTCCGGGAATCGGGCTGCGCCACGAGTTCCGCACCAGTCGCGGCCAGAACGCGGCTGTCATCTCGCATCACACCGGCCGCCGCGACGTGGTGGTCTACCACCGCGATGACCCCGACACCGCGCTGGCCACGCTGACGTTGACCGCTGATGAAGCCAACGGGCTGGCCGAGTTGCTGGGCACGGCCCGGATCGTGGAGCGACTGGCCCGGCTGCAGAAGCAGGCCACCGGTTTGGTCACCTCGCAGACGCCGGTCTCCGAGGGGTCGCCCTTTGCCGGGCGGCTGCTCGGCGACACCCAGGCGCGCACGCGCACGGGCGCCTCGATCGTGGCGGTCATCCGGGGCAGCGAGGTCATCGCCTCCCCGCGACCGGACTTCCGGTTCGTGGCCGGCGACATAGTGGTGGCGGTGGGCACCGAGGAAGGCACGTCGGCGGTGGCCGACATCCTCGCTCGCGGCTGACCGGGCGCCGCGGCATGCATAGCGCCATGATCTTGATCGAGATCGGTGCCATCGTCTTCGGGCTGGGCATGCTCGGCGCGCTGTCGGTGCGGTGGAGCATCTCCCCGATTCCGCTCTACCTGCTGGCCGGGCTGGCCTTCGGGCACGGTGGGGTGCTGGAGCTGACCACGAGCGAGGAGTTCACCGCGACCGGGGCCGAGATCGGCGTCATCCTTCTCCTGTTCACCCTGGGCTTGGAGTACACGGCCGCCGAGTTGGTCAGCACCTTGCGCCACAACGCTTCCGCCGGCTTGGTCGACCTCATCATGAACGCGGCCCCGGGCGTGGTGGTGGCGCTGCTGCTGGGCTGGGGGCCGGTGGCGGCCGTGGCCATGGGTGGCATCACCTATGTGACCTCGTCCGGGATCACCGCCAAGGTCATGGCCGACCTGGGCTGGCTGGGCAACCGGGAAGTCCCGGTAGTGCTCTCGCTGCTGGTTTTCGAAGACCTCACCATGGCCATATATCTGCCCATCCTGACCGCTGTTCTGGCCGGAGCGGGGCTGCTGGCCGGATCGATCACCCTGGCGATCGCGGCCGCCACGATAACCGTCATCCTGACCATCGCGTTGCGGTTCGGTTCGCTGGTCGAGCGGCTGGTGGCTTCGCCCAGCGAGGAGGTGGTGCTGCTCAAGGTGCTCGGGCTGACCGTGCTGGTGGCCGGGGTCGCCCAATATCTTCAGGTGTCCGCGGCCGTGGGAGCCTTCTTGATGGGCATCGCCCTGTCCGGGCCGTTGGCACACACCGCAAGGCAGTTGCTCAGCCCGCTGCGCGACCTGTTCGCCGCCGTGTTCTTCGTCTTTTTCGGACTGCAGACGGATCCGGCTCTGCTCCCGCCGGTGGCTTGGGTCGCCGCTCTGCTGGCCGTGGTCGGGATTGGTACCAAGATGGCGACAGGTTGGTGGGCAGCCCGCCGTGCCGGAATCGGGATCACCGGACGGCTCCGCGCGGGCGCGGCACTGACCCCGCACGGCGAGTTCAACATCGTCATCGCCGGGCTGGCCGTGGCGGCCGGCGTCAACTCAGAGCTGGGGCCGCTGGCTGCCGCCTACGTGCTCATTCTCGCCGTGCTAGGACCGATCATCGCCAGAGGCGTTGAGCCGCTTGCCAAATACGTCAACGCCAGACGGCGGCGGGCGGAGGGCTTGAAGTCCACGGCTCCGTAAGTCTAGACTTACGGTTCGTGGGGACTTACGGAGACGCGCTGGGCCTGCTCGGCGATCCGACCCGCCGCGCGATCTTTGAGTTGCTCGCCCGGCGTGCCTATTCGGTCGGCGAGCTGGCGCAGCAACTGCCGGTCAGCCGGCCGGCGGTGTCACAGCATCTGCGCGTGCTCAAGGAGGGCGGCCTCGTGGTCGACCGGGCCGAGGGCACCCGCCGCGTCTATCAGCTCAATCCCCATGGGGTAGCGGCTTTACGGGCCTATCTGGATCAGGTGTGGGGCGATGCGCTCACCGCTTTTCAGAAGGCGGTCGAAGCCGACACGGATTTCGACGAGGAGCAGCGATGACAACCACAATCCCTTCCATCCAACGCAAAATCACCGTCGGCGCCCCAGCCGAACGAGCTTTTAAGATCTTCACCGAATCGCTGGCGACCTGGTGGCCGGCTGGTTATCACATCGGCCAAGCCGACTTCGCCGATGTCGTCATGCAGCCTCAGGTGGGTGGCCGCTGGTTCGAGGCCGGCACGGACGGCAGCGAATGCGACTGGGGTCGGGTCCTGGTCTGGGAGCCGCCGCACCGTCTCGTGGTCACCTGGCAGATCAACGGAAACTGGGAATTCGACGCCGATCCGGCGCGCGCCAGCGAGATCGAGGTCCGCTTCACCGAGCTGGAGCCGGGCCAGACCACGGTGGAGCTGGAACACCGCTACCTCGACCGGCTGGTCGCCGGCCAAGCCGCCTACGCGGCCGTCAGCGACGACTCCGGCTGGAACGGCATCCTCGCCCGCTTCGCCGAGACCGTCACCGACCAGTCCTAGCCCCCTGCGGGTGCGGCAGAGACGTATGTGCCGTGGACCCTCCCCCGCCCACCCGCGCTGCTCCACCAGGCCCTGCCCACTACTCCCGTGCCACCTGCATCTCTGCGTTAGGACTGCGAGGCAGAGATGCAGGTGCGGTAGACCCCCCAAGCCCGGCGCAGCAAACGACGTCTTCAGCGACCCGCAACAGCGGCGCGGCCCAGACGCCAACAACCCGCGCGGCAAAGCGACGGGCGACCATCCAGCCGCGACAGCGGCGCGCGGCCCGGACGCCAACAACCCGCGCGGCAAAGCGACGGGCGACCATCCAGGCGCGACAGCGGCGGGCGGGGCCGAGACGCCAACACCCAGCGACGGCAAGGCGGCCGGTGGGGATCTGGCCGTCAATGGAGGCGCAGCGGCAAAGGGAAGTCAGCTTGCGGTGGTGAGGGCGGTGGGGGCGGTGGGGGCGGTGGGGGTGGGGGCGCTGTCGGGCTCGGGTGGCATGGTGGGCAAGGTGCGCACGTCTCGGCTCAGCAGCATGACGAGGACCCCGGCCAGGTTGATCGCCGCCGCGATGAGCAGGGTGTTGCGGGCGCCCCAGGCCAGCGCGGCTGGACCGGCGAGGGTCTGGCCGAGCGGGATGGCGAGGAACGAGCCCAGCGCGTCGTAGGAGTAGACGCGGGCCAGCATCTCGCCGGGAATGTAGCGCTGCATCGTCGATTCCCAGGCGACGCCGAACTGCTCGTAGGCGATGCCAGCGATCAGCGCGGCCGGCATGAGAGCGGCCAGCGCGGGCTGGTAGGCCATGGCCACCACCAGCGGGATCTCGCCCAGCATGCAGATGACACCGAGCCGCAGCAAGCGGTTGACCCGCAGCCGGATGGCGATCACGGCGCCCAGCACCATGCCCGCGGTTTCGGCGGCGAGGACCAGACCCCAGGCCTGACGGCCGATCGTCTCGTCGGCGACGACCGGCCCTAGCACGCCCAAGGCGGCCGCGTGGGCGCAGTTGAGCAGGGTGAAGCCGAGCACGACCGTCCACAGCCAGGTGCGCGAGCTGAATTCCCGCCAGCCTTCGACCAGATCGCGCAGCGGATGGCGCGCCTGACGGGTCGGGGCCACCCGAGGCACGCGGATGAGCGAAAAAGCCAATGCGGCCAAGGCAAAGCTCGCGGCGTCCACGGCCAGGCCCCAGCCGGGGCCGAACGCGGCGACGAGAACGCCGCCCAGTGACGCCCCGAGAATCATCGCGGCGTTGATGCCCAGCCGGTTGAGCGCGTTGGCGGGCTGGATCAGCTCGGGCGGGATCGTTTGCGGCACAAGGGCTGCCGAGGCAGGCATGGAGAAGGCGGTAACCATCCCATTGATCGCGGACAGGCCCATCAGCAACGGCACGGTCGCGCTGCCATCGAGCACCACGAACGCGACTGCCCCCTGGGTGAAGGCGGCGGTCAAGGCCGAGGTCACCATGACCAGGTGGCGCGGAAGACGGTCGGCCACGACGCCGCCCACCAGCAGGAACGCCACATTGGTCAGCGATCGGGCGCCCACCACCAGGCCGAGATCGCGGGCGGAGCCGGTCAGATCCAGGACCGCGAAGGCGAGGGCGATCGGCGCCACGGCGTTGCCCAGCATGGTGATGAAACGGCCTGCTGTCAGGTACCGGAAAGCTGAAAAACGAAAGGGGGCAAGGTTATCGGATCGAGGTGTCATCGGCCTGGCTCCATCTCGAAAAGCGCGATGGTGGCGTTGACGCGAATGGTTCCCGGGCTGCGTGGCGGCTTCGCCGCACGATGCAGGGCGTCGGAGGCGTCGCTGATGCGGTTGCGGATTTGCGCCCACTGCTCGGGATCGACCCACAGCTCGGCATCGGTGAGGTGATTGGTGATGCGGCGGCGCATGAGCATGCCCCGGCGCTGAAGCTCGGAAGCCAAGGCGGCGTAGATAAGCCGATGGTCGCGGGTCGGCTTGGCGTCCGCGGGCGGCGGGACATCGGGACGCGCCAGATCGCGCTCAAGGTCGTAGCGGTATCGCTTGGCGATGCCACCGTGGATGCGTTCCTCCCCCGCCACCTCGATGATGTCGGCCGCGTGCAGGTGGCGAAGATGGTAGCTGGCGTTGGCGTGGGTCATCGCCAGCTCACGCGACACTTCGGCGGCCGTCATTTCGGCACCGGTCAATAGGGACAGGATCCGCAGCCGCATCGGGTGGGCCAGCGCCCTGAGCTGCACTCGGGCCTGCGCGGCCTGCCGCTCCGCATCTCCCAAAGACATGTTGGGGAGCTTAGAGCCCACCCGAACAACCGTCAAACAGTTATTGGGCAGCCTTGTTTAAACACCCCTCGTCAGACCACGATCAGAATCATTAATCACATAGCCACATGCAGAAAGATCATTGTGGCCTGTGTGTCGGATCAGCTGTAAGTGGTTGGGGTTTGCGATGTTGGAGGTATCTCTGCTCGGGCCAACCGAGGTTCGGGTATCGGGAGAAAGCATCACGCTGGCGCCACTGGAGCGAAACCTGCTCGCAGTGCTTGCGCTGTCGAAGGGAACCGTCATCTCTACCGAGAGGATCATCGACTGCCTATGGGGAGACCGTCATCCGGCCTCGCCCCGTTCGCGGGTGCAGGGCCTCATCTCCACGCTGCGCCGCAAGGTCGGCGAGGCCCTGATAACCCGCCACCCGGGCTATCAACTCGACGCGGCCGGCACCACCATCGACCTGGACGAGTGTGAAGACCTTGCCCGCCAAGGGCGTCTCGCCAAGTCCCCCGGCGAAACGGCTCAATACCTGCGAAAGGCGCTCAGCCTGTGGCGAGGCGAACCGCTCGACGGGGTCTCCGCACCCGGAATCGAGGTGGATCGAACCCGCCTGTGCGAGAAGCGGGTGGGCCTGCTCGAGGAGAGGTTCGAAGCCGAGCTGGAGGTTGGCAACCATGCCGAGATGGTCGGCGAACTGACCGCGACCGTGTCAGCGAACCCGTTGCGCGAGCGGCTCGCCGGGCAGCTCATGCTTGCCCTCTACCGCTGCAATCGGCAGGCCGATGCGCTTAAGGCCTATCAGGCCCTTCGGGAACGGCTCGCCGAGGAACTCGGCAGCGACCCGTGCGCGGATCTGCGCAACCTGCACGCCACCATCCTGCGTGGCGAGCTGGTCTATCAGCCGCAGGCCGATCCGGTCGCCGAGCTTCGGCCGGCCCAATTGCCCGCCAGCGTCGGGCATTTCACCGGGCGCGACAGCGAGCTGGCCACGCTCACCCGGATGATCAAACGGCAGTCCGATGAGCCGCGGGTGCTCCTGGTCTCCGGCCTCGGCGGGCTGGGCAAGACCGCGCTCGTGGTGCGCTGGGCGCATTCCATCGCCGACCTCTACCCGGACGGGCAAATCTTCCTCGATCTGCACGGCCGGGCGCCGGGGATGGCGATGCCGGCCGGAACCGCACTGGCCGTGGTGCTTGCCGCGCTTGGCGTGGCAAAGGGCGATATCCCGGTCACCGACGACGAGAGGGCGGCTCTTTACCGGACGCTCATAAGCAGCAAGCGGGTTCTCCTCGTCGCCGACGATGTCAGCTCGGTGAATCAGCTGCTGCCACTGGTACCCCCGACGACCGCAAGCCAGTTGGTGGCCACCAGCCGCCGAAGGCTGGTAGCGCTGGCGGCCCACCATGCGGTGCAGCCGCTGCGGATCGAGCCGCTGAGCGTAGAAGCGACCTACGATCTGCTGTCGCGGATAGCCGGCCCGGAGCGGTTGCGCGATCCCGCGGCCGGCCGGGTGGTGCACTGGTGCGGCGGATGGCCTTTGGAGATCAGGCTCACCGGCAGCAAGCTCGCGGCCCGACCCTGGCAGTCGCTGAACTCGTTCGCCGACGAGCTGGCCGAACAGCTCGACGATCCGGTGCTGGGCGATGACCCGCGCAGTGTGCACGCCGCGCTGGCCGGCGCCTACCAGTCGCTGAGCCCGGCCGCGGCGCACCTTTTCGGCCGGCTGGGCCGGTATCCCGTCTCGTCGCTGTGCCTGCAGACCACCGCGGCGGAGGCGGACATCTCGGTGCGCCGGATGCGGCAGCTTTTCGATGAGCTGACCACTGTGCATCTGGTCATCGAGGACGGGCCGGACCGCTATCGCTTTCACGACATAGTTCGCAGGTTTGCGCGCCGGTGCGCCGCGGAACTCGTCGATCGGGACGCCGTCGACGAGTGGATGCGCCAGCGCGTGGCGGATTCCTATCGGATCTGAAGCGACTTCGAAGTCATCGTTGCCACGATGACTTCCATGCTTAAGACCGACCTGGTTGATGAGCTCACGGAGGTTGCTGAGAAGCATCCGGGGCGTCTGGCAATTGTCCATAATGGACAGACGCTCAGCTACTCTCAGCTCAGCTCGCTCGCCCAGGCCGTAGCGCAGCGTCTCGGCCCGCTACCGGGGATGGTCGGGACCTACGCCACCCATTCACCGGGGACAGTTGTCGCGTTGTTCGGAATCTGGGCGGCCGGCGGGGCCTATTGCCCCATCGATCCCGCCTTTCCGGAGGAGCGCCAGCGCGCCATGCTGGCGGCCGCCGGGTGTAACAAAGTGCTTGCGTCACAAGAAGGTCTGGCCCTGCCGCCAGGCATCGAAGCAATTCAGCTCGCGGAAATTCAGGCGGATCCCGAGGCGGGACGGGTGATGTGGGCGGCCCCCAACTCACCGGCCTATTGCCTGTTCACCTCGGGATCCACCGGCGAGCCCAAACCCGTGATCACCTCGCGGCGCGCCATCGGCACGACCGTGCCGTCGCTGCGGGAACTGTTCGACATCGTCCCGGGCGATCGAGTGCTGCAATTCGCCTCGTTGAACTGGGACACCTGTTTCGAGGAGATCCTGCCCACGCTGACGGCCGGCGCGACGCTGGTCTTCCACAGCGAGGCGCATACCGGCTCGTTTCCCCGTTTCCTGCGCATGCTCGCCATCGAACAGATCACCGTGGTGAACCTGCCGACCGCGTTCTGGCATGAGCTGGTGCACTTTCTGACCGACGAGCAGGCCGAGCTTCCGCCGATGGTCCGGCTGGTGATCATCGGTGGGGAGGCGGTCAACCCGACTCGGCTGGCGGACTGGGCCAAGCTGCCCACCGCGTCGATCCGTTTGCTGAACACCTACGGCTGCACCGAAACCACCCTCATTACTCACGCCATCGATTTGCCGGGCCCCATTTTCCCGGTACCGATCGGGAGCCCACTGCCCCATGTCATGCAGCTGATCAGCGAAGAAAGCGAGCTGCTGATAGGCGGGCCTTCGCTGGCCGATGGCTATCTGGGGCGGCCCGACGCCACCGCCGCCCGCTTCGTGACCGTCCACTCCGGACGTTTCTTCCGCACCGGCGACCGCGTCAGCGTTGGCCCCGGCGGGGTGCTGCTGCATGACGGCCGGATAGATCACCAGGTGAAGATCCGTGGCATCCGGGTGGATCCGGCGGAGGTCGAAGCACAGATAGCGGCGCATCCCGGGGTCAGCGAGGTCGCCGTCACCGGGTACACCGTCGCCGACCACACCGCGCTGGTGGCCTACGTGGTGCCCAGGCCACACGCCCCGGCAAAGCTCGACATCGACATCATCGATTTCCTGCGCATCAGGGTGCCGGCCCACCTCATTCCCAGCCGCATCCGCATCGTGACCGAACTTGTCTACACCACGAGCGGAAAAGTCGACCGCCGTGGACTCAAGGAGGCCCATCCATGATGGTTGACGGCGTAACCGACATCTTCCGCAGGGTGCTGGAGACCGGCGAGGTCGGCACCGAGTCCGACTTCTTCGCCCTCGGCGGCGACTCGCTGCTGGCGACGCGGGTGCTCAGCGCGATCGCACGCAAGTACGGAGTGGAGCTGTCCTTCGACGACTTCGTGCTCGCGTCGACGCCGGGCACCCTGGCCAGACGGATAGCGAGCGCCACGCCATGAGGGTCATCGTGGTCGGGGCCGGCCTGGCCGGGTTGACCGCCGCCACCGACCTCGCCGCGGGCGGGGCGCAGGTGAGCGTGGTGGAGGCCCGCGATCGGGTGGGCGGCAGGACCCACGGCATCGAGGTGGCGCCCGGCAGCTGGGTGGACGCCGGGGCGGCTTATCTCGGCGAGCGGCACACCGAGCTCAACGCGCTGCTTGCCGAGCTGGGCCTGAAGACCACGCCCACCACGATGACCGGCGAGAGCCGTTTCGCGCTGGGGCACGGCGACCAGACCCGGCCGGGCCGCTTTCCGCCGCTGAGCGCGGTCGCACTGGGGGACATGTTCGAGCTGCTGGACGAACTGACCAGGACGATCCGGCTCGACGCGCCCTGGCTGACCCCGAACGCCTCCTATTTGGACTCCGTGACCGCGCTGGAATGGGCTCAGCGCAAGCTGACCCACCCCGACTCGCAGCTGTTCTTCCCGCTGTTCCTCGGCGAGATGATGGCCGCCGACCCGGCCGACGTATCGGTGCTGCACATGGCTTTCTACCTCAGTTCCGGCGGTGGCACCCGCTACCTCAACGCGTTTGAGGGCGGCGCCCAGCAGGACCGCGTCTACGGTGGCGCACACCAGATCTGCGAAGAACTGGCGGCCCGCCTCGGCGACCGGATCCGGCTCGGCGAGGCGGTGCGCGCGATCCGGCAGAACTCGGCCGAAGTGGTGGTGTGCACCGATTCCGGTGAGCTTCGCGGCGACGTGGCGGTGGTTGCCGTGCCACCGTTGCTGGCCCAGGCGATCGACTTCACCCCGGCTTTGCCGGTTCGGCGTGCTACTCAGTTCACCCGCGGCTGCGCGGTCAAGGTACATCTGGTCTATCCCGGGCCGCTGTGGCGCGCTCAGGGGCTCAGCGGCTGGTCGGTCAGCGCGCAGGGCCCATTGCTGTCCACAGTGGACGACTCCCCCGCCGACGGCAGTGTCGGCGTGCTGACCGGATTCGTCACCGGCCTGCAGGCGCACCGCTTCTCCGCGCTGAACACCCCAACCCAGCGCGGAGAAGCGGTGGCCCATGCCGCCCACCTGTTTCCCGATCTGCCCCCGCCGATCGGCTTCTATGTGACCGACTGGGTCCATGAGGAGTACAGCCACGGTTGCTATGCCGCGCTCTTCGGGCCGGGTGACTGGATACGGCACGGGCCACACCTGCGCACCCCGCACCAGCGCGTGCACTGGGCCGGCACAGAGACGAGCACCGAATTCTTCGGGCTCATGGAAGGCGCGGTTCGCTCGGGGCACCGGGTGGCTGCCGAAATCCTTACCCGCCACTATTCCCTTGGAGGGACAGCATGACCGACAGTCCCCTTGCTCCACTTGCGGTTAGGGAGCAATTCATGATCGAGCCCGACCTGGGCGCGGGCAACTTCCTTGAGTACGCGGTGAAAGCCAACCCCAACCGCACACTGCCCTTCCTCTACAGCCACAGCACCGACCATCGCGGCGAGGTCGTGCTGCGCGGGCACAGTCTGGTCGAGGTGGCCGCGCTGCGCGACCGCTACGCGAAGTGGTACTGGGCCAACGGGGTCAGGCCGGGCGAGCCGGTCGGCATCGTGGTCGCCGAGGGCATGGAACCACTGATCCACTTCCTCGCGCTCTCCGCGCTGGGCGCCATCCCCGCGATGATCAACGACGCCATGCGGCCGGATGTCCTGGTCCGCTACCTGAATTTCGTTGGCGTCGTGGGCGTGGTGGCCGACGACACCACCCGGATAGCGTCGGCCTACCGCGCCGACCCGCAGAACCGGCCGCGTTTCCTGGCCCTGTCCTACGAGGTGGCCGCCTTCGACGCGGAATCGGCGAGCCTGCCCGAGGTCTACCCGTACCGGCACGCCCCCGATGATGTGGTGGCCCTCATCCACTCGTCGGGCACTACCGGTACCCCGAAATCAACAATGCTCAGCCACAGATCCTTCTGGGACGGCAAGCAGCCGCGCATGGTGCGATTCCCGGCCGAGCCTTACGACAAGCTGATGTGCCTCATGCCGCACACGCACGCGGGCGGTTTGAGCTACTTCCTGACCGCCACCCTGCTGGGCCTGCCCATGGTGGCCATGGCCGACTGGCGGCGCAAGGTGGTCGAGCCGGTCATGGAGGCCTTCCAGCCCACCATGCTGGCTTCCTTCCCGCGCAGTTTCGTCGAGCTGGCCACCGGCGAGCTGCCGGTCAAGGGCGCGGCGAAGGTGCATTCGTGGTTCAACACCGGTGACTCGGCCCACTACGGCCACATCCGGCGGCTGGTGACCCTCGGCGAGCGCCCGGCCGGGCTGATCAAAGCGTGGCTGCTTCCCGAGGATCGCGCCGACGAAGCTGCGGTGCCCGGGTCCCAGTTCATCGACGGCCTCGGCTCGACCGAGATGGGGATGGCGCTGTTCGGCGGCATCACCACCCCGGAGACGCCCCGCAACGACCGCTGCGTAGGCAAGGCGCAGCAGGCCGTGGAGAAAGCGGCGGTGCTCGACGACGACGGCAACGAGGTGCCCGACGGCACGGTGGGCCTGCTCGCGGTGAAGACCCCCTCGCGCACCCCCGGCTACTGGAAGAACCCAAGACTGACAAGCAGTTTCGAGCTTGCCGGCTACTGGCTCACCGGTGACGTGGCGCGCCGCGACGCCGAGGGCAACTTCTACCATCTGGATAGGACGGTGGATGTCATCGACACCATGGCCGGGCCGGTCTACAGCCTGACCCTGGAAGAGGTGCTGCTGGCCGACTGCGCCGAGATCGTGCGCGACTGCTCGGTCGTCGGGGTGCCCGCGGCCGAGGGCGGCCAGCGCCCGATCGCCGTGGTGCAATTGCAGACCGGGGCCACCGACTGGACCAGCGAGGCGATTCTGGAGAAGGCCAACAAGGAGCTCTCCGCGGTGGGGCTGGCCACGCTGGGCGCGGTCAAGATCGCCGTCAAGCCGGAGGACTTCCCGCTCGGCCCGACCGGCAAGGTGCTCAAGCGTGAGCTGCGCACCAGGTACGCGACCCTGTTTGCCAACGGCGCATCGACGCGATGAACATCGACGCGGCTCGGCAGCCGTACCAATACGTCCGCCCGGTTCTGCACGAGCCGGACTGGCGGCGGCTGCCGGGCTGGCGCGAGGTCACCAAAGCGCAATGGCACGACCCGCAATGGCAGCGGGCTCATTGCGTGAAGAGCCCCAAGCAATTGCGCGCTGTAGTGGGCGACCTGCTCACCGAGCATTTCTTTGACGAGCTGGCGGCCGATCTGAGCGGATTCGCCACGATGTCGATGCTCATTCCGCCACAGATGCTCAACACCATGGCGCCGTTGACCTTTCTCGATGCGGACGGGTTCACCGAGGGATTCCTGGCCGATCCCGTCCGCCGCTACATGCTGCCGGTGCGCTCCGACCGCGATCCGCACTGGCCCAGCCATCCCCATTCGGCACGCGACTCGCTGCACGAGGCGCAGATGTGGGTGGTGGAGGGGCTCACCCACCGCTACCCGACCAAGGTGCTCGCCGAGCTGGTGACCACCTGCCCTCAATACTGCGGGCACTGCACCCGGATGGATCTGGTCGGCAACTCCACCGCCCAGGTCACCAAGGCCAAGCTGGTGCTCAAACCGAGCAGCCGCCAGGAGCTGATGCTGGACTATCTGAAGCGAACCCCCGGGGTGCGCGATGTGGTGGTCTCCGGCGGCGACGTCGCCAATGTGCCCTGGCCGCGGCTGGAGGCGTTCCTGCGCCAGCTGCTGGAGCTGGACTCGGTGCGCGACATCCGCTTGGCCACCAAGGCTTTGGTCGGCCTGCCCCAGCATTGGCTGCAGCCGGACATCCTCGACGGGCTGGCCGCGGTCGCCAAACTGGCCACGGCCCGCGGCGTCAACCTGGCCGTGCACACCCACGCCAATCACGCCCGGTCGGTCACACCGCTGGTGGCGCAGGCGGCCCGGGCTCTGCTGGGCGCCGGCGTGCGCGATGTGCGCAACCAGGGCGTGCTGATGCAAGGGGTCAACGCCACCCAGGCCGAGCTGCTCGACCTGTGCTTCGCCCTGCACTCTGAGGCCGGCATCCTGCCCTACTACTTCTACATGTGCGACATGATCCCCAACGCGGAACACTGGCGTCTTTCCGTCGCGCAGGCTCAGCAGCTTCAGGATTCCCTTATGGGGTACCTACCCGGCTACGCCACCCCGAGACTCGTCTGTGACGTGCCCTATCTGGGCAAGCGCTGGGTGCACCAGGTCACCGAATACGACCGCGAGCGTGGGATCTCCTACTGGACAGCCGATCGGCACACCTACTACGACCCGATATCCACCCTGCCCGAATCCGGCCGCCGCTGGTGGTCCGACTACGCAAGCCGCTGACCGCGGCGCTACCGGTCAGCTTTCGCGGGCAGCAACCGCCGCGCCTGGGCCTCGGTGATCAGCACGCTGTGGCCACGGAACTCCGCGATCACGGTGCCGTCCGGACGGCGAACGGTGACATCGTAGATGCCGTTGAGCCCGCTGCGGGTTCGCTCCACCGCCTCGGCCAGCAGGCTTTCGCCCGCGGCCACCGGCAGCAGGAAGGTCACCTCGGCGCTGCGCGCCAGCGCGACCGGGCCATGGGTGTTGCTGGCGAAGGCGAACGCGGCGTCGGCGAGGAGGAACAGAAATCCGCCATGGGCGATTCCATGCCCGTTGACCATGGTCGGCTGCACCGTCATGCCCACCCGCGCCCGGCCCGGACAGACCTCCTCCAAGGTGATCCCGAGCAGCTGGCAGGTGGGATCGCGCTGGTACAACGCCTGTGCGCGGGCTCGGCTCTGCTCCTCTTGCGCCTCCACCAGCCGAGCCTGGCATCCACGCCCACAAATCCACTCTGAATCCGGTGCGAATCCATAGTTGCCCGTCCCGCACCTACACCGGGGTGGGTTCTTGCGGGGAGCTGAGCGGCAAAATCTCGCTCAACGGCCGCGATGACCTTCTCGTCGGCTCCGTCAACTCACCGGCGACCTGGGTGCGGGTGACGGCCGGGCCCGATCGGCTGTCCGTTCCCGTCGTGGGTGGCTATTTTCTGGTCCCCCCACGCCTCACCGAGCGACGCGATGATGTCCTGACCTTCACGCTACTCAGCGCCGAGGGCGCGGCCCTGAGCAAGACAGCGTGCGCCAACAAGCCTGGTTGTTAACCAATACGGGCAAAACGACGGTGGTCAGCACATCGTCCATAGTGGATGAATGGTCCACCATCTTCCCCAATCCAGCGGGACCTGCGGCGAAATCAAACCACCTTTGCTGACCGCCGCACCCTTTTCAGTGTCGCGGCCGGCGAGAGTCAAACCGACCGCAACGGACTTTGACACCAATCAAACACGGCGTCACTATTTGCTCACCGCACGGCGGCACGCCGCGGCCGTGCGGTGAGTTTGTCTTGGTTCAGCTCTGCCGGCCGATCTGGTAACCCTGCCCGCGCAGGCGCCGCGCCCAGCTGTGCACCGTGTAAACAGGGACATCAAAGTGCTCAGCCAATCCGCTGACGGTTCCGACCTGCTGGTAGGCGTCCATAACCTCCTCGGCCGCAGGCATCCGGCGGTAGCTGCGCTCGCCACCGGACTTCACTTTGCCCGGACGCCGTCCGCGCCGTCCCGGCGCTTCCTTGACCGCCTTGCCGCTGCGCGCGCCGTTCAGCGGCTGCGTTGCCTGCCGACGGCCTCGGGTCTCGCTGGCCGCGACCACAGTCTGGTCACCTGCCGTGCGAGACAGCGGTTTGCTTTCGCCCAAGGCGTCAGATAGCCATTGCAGCGCCCGGCGCCGGCTCGCTTCATCGAGCGGTTGCAGCACCTGATATGCCGCTTCAAACGCGGCGAGCTCTGATAAACCCATGATTTCCGCCCTTCAGACTCTCATTCACGTTCATGTTAGCCACATGCGAACAGTATTGCTATCGCGGCCCCCACCCAAATACTGAATGCGAGGGCAGGACTTATCTTCGTGACACTCGGGCGGTAGTGCACAGATCATTGGGATCGGAGAGAGTCGGCGATGCCGCCACGGGTCGCTGATCGCCATAGGCAGCATCGCCGACAGGGCTTTACATACGCTCTACGTGCGTTAGCCCTCCCCCATAGTGTTCGTCCCCCTCCTACAAGAGTCATCGCCCCACGCGTGCCACCGCGGATCCGATGCCGCACTGTCGGCCAACCGACCGGCGTGTGCAGACATTGCTCTTGCAATGCCAATAAGACGACTATATGTGTGGGACAACCGGGGCTAGGTCGACTCACTCACTGCAGTCAATGGGACGAAAGGCTCAGCCACCGCCCAGGAATTGACGGATTCTTCAGCTCCCGCGCTAGCCCGCGTCGTCGCCGAGGTATGGCCCGTCCCAATTCCAAGCAAGACCGACATACTCATTCTCGAGGTCGAAGAAATCCCAGAAGTACAAACCCGACGGGCTTCTCGCCAATAGCTGATCAGGCCCCGGATCGATCTCCGCCCATGGCGACAGCCTTGACGAGCGGAACCACCACACTCGGCTAGGCAACTCCGGCGAGGAGAACTTGACCCGCACGGCGCGTCGAGCCGTCTCCGGCCCGGAGCTGTAGCGGACCATCGGCACCGAAGGAACATCGCTGTTCACTTTGACGTTGAGGGATATCGTCTGCGGTGCGGTATCCTGCGGCCGCGCGGGGGCATCCAGCTCCAGCAAAATGTATTCTTCCCCGGTCAAATCGTGCGCCGTGCGGGCCAATTGGCAGCCGACACCGGCGGTGATCGACAAAGCGTTCAATGTCGGGTCGGAGTAATAGATGCGGCGGCTGATGAAGTAAGGAACATCGCGGTCTTTGGCCCTGATTTTGTAGATGACATCCTGCTCGCGAATGATCCTCTTCTGATCCACAAAGTAATATGCCTCACTGTCCTCGACCCGATAGCTCCCTCGGATCAGATCTGGTGGCGACTCGGCCGTGATAGGCTCCGGATCGGTCAGCCCCATAGGATTCTGTCGATCCTTGCGCCGAGTGCTCGTGGTGCGCCGGGCCGCCTCGTAGGCGCCGATTATCCGGACCCGATCACCACCAATGCGCGCGTAGGTTTCCACCAGCTCCATGGACGGCATGACGTGACCGTTCTCCACATTGGAGATGTGCCCAGAGCTGTATCCTCCGATGTCTCTCATGGTGCGGGCCGCCGCCTCGCGCACCCGGCGAAGCTCACGACCGAGTTCGGCGTGAGCCGGGCTGATCGGCGCTCGCCGCGGGGCATGCTTTTTCATCAGTGTCCTTCTTGCTTGTCGACACCAGGTGCTTGCTTGCTAAAAGTTGTTCTCTCGGCAAACAGAGATCCCCGGTGTTGTCCTCCATCTATGGCTGGACGTCGATGAAGGAGGTCACCGTGAATGCGTTCATTGAATCCATCGAAGCCTACGACTTGCTTGGGAATGACGGAACCCCCGTTGATCCCGGCAACCCGAATCGGCCGCATTCACGCAACATCTTGTCCGAGGGCGGAAGGGAAAGCCCGGCCGCCGCCAACCCCGCCCAGCAGCAGTGATGCACCCCGGGCACGAGCGGCAGGGAGACGATGCTGGCTGGAGCTGAACACAAAACAAGGTTGTCTATCTAAACGGTCGTTGCTGTGGCACCGGATTCCGGCCCGGCCGTCGATACCAGTTTGCATTGTCCTAAATAGACATACAGCATGGTGTTTGCGCGATCCGGATCCGAGCAGGCCTACGCTAGGGATATGAGCGTAAGGCGTCCGGTGCCGTTGCAGCTGCTTGCCCAGCTGCGCCGGGCGCGCGATCACGTCGACCGGCACTACCGCGACCCGCTCGACCTCGACGAGCTGGCCCGGGTCGCCGGGGTGTCGAAGTATCACTTCGCGCGCAGTTTCGAAGCCACCTATGGGGAGACCCCGATCCGCTACCTGACCCGGCGCCGCATTGAACGGGCTCAGGATCTGCTGCGGGCGGCGAACCTCACCATCACCGAGATCTGCATGACGGTCGGCTTCTCCAGCCTGGGTTCGTTCTCCTCTCGTTTCACCCAGCTCGTCGGCGAGACGCCCACCGCCTACCGCGACCGCTGGGCTGCCACCGGCGGCCCGCACGTGCCCGGCTGCTGGCTGTTCATGCGCGGCGTGCTCGATCCGGGCGGCACCGGCAGATCGCGCAATCTGAAAGAAGCCCCGGGCAGGCGGAGCGGATTACGGTAATCCTCATGATCACGAACGTTTCCCTAGTCACCGTCTACTGTCTGGACCAGTCCAAGGCCCGCGACTTCTACGTCGAGGTCCTCGGCTTCGAAGCGGGCACTGACGTCACCATGGGCGAGGACTTCCGCTGGGTGACCGTAAAGCACCCGAGCCAGCCCGAGCTGGAAGTGACCTTGATGACCCCCGGCCCGCCGCTCGAGCCGGACATGGCCGACATGATCCGCCGGCAGCTGGAGAAGGGTCAAATGGGCGGCCTGGGCCTGTCCGTCGACGACTGCCACAAGACCTTCGAAGAACTCAGCGCCAAGGGCGTGACCTTCATCCAGGAGCCGGCTGACCGGCCCTACGGGATCGAGGCCGTCATGCGCGACAACTCCGGCAACTGGCTCGTGCTCGTCGAGCCCAAGGGGTAGCCCTAAAAGAGACATCTCGCATCAGACGATGCGAGATGTCTCGTGGCTCCCCAGCGCACCCAGAAAATCGAAGATCCCACGATTCCCCGCCCCTTCGGATGAGCAAGAGTTAACGATCTTGAAATGGACTGGACGGCCGCGGTTGGGGCAGCTTCTTTAGTGGAGTACGAGCGTCCCAGGCAGGATGACAAGGTGCTGATCGTGCGCGCCACCAAGAAGTTGCTGGATCGGGTCGGCGGCCCCGACCTCACCGATGACACCCTGCCCAGCACGCTGCTTGGGCAGTGGTACGCCACCTCGTTCACATGGCGTCCTCAGGTCGTCTTGCTGGTAAACGAGCTGACGCTACTGCCAGTGCTGATGCCCTTGGCACCGGCGTCCAACCTGTCCTCCAGGATCGGTGCGCAGATCACCACCGTGTTAGCCGCCCACGGGGCAACGGATCACCTCGTCGAGTCCGAAGCGGCGCAGATGAGCGAGTGCCGCTTTGGCAAGACCGCCAGCCGAAGCATGCTCGGGATCATGAACGAGTTCACCTTCCTGGCCGACTCATGGCGCGGCCCCGAGCTCGATCTGATCTCCCTCTCCCTGCGGCTAGCCGCGACACCATGCGGTCCCCTTTACCGCCGCAGCGTCAGCCCGGACCGGGAGTTGGTCGCGTACATAGCGTCAGTTGGAAGCTGAAAGCGCATCAATCCGGCCTTTTCGACGACGGTGCAGGAACGAACCAGGCCTCGCGTCCGAACGGGCAGGACCCCGCACCGCACATCGGGTAGCATGACATTCACCCTCGGTGATCTCTATCGTCCGTTGTGGAGTCCCTTCAATGCCCCAGGTGCCACGCACTCTCGACCCGACGCTGTCCGCTTGCGACAGGTTCGGCGCAGTGCTCCGGCATTGGCGGCAACTGCGCCAGCTTTCTCAAGCTCAGTTGGCCACGGTCCTTCCCGTCACGCCTGATCAAATCGCCAAGTACGAGAAGGCAGTTCGCTGGCCCAGCCAGAAGGCCGTCGAGCGCATCGATGAGCATCTTGAAGCGGGTGGAGAACTCATCACGCTGTGGACGGAGGGCGAAGCCGAGCGGGAGATCGCGCGAAACAGCAAAGCCCCGGTCGATGGGGCCTATGTCGACCACTGGACGCAGATGCTGTCTGCTCTCGCCGCGGCCGGCAACGCTGTCGGCGGCAGACGCTTTCTGGACATCGTCACTACCGAGATCGCTGTCATCTCACGCTTCGGTGCTGCGGCTACGGGTCAGGTGGCAGCTGGATTTCTGAGTACCCAGGCGAGATGGCTCGAGTTCGGAAGCTGGATTGCCGACAACCAAGGTGATCGTTTAAATGCGACGGTCATGCTCAAGCGGGCTGGTGGGCTTGCCGAGCGGGCACGCGACACCGTGTTCGGCGCATACGTGTTGATGCGCCGCGCTCAGCGGGCTTACGAGGAAGATCAGCCTCGGGTGTGTCTTGATCTAGTTGAGAGTGTTGCGTCGACGAACCAACCGCCTCGGATCCGAGCACTACTCGCGACGCGTGCTGCACAGGCTCATGCAGCTCTGGGCGACGGGCCTGCAATGCGGCGCTCATTGAAACGCGCATTCCTCGATGCCTGCCGCGATTCGACACCGGACAAGATCGATCTCGAACTCGCGTCCCACAGCACGCCGAGCTACGTGCTCGCCCACGAGGGGATCTGTCTGCTGACGCTCGGCGAACCCAACGGCGCGGTCGGCGTGCTGGAAACCGTTCTGCAGGATTGGCCAGCCTCCCATCGTTTAGACGAAGGGCTCGTCAGGGCTCACCTGGCATTCGCACAGGCGACGACCGGAGCGCTTGATGAAGGCGTCGACCAGGCTCGGCGCGCGCTCGCTCTCGGGCTGGAAACCGGTTCGGAGCGGACTCTGCGGATTCTGCGTAGGGTGATGAACGAGAGACTGGACGGAGCAGCCGGCCATCGGGAGCTGGTCATCCAGTGGGCGGCCGCAGCCCAGGGAGGAAGCTAAAGCCATGGAGATCCTGTCGAAGGCGACCGCCGCAGACATCGCTGGCGCTAAATCCCAGGTGGCAGTCTTGCCGATCGGCAGCTTCGAGCAGCACGGCGACGTCCTCCCACTGGCAACCGACACTCTCATCGCGTGCGGCATCGCCGAAGCGCTGACCAGGGAATACGGCTTGTTCCTGCTTCCGCCGATCACAGTGTCCTGCTCGCATGAACACGCGGCATGGCCTGGGACGGTGAGCATCAGCTCGGCAACGCTTCACCGCGTGGTGAACGATATCGTCGACTCCTTGCGACGGTCTGGGGTAAGCAAGCTAGTCCTGGTCAATGCCCACGGCGGTAACTACGTGCTGGCCAATATAGTTCAGGAACTCTCGGTAGACGGTCCCAACCTCGCGCTCTTCCCCGGACGCGACGACTGGAACAAGGCACGAGCGGACGCTGGACTGGAAACCAGCGCTCATGAGGACATGCACGCAGGGGAGATCGAAACTTCCATGCTGCTGCATCTGTTACCGGAAGTCGTTGGCCCGACCCAAAACGCGGACCACGACGGATCGGACCGACGACAGCATCTGCTTACCCTAGGCATGCGCAGCTACACGACCTCGGGCATCATCGGCAAGCCGTCGTTGGGCGACGCGACCAAGGGAAAGATGGTGCTGGAGAGCCTGACCCAATCATTCGCGGACTACCTTCGGGTTCTCGCGGCCTGACCGACCCCAATGCATACAAGTTGGTTGTATGCATTGACCGACGCCGGGGCGGCCTCGATGGATCGAGCATGGTGGGAGGCGGATCTGACCAGACCCGCCTGAGACTCTCTCATGATCTTCCTGGGCCGAAGATCCCGCGCCCTCGGCAAACCCGTTTCCGCCGTCGATATCCAGCCTGAAAAGATAGGTACGTCGTTAGTGTTCACCAGGATGATTGGTATCAGCCGTGCCCGACTCTGACCTTCGCGTTCGCTTTGCTCCATCGCCGACGGGCATGTTCCACGTCGGCAACGCCCGTTCTCTGCTGCTGAACTGGGTGCTTGCGCGACAGAGCGGCGGAACGCTGGTCCTTCGCATCGAGGACACCGACGCCGCGCGGTCCCGTCCGGAGTGGACCGAGGGGATCGTCCGCGCGATGGCCTGGCTCGGCGTAGGGCCGGCCGAGTACGAAGGTCCACTGCTCCAGTCGGCCTACCTCGCGGAGCAGATGAAAGCGGCGCAGCAGCTGTTCGACGCTGGCCGCGCCTATTACTGCGACTGCACTCGCGAGCAGGTCCAGGCCCGGACAAGCAACGCGTACACCGGCTATGACGGGCATTGTCGCGCCAGAGCGCTCGCGGCTGGCGACGGGCGCGCGTTGCGTTTCCGTACCCCGGACGAGGGTGTCACGGTGGTCAAGGATTTGGTACGTGGCGAGCCAGCCTTCGAGAACAAGCTGATTGAGGACTTCGTCATCACGCGTGGCGACGGCTCGCCGGTGTTCCTGCTCGCCAACGTGGTGGACGACATCACGATGAAGATCACGCACGTTATCCGGGCTGAGGAGCACCTTCCCAACACTCCCAAGCAGCAGCTGCTGTGGGAGGCGCTCGGTCACAGGCCGCCAGTGTGGGCGCACACACCGATCCTGGTCAACGAGAAGCGGCAGAAGCTGTCCAAGCGCCGTGACAAGGTCGCCCTGGAGATGTACCGCGACGACGGCATCCTGCCCGAGGCAATGCGTAACTACCTCATGCTCCTCGGCTGGGCACCCTCAGGCGACAGAGAGATCGTTCCCTGGTCGGTGATCGTGGACGAGTTCCGCCTTGAGGACGTCAACTCAGCCCCCGCCTTCTTCGATATCAAGAAGCTTCTCGCCTTCAACGGCGAGTACATCCGGGCGATGCCCATCTCGGACTTCATCGTGGCGTGCCAGCCCTGGCTCGTTGGGCCGTTCACGCCGGCCGAGGAGCTGGTGGAGACCGGGTTCGGTATTGCGCCTCCGCCGTGGGAGCCAGCCGCATACGATCCGGCCGCGTTCGCGGCGGTTGCTGAACTCGCGCAGACACGAATCGCGACGTTGTCGGAGATCGTGTCCTATGTAGATTTCCTCTTTCTGGATACCCCAGCCATTGATGAGGCGGCTTGGGCGAAGGCTGCCGCGAGTAGCGGTGTCCTGCCTGACGTGATCGCGGGCTTCGAGACGCTTCCTGAGTGGTCGGCGGACGGTCTCAAAGAGATGCTGATGGCGGTCGGCGAGCGGCACGACCTCAAGCTGGGCAAAGCGCAAGCTCCGGTCCGCGTTGCCGTGACCGGCCGGGCAGTTGGGTTGCCGTTGTTCGAGTCTTTGGGGGTGCTAGGCCGTGAGCGCAGCCTGGCTCGGCTTCGCGCGGCAGCAAACACCCAATAGGACACTGCCAACCTAGTCACTTATATGTGATCGCGCTTGTGCTCCGGAGTCGCCCCACTACCGTCCTGGGCTAGCAGGCGGCACCGCCGGATATTGTTCCAGCCCGAAGGGAACCGCCAGCGAGCCGAAATCGGTGCCTAGCAGCCGGTCAGCGAACTCGAAGACCTTTGGCGCGACCGGACCCGCATAGGGTTTCGACGGCAGGTAGTCCCGTCGAAGGCAGGCAGTCAACGTCCAACCTCGCAGCGAGGGTTCCAAACGGATCTGTCCATGTGCCAGATCCGGATCGGCGGCGACAAGTTCGGAGCCTGCCCACCGCACGGCCACATTGCTGGCTGTGTTGGCGCGGTTTGCCGCGCCATAGATTGTCACCGAGTCGCCGGAGAAAGCACTTTCGGCGAGGCCGCCCAACCACTCGACATCATGGAGATTGCATCCCTCGCGAGCGACCACATTGGCTGCCTGGATCTGAACACGGATTGGGGCCGCAGCAGCCTCCATCGCCGAGGTGAGGCGCGTGTTGAGGTCGGTGGGTAGGAAGCCGTCGGCCGACATGAGGCCGTCGACACTGAACGCGCCGCGGTAGCCGAGGCGTGCCGATAGGCCGCTGCCGATCTCGTAGGTCAGGCGTCGTAGGTTCTGGTCGTCAGCAAGACCGCCAACCGCTCCGCAACATAGGAACGTGCCCGACTGTGGGCGCGGAAGCGTCACGACTTCCATTGGAGGAAAGGCGACGACGACGTTGGTGAAGACTATCCCGTGCAACCGGGTCGGTACTCCCGGAACCAGCTGCATGACCTTGAGCCGATGGTGGCGGCTGACTGTGAGATCGGGAATCCTATCGCCCTGCCACCACCACATTCCCTCCGCGCCACTGGTGGGCGCGGCGCCAGCGCGCTGCACCGCGCAGACCGCGCCGTCTCCGGCGTCAACCATCGCACCAAGCGCGGCCACATCATGACCGCCGTCCGCCAGGACTGACCGAGGATACGGCATGCCGAGCTGTGCCCAGATGGCATCGACGACGCCTTTGTCCTCGCACAGCCGCCACATTGGACGCCGGCGGCCGAGCCTTCGGCGGCTGCCAGCCGCTGGCGGATCCAGCGGGTCCGGAGTGATGAGCGCAGCCAGTCGTTGCGGATCGAACCTGTCGGCAATGTCAGACAGCGGCCCTGTGCCATTGAGCCCGGCTATCGACTCATGGTGGAAGGCCAGCCGCCCACTCTCCTTACGCCGCACCGTATCCGATCGTTCAAGTGCCATCGTGTCGAGATCTATAGCCCTGCAGAGGTTTTGGCCGATCGCATCTTCCCATGCGGCTGCGTCATCGTGACGTCCACAGACGACGATCAGGCGGTTGTCGTTCAGTAGACCTCTGAGCTGATCGACAGGGTTCAGGTTACGCGCCGTGGCCATCGCCTATCCTTTCGCTCGAAAATCAGATTCGCCGCGCTCTCATGGATGAGGTCATAGACGCCGATTCCAAGGTGGCGGTGAATCTGGTGCCGTGCGCGATCGGGACGCTTGTCGTCGAACTCGATGATGATCAGACGGCACGTCGTCGTGGTGTGATCGATGGAGTCCCACACATCCAGCTCGGTGCCCTCGACGTCGATGCTCAACAGGTCTACGGTTTGGAGTCCAAGGGGACCCAGGAGGTCGGCGAGCCGGAAGCAGTCGACGGCGATAACTTCAACCTCCGGCCCCCGTTGCGTCAGCCCTGACCACGACTTGTGAGTGTGCAGTCCGAACTGCTGACGCCCCGGCGATCTGGCGACAGCGCACATGCGGACAGCACATCGACGCTTCTGTAAAGCGTGGGCATTACGCGGGTCTGCCTCCACCGCCAACCCGCTCCAACCGAGGTTCTCGAAGTACAGGCTATTGCTGCCGTGGACGCCATCCCCGGCACCTACATCGACGAAGGTTCCCTGAGCTGGTATCGCCAAGTTCTCGGCGAGCCAGCGGTCTTCGCCCCACTGCGCGTAGAAGGGCGGAAGCTGCGTGTACGGCTTCATGGCTCTACCACCCAACACGGGATGCCGTGTAGCCCAGAACGAGCAGGCGCCTTGGCCTTCCGCTGAGGTTGGGGCCGCTCGCGTGCACCAGCGCCGAATCCCATACCAAGACCGAGCCGACGGGAGCGGTCAGGACCACTCCATCCTCATCAGGGGCGTCCTCGTCCGCAACCACCGGCCCTTGCCGCGAAGTGTGAGACATCGCGACCGACCGTCGGTGTGTTCCGGGCCAGACCTTCAGTGCGCCGGACTCGGCCGTGCAGTCGTCCAGGCACACCGCCACGGTGATGACCCGTTCGAAACCTCGCGCCTGGAAGTAGGCGGCGTCGGTGTGCTTGCGCACCTCCTCACCAAGCAAAGGGAGGTCAACCCAGTCCACATCGGACATTAGCCGCTGTTTGTACATAAACTTGTCTTCCATGAGGTACGGGGTGTTGTCCAGCAGCTCACCGAGCGTGGCGCGAGCCCAGAAGCCATGCGCCAACGCGGCGGCGGCTGGCGCCAGATTGACCACGGGCTTGATCTTCAACAGGTACGCGGCGCCGTCGTCGAGCCGCCACCAGGTGACTCGCGGGTCGGGCGTCTTTCCGGCGGCCATCTGCTCGATGAGTTTGTCACGTATGTCATCGGCCTCGTGCCGGATGTTCTCGATAACTGTGGGAGCGAACGGCGGGGCGAACACGGCGTAGCCAAGTTCGTCGAATCCCTGATTCATGAAGGGCAACCTCCCTTCGTAGCGATCGGCACGACGAAGTCAGCCGTAGGCTTGGTCCACGATGGCGGAATCTTGTTGGCCGCCAGGGTGTACGGCCATGTCCTCACTTCAGCGAAGTGGCGCTCCAAGATCTGGCGACGGACCTCGCTCAATTCTGGGCCGCTTGAAAAGAAGCTGAACCGGCCGCCGGGACGCAGGCATCGCTTCGCCACTGTCTCCACGAACACGGCAAAGTCGCTATCGGCGTGACCGTCCGGTGGCCAGGTGTCATACATAATGGCGTCGAGACTGTCCGCAGGAAAGGACGTCAACTGCCAAGGCTCAGCAATCAGCCGAACATGTGCGGGGTAACGATTGAGGACACGGTAGCGAGTGATGTTGGCGACCTGCGGATGGGGCTCCACCGCGATGTAGCTGCCCACGCCAAGTCCTGCCAGCTGTTCGGCGAAGACACCCAGGCCGAGACCGACCTCTAACACATCTGGCTTGTGGACACCGTCGACGAGTAGCTCTGCATGGAGGCGCATGAGCTCGGCCTCAGCAAAGAACATGACGTACTGCGCGCCGAGCACCAACCCTTCGGGCGTGACTGCGGCGTTGAGCGACCGAAGTCCTTCGACATGGCGCCGGTGAACCTCGTCGAGCACTTCTACTGCCCGCCTTCCCGGAACCGGCCGATCAGGTCGGTGTCCAAGAATCGCTGCGCAAACTGGCCAGCTGTAGCCATCGTCGTTCGGATACAGTCCTCCACCGCACTCGCCGCGTCACCGTTGGCGCGCCGATCAAGCGACACGAGCACATACGCCGGGTCATCCAGCGGGGCACCGTTGCGCGCGGCGACGGTAACCTCCGCGAACACGCCAGTGCGGCGCATAATCTCCGAGGCGGCGTCGGCGGTGAGGCTGGAGTAGATCTTTCCTGCGTGATGCAGCGGGTTCTTGCCCGATGGCGCCTCGCAACTCGACGGACGCAGCGGCTCAATCACGCCGCTGAAGCGGTTACCTCGTCCGACCGCCCCGCAGTCTCCTTTGCCAAGCGAGGTGCCAAACGGCGCCAGGTAGCCATGTCCCGGTACGTCCTTGGTGTTGAGGTGCAAGTCCCACACCGTGACCTGGTGCCCGCGTTGGTCTGCCGCGAGCAGGTCTTGTACGAGCACGGACATAGCATCTCTGACCTCGACGAGCGCGGTCTGGTAGTGGGCGAACGAACCGGTTGCCTCTGGATGGAACGGAATGCATGCGGTGATGTCCAGCTCCGATCCGTCGCGTACCACCATGACCTTCACATCGGTGCCGATGCTCGGGAAGGTAGCCCGGAACCCTTCCCCGGTCACCGCGCTTTCCAACCGCATCGCGAGTGTTCCAGCCAGGCCTGGCCGGCTCGCACCAACGCAGATGACGGTGTCATTGGCGACCGATTCGCGTTTCAACACATGAGCGAGGCCGGCGAGTGTTTTGGGGCGGTAGAACTGGGGGTCGTGGTCGACTGCTACACCGCTGGAGTTGTTCACGTGGAGCCTCATATGTTCCAGAACCCGCTCATCCCCCAGCGCTGCGGGCAGAACGGCCGAGACGGCGTCAGCGAATAGGTCGTACACGGGAACCTCTGTCATGCCTACCTGCGCGGTTACCTTGCCGAACAGATAGCAGTCGACAGGCTTCAGGATCTCGAATCCGCCGAACGTCACCTCCGATGCGGCGCCGACGAGATTGACCTTGTCGACCCAATGGTTCGGTATGGTGCCAATATTGTTCTGGCACCATCGGATGTAGCGATGGGAGAAAGCGTCGGCCACCAAGTCGGCGAGGCTGTCGGGATGACCGATTCCCTTGCGCTCAGCTACGTCGAACACCGCTCGATCTGGGTCGATGGCAGCCTGCTTCACTACGATCTTCATGGTCAGTCCTCATCGTCGAGATCAGCGACGCTGTGCGCCGGTGGATTCACCAGGTACGAAAGGCATTGCGACAGAACAAGAATCCGCTTCGCCGGGCAGGGCTCGAAAATGGTCGCGGCGTTGAACGAGCCGTCATAGAGGTTGCCGTAGCTCGTTGGCACCGAGGCGCAGCGCCGGACATCTCCAGTCACGGTGACTTTGAACGAAGTCACGCCCGCGGTGCACGCCTGCCCGCGGAACGACATCATCCCGTCCAGGTACGGGCGGTTGAACACGTAGTCGGAACTGTTGAGGATGAGTTCCTTCTCCGCGTCGGTGTAGCCCTCCGGATACCGACGGCGTTCGTACACGCCCTTAAACACTTTGGCACGCACGTCGTCCACGCCAAGCGCCTTGAGTTCCTCGATATCGCTTGCGAGCCGAGCCAGAAGCGGCGGCCACAGGACATACAGCGCAACGACATCGAACCCTTGGCTACGCAAGGCGAGGTAATTGCGGGCATAGAACTTCAGCTCATGTCCGAGCCTCGCCCGTTCCGGCATGTGGATTGCCGCCACGATCTTCGCAACGCGATCAGGCGGGATCCGAGCCGCGAAATCCACGACATCGTCCGAAGAAAGATTGCTGTTGATGCTGATGTAGTTGGTCCGCGTCAACCCAACGCAGAGCTCCACGAAGCCAGGGAACATGAACGGCTCACCGCCGGACATGTGGATCAAGCTGGTCTTGCCTATCTCCTCGAACCGCCGAACAACCAGATCTGCCGACGGTTCGTCGAGGTTTTTGCGGTTCAGCACCATACGGATCTGGGGATGGCAGTACTCGCAGAAGAAGTTGCACCTGTTGGTGAGGTGCCAGTCGAACTCCAGCTCCCAAGGTGCGGCGGCATGCGTCATGGCCGACGTACGCATATGGACCTCCCTGCCGCCCGCAGGCGGCGAACGCGGCTGTTCCGGAAAGCCATTGACCTATGCCGCAGGGCCTTGCCAACAGGGGTCGCGTGCATACAAGGCCCCTGTATGCATGTGGCCCTCGGGGTGATTAAAGATCAACTTTGCTGACCCGGCCCCGAGCGTGTGACGCAGCTCAAAGGCATCTCCCGGAGCTTCGCGCTCACCGAAACCACCCGGGCGCGAGGCCAGCGGCGGAACCCGTGGGGCCGATCATCGCCGAACTGGTCGAAATGCGAGAAGAGGTCGAAAACTTCATCGCCAATGGCGCACATGGTGCCCCAGGAGGCGCCCTTCCGTGCACCGGTCCACGAGATTCAGGTCACCGGGCTTCACAAGATCAAACCATCTTCCGGGCCTAATAGACAACGGAACCCCAGGCTTAGCGCCTGGGGTTCGCATCGTGACCCAATGGCTCCCCCACTTGGACTCGAACCAAGAACCTGCCGGTTAACAGCCGGCTGCTCTGCCAATTGAGCTACAGGGGAATGGCCTGGACCAGATTACAGGACGCATTCCGGGGGCAGCAAACGGGTACCGGTGAGTCCGACACGGTGTTTATCTCGGCCTGCAGCGGGCAGGATAGGACGCAATAGTAGAGGTGACCCATTGGAGAGCACGATGCGCAAGTTGCTGTGGTTCGGCGCGGGTGTGGCGGTCGGCTATTTCGTCGGTACCAGAGGCGGGCAGAAGGCCTACGACGATCTGGTCGTCGCAGCGCAAAAGATCATGGACCACCCCACCGTGCAAGAGGTGGCGGGAGTGCTCCAGGAGCAGGCTGTGCGCCTCGTGGACGAGGGCAAGCGCAAACTCGCCTCCTCCTGAGCAGTCATTGCTCTAAAGGACCGACCGGCCCAGCCCCGGCATGGGCCGGTCGTCTGTGTCGCTGAGGCCGAGGATGGCCAGCTCCTCGTAGGCCTCCTCCAGCGCGGCGGAGGTCTCGGCCTCGATGTGGTCGCACAGCGGATGAGGGCCGCCCAGCACCGCGGAGAGCAGGGCCTGTCCGCCCGGCCCGGGGAGGCGCACCTTCACCACGTTCATATTGGCCCGGCGCAGCTTGAGCAATGCCTGGGCGGGGGTCTCCGAGTGCGCGGTCAGGCGCGCCGGGTCAAGGCACGCGCCCACTCTGGTGCGGTCGACTGTGCTGAGCAACCGAACGGTGTCGTCCATCGTCACCAGCAGCGTGCCGTCCTGCTGGGCGCAACCCACGCGGATGAAGCTGCCGGTGTGCCAGGCGATCTCGGTCAGCCCGGAGCTGAGGTCTTCCAGCTCGCGGGCCGCGCTCTCCCACGGCTCCTCACCGAGCTTGGGAACGGTGGTGCACACCGAGCCGTGGGTGGTGTCCTCAGGCAGCAGGTCGGCCAGGATGTAAGCCAGGTCCAGCAGATAGGTCCACCACGCCCGCCAGCTGTTGTGCACGAAGCCGGCGCTGAGGGTGACCACTTCCAGGCCCCGCGAGGCGAGCCCGACCTGGACGCGCCTTCGCATCCCGATCGACCCGGCCAGGGTCGAGGCGAAGGCCGGGCTCAGGGTGAGGCTCAGACAGGCGACGCCGGCCGGGTGGGACGAGATCAGGTCGAGGAGCTGACGCAGGTCGGTGGCGGGCTCGCTGGCGAGGGTTCCGGCCAGATGCACGGTCTGCCCATCGGGGTGTCGCAAACGCATCGGCCACCTCCACCCGAGGGGATCACGAAAGTAATGTCCGAGAAAGTACCGCCACAGTCCACATCAGACAAATCGAGCATATCAAATGAGTTGATGAGCATGATCAAATTCATGCACTCATTCATGTCCGAGCAGGTCGTGAACAAGACAACTAAGTGAGCACTGTGCAATGTGGAGTGATCGACTCCGCCCGGTCAGGCGGTGAGGACTTTGGCCAGGCGGCGGCCGGCAATGGATAGGCCCACCGCGGCCATGACGACGAGATAGGCGACATTGCCGAGCATGCTGATGCTCAGGACGCCCGTGGACAGGCCTCGCACCAGCTCAACAGCGTGGTAGAGCGGCGTGATCCAGATCAGGATCTCCACGCCGAGCGGGTAATTCTGCACCGGTGAAAAGGTGCCGGAGAACAGGAACATGGCGAACTGGCCGGTGAAGACCAGGTCGAAATCCTGCCAGCCCCGGATCACCGTGGACAGCGCCATGCCGACCGAGCCGAAGGCGAGGCCGACGAGCATGGTGGCGGGGAAGGCCGCCAGCGCCCAGATCGGGGTGGTCAAGCCCATCAGGATCATGACGACGAGGAAGCAGGCCGTGTAGAGCGAGCCGCGCAGCATGGCCCAGGTGAGCTCGCCGAGCGCGATCTCCATCGGGCGGATGGGGGTGGCCAGCATGGCGTCGAAGGTCTTGACGTACTTGAACTTGAAGAAGAAGTTGAACGTCGTCTCGGCCAGCGCTCCGGTCATGGCCGAGACGGCCAGCATCGCGGGGGCGACGAAGGCCGCGTAGGACATCGTCTTGCCGTCGACGTTGAGGTCGCCGATGAGCGCGCCCACCCCGACCCCGATGGAGAACAGGTAGAGGATCGGCTCGAAGAAACCGGAGAAGAGCACGAGCCAGTACGACGGGCCGGATCGCAGCGCACCCACATTGCGGTTGATGACGGCCCCGACCCGGGTCGGGGACAACGCATAGGAGCTGATCATCGGCCTTAGTCCTTGAGTCGCTTCGAGTAGGCCGCGTTGGCCCACCAGAGCCCGAGCGCGGCGAAGGTGAGCAGATAGCCGACATGAACCCAGATGGGCCAGGGTGTTGCAACGCCCAGCATCGCCGAGCGGCAGAGCACGACCCCGTGCCACAGCGGCGACGCGTAGGCCAGCAGCCGGCCGAACAGCGGGAGCTGGTCGACCGGGAAGAAGACCCCCGCGAAGAGCGTCGACGGGATCACGACGAACCGGAACAGCAGCGAGAAGTAGGAGTCGTTCTCCAGCCCGGCCGAGAAGGCGCTGATCGGCGCGGCGGTGGAGAGCGCGAGCAGAGCGCAGATCAGCGGGGTCACCACCACCCACGGTGAGTGGACAGCGCCGAACAGGGCGCTGATCGCCAGGAAGATGACGGCCGCCACGAAGACGCGGATCTGGATGTAGAGCTGCCAGCCGACGATCATGTCGATGATGCGCAGCGGGGTCGCCCGCATGGCGTGGTAGGCCCGGCTCCACTTGAAGTCGCCCAGCACCGGGAAGGTGGACTCGCCGATCGCGGTCTGGAAAGCGCCCGACGCGAGCACTCCGGGAACGATGTAGGACAGGTAGCTCCAGCCGTCGACGGTGCCGACGTAACCGCCCACGCCGATGCCGATGCTCAGCACGAACATGATGGGCAGGATGAACGAGGAGAAGACCGAGCCCTGCCAGACCCGCTTGTAAACGGTGAGATGACGGCCCAGCACGGCAAGCGGGCCACCGCCGCCCGGCCTCGGGGCCGCGACGACAGTCGGGGTGGAGGTGAGGGTGGACATGGCTAGTCCACCAACGTGCGGCCGGTGAGGATGAGGAACACATCCTCCAATGTGGAGCGTCGCACCAGCACGCTGGACGGGGCAAAGCCGCGCCGATGGACCTCGCTGATCGCGCTGTCGCCATCGCTGGTGTAGAGCAGCAGGCGGTCGGGAAGCGGGTCGAGCCGATCGCCGATGCCGGCCAGCTTCTCCACATATGCCGTGGGAGTCTCGTCGCCGAAGCGCAGCTCGACCACCTCGCGCGTGGAATAGGTGTCGATCAGGTGCCGGGGCGAGCCCTCAGCGACGATCTTGCCGCCGTCCATCACCACGAGCCGGTCGCACAGCTGCTCGGCCTCGTCCATGTAGTGGGTGGTCAGCACCAGCGTCGTGCCGCCCTGCTTGAGCCGGAACAGCCGCTCCCACAACAGGTGACGGGCCTGCGGGTCGAGGCCGGTGGTGGGCTCGTCGAGCAACACCAGATCGGGCTCGTTGACCATGGCGCGGGCAATGGTCAGGCGGCGCTTCATGCCGCCGGACAGCGGCTCGACCTTGCTGCCTGCCTTCTCGGTCAGCTGGACGAACTCCAGCAGCTCGGTGGCGCGGCGGCGGCCCTCGGCGCGCGGGATGCCGAAATAGCGGGCGTAGGTGGTCAGGTTCTCGAAGACGGTCAGGTCGGGATCGAGGTTGTCGAGCTGCGGGCAGACCCCGAGCCGGGCCCGGATTTTCGGCCCATCCTTGACCGGGTCCATGCCCAGGATCCGAAGCTCACCCGCGGTCGGCGTGGAGACACAGCCGATCATGCGCATGGTGGACGACTTGCCGGCACCGTTAGGCCCCAGAAACCCGAAGGCCTCCCCCGGAGCGACCTCCAACTCGATGCCATCGACAGCGGTAAAATCCCCGAACTTTTTGACCAGCCCACGGGCGCGAATAAGAGGTTCCTGCGTCACGCGGCGACCCTACTCGTCAGGTGCGACAACTCTCCAATAGGTTTCCTTGAAGATGTCGTCCGTGGCGGCAACGACCCGCGGATCGTCCCTGTCCGTTCCGGTGTCGTAGCGCGCGATCCAGGACAGGCCGTCCACCCCGGGGGCACGCCGTGCCGCGATCCACACCCCACCACCGCCGGGCAGGCCGTGGTGTGACGGATTTTTGACCGAACTGGTGACCCGCAACCGGATCTGATGCGGCAGATGCTCGGGATCGACCAGCTCGATGCGCACGGGCGGGTTGTCCTCGATGACCGCATACCCTTCGCGCTGCGCCACCACCGAAGACGTGATCACCGTGAGCTCGGAACCGTCCCACTTCGCCTTGGAGACTTCATTCCACGGGGTACCGGTTCCAGCCACCCAAAGCCGAAGGTTGGTGGCGATCACGGCAGAGCCGGCCTGGGTCAGCGCCCAGGCGAGCACCCTTTCGTTCTCGGCGAAGGCGGGCCGGTGGGCCGCGGGCAGCAAACGTCGCTTGAACAGGCGTCCCAGCATCACAATCCTCCGGCCGCCTGCTCTTTGAGCGCCCTCGCGTGCTGTTCCAGGGAGAGCAGATCGGAGAAGCGGCGGTGGTACTCCTCTTTGTCGCTGACCGGGTTGATCCGCTGCAGCTTGGACTTGACTTCGTCGATGCGCTGCTTGAGCCCGGCCAGTTGCAGCCGAGCCAGCACGATGTTGAGGTAACCCGAGTCGGGCTCCCCGTCGACGCGGACCGGATCGACCGCGAGCTCCATGACGAGCATCTGCACGGCCAGATCGGGGCAGGCGTCGCGGATGGTGTTGATCCATCCGGCCCCACTCACCCCGGCCACCGCCCCGCCGACCTCGGCGATCGCGGCCCGGACCGCCTGGTGCGCGGGGTCGCTGTAGAAGGTCTGGTCGACCGCGTCGAAGACCGGCCCGGCCAGCACCGGGGACTGCACGGCGAGCTTGAGCGCCTCCCGCTCCACCAGCAGCCGCGGGTTGCTCACGATCGGCTGGGCGCGCTGCTGGGGCGCCGCGGGGGCGCCGGCCGCCGACTGGACCGCCCGGCGCACCTCTTCCACCTCAAGGCCCAGGTCTCCGGCGAGGCGCTGCGAGTACCCAGAAAGAAGTGATTTGTCCTTGATCTTCGCCACCATCGGCGCGGTGGCCCGCAGCGCCCCGACCCGCCCCTCCACGGTGTCCAGGTCGAAGCGGGAAAGCGTTGAGCGCAAAGCGAAGGCGATCAGAGGCTCGCGCGAGGCGACGAGATCGCGCACCGCCAGATCGCCCTTGGCCAGCCGCAGCTCGCACGGATCCATGTTGTCCGGGCTGACCGCGATGAAGGTCTGGCCGACGAAGCGCTGGTCGTCGGCGAAGGCCCGCAGTGCGGCCTTCTGCCCGGCCGCGTCCCCGTCGAAGGTGAAGATGATCTCCCCGCCGTAGGTGTCGGTATCGAGCAGCAGCCGCCGCAGCACGGCGATGTGATCGTTGCCGAACGCCGTCCCGCAGGTGGCCACCGCGCTGGTCACGCCGGCCAGATGGCAGGCCATCACGTCGGTGTAGCCCTCGACGATGACCGCCCGGCCCTGCTTGGCGATGTCCCGCTTGGCCATGTCGACGCCGTAGAGCACGTGCGACTTCTTGTACAGCGGGCTTTCTGGCGTGTTGAGGTATTTCGGCCCGTCGTCGTCATCGAAGATCTTCCGGGCGCCGAAGCCGATCACGTCGCCGCTCACATCGCGGATGGGCCACAGCAGGCGGCGCCGGAACCGGTCGATGAGGCTGCCCGAGCGCGACGGGCGGGCCAGGCCGGCCGTTTCCATCTCGCTGGTGCTGTAACCGAGCTGGCGCAGGTGCTTGACGAGCAGGTCCCACTCGGGCGGGGCGAAGCCGCAGCCGTAGCGCTGGGCCGCTTCGCGATCGAAACCGCGCTGGGCAAGGAACTCGCGCGCGAGGCGCGCCGCGGGCGTCAGCAGCTGCTCGGCATAGAAGGCCGCTGCTGCTTTATGGGCGTCGACCAGGCGCTGACGCTGTCCGGTGGGCCGGGTCGGGGCCGAGCTGCCCTCGACGCGGCGCAGCACGATGCCCGCGCGATCGGCGAGCCGCTCCACCGCCTCGATGAACGAGAGATGATCGATCTTTTGCACGAAGTTGATGACGTCGCCGCCCGCCCCGCAGCCGTGGCAGAAGTACACGTTGCGGGCCTGGGCGATGGTGAACGAGGGAGTCTTCTCGTCGTGGAAGGGACACAGCCCCTTCAGGTTGCCGCCACCGGCCGACTTGAGGGTGACCTGCTCGGAGGCGACATCAACGATCGAGCTGCGCTCGCGCACGAGCGCGATGTCCTCGTCGCGGACGCGTCCACCACCTGCCATGCCTACATCCTGGCATGCTCGCCGGGCCCTATCACCTAGGGACCTGTCGGCCCGGCAGCGCGAGATGCCGCTCGCTACCGCGGCAGCAGGCGGCGATGCCAGGCGATCGCGGCCGGGTCGGTCAGCGAGGCAACCTGGTCGATGACGACGCGCAGCCGGGCCGCGTCATCGGACGCGTCCTTCCAAAGTGGAGCGAAGACCTGGTCCAGCGCCGAGGGCGCCCGCTCACAGAGCACCTCGACCAGATCGGTGAGGATCTGGCGCTGCTCGGCGTACCAAGGCTCGGTGCCCCGCCGCCGCATCACGTAACGCAGCGCGATTCCCTTCAGCAGAGCGCAATACGCCCTTTCCGCGGTCGGCACGACGAGGTCGGCGTCGTAGCGGCGCAAGGGCGCGTCGCCGAAGGCCTCCCGCGTGCTGTTGACCGCCGCCGCCACAAACCTTCCGGTCATCGTGCTCGTGAAGTGCTTGAGCGCGATCTGCGCCCGGAACGAGCCGTCGTAGGCGGCGAGCTGGGCGAAAGTCGGGTCGGCCAGCAGTTGCTCCAAAGAGGACTCGAGCGCGAAGACCGGCGACGAGGAATACGCCTGTGCCACATCGGCGCAGAGCGCACGCCTTTCCTCGGTGTCGTTCAGCAGCGGGCTCAGATCGATGAAGCCGGAGAAGAAACCGTCCTCGACGTCGTGTACGGAGTAGGCCACGTCATCGGCCCAGTCCATGACCTGTGCCTCCAGGCAGCGGCTGTCGGCCGGGCGACCCTGGCGGATCCATTCGAAGACCGGCATGTCGTCGGCGTAGACACCGAACTTGCGCCGCCCCAGCACCCGGGGCCACGGGTATTTGCAGGTGGCGTCGAGCGAGGCGCGGGTCAGGTTCAGCCCGGCACCCTCCACCTTGGCCTCGAGCCGGGTCAGCACCCGCAGGGTTTGCGCGTTGCCCTCGAACCCGCCGCACTTTTCGGCGGCGTCGTTGAGCGCGTCTTCCCCGTTGTGGCCGAAGGGCGGATGGCCCAGATCGTGGGCCAGGCCCGCCACGTCGACCACGTCCGGGTCACAGCCCAGGCGCGCGCCCATCTCGCGGGCGATCTGCGCCACCTCCAAGGAGTGGGTCAGCCTGGTACGCAAAAAGTCATCCGTGCCAGCGGTGTGCACCTGGGTCTTGGCGGCAAGACGGCGGAACCCGGCCGAGTGCAGAACCCTTGCCCGGTCGCGCTCGAACGAACTGCGCCAAGAGTTCTTGTCGGGCTCGGGGGCAAACCGATCGGTGTCGACCATCTTACTGACGTTACTACCGCTCGGGCGCGAGCACGCAGAACTCGTTGCCTTCTGGATCAGCGAGCACCACCCAGCCGGGTTTGGCGGGGGCGGCCACCACGTGGCGCGCCCCCATGTCCATCAGCTTTTCGACGTCCGCCGCAAGATCGTCGCTGTCAAGCTCTAGATGCAGCCGGTTCTTCCCGTTCTTTTCCGAAGACGTCTGCACAAAGCGAAGCCCGGGCAGGACCACCACATCGGGTCTCTCGTAGATCACCCGCACCCCGAGCACCTCGGCCCACCATCGGGCGAGCCGAGCCGGATCGATGGCGGCCACCACTGTGCCATGCCAACGCAATCCCATCGATAGAGACTATTCGTCAGATGTTCCGTCCGCCAGAACAACGGCACGTCCCGCCTCTAGACGCGCAATGGGAACACGGAACGGAGAACAGGACACATAGTCCAACCCGGACGTATGGAAGAAGTGCACCGATTCCGGGTCGCCGCCGTGCTCGCCACACACCCCGATCTTCAAGTCCGGCTTGACCGCACGGCCCTCGTCGACAGCCAGGCGCACCAGGCGGCCGATGCCGTCCCGGTCGAGGGTCTCGAAAGGAGACACCCCGAAGATGCCCAGCTCAAGGTAGCGGGCGAAGAACGTGCCTTCGACGTCGTCGCGCGAGAAACCCCAACCCATCTGGGTCAGATCGTTGGTGCCGAACGAGAAGAAGTCGGCCGCGTGAGCGATCTGGCCCGCGGTGAGCGCGGCCCGTGGCACCTCGATCATCGTGCCCACCGGCAGATGGTGCTCCAGGCCCTCGTCGACCATGATCGCGGTCGCCGCCGACCGCACCGCTTCCAGCTCTTGGACAGCGCCGACCAACGGCACCATGATCTCCGGCTGCGACCCCGGAACCTCAAGGTAGGCCTGGACAATCGCGCGGACCTGCATCTCGAACAGGCCGGGGATCACCAGCCCCAGGCGCACCCCGCGCAGGCCCAGCATCGGGTTCTGCTCATGCATCCGGCGCACCGCGCCGAGCAGCTCCTTGTCGTGCTCGTCGCCCTCGCCCGTGGCCACCTTCACCGCCAGTTCCTCAAGCGGTGGCAGGAACTCGTGCAGCGGCGGGTCGATCAGCCGGATGGTGACCGGCAACCCCTGCATGGCTCGGAAGATATCGGCGAAATCTTTGCGCTGCAACGGAAGCAGCGCGTCGAGCGCGGCTCGCTGCTCGGTGGCCGAGGTGGCCAGCACCAGGCGCTCGATCAGCGGACGGCGGTCGCCGAGGAACATGTGCTCGGTGCGGGTCAGGCCGACGCCCTGCGCGCCGAACCGGCGTGCCCTGGCGGCGTCCTCACCCGTGTCGGCGTTGGTGCGTACCTTGAGCCGGCGGACCCCGTCGGCGTGACGCATCAGCTTGTCCACCGCGGTCACCAGCGGGTCGGCTTCGGCATCGATGGTGCCGTCGAAGTATTGGACCACAGGCGAAGCCGACACCGGGATCTCGCCCAGATAGACCTTGCCCGTCGTGCCGTCGATGGAGATGACATCGCCTTCGCGCACGGTGGTCTCGCCGACGACGAAACTGTCCTCTCCCACCACGATGGAATCCGCGCCACAGACACACGTCTTGCCCATGCCGCGGGCCACCACCGCCGCGTGTGAGGTCTTGCCCCCGCGGCTGGTGAGAATGCCTTGGGACGCAATCATTCCGGGCAGATCGTCCGGGTTGGTCTCCCGGCGTACCAGGATCACCGGCTGTTTGGCCGCAACCGCGGCCGCCGAGGTGAACACGACCTTGCCGACGGCCGCGCCGGGCGAAGCGCCCACCCCGCTCGCCAGCGGCTCGGGACGCTCCGAGTCATCGAACCTGGGGAACATCAGCTGAGCCAGCCGCCCCCCGCTCACCCGGCGCAGCGCCTCATCCATATCGATGATGCCCTCTTCGACAAGGTGACAGGCGATGGTGAAGGCCGCCGCCGCGGTGCGCTTGCCGACCCGGGTCTGCAGCATCCACAGCTTGCCGCGCTCGACGGTGAACTCGATGTCGCACAGGTCGCGGTAGTTGGATTCCAGCGTGGACATGATGGTTTTGAGCTCTGCGAAACACTGCGCCGGCATCTTGTCCAGCTGCACGGTGTTGCGGATGCCGGCCACCACGTCCTCACCCTGGGCGTTGGCCAGGTAGTCGCCGTAGATGCCGCGATGACCGGTGGACGGGTCGCGGGTGAAGGCGACCCCGGTGCCGGAATCGGCGCTCAGGTTGCCGAAGACCATGGCCACGATGCTCACCGCGGTGCCCAGGTCGGCCGGAATGCGTTCCTGACGGCGGTAGATGATGGCCCGCTCGGTGTTCCACGAGTCGAAGACGGCCGCCGTGGCCATGTCCAGCTGCTCGCGCGGGTCCTGCGGGAAGTCGCGCCCGGTGTGCTCCCGGAAGATTTCTTTGTACCGGGTCACCAGCTCGCGAGGATCGGCCTTGTCGTCATGGGGAAAGCTCGGCACACCGCACACGGTCTTGCCGAACATCTGGATCAGGCGCCGGTAGGAATCCCACGCGAAGCGCTCGTTGCCACTGGTGGCGGCGAGCCCCACCACCGAGGCGTCGGTCAGCCCGACGTTGAGCACTGTCTCCATCATGCCGGGCATGGAGAACTTGCCTCCGGAACGCACCGACACCAGCAACGGGTTGGCCGGGTCACCCAGCTTTCGCCCCATCGAGCGCTCCAGTGCGCTCAGGTGCTCATCGACCTCTGCCTCCAGTGAAACCGGCGGCTTACCGTCGCGCAGGTAAACTCGGCACGCCTCGGTCGAGATGATGAAGCCCGGCGGCACGGGAAGCCCGAGCCGGACCATCTCGCAAAGGTTCGCGCCTTTGCCACCGAGGAGATCCTTCAGGCCCTTGTGGCCCTCGGAGAAGTCGTACACATACTTCGTCATCGAAGCACCTCCGAAAGTCAGTCTTTCGCGGGACGCTAAACGTTCGCTCAGGTATCGCGGGAGCAGTCGTGAGTTTTGGCACACTAATTGGCACCTGCGGTGTTCGTACCGTTTTCCGGGAGCGTTTCCATGCACACATTCGTGCTCGGCCAGACCAGGTTGACCACGCTCAGCTTTCTCCCTTCGATCCGGCTGCATCTCGCTGATGAGGTGATACCCGTGTGGGAGAGATCGGAACGTGACGCTCCTCCCTTCTGGGCCTTCGCGTGGGCAGGCGGTCAGGCGCTGGCGCGCTATCTGCTCGATCATCCCGAGCTGGTGAGCGGCCGCAGCGTGCTCGACCTCGCCTCCGGCTCGGGGCTGGTGGCCATCGCGGCCGCGCAGTGCGGCGCCGCTTCCGTGCTCGCCACCGAGATCGACCCCTACGCGATCGAGGCCATCAAGCTCAACGCGGCGGCCAACGGCGTGACCGTCCAGACCCATCTGGGCGACGTCCTCGACGACGAGCCGCCCGCGGCGCAGGTCGTGCTGGCCGGGGACGTGTTTTACAGCCGGGAAATGGCCGCTGCCGTGCTCGCTTTCCTTCGCCGCTGCAGCTCAGAGCTGGTGCTCGTGGGCGATCCGCGCCGCGCCTATGCGCCGTCGGAGGGCTTCGAACGCATCGCCGACTACGAAGTGCCGGTCAACCGGGACATCGAGGACCTCGATGTCAAACAAGCTCATGTGCTGCGGGCTGTTCCACCCGCGGCCGGATGACGGGCGCCGGCGCGAGGCGGTAGCGGTCCCGCGCCCAGCGGGACACCCGGCGGCCCAGCTTCTGCGCGGGCAGCTCCACGAACGTGTACAGAAGATGGCTTATCCCGAGCGTGATGGCCAGCCACATCAGCATCGTGAGCGGGCGCGCGCCCGGGACGGTGACGGGCAGCGGCGGCACCGCCACCATGATCGCCCAATGGCTCAGGTAGACCGAATAGCTGATGCGCCCGAGCCACTGCAGCGTCTCGGGCCACCGCACTCGATCACGCAACGCGTAAGCGATCATGAAGAGCGCGATCGCCGTCCATACGGCGACCGATTCGGTCCACCACGTGCCGCCCAGCCAGGTGCCGGCCCCTTCACCCCAGGCCACGTAATAGCGGTAGAAGGCGATGGTGTCGCAGATGGCCACCACCGGCACGGTCAGCCAGGCGACCCAGACCGGGATCTGCCCGCTGGAAGCCCGGAAGATCACCGTCCCGGTGAACATCAGCGACAGGAAGATCACGGCCTGGTACAGCGGCCATGACCGGTTGAGGAAGAGCATCACCGCGACGAAGCCGACGAGGCCCGCATAGAGGGCCATCTTGCGGTTGACAGCGAATATGGCGGCGATTCCGGCGACCATCCCGGCGATCACCAGCACCCGGACCGGGTTACCCACGTGGTTGGGGTCGCTGGCGGCCTGCGGGGTCAGCGCCGAATCGGTGAGGAAGGTGTCCGCGGCGAACAGCGCGAAGGCACCGAGGAACAGCGCGATGCCCGCTGAGGCCTTGCGGAACTTGGTGACGAACAGAACCGAGGTCAGCGCGTAGAAGCAGATCTCGAAGGGCAGGGTCCAGGCCGGTGAGAGCAGATGCGGCGCCCCGATGAAGTTGGTCAGCAGCGTCGCGTTGCCGATCAGCACCACCCACGGGTACTTGAAGATCCAATCGGGCAGGCTGAACAGACCGAGCGACCAGAGCACAGCCACCGTGCCCGACAGCAGCCAGAACAGCGGTACCAGCCGGAAGAAACGCCCGATCCAGAACTCGACCAGCGAGCCGCGCCTTTCCAGCGAGGCGGGAATGATGAAGCCGCTGACGATGAAGAAGAGCATCACGCCGAAGCTGCCGAAGTTGAGCAGGCTGTGCGAGACCCACCAGAATTGCGGCGAGCCCAGTGCCATGTTTCCCAGGTGATAAAGGGCGACGAGCAATGCCGCGATTCCCCGCAGAACATCGAGAAATCCCAGTCTGTTAACCATGCTGGGATGCGGCGATGCCGCTGCGGGTTGGGAGATCATGGAGCCTTTTCCGCCGGGAGTTATGGGTCAAGGCGAGTCAGGCTATCAGCTTTCCGGACGAGGTATGAAAGATGACATTGCCTTGGCCTGCCAAGGCTGGGTAGCGTGGGGTGTCGTGAACCACCCCATGACCCTGCGTGATCTTATCGCCACAAATATCCGCAGACTTCGATCCGGAACCAGCGTCCAGCACGAAGATGTGGCCCGTGCCGCTACGCACTTCGGTCTGGAGTGGACGGCAGCCTGGGTGTCAGCAGTGGAGCGGGGGCAGAAAGCGCTCACCGCCGAGCAGCTGATAGCCCTGCCACTGGTGCTCACCACGGCGCTGCAACACCGGGTCAGCCTCTCCGACCTCCTGCTCGGCGAAGGCTCGCTGCACCTGGGCAAGCCGATCCCCGGCACCACGCTGAGCACCTACTACCTTCGCGAAATCATCACCGCGAGCCCGTTCCGGCGATCCTTCCTCGACTTTGACAAGGCCGAGCTGGAAGCGCAGATGCTGGCGGCGGAGCAGAGCGCAGCCGCGGCCGCGGCCGAGAAGATGCGGGAGATCACCCGCGCCAACCTCGGCGACGTGGACATCCGGGCGCTCAAACGGGCCGAGGAGGGCGCGACCGCCCACGAGTCGAAGCTGGCCAAGAAACTCGAAGTGCCCGAGATCGTGGTGATCGCGGCGGCCGCCAGCCTGTGGGGACGTTCGCTCACCGAGGAACGCGACGCGCTGCTGCAGCCCGACGAAGGGATCCCGGCGCCCAAACCAGCCGTGATCATGCGCAAGCTGACCAACCTCATCCAGGACAAGCTGGAGGAGGCGGCGGCGCAGGCCCAGGCGGCCGAAGCGGAGAAGCCACTGCGCGAGCTGGCCAACTCCAACAGCATGACCGCCGCCTATCCGGTGATCGCCAGTGCGAACACGCCGGGACGCGTCGAGCCGGAGGACGAGTTCGACTCCGAATTCGGTGACGACTTCGACGACGAGCTGGCCATCGAGTCGCCGAGCACAGATTTCCTCGACGACGAAACCGAGACCGAAAACGCCGACGACGCCGTCAGTTCTCTGACCACGCGTTGAAAAGGGTGGCCACGGCCAGCCCTGCCTGCCGCAAAGTGAGCGCCCGGACCTCGACCTGCTCGATGGTCTGGGCGGCCACCTCGCCCCGCCCGTGCGGCGCCACCGAGGTCTTGCCGCTGAACTTGCCGCGGTAGAAGCCGGAAACCGCGTCGGCGCGATCCCATTGCTGGAACACCGCCACCGCCTCGTCGAACGTGGCGTCGTCGGGCAGTGTGCCCAGCCGATGGAAGAAGGGTGCCAGCCAGGCCACATCGAGCGGCTTGGCGGTCGAGGGCATCAGAATGAGCGGCGCGAGCGGCAGCATCACGTAGGCCAGCGCGGGCAGATCATTTGCCTGCGCCAGCGCGGTCACGGTCAGCCTGGTCAGCTGCTGATATCCCTTGCCGGCAAAGGCCCCCGGCCGCACCGGCGGGAACCCGCCCTGATTCAGCGCGCCCCACTCCACCAGCATGGCGAAGGGCACCGGCTGCGAGTAGGGATCGGCGGCTGCGCCCGGCGAAGAGGCGCCCAGGTAGCCGATGAGAGCCTTGCCCAGCCGCGTCGACAGCAGCGGAGTGACCTCGGGAGCGCGGCGCACCAAGGTTTCCGCGATGTCCGCTTGGGCCACCACCTGATAGGGCAGCAGGCAGCGATCCGTGAGCAGCTCAGCCTCTCCGATCTTCTCCCAGGTCACCCCCTCGTCGGCGGACTGGACGAAGACCGAGCCGTCGCGGCGCACCCGCAGCGGGCAAATCGAGGCGTCGCGCCGCACCCCCCGCCCGAACAGCCAGGTGATGTCGCCACCGGCGGACTCGTCGGCCGCCTTGTCCCACAACCGGGTCAGCCATTGCCTTACCAGGGCGTGGTGCTGCCAGAACAGGTCGCCCTCGTCGAGCACGGACACCGGCGCGTGCAGCCGGGTCTGTTCGCCGTGCAGATGCACCAGGTTGACCGGACCGACCCCGATGCGGCCCCAGGTCCACGGCACGAAGCGGGGCAGCCGCGGATCCAGGTCCTGCCAGCCCACCAGCGGCGAGGTGAGCACGAGCGACTGCAGCACGCCGCTTTGATAGACCGAGCCGGGCCGGTACACGGTGTCGCCCGCGCTCAGATCGCTGGTTTCGGTGCGGGTCAACGAGTGGATCACCGGCCGGGCCACGCCGAGGTCGGCCGTGGCAGCCCGGTTGTAGGCCAGCAGCGGAGAGCGGCCGGACCAGATCGAGGCCCAGTTGCCGATGCGCCCGCTGCGCATCGGCTGCAGCCACTCGTGATGCCGGACCGCGTCGAGTAACCGTCCTACTTGGACATTCGAGTCGCCCGGATTCACCCCGGCGTAGTAACGCTCCTTGGTGGCCAGCCGCTCGATGATCTCAGGCGAGAACAGGCCCGCGTCCTCCAGGAACAGGGCCACGTCGGTCATGCCGCCCCTCCCAGCTCGTCATCGATGTCGGCCAGCCAGCCCGCGACGCGCGACACCGCCGACAGCGGCACCACCAGGTCGTCGAGCAGTCCCAGGCGCTGCGCGAGCGCGATGGCGTAACCGTTGATCCCCGGGTCGGCGCCGAAACGGGCCAGCTCCTCCAGGATCGCCAGGGTGGGCGTCGGCCCGAGCTCCTGGGTGGCCGCCTTGATATGGCGAGCCCTGGGATCCTCGTTGGCGAAGGCCGGGATCCGTTTCGCCCGGAGGTACTCCTCGACCCGGGCGGGCTCGCCGATCTCGTCCACCATCGCCAGGAACCGCTCGGTGGGGCCCTTGGTCAGGCCGTCGAGGGCGCCGACCGCGGAGCTGATCGCCGAATACACGTCCGCCTGGGTCTTGGCCACCACCCGCGCAGTGAAAGCCGCCGCGCCGGCGCCGCTCTCGGCCTGGGTGATCAACAGCAGATCGGTCAGGTGCGCCCTGCGCTCGTCGTGCTCCAGGCCGAGCATGGCCAACAGGTTTCTTGAATAACCAAATCCTGTGTCGGGTACCGGCAAAGGCAGCCCCAAGCGGAATGCGTGGTGTGTCGCGATGATGACCGGCAGCCGGGCGAAAAGCCGTTCCCGTGCGTCGATGCGCTCAGCGCGATCGGCCTTCTGCTCCTGCACCGCGCCCAGCGCGCAGATCGCGGTGCGAAGCACCGTCATCGGCCGCGCGTGGCGCAGGATCCGGATCAACTCGATCACTTGCAGTGGCAACGTTCTGGCTTTGGCCAGCCGCGTGCGGAAGGCGATCAGCTCGGAACGTTTGGGGATGTGCTTGTAGAGCAACAGATACGCCGCCTCCTCAAAGGTGGCGTCACCGGCCAGGACAAGGTCCGGGATCGTCGTCTCCGCAGTCATCGCGGTGCCTCCCAACGCACTGAACGGCTGGCCGGGGGCAAGGGCGGCCAGCCGGTCTCAAGCAAGTTAGACAAGGATCTCTGGACAACGGGTGGACGCAGGCTCGCGAAAGCGGCCCGCGACCTGGTGGTCGCGGGCCGCTGGGGAAGCGGGGAATCAGCAGGAGCTGGAGGCGAGGACGCCGTTGCGCACAGCTTCCTCGTTGTCCTTGCAGAACTGCGTGTAGGTCTCGGAGAACTTGGAGTGGCCGTCTTTGTTGATGGCCACGAAGTAGTACCACTTGCCCTCGGTCGGGCTGGCCGCGGCTTCCAGCGCCAGTTTGCCCGGATTGTTGATGGGGGTGGGCACCAGACCGTTGGCGTTGCGGTTGTACGGGTTGGCCGGGTCGGTCAGCTCTTTTTGGGTGAAGTCCTTGGAGGCCTTGGGCGGCAGTCCCTTGAGCTCGAGCGAGTAGTTGACCGTCACGTCGAACTGGAGGCATGCACAGCTCTGCTCGGGTTTGCGCAGGTACACCTTGTTATAGGCGACCCGCGCCACTTTGCCCAGATCGTCTTTGTTACCCGCTTCGGCCTGAGCCAGCGAGGCGACGATCAAACCCTGATACGGCGAAACCTTGGCGTTGCTGGCGAACTTCTCCACGAAGCCGATCTGCTTGGCGACGTCCATGAACCGCTTGACCATGACCTCGAGCACGGCCTTGGCGGTCGCCTTGGGCGGGAACTCGTAGGTGTCGGGGAAGAGGAAGCCCTCGATGGAACGCGTCGTGCTGGTCTTGCCGTCCTTACGCACGAACCAGCTCTCCGGCACGCCAAGCGCCACCGGGTCGGCCGCGGCGGCCTTGAAGTCGGCCTCCGGCAGCTTGAGCTTCTCCGCCAGCAGCTTGTAGATCTTGAAGGTGCTCAAGCCCTCGGGAATGGTGATTCCCGCTTTGACGCGGCTCTCCGGTTTGAGCAGCAGGGCCATCGCGGCGGCCGCGCTCATCTCCTTGCGCAGCTTGTAGGTGCCCGGCTGGATCCTGTCCGCGTCGTCGCGATTGCGGTCGCAGGCCTCGACGAAGGCCTTCGCGCTCTTGATGACGCCGGCGTCGAAGAGCACCTTGGCCATCTGCGTGCCGCTGGCGCCATTCTTGATCTCGATGGTGACCTCGCCCTGACCCTCGCCTTCGAAGTCGGGGGTGGTCAGCATTTCGGCCACCTTCGAATAGCCGAAGTATCCGCCGCCGCCGCAGATCAGCAGGACGACAGCCATGGCTATCAGGAAGCCCTTGCCCTTCTTCTTCTTTTTCTTCTTTTTCTTGCTTCCGCTACGGGTCTGGGTGGGAGTGTTGCCGCCGCCGTAGACATGTCCGTTCGGGTCTTGCTGATAACCCGGGTCGTAGCCCTGGTCGTATTCGGGTCCGTAGGGCTGGTCGTAGCCGGGATATCCGGGCTGGCCACCGTAGTTGGGGTCGTATCCGGTGCCATAACCCTGTCCGTAGCCCTGCCCATAACCCGGCTCGTAGGCGGGCTGCTGACCCCATCCGGGCTGGTTTGGCGGCGGGTAACCGTAATGTGGGTTTTGCGGCGCGCCGTTCGGATACCCCCAACCCGGTTGCTGTGGTTGGCTGTTCCATTGCTGCACTGGCACACCAGCCTCTCGCCGGCGACGGCGATGCCGATTACGATCATCGTCTTCGTAGGCGAAGTCGAGGTCGTTCATCATCATCTATGGCCCTCCGGCAGGTCGCACGTTTCGCTAGAGCCTAGGTGGTGGCCTGGGCAGCCTCAACCTCAGGCGGCTCTTCAGAACCCTCAATTCGGCTTTTTTCCCTGCGATGAGCTGGGCATTCCGTTCCAATCAGTTGTTCGCGATCACCGGCTTGGCGAAGATACATCCACCGATTGGCTGTTGCATGGGGTGGCACAAGCACTACCGACCGCTGTCGCGGCTCGCTAAGACTTGGTTTCGACCGCCCCGCGGATCGCGGCCAGCTCCTTCACCAGATCGCCGGCCTCGTGGTTGTACCACAGGACGATGACCATATAGTTCTTCACTGCCCAGCCGCACAGCCCAGACGGCATGTCCAGAAGCTGCACGTCACCGCAGCGCGCCTCGCCGCCCAGGTCGCCCTGAACCGGCATCTCGGTCACCAGCAAGGGCTGGCCCTGGATGTCGCGCGCGGTCTGATTGAGGCTGCGCTCCAGGTCGACCGAAGCGGTGCTGAAGTCGACCCCCACCAGGTAAATCTTGTCCTTCTTGGCGTCCGGGGTGCCGTAGTAGGCGACGAACACCGAGCTCGCGGTGGGAGTGCCGGCCTTGACCGCGGCTACGGCGTCGGCGACAAGCTTGGTGTGGGTGGAATCGGTGATTTTCGCGCGGCTGCCAAGCTTCTGCGGCGCGCTGATTCCGGTCACCTGCGGGGCCTTCGACTGGGTCACCGGCATGGGCGGAATCCCTTGGGCGCTCGGGCCGGAACTGGCCGGGGCCTCAGGCGGAGTCGTCGCCGTGCACGCGGCGGTGATGGCGGCCAGCGCCACCACCGCCACCAGGAACAGACGTCGTCCAGGTCGGCTTGTGTTCATGCTCTCCCCCGCTAAAGAAATTTGGCCAAAGGACAGCAGTCTTACCGAGCGTCACCGGCAACCGCAATGGCCGGACGGCCACAACCGCCCCGCCTATGCCCTGACCTCGACCTCGTCCCGGATAGCCGGTAGCTCCGCCACCAACTCGGTGACCGTGTGCTCGTACCACGCTACGAAGACCATGTGATGCGGGAGCTGCCAGCCGCAGAGGGCCTCCCCGGAATCCGGCAGCTTTACCATGCCGCACTTGGCTTTCCCGCCGCGCCCACCTTGGTCGGGCAGCACGGTGTCGGTCAGCTCACCTTTTTGAGGCCACCCGGCGACATCGGCAAGGATCAGCTCGAACTCGTCGTAGGTGAAGACGCGCTTCGCCACGTGCACGTGCAGACGCATCCTGTCACCGCCCGGATCAGCTGTTCCGTAGTAAGCGTGCGTGGTGACAATTTCAAAAGGGCTCTCCACGGAGACAGGGGTGTCCCAGGGAGGGGCAGCTTCGGTTCGGATAGACCGCTCGCCGAGCCGCGCGGGCACCTGAACCCCTTTCACCGTGGGGAAGGGGGTTGTCGATACCTCTGAGGGCCGGGCCTTGCTCGCGCAGCCGGCCATCGCCAGGGCAGTCACCACCGTCACCGCGAAGCGCACCCATCTGCTTGTCATTGCTTCCCCCGAGTCGATTCCACAAAGGAGGCAGTCTGCCCGGCGCGTAATCCCGGCGCAAGCACGGTGCTCGCTACCGCTGGGGACGGCCACCGTTGGCGAGGAGCTTGGCGACGGGCAGGGTGGCCGCGCCGAGAGCGACCGCGTCCGGGCCGAGGCGGCACAGCTCGATGGAGACCTGTTCGAAGGGCCGCCGCAACGCATGCTCGGCCGCGGCGGCGCGGATCTGCGGCAGGTGCCGCCCGCCCAGGGCGAGACCGGCCCAGCCGCCGAGGATGATGCGCTCAGGGTTGAACAGGTTGATGAGGGTGGCTATGCCGGCCCCGAGATAGCCGGCGGTTTCGGTGAGCACCACCTGCGCCGCCCGCGAGGACCCGGCGTCGGCCTCGGCCAGCAGGTTGCCGATCGCCGACTCTTCGTCCACTCCGGACGCTGCCCGGCCGCGGTTGGCCTCGCGGAACCGATCGAGGATGCCCTCGGCGCCCACATAGGCTTCCAGACAGCCGCGCGCTCCGCACCGGCACAGCCTTCCGCCGTAGACGATGGTGGTGTGGCCCCACTCCCCCGCACTGCTGCGGGCGCCCAAATAGCTCACGCCATCGGCGACCACGGAAGCGCCAACGCCGGAACCGACCAACGCGATCACCGCGTGCTGCGCGCCACGGCCGGCCCCGAACCACATTTCGGCCTGCCCCAACGTTTTCGCGCCGTTGTCGATGTGAATCGGCATCGAGATCTCCTCCCGCAGCATGGCCCGCAACGGAAGTCCTTCCCAGCCCAGGGACTGGGCGTGGACCAGCCCGTCCTCGCCCTGGTCCACCACGCCCGGCACGGCCACCCCGATGCCCAGCACCCGGGCCGCGTCGACCCCGGCCTGCGCTACCACCGCGCCGATTCCGGCCAGCACGTGAGCGGTCATCCGATCCGGGGTGAGGGTGGCCCGCTCGATCGGATATTCCGCCTTGGCCAGTGCGGCCATGGCCATGTCGAAAAGCTCCACCGACACCCGCGTCTCCCCCACGTCGACGCCGATGACGTGGCCGAAGCCGGGGCTCTGGCGCAGCAGCACGCGCGGGCGGCCACCGTCGGACTCGACCGAGCCGGCCTCCTCGACGAGGCCCTCTTCCAGAAACTCGGCGACGAGGGTGCTGACGCTGGCCGGCGACAGCGAGGTCAGCTGGGTCAGCTCATGGCGGCTGAGCGGACCATCCAAATAGATCCGTGACAGCACCATGGCGCGATTGCTCCGGCGCATGTCGCGAACAGTCGCCCGTCTTGCTCCTGACTGCCGATCCATCTATTTAGATTACAAAATAAGTCCCGAAAAAGGTGCCACCTGAAGCTTTCGTTAAGACTATTTACTGTAACGACTACTTACTTTAATATTCGTCTACATCCATCACTACATCCCGCGTCGAGAAGCGAGGAGTAGCCCATGCGAAGACGGGTAACCATTCCCATCGTGTCGGTGGCAGCAATCCTGGGTTCGTTCCTGGTGGCCACCGAAGCCCAGGCGCACGGATACATCTCATCGCCGCCCAGCAGGCAGGCGATGTGTGCGCAGGGCCGGGTCGCCAACTGTGGCGACATCATCTACGAGCCCCAAAGCGTGGAGGCGCCAAAGGGTTCCATGCAGTGCAATGGCAGCGGAAGCCGATTCGCCGTGCTGAACGACGAATCCAAGGGCTGGCCGGCCACCTCGGTCGGCAACAACGTCAGCTTCAACTGGGTGCTCACCGCCCGGCATCGCACCCTGAACTGGGAGTACTTTGTCGGCAGCACCCGCATCGCCGTGTTCAACGACAACGGCGCCCAGCCCGGGGCCACGGTGTCGCACAATGTCAGCCTGGGCGGCCGTACCGGCCGGATCAAAGTGCTGGCGCGGTGGAACATCTACGACACGGCAATGGCGTTCTACTCCTGCGTCGACCTGCAGGTAGGCGGGGGCGGAACACCTCCCACCACGCCGCCGCCGAGCAGCCCGCCGCCCAACAGCCCGCCGCCGCCGAGCAGCCCGCCGCCAGCCGGTGGGACGTGGGCGCCTAACACGGCCTACTCGGTCGGCAGCACGGTCACCTATGGTGGCGCAAGCTATCGGTGCATCCAGGCCCACACCTCCCTGCCGGGTTGGGAACCGCCCAACGTTCCGGCGTTGTGGACCAGGATCTAACACCAAACCCGGGTCCGCGCCTTGGCGCATTGGACCAAGGACCTCACCCGGCGGCCCGCCAACACCGCGGATCCGCCAAGGGAGAGCTCCAAGGTCCAGGCGCGGACCCGCCTCCTGTCCGCCAAGGACCTCACCGGCGGCCACCCGCACCGCGGATCCGCCTTGTCCGCAAGGAGATACGCGATGTTGCGACGCTCGATGCTGGCCGCGGCCGTGCTGCTGGCCCTCGCCGGGTGTGACAGCCGGGGCCCGACCGGCCAGCCCGCCGTGGTGAGCCCGGCTGTCGACAATGGACAGTTCAACGCCACCGACGTGATGTTCGTGCAGATGATGGTGGAACACAACGCCCCCGCCACCGCGATGCTGCGCCTGGTCCAGGAGCGCACGGCGAGCAAGGAGCTCAAGACCCTGGCCGCGGCGGTCGAGGTGACCCAGGCCGATGAGGTCAAGTCCATGCTCGACTGGCTGCGCAACTGGGATCAGCCCACGGTCGCGCCCAGCATGCCCGAGGCCCACTCCGAACACGCCGGCATGCCCGCCACGGGCGAAGCGGAACTCAAGGCGCTCAAGGATTCGCCCGCCACGACCTTTGACAAGACATTCCTGAACCTGTTCATCGGCCACCAGCATCAGGCGGTGGAGTTCGCCCGGATGGAGATCCGTGGTGGGGTCAGCCCGGCCGCGGTCCAGCTGGCCCATCGCGTAGACCAGTCGCGGCGCGCGCAGATAGAGATGATGCTGAAGATGGCCGCCTAACCGGCCGGGCCCCTTCCCATGGGAGAGGGCCCGGCCGGCCTGATGCGGTCGTCAGGCGGGAAGCGTCCATTGCTGGTTGGCGCTGCCGGCACAGTCCCAGATCTGCAGGCGGGTACCGTCTGCGCTACTGGGCCCGGTCGCGTCCAGACACCTACCGGAAAGCGGGTTTCGCAGGGTGCGGTTGCTTTGGTACTGCCAGACCTGGGCTCCGGTCCCATTGCAGTCCCATAGCTGAATCTTGGTGCCGTTGGCGGTGCCGGCGCTGGTGATGTCCATGCACTTGCCCAGCGCGCGGATGGTGCCGTCGGTGCCCACCGTCCAGCTCTGAGCGGTGGTGCCGTTGCAGGTCCACAACTGGATCGCGGTGCCGTTGGCAGTGCTGGCCGCCGACACGTCGATGCACTTGCCGCCGTAGCCGGTGATGGCGCCGGCACCCGGGCCGGGCCCAGGGCCGCCGCCGCCCATCACGGTCTCGAAAATGGCGCTGACGAGCGACGTGGACGTGTTGGTGTCGTTGGACAACTCCCAGTTCATCATGCCGCCGGCGTTGGCCTTGGCCCACGTCGTCTTGGACCTGATGGTGGGCAGCCCGTTGTAGCACTGCTGTGCGCCCTGGTAGGTGGTGCAGTCACGGTTGGCGTTGGCCGGGTCGGCCGCGACCAGGGTGGCGTAGGGAACGCCGCCGGGACGGCTGTAGAACGGCACACCCACCACAGCCTTGCTGGCCGGCAACCCGCGGCTCTTCCAGAAGTTGATGTTGTCGATCGTCCACTGGTAGTTGGCGTGCGGGCTGCCGCCGTCGTAGGTCATGATGTTCAGCCAGTCCACGGCGGAGAAGACCGCGGGCTGGATGCCGTTCGCCGTCCCGCCACCGGAGACGACAGCGGCCGTGAGCAGCTTGCCCCGGCTGTGCATGGCGGTGCTGAGCTGCTGCATCATGGCGGTGTAGTTGTTGCCTGACGTGCCTGGGTCCGGGTACTCCCAGTCGATGTCGACACCGTCCAACCCGTACTGGTTCACGAGGTTGACCAATGCGTTGACGAACGTGGTGCGGGCGGTGGCGTTGCCGGCCAACGCTTCGAAGGCCGAGTCGTTGCCGTCGTTCCAGCCGCCGACCGCGATCAGCACGCGCACGTTGTTGGCGTGGCCCAGCGAGACCAGCGACGAGAGCTTGGACGGGTTGTCCAGGCCCTGCAGTGTGCCGTTGGCGTTGGGCAGGATGAACGAGTAGTTGATGTGGGTGACTTTGCTGTACTGGATGCTGTTGACGCTGCCCGCCCAGGACGGCATGTAGCCAACGTTCTTGAAGCCGTTGGGAAGCACGACGGCCTGGGCGGGGGTGGCTGTAGCGAGGGCTGCTACCGAGCCGGTGGTGGCGGTGATCAGAGCCAGCACGGCGGTAGCCCAGCGGGGACGCCGCTGACGCGGCTGAGCGGGGCTTGCTGACATTGAGGGATCCTTCCAGTGGGATATTTCCATGGATGGTAAAGTTTAAGAAACCTTATTATTAGAGTCAATAAAAGTCTTGAAGGGAGCGCTCTCTCCTTTGACCTGCAAGCCTTTACCTGGCATTACTTTTTCTGCGCCTTACATTGACTTATGTACGAACTTGACAATAGGTTGGGATCGATTCCTTGCGGATGGGCGCTGACCTTATGCTCCCGCGCGCTCCGCACGCAGCCGCCCCATCCGCGCTACGACAGGAGGACTCTGCAATGGATATCCGCACTGCGAGCCACGGGTGGCGGACGCCGCGCGTGCTGGCCGGCGTCTGCGCCGGCGCGCTCGTCGCCGCGCTGTTACCGGGGCAGGCGTCTGCGGCTCAACCTGAGATCACGGTGGCTACCAACCAAGTCACCTACTTTGGCACCGAGGGTGGCTCGGCCCGCGTCGGAGTCACCGTCACCACCGGGGACGGCCAGGCGCTGGCCGTCGCCGAAACCGTTGCCTATGCGACCGGCGACGGCAGCGCGGTCTCCGGCGCCGACTACACGCCGGCCTCGGGCCAGCTGACCTTCGCCGCCGGAACACCATCGGGCACCACGAAATGGTTCGAGGTCGCGCTGCGCCGGGACGGCCAGATCGAGACGGCCGAAACAATTCCGCTCACCTTCACCCCGGCCACCGCCAAACCGGCCTCGGTCGTCATCAACGCCAACGGCATGGCCTATCTCAACTCTCGCCTTCCCGTCGAGTGGCGGGTGGCCGACCTGGTGCGCCGGATGACGCTGCAGGAGAAGATCGGCCAGATGACACAGGCCGAGCGGGGCATGGTCTTCGACAACCCCGACCTCATCGAGCAGTGGATGCTGGGCTCGGTGCTCTCCGGCGGCGGCTCCACCCCGCCCACCAACACCCCCGAAGCCTGGCTGACTATGGTCAACCGGTTCCAGGCCGAGGCGATGAGCACCCGGCTGCAGATCCCGATGATCTATGGCATCGACGCCGTACACGGGCATGGAAACGTATACGGCGCAACGATTTTCCCGCACAACATCGGCCTGGGCGCAACCCGCGACCCGAAACTGATGGAGCAGATCGGCGAGGCGACCGCGGCCGAGGTGCGCGCCACCGGAATTCCTTGGGACTTCTCGCCCTGCATCTGCATCTCGCGCGACGAACGCTGGGGCCGCACCTATGAGAGCCTGAGCGAGGATCCGTCGGTGGCCATCAAGCTGGCATCCATCATCGACGGAATGCAGGGCCGCCTGGGCGACCCGAGCCGCGTCCTGGCCACCGCCAAGCACTACGCGGGCGACGGCGACACCGAGTTCGACACCGCCGCGGCAGAGTTCAACGTCGGCCGGCCATGGTACGAGCAGCGCTACACCATCGATCAGGGCATCACCGTGACGAGCCGTCAGGACTTCGCTCGCCTGGACTTCTCGCCCTACCCGCCGGCCATCAAGGAGCACAAGGTGGGCAGCGTCATGCCCTCCTTCTCCAGCATCGACTGGACCGAGGACGGCGTGGGCAACCCCACCAAGATGCACGCCAACCGTGAGCTCATCACCGATCTGCTCAAGGACCGCACCAACTTCCGCGGCTTCGTCATCTCCGACTGGGAGGGCATCCACCAGATCCCCGACCCGGCCGAGCCCACCAACGGTGGCCTGACCGCTTACAAGGTAAGGGTGGGCGTGAACGCCGGCACCGACATGTTCATGGAGCCCAACACCGCCAAGCAGTTCGAGGATCTGCTCCTGGCCGAGGTGCAGGCGGGCCGGGTGAGCCAGTCGCGTATCGACGACGCGGTGCGCCGGATCCTGCGCAAGAAGTTCGAACTGGGCCTGTTCGAGCGGCCGTTCGCGCCGACGGACAAGGTGGGCGAGGTCGGCAGCGCCGCGCATCGCGCCCTGGCCCGCGAAGCGGTCGCCAAATCACAGGTGCTGCTGAAGAACAGCGGCGGGCTGCTTCCGTTGTCGCGCAACGCCCATCTCTACGTGGCCGGCCGCAACGCCGACAACCTGGGCAACCAGACCGGCGGCTGGACCATCCAGTGGCAGGGTGTCTCCGGGGACCCCACTGTCGGTACCACCATATTGGAAGGTATTAGGCAGGTGGCCCCAAGTGCGACCGTGACCTACAGCGCGGACGCCTCGGCCCCGATATCGGCCGGCGACATCGGCGTGGTGGTGGTCGGTGAGACGCCATACGCCGAGGGCTTCGGCGACGTTTCCGGCCCCGAATGCGGCTTCTGCACGCCGGAGCAACTGGAGGAGAAGTCGTTGTCGCTTCAGGCCGGCGACAAGGCGGTCATCGATCGGGTGTGCGGCGCGGTGAGCAGGTGCGTGGTGCTCGTGGTCTCCGGCCGCCCGCAGGTGCTGACCGACCAAATTGGACAGATTGACGCGCTCGTGGCCTCATGGCTTCCGGGCAGCGAGGGCGCCGGCGTGGCCGACGTGCTCTTCGGCCGGCGTCCGTTGACCGGCCGGCTTTCCATGACCTGGCCTCGTTCCGTGGCCCAGGTTCCCATCAACGTCGGCGACGCGTCCTACGATCCGCTGTTCCCCTTCGGGTGGGGGTTGCGGACGGGAGGACACCACGCCGTGGGCGACGACGCCCGCGACGCTGCTGAGCAAGCCGTGCTGTCCGGCCAGGCGCCCTCTGGCTGGGCAAAGCTCTTCGCCGAAGCCGATCGCGCTTCGCTCAGCGATGATCCCGCAACCGCCGTCACGCTCCTGGCGCGGGTGGCAGGAAAGGAATAACCATGAAAATCCGCTCCCTCCTCGGGGTGCTGGTGCTCGCGATACCGCTCGCGGTGACGCAGGCAGCAGCCCCGGCGGCCGCGGCGATCGGCGGACTCACCTGGTCCGACGAGTTCAACGCGGGCGCCGGGACCCCACCCAACTCCGGACGCTGGGCTTACGACGTCGGCGGCGGGGGCTGGGGTAATCAGCAGCTGGAGTACGACACGTCCAGCACCAACAACGTCGCCCACGATGGCGCGGGCAACCTCGTCATCACCGCCCGCCGCGAAAACGCCGGCTTGAACTGCTGGTACGGCCCGTGCCAGTACACGTCGGCACGCATCAAGACCCAGGGCAAGTTCACGCAACGCTACGGCCGCTTCGAAGCGCGGATGCGAATCCCGCGCGGGCAAGGCATCTGGCCCGCGTTCTGGATGCTGGGCGACAACATCGGTTCGGTCGGCTGGCCCAACAGCGGCGAGATCGACATCATGGAGAACATCGGCCGCGAGCCGAACACGGTGCACGGCAGCCTGCACGGGCCGGGCTATTCCGGCGGCAACCCGCTGACGGGCCAGTACGGCATCGGCAGCCCGTTCGCCAACGGGTTCCACACCTTCGCCGTCGACTGGGGCCCAACCTTCGTCACCTGGTACGTCGATGGCGTGGCCTACCAGACGAAGACCTCCGCACAGACCAACGGCAACCCGTGGGTCTTCGACCACCCGTTCTTCATCATCCTGAACGTGGCGGTCGGCGGGACCTGGCCCGGTTCGCCCGACGGCTCGTCGACCTACCCGCAGACGATGGCCATCGACTATCTGCGCGTCTACGCGTGGACCGATGGCGGCGGAGGCGGCGGCCGGGTCGGCCCGATCGTGGGTCTGGCCAACAAGTGTGTCGACGTCTCGGGATCCGGTACGGCCAACGGCACGGCCATCCAGCTGTGGACGTGCAACGGCACCGGCGCCCAAAACTGGACGATCGGCACCGACGGCACCATCCGCGCCCTGGGCAAGTGCATGGACATCACCAGCGGCGGCACGGCCAACGGCACGAAAGTTCAGCTGTGGGACTGCAATGGGACCGGCGCGCAGGTATGGCAATACCAAGCGAACCGAACCCTGCGGAACCCGCAGTCCGGCAGATGCCTTGACGCCACCGGCAACAGCTCAGCAGACGGCACGCGCCTGCAGATCTGGGACTGCGCCGGCAGCGCCAACCAGCAGTTCAACCTTCCGGCCTAATGGTCTGAGGTGGAGGCCGGGCTCAGGCTCGGCCTCCACATGACAGAACTGTCATCTATCAGAAAGTGATCTTCATCGAATTCTAGGGTTGGCCTGATCCCATCTCTGAGAGGAGTAGGCCTTGCCTATCGGGAGGAAGCTGGGTCCGCTGGCTCTGATCGCGGCATTGACCCTGTTATCCGGACAAGCAGTGACGGCCGCACCCGTGTCGGCCACCCCCAACGCCAAACACCAAAGGCCCGCGCCGGTCGATCCGGCCGCCCGGTCGTCGCAGCACCGTCAAGCGGTGGCTGAGGCTCCGGCGCGCAACGTGCCGAACGAACTGCTCTATGACCTGCTGCAGGAAGGCGAGGACGAGGGCAACGGCGAGGAGCCCAACCTGACCGCGCTGTGCGTGGACTATCTGGGCCATCCCAACCCCTACGGCAATCCCGCCCCCAACGTCGACATGATCCACGGTGACACCACCGTGCCCGTCGGCACCCAAACCGGGTGCCAGACCGCACAGAACGAGACATCTATAGCAGTCAACCCGTTCAATCCGCGGAACCTCGTCGCGGGCGCCAACGACTACCGGGGATTCAACTCGCGCGAGAACCGCAACGACGGCACCGGCGTGGCGTACACCACCATGGACGGCGGCAGAACGTGGACCAATGTCGTCCTGCCACATCTGACCTTCCAGACTGGCTCCTCCGGCCAGCTGGCGCTGATGGACTCGGCGGGAGACCCGGCCCTGGCGATCGGCCCGCTCAACACGGTCTACTACGCCAATATCGTGTTCAGCCGGCTTGAGGACGCCAACGGCCTGACCGTCTCCGTCTCCCACGACGGCGGCCTGCACTTCGACGAGCCTGTCATCGTGCAGCTCGACGGCGTGGCCGCGGATGGCAGCCCGGTCGACACCGACATCTTCAACGACAAGGAATGGATCGCCGCCGACCCGTTCTCCGGCACCGTCTACCTGACGTGGACCCGGTTCGACGGCAACGTCGAGTCACCGATCATGATGAAGAAGTCCACCGACTTCGGGCGCACCTGGGGACCCGCGGTGCGGGTGGCCCCCTCGCTGACCGGATTCCATGGCGGGATAACGCCTTTCAATCAGGGCTCCATCCCGTTGGTAGGCAACGACGGCACCCTCTACATCGCTTACGAGGCGTCGGTTTGCGCCACCCTCAACTGTGACAACCCGGCCGACCACGATGCGATCGTGGTGGCGACCTCCAAGAACGGCGGAAAGACCTTCAAGAATGTCGAAGTCGCGCTCGACTTCGACTTCCCGCCCAACGAGGATGTCGGCCGGTCCACGCTGACCGGGCAGAACTTCCGGATCAACAGCTTCCCGCAGATGGCCTACGACCGGGTCACCGGGCGCCTCTGGGTCACCTGGGCCGACGACCGCAATGGCACCTACTCGGGCGGCTCCTCGGTGAAGACCAACGGCGACAACTTCGTGGTCAGCTCCACCGACGGCAGGAACTGGAGCGCGCCGGTCAAGGTCGGCACCGCTGCCGACGAGGTCTACCCGGCCGTCGCCGCGTTCGCCGGACGCGTCGCGGTCTCCTACTACACCCGCGTTTACGACCCCAACGGGATCGGCCTGGACTACGCGATGAACGTGGGCTGGGGCAACGCCGTCGCCAGCGCGCCTATCCAGCGCATCACCACGGCCACGCAGAACCCGCAGGTGCAGTTCGTCGGGGTCGGCCTGGAGACCGGGAACACCCTTCAGGGCGTGTTCACCGGCGACTACACCGCCATCGCCATGGGCGCCGACTTCCAGCTGCACCCATGCTGGACGGACTTCCGCGGCAACCCCGGCCTCAACACCCCCAACCAAGACGCTTACACCCAATCGATATCGGCGTTCTGACGCACCACCACCTCGGGCGGGCGTCCCGGCCCGCCCGATGTGTCATCCTTGCTTGCGTGACTTTGACGCTGGGAACCTTCGCGGTGGATCCGCCCGTGGTGCTCGCACCCATGGCCGGCATCACCAATGTCGCGTTCCGCCAGCTCTGTCGCGAGCAGGGCGCAGGCATCTACGTCTGCGAGATGATCACCACGGTCGCCCTTGCTGTGCGCAACCCGAAAACCGACAAAATGATCGAGTTCGCGCCCGACGAGAACCCCCGCAGCATGCAGCTCTACGGCGTCGACCCGGCGATCACCGCCAAAGCGGTGCGGCGGGTGGTCGACGAGAATCTCGCCGACCACATCGACCTCAATTTCGGTTGCAGCGTAAGGAAAATCACCAGCAAGGGCGGCGGCTCTGCCATCCCGTGGAAGCGCAACCTGTTCGGCGCCATCGTCAAGGCCGCCGTCGACACGGCCGCGCCGGCCGGGATCCCGGTCACCGTCAAGATGCGCAAGGGCATCGACGACGATCACCTCACCTACCTCGACGCCGGGCGGGTCGCCCAGGAAGCCGGGGCCAAGTGGGTCGCCCTGCACGCCCGCACCGCCGCCCAGCGCTACTCCGGCGAGGCCGACTGGGAGGCCATCGCCCTGCTCAAGCAGGCCCTCGACATCCCCGTGCTGGGCAACGGGGACATCTGGGAGGCCGATGACGCTCTTCGCATGGTGCGCGAAACCGGATGCGACGGGGTCGTGGTCGGCCGCGGCTGCCTCGGGCGCCCGTGGCTTTTCGCCGACCTGCAGGCCGCCTTCGCCGGCCGCCCCTCCCGGGCGATGCCCAACCTCGGCGAGGTGGCCGCCGTCATGCGCCGCCACGCCACGCTGCTGTCGCAGTGGTGGAACGCGGAACGCGAGGGCGTCACCGATTTTCGCAAGCATGTGGCCTGGTACCTGAAGGGCTTCCCGGTCGGATCCGAGCTGCGCCGCGCCATGGCCATGGCCTCCTCACTGTCCGAATTGGACGATCTGCTCGGCAAGCTCGACCACGACGCGCCCTTCCCCCTGGCCAACCTGGGCCAGCCGCGCGGCCGTACCAACTCCCCCGGAAAAGTCTTCCTCCCCCACAACTGGCTGGAGGACCGCGACGACTGCACCGTCCCCCAAGACGCCGAACACGACGACTCCGGCGGCTAGATCGTTGGCCGCTCAGGCGCGGGCATCGGTGGTCCAGAGTGCCGATATTGGAAGGCATGCCAGGCCGTCCCCGAAACTGAGGGAATCGCTTCCGCAGTATAGGACGTAGCCGGCTCGGAAGTGCGCGCCGAGCCTTCGCTGTAGATGCCTTAGCCCATTGAAGTCCTCAGCTCTAATGGTTTCGGACGCCTTCACCTCAATGCCTATTACGTACCCAGCGTTGTCCTCCAGGATGGCGTCCACTTCGTACTGATCGCGATCGCGGTAGTGGTAGAGACGGGCTTTGGCGTTGGACCACGTCAGCTGACGGGCGAGTTCGCTTAACACGAAACCCTCCAGCAGTCCCCCAACCGGCGGCTCCGCCACAGCACCTGTGGCAACACTGGCGGCAAGCCCGGAGTCGACAAAGATGAGCTTCGGTGCACCGATGGCTCTGGCCGTGGCGCCTGAAGACCACGCAGGAATTAGGCGAACCAGATAGATGGTCTCCAAGATTTCCACATAGCTCCGCACGGTAGGTGCGGTAATACTCAAATCATTGGCCAGGCGAGAGAAGTTCACGAGGCCACCGGTTTGCGCTGCCAGAAGCGCAATCAGGCGGCGCATGTCGCCAGCCCGCTCAATATCGGCGACCTGCTGCACGTCGCGGGTAATCACGTCGGCCAGATAGGCCTCAAAGAACCTCTCACGTCGTCGCGGCGTCGCCCGCCGCACAGCGTCTGGGAAGCCCCCACGCATGAGTCGCTGCAAGTAATCCGCACGCCGGAGTTCGTGCGGATCCGCTCTCAGGTCACCACCTATTGCGAAAGCCGCGTCCACGAATCCATCTGGGCCTCCGTCGATCTCTCCTTGAGATAGTGGCCACAGCTCGATGGTCTCCGATCGGCCCGGCAGCGCATCTGGCAAACTTCGCAGACTCAGCAGCCGCGCTGAGCCAGTTAAGAGGAAGCGGCCAGGTCTAGGCTCCCGGTCGACAAGGTTTTTGATGGCCAGCCAGAGGTCGGGTACCCGCTGCACCTCGTCGATCAGCATGAGATCGTCGTGGCGGATAAAACGAACTGGGTCCGCCGCTGCTGCGGCGCGGGTACCTGGATCATCGAGGAATCGCGCTTGTCCACCGTTTGACTGGCGCAGGACGACCTCTGCCAGGGTGCTTTTGCCCACCTGACGAGCGCCATTTACGACGACAACCCGTGTGTCCGTGAGCGCCTCCATCACCAGGTCTGAAGCGCGCCGGGGCACGTATTCTAGGCCCTTTCGCATGCCCAAACGATAACAGATACTTTAGATCTGCCGAGACAGTCGCTTTAGATCTGCCGACCTCATGCTTTAGATCTGCCGGCATGAGGCCGGTCACGACACCGCGCACCACGCTGACGCTGTGTTACCAGGGCAGGGTTCCGGTGTCGTCGACGAAGGCGCCGGTGGGGCCGTCCGGGCCCAGGTTGGCCATCTGGACGGCGATTTGGGCGCCCTGTTCAGGCGTGCGGTAGCCGCTGTTGTTGTTGAGGTCGGTGGCGCAATAGCCGGGGCTGACCGCGTTCACTTTGATCGGGGTGTCCTTGAGTTCCTTGGCGTATTGCATGGTGGCCATGTTGAGCGCCGACTTCGAGGCGGGGTAGGCCACCCCGTTGAGCATGTACAGCGGATTGGCCGGGTCGGTCATCAGGGCGATGGAGCCGACGTCGCTGGAGACGTTGACTATTCGCCCGGCCGAGGATCGGCGCAGCAGCGGCAGCAAGGCATTGGTCAATGCGACGATGCCGAAGAGGTTGGTCTCAAACGTGGTTCTCAGCGCGTCGAGGGTGGATTGGCTGGCCGGCCCGTCCCAGACACCGATGGCGGCGTTGTTGACAAGGATGTCCAGTACCCCCCAAGTGTCGTCAATCTCCTTGGCCGCCGCCGAGATGGACGCCGCGTCGGTGACGTCGAGCTGCAGAAACCTCGCGTTGATCCGTTCTGCGGCGGCCCGGCCGCGCCCCTCGTCACGGGCCCCCACCAGCACCGTGTGGCCCTGATCCGCGAGCAGTCGCGCCGTCTCGAATCCGATGCCCTTGTTGGCACCGGTCACCAAAGCAATTTTTGTCATACGGGTACGGTGCCCGCCCCGCCCTCGCCCCGGAAGGCCCGGTTCATCCTGGGACTGCCGATCCCTGTCAGAAACGACCGGCTTCGGCAATGCTATGGGCATGGATCGTCGCGAGCTAGCGGACTTCCTCCGCACCCGCCGGGCTCGGGTGAGCCCGATCGAGGTAGGTCTGCCAGGCAATTCGCGCCGCCGGGTGCCGGGGCTGCGCCGCGAGGAGGTGGCCCAGCTGGCCGGCATGTCCGTCGACTACTACACGCGCCTTGAGCAGGGCCGCGGCCCGCACCCGTCACGCCAGATTCTCAACGCGCTGGGGCGGGCCCTGATGCTGACCACCGATGAGCGGGCTCACCTGTTTCATCTGACCGGCCAGGCCCCGGCGCTTTCGCAAGGGCCGCGCCGCGATGTGCCCGAGGGGGTGCTGCATCTGCTCGAGGGGCTCGACGGGACACCGGCCTATGTGCTCGACGCCAAATACGACATGCTGGCCTGGAACGACACCTGCGCGGCCCTGTTCGGGTGGCCGTACGAGTCCGGACCCAAACAGGGCAACGTGATCCGCTGGATCTTCGCCGCGCCGAACCTGCGGGAGCACCTCTGCGACGAGGAGAAGAGCCGCTTCGCCTGGGGTTCGGTGGCCGATCTGCGCGCGGCGGCCGCCCGCTATCCCGAGGACCGCGGGATTCGCGAGCTGGTGGCCGAGATGCTCGCGTTGAGCCCGGAGTTCGCGCAGATGTGGGCCACCCACGACGTCGAGGTGCGCCGCGACCAACGCAAGGTCATCTCGCATCCCGAGCTGGGCGAGATCGCCATCGAATGCCAGGTGCTGCACATCCCCGACCGCGATCAGCGGCTGATCATCTACACGGCCGCGCCCGGCTCACCCGCGCAGCTGAAGCTCTGTCAGCTCAGGGCCCTGTCCAAGAACGGGTTGCGGAATTTGCCGGCCGGGTCGTAAAGCTCGATCAGGCCGGCAAAGCCGGGGTGAACGGCCGGGCGCATGGTGAACACCTTGCCCCAGTGCGGTCGCGGCTCGAAGGGCGCGAGCTCCTCCTCGAGGGCCTGCACCACCGGCAGCACGGCGGCCGGGTCTTTGATCCAGGTGAAGTGGAAGGCGACGCTTTCCCTTTGGTAGCAAGGACTCATCCACAGCTCATCGGCGGCGATGGTGCGGATCTCGCTGATCTGCAGCACGGCGGCGACCCGCTCGCGGATCCCGTTTATCGCCTGGAACGCCTGCACCGCCTGGGAACGCGGCACGAAGAACTCCGATTGCAGCTCGTCACCGGCGCTGGGGGTGTGCTCGAGCCGGAAGTGCGGAAGCCTTTCGTACCAAGGGCCCGGCTCGCCCAGCTGCGGGGTGCAGCTGTCGGCGGGCATCCCCGCGATCGGGTGCATGGGGGCCATCGCCGGCTGTTTCCCCTGCCATGCTTGGGTTTGCGCCCCGACACGTTCCTTGACCCAGACCTGGTCGAGGCTCTCGCCTCGCCATTGGGTGAACATGCTGACGCTGTAGGCGCTGGCGAAGATGTCCAGATCCAGCTCGGGCAGGTTGCGGTAGACGCGCTGGCTGATCTGGAAGGCCGGCTCGATGTCGAGCGTCACGGCGACGGCGATGCCAAGCGCGCCAAGGTTTACGACGGCTCCGCTGGCGCGGTCAAGGGTCACCGTGTCGCCTTGCGCGGTCACCAGGTCCAGGGAGGCGACCGACGTGGCCAGGTTGCCGTTGCGGTCGCCGGAGCCGTGGGTCGCGGTCGCGGTCGCCCCGGCCACCGACAGGTGGGGAAGGGATCCCAGGTTGGCCAGCGCATAGCCGTGGCTGTGCAGAAATGGCGCCAGCTCGCCGTAGCGCACCCCGGCTGCGACCTTTACCGTCATCGCCGCCGAATCGATCTCCATGAGGGGCGGCAGCTGACGCAACGAGACCAGATCGCCCTGCGTGTCGGCGATGAGGCTGAAGGAGTGCCCGCTGCCCACCGCCTTGATCCTTTCGCTGCGAGCGACCAGCGCCCGAACTTCGTCCACAGTGGACGGCTGGTGGAACTCGCGCGCCCCGAAGATCACATTTCCGGCCCAGTTGGTCAGCACGGCTATCAGTATCGCCCATCAGCTACCGGCTATGCCCCGCGCGTGCAGTCGGCCGAACTACTGATTGCCTTATTCATATATATCGGTGTCCAATGCTTGGGTGCCTCCCCTCGACGACCGGCTGCTGGAGCTACTGGAAACAAGGTTCGCCGAAGATGGCGACCTGTTCACGGTGGCGAGCGGGGGGCTGTATGTGGCCGATCCGTGGCATGCCAAGCAGATCCTGGCCAACGCCGAGGGACATTACGTCGAGCACTCGGACTTCTTCCACACCTCCGCGGGAGTGCTCGGGCCGCGCGAAATCCAGCAGCGCATCGGCCGGGAGGCCCGGGAGCTGCTCGCCGGGTTCATCCAGAGCAGCGCGGGCCGTCTCGACGGGCTCGTCGAATCCCACCTGTGGCCCAGCAGCCGGCTGCCCGATGCCGCCAACCATCTGCTGGCGGACTATTTCCGGCCCGCGCTGCTCGCCACCCACACCTCGTCCCGGCTGCCGGCCGCCCTGACCGACGTGGTGAAACACGCAGTGCTGGCCGGTGCCCGGGAAAGGCGCAGGCGATGGCAGCGCGCGCTGCTGCGGCGCCGAGCCCACGGCCTGCTGGCGGCCGAGATCGTGGCGCGCCGCCGGGAATCGGGCCCGGCCGCCGACCTGCTCGGCGTGGTGGCCCTGGCGACGGCGCCGACGCATCCACCGGAGCAGGCCGGTGAGGTGTTCCTGAGCCTGCTTTTCGCCACCACCGGCTCGGTGGGATTCCTGCTGGCGTGGTCGCTTTTCCTGCTGGGTCAGCATGAGCCGCCCGGGCAGATCCCGCTGTCCGCCACCGTGCGCGAGGCGCTTCGGCTGTGGCCGGTCGCCTGGCTCTTCGGACGGGTGGCGGCCCGCAGACACCGCATCGGGCCAGCCGTCGTCGAGCCGGGAGAAACCGTTTCGGTGTGCACCTACCTTGTGCACCGCCATCCGGCCCACTGGCCCGAGCCCAACACCTTCCAGCCGCAGCGGTGGGGAGGCGCGAACCCAGCGGCGTTCCTGCCCTTCGGCTGGGGCCCGCACGCCTGCACCGGGGCGGCGCTCTCGCTCGGCCTGGTCGAGGAGCTGCTGCGCGTGATCACTGACCGTTATCACCTGTCGGTGGCGGTCGACGATCCCCGCCCCCACACCGGTCCCGCCCTCGCCCCGCCCGAGTTTGTCCTGTCCCTGTCCACCCGCGCCCAGAGGGGAGGTGAAGAAAGATGAGGAACCTGCTTCAGTCGATCAAGCTGGCCCTGCACATCCGCGCCCGGAGGCACCCGACCGACGGATCCCACGCTTACTGGGTTATCTACCACCACATCTGATCCGCCGCGGGGAGCACACCTCCCCGCCCCACGGCAAGGGCCTCCCAGCGTGACTCAGACACCGGACCGGCTGCGTGAGCTTCGGCGGCGCCGAGCCATCGAGGGCAACATCTTCCGCATTTCCCCGGACACCATCGCAGTGTTCGACGCGGACATCGCCGCGCGCATCAACGCGATCAACTTCCGGGACCAGGAGGTGCCCGACCCGATCGGTGACCTGCTGGCCGGGCGCCGTGAACCGGTGTCGTGGAAGCAGATCCGCGCCGCGTGGGGGCCCGTGCTGCGGCGGCTGACCGGGGCCGAGGCGGTCACCGCCCTGTACGAGCGGATGGACGCACTGCTCGCGCAGCGCGCCGGCGCGCAGTTGGACCTGGCTCAGCTGGCCCAGGAGGTGTGCACCTATTCCCTGCTGCCGATCGTCATCGACGGTCTGTCCGATGTGGACGATGCACGGATCCGCCGGGACGTGACGTTCGGCTTCACCGACCTGGCGACGCTGCAGCCAAAGCACAGCCGCTGGAGCAGGCTGCGCACGACCGCCACCGAGATACGCGCCGGATTCGTCGTGCGCGCCGAGTTGCGCGGCCGGGCCCGAGGCCGCCGTGACCGCCGGGCAGACCTGACCGATCCGCTGGTGGACCTGCTGCCGACCGTCGGTTATGGCAGGGCGGTCGACGCGGTGACGGCGTTGCTCACCGCGATCGCCGGCCCGCCCGGCGCGATCGGCGCCTGCCTTCTTTTCGCGATGCACCGCCACCGTGAGTGGACCGAGCACCTGCAAGCCGAGCTGGCCCAGGTGCCGCAGACCGGCCTGCACGCCCCTGCGGCCACTCCGATCACCACGCGTTTCGTCAAGGAGGCGCTGCGGATGTGGAGCCCGCCGCTGCTGCTGGCCCGCACGGCGCGGATCAGCATCTCGGTGCCGCCGGTCGAGCTGTCCGCCGGGCAGACCTATGTGGTCAGCCCGCATCTGATCCATCGCGATCCGGCCCGCTGGGAACGGCCCGAGCAATTCGACCCGCAGCGCTGGCTGGCCCGCAGCCCCGGCCTGTCCGCCGGTTACCTGCCGTTCGGTTTGCCGCCCAAAACCTGTCCGGGTGCCGCGTTGGGCACGGTTCAGCTGATCGCGCTCTGCCATCTGCTGTGTACCAGGTACCGCATAGATTGGGCCGATTCTGCCCGGCCGCCCGAGATAGCCCTCGGCGCTGTCGCCGTCCCGGTCAACCTTTTCGGCACGGTCCGGCCGGTCACACGTACTTGACCTCGGATACCGCGTGCGCCTGGCCCACCTTCTCGTTGAGCACGCGCACGGTGACCTTGTGGCCGTCGGTGTTGGTGAACTGGCAGTAACTCGATCCCATGGCGCCGTCACACATCAGGTAGGTCCAGTCCATGTTGGGCGGTCCCGGGATCTCCATCAGCTGCTCCTGAATCTGAGCGCTGGCTAGATCGGCCAATCTGGCCAGGTTCTTGGCCTTCCATGCCGCGATGACCGCTTCCGCGTAGGCCTTGGCCTCGCTCGGATAGGTGACCGGAGCGGGCGTGCTCGGCTTCGGCGAAGCCTTGGTGGGGCTCGGCGATGCTGTCGGCGGCAGCGCCTGCTCGCCCAGCGTGGTAACTGCGGTCGGCGCGGCGGAGGGTGTGGCCTGCCCCCCGCAACCGGTGAGAAGCAATGCCGCGCAAAGCAGCGGCAGCGGGAGATAGCGACGGGCAGCGATCGGCATGGCTCACTGTAGGCCCGGCCTGGCCACCGAGTCACCTTTGGGCAACAACTCGACTTCCTAACGATCACGCGGCGCTCTGCACCGCGGGGACTTCGGTCCGGACCAGGTTCAGGGCGACCACACCCACAGCGAGACAGGCGATCCCGGTGAGCACCAGCGGCGGATGGTGGCCGAGCACCGGAACGGCGGCGGCCCCGGCCGGGATGGCCAACGCGGTCGGGGCGAAGGTGAGCGAGCCCGCGGTGGCCGCCACCCGGCCGAGGAGGGCTTGCGGGGTGTGCCGCTGCACGGCGGTCATCGCCGCCACGACCGTCCACAGTAGACCGACGCCGGCCAGGACGCTGCAGACGATGGCGAAGGGAACGACCGGAATGAGGCGCAGCAGCGGGCTCGCCGCGAAGATCACCGCACCGGCACCGCCCAGGAACGCCTCGCCCCGCCAGGCGATGAGCCGACCGGCGAGCAGCCCGCCGGCGATGGAGCCCGCGCCCTGCGCCGACGCGAGGAACCCGGCGAAGGCCGGCGGCTGATGCAGGTCGTCGATGATGACCGAATACGAGGCGGCCAGAGCGAACCCGGACATCGGCACCGCCACGGCCGCGGTGGCGACCACCACGCGAAGCCACCGATGCGACCACAGGTAGCGAACACCGTCGCGCATGTCATGCAGCACCCGGCCACCGGCGGCGGCCGGAACCGCATGGGCGGGGCGGATCAGCGAATACAGCCACGCGGTCATGGCAAGCGTCGCCGCCACCACCACAGCGACAGCGTTGCCGCCCATCCAGGTGAACAGGCCCGCACCCGCCGCGGGCGCCAGCAGCTTCATGCCTTCCCGGGCGCTCATCCGCAGGCCGTTGAGCTGACCGAGGGCGGCATCGGCCAATGCCGCCGGAAGCAGGGCGGCCTCCGCCGCGTCGAGCACGACGTGACACACGCCGTAGCCGAACATCACGGTGAACAGGATCCACAGCTGACCCTCCGAACGCAGCGTCAGCAGGGTGAGCATGAGGGCGGCGGTGGCCAGCGTGGTCCAGACGAGCAGCCGCTGACGCGGCAGGCGGTCGACGGCCGTGCCGACGAGCGGGCCGAAGACCGACGGGAGGTAGAGGCAGAAGCCGATCAGCGCGGCCAGGCTGCTGGACCCGGTCAAGCTGAGCACCCAGATCGAGGCGACCAGTGACATCGCGTTGCCGCCGAAACCGGCGACCAGGGAAATGCCGAGAAAGAGGGCCGAGTTTCGCTCCCTGAGCATGAGCCCTCCCCATAGTTGAGTCGTCAGGACTCATATCTTTGGGGTTGCTGCCTCCAGTGTCAACGCCAGCTTCCGGATCGCTTCCCCGGCCGCGGGCGGCACCTCAGCCACCGGCAGCTGGGTGCTGTCCTCGATCGCTTGCCGCGCGAGCTCATAGAGCCCACTTGGTGGGGCCGAGACGGCCAGCTCAAGCGAGCGGCGAATCAGGCCGGCGCGAGGATGAAGGGCATCCCAGCCATCGACGATCGCGACCTGGATCTGGGCCGCGCGGGCAGCCGAACGAAGCTCGGCAATGCTCGGGCCGAAGGGGTTGTCAACGATTCGTTGCTTCGCTCGCTTGGCGCGAGCCTGGACCGGATCGCGCGTGCTGCCCGCCGACAACCGCAGCAGACGCTGCTCCGCCGCTTGGCGTGACGCGAGGCCCAGCGCCGAGGCGATCTGCGCCCAGCCCAGCCCGGCCTCCCGCGCCTGCTCGATGAGCGCGCGTTCGGCAAGGTCCAGCTCGGCCCGCTGGTCGCGAAGGCGGGCCAGAGCGTTCTGGATTTCGGAGGCATCCACCAGCTCAGGGTAGGTGTCAACGAATCGTTGTCAAGCGACTTGGGATAGCATCCGTCGCCATGGCACTCAGCACCAACGATTGCGCGCTCTGCAACCACCGCCCGGCTGCCGAGGTGACCTTTCGTGGGCATCGGGGCTTCATCATCTACACCCAGTTCTATAGCAAGCAGGGCCCTTTCTGCCGCGACTGCGGCGTGGCCACCTTCCGCGACCTCACCTCCCTGACGCTGGCTTTCGGGTGGTGGAGCTTATTCTCGATCTTTATCGCCCCGGTGGTGTTGGTACGCAACCTGATCGGCCTGACCAAGGTCGCCAAGCTGGCCGCGCCCGAGGGCGGCTCGGACTTCATCGCCCCCAACATGCGGCCGCTGCCACCGGCGAAACCGGTCTTCGCCCGCCCGCTGTCCTGGATCGTCCCAGCAGTCCTCGCGGTCCTCGTGGCGCTGGCCCTGTCCTATACCCCCGGCCCAGGGACGGACCCGCAGCTGCAGGGCTGCCTGACCAGAACCCGGTTCGGCGGCGACAAGCTGGTCAGCTGCACGCAACGCCACCAATTCCGGGTTACCGCCGTGGTGTCGGACTGGTCGATGTGCCCGGCCGGAACCCAGGAACACGTCGAGCTGCTGGGCAAGTTCCGCTGCCTGGTAGCCGACCCACCCCGCTGAGGAACCCGCTGGCCCGGGGCGCAAGCCCCCACCGCGAATGGCATCTGCGCTAGCATCCCGGGCCGTGAGCACCGTTAGCTCCAGCCTTTGCGCAGTGTGCAATCACCAGCCGGCGGCCAAGGTGACCTTCCGCGCCCATCGAGGAATGGTGATCTTTCTTGAGATCATCACTCGCCGCGGACCGTTCTGCCGTGATTGCGGCATGACCACGTTCCGCGACCTCACCGCCGAAACACTGGTGGCCGGCTGGTGGAGTGTGCTGTCGTTCTTCACCACGCCATTTGTCTTGCTGCTCAACCTATGGGGCCGCTACAAGGTCACCAAGCTGGCCGCGCCACAGGCCGACCCGGTCTATGTGGCACCCAACATGCGCCCGCTGGACCCGGTGAAGCCGGTGTTCGCCCGCCCGCAATCGTGGCTGGGAGTGGCGTTCATCATCGCGCTGGTGACGCTCGGCGTCATATACCGGCCCGGCCCGACCGATGAGGCTTCGCGCGGCTGCATCCTCGCCGACCGCTACGGCTACGACGACGAATTCGTCAACTGCGACATGCCCCACGACGCCAGGGTGATCGCGGTGGTGTCGGACTGGTCATTGTGTCCTGATCGGACAGAGCACCACTTCGAATATCTCGCCAAGTTCTATTGCATCGTCGAGGAACACCAGCGCTAGCCGAGAGTCACCGCGACTTCGGGCAGGGCGACCTCGATCGCTCCGGTGTAGGCGTGGCTCGCCGCGGCCACGGCGCTGTGTGCCTCGCTGCCGGGCCACAGGTGCGTGAGCATGAGCCGCGCAACTCCGGCTCGGGCCGCGCTTTCCCCGGCCTGGCGCGCGGTGGAGAGGTAGGGCGCGTTGTCGGCCGGCAGCACGTGTTCCGGGAAGGTGGCCTCGGCCAGTAGCAGGTCGGCGTTTCGGGCCAGCGCCACGATGTCCGGACTCGGGCCGGTGTCGCCGGTATAGGCCAGCACCGCGCCACCCGCGGAGAAGCGAAGGCCCGCGTTGGGCACGAAGTGGGGCAAGGCCCAGGTGTCCACTCGGAACGGCCCTATCTCGAAAGGCCGCCCCACCGAGATTTCATGACAGGCATAGGAACCGTCAAGCATCCGGCCGTCGAGCGCGAGCACGGCATCCAATGCGCCAGGCAAGGCGAAGACGGGCAACGCCTCGGGCGGGTTGTCGCCCAGCGCGCGAGCCCGCAGCAACGGATTCAGGTCGGCACAGTGGTCCGGATGCCCGTGGCTGACCACCACCGCGTCAACGTCGCGAGCCTCCTGATGCCGCAACAGCTGGGGCAGAGTCGCATAACCCGGATCGACCAGCACCCGAAACCCTTCGTGCTCCACGAGATATCCGCTGCACGCCCGCGTCGCCGTCGGCCACGCCCCACCCCCACCAAGCACAGTCAGCCGCACCTCACCCTCCTTCTGTCTAAAGCGCTGGGGCGAGGAGGGGGGCGGTGTGGCGGGAGGAGGCCCAGCGGACGGCTGGGGTCATCGCCAGTGAGGCAGTGAGGAAGAGCAGGCCCAGGATCACCCAGCCGATGGTGCCCCAGGTGATGATCAGCGTGGTCAGCAGGACGGGGCCTAGCATTCTGGCGATCGCCGTCCCGGTACCGAAGAAACCTTGGTATTGCCCTTGTTTGTCGGCCGGGGCCAGACCGAAGCTGATTTCCCAGGCCCCGGAGGCTTGCATCATCTCGCCCAGGACCTGAAGCGCCGCGGCGGCCAGCAGGATCAGGCCGGCCGCCCAGGCCGAGGTGCCGATCGAGCTGAGCGCGAAGACGGTGCAGGACGCCAGCATGACCAGGCCCGACAGGCGCACCAGGCGCGCGGCGCTGGCCAGGCCCGAGACGCGGCCGGCGATGCGCACTTGGAAGAGCACCACGCTCACCGTGTTGAGCACCAGCAGGGCGGAGACCATCCAATGTGGAGCGGTGGTGCGCTGGACTATCCACAGCGGCACCACCAGGCTCAGCAACGGCATATACAGCATGAGAACGGTGTTCAGTAATGTGATCACGGCGTAGGGCCGATCGCGCAGCACGGCCATTTGCGGGCCGCGTGAAACGGTGGCGGTGACCGGGGCGGCGAGGCGCGACAACAGCAGCGCGGCCACCAGAAAGCAGACCGCGTCCACGGCGAAGACCCACAAGAAGGCTTTCTGGGTACCCAGAAAAAGCGCCACGCCACCCAAAGCCGCCCCGATGGCGAGCCCGGCATTCGCCATCGCCTGTAGGTGGGCCCGGACCCTGGTGCGTTCCTGCGGTCCGACCAGCCCGGCCAGCAGCGCCTGACGCGACGCGGCCAGCCCGGCCTGCCCGCAGGCGTAGCAGATCACCGAGATCACGAAGGGCAGAAACGCTCGTACGAAAAGGAAAGAGCCCACGGCCGAAGCGGTCACCACGGCCAGCAGGATCGCGGTGCCGCGCGGCCCCCGGCGGTCGGCCAGGTGCCCCAACGGGACACCTGCCGCCGCACCGACCGCCCAGCCCAAAGTCAGGCCGAGGCCGATCTGGGCGGGCGAAAGCCCCACAATCAGGGTGAAGTAGAGCACCGAGCAGACCACGTAGGCACCGTCCCCGATGGAGCTGGTCAGCTGCGCCAGGGAAAGGAACCTTCTAGGCATTGGCGGGGGTCATTCTGGTGGTGACGCAGATCCGGTTCCAGGCGTTGATCACCGTGATCACCATGACCAGCGCGGCCAGATCGGCCTCGCCGTAGTGCTTCTGGGCCAGCTGCCAGACGCTGTCGGGAACCCGGTCGCCCAGCTGGGTCATGGATTCGGTCAGGGTCAGCGCGGCCCGCTCGGCCTCGCTGAAGTAGGGCGCGTCCTGCCACACGCTGACGCCGTGCAGGCGCACGTCGGTCTCGCCGGCGGCCTTGGCGTCGGTGGCGTGCATGTCCACACAGTAAACGCATCCGTTGATCTGGCTCGCCCGCAGCTTGACCAGCTCGATGAGCGGCTTGGGCAGCTCGTGCTGGCCGACGTGCTTGTCCAGGACCAGCATCGCCTTGTACATCTCGGGCTGCAGTTTTCCGATATCCATTCGTTCCATGTCCACGACTTTAGGCAGCCAATTGGTATGGAGTAAGGTCCAATCGTGCGCGAATCAATTGGGCCAATCCACGTGGCGCTGGAAGGTCGTGGCGATCTTGCTACGAGCATCTACCGGCAGCTTCTCGACGCGATTGTCGACGGCCGGCTGCGAGCGGGTGAGAAGCTGCCGCCCAGCCGCGAGCTGGCCCAGCGCCTGGAGGTCGCGCGCAACACCGTCTCGGTGGCCTACGAGCGGCTGATCGCCGAGGGCTTTCTCACTGCCCGCGTCGGCTCGGGCACCTTCGTCGGCGCGGTCGGCTCGTCGGGCAAACGGCGGGCGCCATCGGGTCGCGATGTCCAACCACGACAGTTGTGGCGCACCCTGCGGGCCACGCCACCGGTCGGCTCCTCGGTCTACGACTTCCGCGTCGGAGTGCCGGATTGGAAGCTGTTCCCGCTGGAAACGTGGCGGCGGCTGGTTTCCAGCGAGCTGCGCCCCTCGATCATCCGCGACTCCCACTACCGCGACCCGGCCGGGCACCCCCGGCTGCGCGAGGCCATCGCGCGCTACATAGGCATTTCGCGGTCGGTGCGCGCCGATGCCTCCGACGTCGTGGTGACCCAGGGCGCTCAGCAGGCGCTCGACCTGATCGCCCGGGTGCTGATCGAGCCCGGAGACCATGTGGCCGTGGAGGATCCCGGCTATCCCCCGGCGCGCCAGCTCTTCGCCATCAACGGAGCACATGTCGACGCCGTGCCCGTCGACTCGGAAGGGATCGTCGTCGACGCCATCCCACGCTCGGTGAAACTGGTCTATGTCACGCCGTCGCACCAGTTTCCGCTCGGCATCGCGATGTCGGCGGCGCGCCGGGCCACCCTGCTCGACTGGGCGCAGCGGCGGGGCGCGGTCATCATCGAGGACGACTACGACAGCGAGTTCCGTTTCGCCGACCGCCCGCTGGAACCGTTGCAGAGTCTCGATCGCAGCGGCCGGGTCATCTACGTCGGGTCGTTCTCCAAGACGATGCTGCCCATGCTGCGCATCGGTTTTCTCGTCGCCCCGGCATCGCTACAGCCCGCGCTGCACATCGCCAAGCAGCTCGCCGACTGGCGCGGCGATCTGAGCACCCAGGGCGCGCTGGCCCGCTTCCTCGACGAGGGCATGCTGGCGCGGCACATTCGCAAAGCCAGCCGGGTCTACGCCGCGCGCCACGAGCTGATCACGACCATCCTGCGGCGCGACTTCGCCGATGTCCTCGAGGTCGTGCCCTCCGCGGCCGGCCTGCACCTGTGCGCGCGGTTGCGGCCGGCAGCCGGCTATGTTCCGGTGCCGTGGGTGGAAACCCTTGACAGATATTGCTTCCAGACTGTCCAAGATGGACTTGTCCTCGGCTACGGCGGCATCCCGCTGGAGCAGATCACCCCGGCCCTGCGCCGCCTCGCCCGCGCCTTCACGCGGTGAGCTGCCGCCGCGCCCCGCCCAGGTCGACATGCCGGTCCAGCAGCATGGTGTGCGCCGCCCGGGTGCGATCCAGCTCGTCTTTTTCCATCGTCGCCACCACCACGGTCTCGGACTCGTCGTCGCCGCGGGTCAGGCACCGGCCCTGCGGATCGTAGATCGCCGCTCCGCCGTTGAAAATCCACGGTTTCTCGCCGCCGACCGCGTTGGCGAAGGCCACGTACATCGTGTTGTCCAGCGCCCGCGCGGCATAGTAGAGATCGCGGCGATGCTGGGAGCCGTCCAGGTAGCCACTCGGGACGAGGTAGCCGTCCACGTCATCGCCGGCCGCGGCCCGGCCGTGCTCGGGAAAGCAGCCGTCATAACAGATGCCGAGGCCGAAACGCCAGCCATCGACGATCAGCGTGGCGCCGCGGGTGCCCGGGGTGAACAGCGCATTCTCGTCGGGGCCCCACAGATGCTGCTTGTCATAGGCCACGCTGATCTCACCGGCCCGGTCGACGACCAGGCTGGAACAGGTCCGGCGACCGTCCGGATGGGACACGCTCGCCCCGACGATGGTGACGACTCCGCTGGAGCGCAAGGGATCCAGCCGCCCATCGGCGACCCGGCCGGACTCGTCGGCCTGCACGGCCGTCCCCAGCGGATCGGCGTAGAGCGCCGGCGGATGGTAGGCGGGAAGGAACAGCTCGGGCAAAACCACCACCTGAGCGCCCATTTCCGCGCCGACCCGGGCCAGCCTGGCCGCCGCGATCGCGTTCTGGGCCACTTTTCCCGGCGCCGGCTGGGCCTGCACCGCCCCCACCATCAACGATGACGCGTCCACTCACCGCTCCTCAATCGGTGACCAGCTCCTCGGCGAGCAGGTCCATCAACAGCCCATCGTGCCACGCGCCGTCGCCGCCCCGCTCGTAGCGGCGCATGACCCCCACCGCCTGGAAACCGGCCTTGCCGTAGCAGCGGATAGCCGCCAGGTTGTCCGCTGCCGGATCGATGACGAGCCGATGGTGGCCAAGCTCTTCGATCAGGTACCGGGCCAGCGTGCGCACCGCGTCGGTGCAGATGCCGCGCCCGTGCGCGGAAGGATCGAGGAAAAGGTCCATGCCCGCATGCCTGTACTGCGGCTCGTCCTCCTCGGACCACTGGATCATCCCGACCACGTGTCCCTCGACCTCGATGGTCAGCATCTCGAGGTCGGGATCCTCCAGATCCTCGGCGATCTCGGCCGCCAGGTCGTCACCCAGCCAGCGCTCGTACACCTCCGGCGTCGCCCGGATCGCCGCGAGCGTGTCGATGTCAGCCGCTGTGGTCGACCGCAGCGTCACCGCCTTGCCCCGCAAGAGCGTCACAATAACCACCCTACGTCCTGCCACGTCATCAGCGTTTGGCCCGTTTGACCTGGGCGGCGCAGTCGGCGGCGGCTATCCGGGCCAGCTCGGCGCGGCGGGCGGCTTCGGCCGCTTCCTCGGTGAGCGTGCGGGAGGCGACCTCGGCCAGCTCAGCGGCCCGCCGAGCGGTGTTTTCGGCGAAGGTCGCCGCGTGGTACTGACGCCAGGCCTCGGCCTCCTCGGCGCGCAGCCTGGACAGCTCGTGCGCCCTGTCCTCGCGCTCCTGGTCCCAGCCGTCGACCTTCTGCCAGACCGCGCGCAGCTCCTCGACGGTGATCTCGCCACGGCGGTAGGCGGCGCGGGCGGCGCTGGAGATCTCACGCTGCAGCGGATCGGGAATCGTCTGCTCGATGGGCCGGCCGGCGTGGGCTTCGCTCGCGGCGGCGTGAGCGGCGGCCGCGGCGCTGTGGGCCTGCCAGGCCGCCTCCCGCTCCGCTTCGACCATGGCGAGATCGAGGGCGATCTGCTCGTAGGTGGTCGCGGCGCGCTGCGCCGCCTCAAGCCGGGCTGCGGCGTATTCATCGAGCGCCAGCGCCTCGGAGACCAGGCGGGCGCAGTCTTGGGCGGTCGGCCGCCTGGCATATCCCCCCTCCTGGCGGCGCTGCAAGCGCGCCAACAGTCCAATCAGGAGGATCATCAGCACGGTCGAGGCCAGCCCAATCCACATGACCATGGCAACCGGCGACACGCATCGACCCTAATGGGGCCTCTGCTAAATGGATAGAGGCTGACCCACCCCCGGGCGACAAATGGGGACCGGCTCGCCGGATCTGTCGGGGGTCAGGCCTAGGCTGCCTGGACGTGGGGATAGCACGTGAGGACGCCGAGGCGGTCCTGCGCCGGCTCGCCGGCGACCAGGCCAGGCTCAGAGATGATCAATGGACCGCGATCGAGGCCCTGGTCGCGCAGGCCAGGCGGGTGCTGTGTGTGCAGCGCACCGGGTGGGGCAAGTCTGCGGTCTATTTCATCGCCACCGCGCTGCTGCGCGCGCGGGGCGCCGGCCCGACCGTCATCGTGTCGCCGCTGCTGGCCCTGATGCGCAACCAGGTGGAGGCGGCGGCGCGGGCGGGCATTCACGCGCGCACCATCAACTCGGCCAACCTCGAAGAGTGGGAGGGCGTCGCCGCGGAGATCGCCGCGGGCGAGGTCGACGTCCTGCTGATCAGCCCGGAGCGCTTGAACAATCCCGATTTTCGTGAGTCGGTGCTGCCCAAGCTGGCGTCGACCACCGGGCTGCTCGTGGTCGACGAGGCTCATTGCGTCTCCGACTGGGGCCACGACTTCAGGCCCGACTACCGGCGGCTGCGCACCCTGCTCAGCGAGCTGACTCCGGGCACACCCGTGCTCGCCACCACGGCGACAGCCAACGCCCGGGTCAGTGCCGACGTGGCCGAGCAGCTGGGCGACGCGCTGGTGCTGCGCGGGTCGCTTGACCGCGAGTCGCTGCGGCTCAGTGTGGTCGATCTGCCGACCGCCGCGCACCGCCTGGGCTGGCTGGCCGAGCAGCTCGACCGCTTCGACGGGTCGGGCATCGTCTACACGCTGACCGTGGCGGCCGCTCACGAGACCGCCGACTTTTTGCGTTCGCGCGGGTTCGCCGTGCAGGCCTATACGGGCCAGTCCGAAGACGCCGACCGGCGGGTCGCCGAGCAGGGGCTGCTGGAGAACAAGCTCAAGGCTCTGGTCGCCACCTCGGCGCTGGGCATGGGCTTCGACAAGCCCGATCTGGGTTTCGTGGTCCATCTCGGGGCGCCCTCCTCGCCGATCGCCTACTACCAGCAGGTCGGGCGGGCCGGGCGCGCGGTCGACAGCGCCGATGTGGTGCTGCTCGCGGGCGCGGAAGATGAGGCGATCTGGCGCTATTTCGCCTCGCTGGCGTTCCCGCCCGAGGAGCAGGTGCGCCGGGTCCTGCACGAGCTCGACGTCAGCGACCGTCCACTTTCGACACAGGCGCTGGAGGTCCGGGTCGAGTTGCGCCGCGCCCGGCTGGAGCTGATGCTCAAGGTCCTCGACGTCGATGGCGCGGTGCAACGGGTCAAGGGCGGCTGGCAGGCCACCGGCCAGCCGTGGGCCTACGACACCCAGCGCCACGAACGCATCGCGGCGGCGAGATCTGAAGAACAGCAAGCCATGCGGGGGTACCAGACGAGCCAAGACTGCCGCATGCAGTTCCTGCGCCGCTGCCTCGACGACCCCGACGCTGTCGCATGTGGACGGTGCGACCGCTGTGCCCCGCCTCGCTTTGCGCAAGAGATCTCGGCCGAGGCGCTCGCTGCCGCTCACACCTTCCTCGGCCGCCCGGGCCTGTCGATAGAGCCACGGCGCATGTGGCCGACCGGGTTGAAGGCGGCCGGCGTCCCGCTGGCGGGCAAGATTGCCCCCGAGGAGCAGGCGCTGCCGGGCCGCGCCGTGGGCCGGCTGACCGACCTGGGCTGGGGCGGCAGGCTGCGCACCCTGCTGGCCGAGCAGACCGCTGACGGGCCCGCGCCGGCCGACCTGCTCAATGCCGTGGTGCAGGTGCTCAAGTCGTGGGCCACCGGGCCGGAAGCGTGGCCGCAACGCCCGGTCGCGGTGGCGGCCATGGGTTCCAGCCGCCGCGCGCAGCTGATCGCCAGTGTGGCGCAGCACATCGCCACGGTCGGGCGGCTGCCCCTGCTCGGCACGGTCGGCACCCGGTCAACAATGGACGCCGGGCGGGCCAACAGCGCCCACCGGGTCAAGGCGCTGCACGGCACGTTCACCGTCCCCGGCGAGCTGACCGCAGTCGACGGCCCGGTGCTCCTGGTCGACGACTGCGTCGATTCCGGCTGGACCATGGCGCTCGCAGCGCGCGAGCTGCGCCTGGCCGGAGTTCCTGCCGTGCTCCCCTTCGCCCTGGCAGTCACCTCCTAGGCCCACGCCGGCCCACCACCGCTCCGGCCGTCGCCTCCTAACTAAGGGCGGCGACCAGCTCGACCTCGAAGCCGTCCTCGTTTTCCAGGTAGGCGGCGTAGTGGTCGTCGCCGCCGGCGTAGGGATGCAGATCGGGGTAGAGCACGCGCCACCCGTGCTGGCCCGCTTCTTGCACCAGGGCTTCGACTTGCGCCTGCGGCCCGGCGTGGAAGGCGAGATGGTTCAGGCCGGGCCGCATCCGGTCGTGGTCCTCAGCGCTCAGCGCCCGCGACTGTTCCAGCACGATGTAGGTGGAGCCCAGCAGCCAGCTGCGGCCCGTCTTGAAGCTCTGGAACAGCTTGTACCCCATCGCCTCCAGCAGCCAGCCCAGGCTGCCGATGGCCCGGGACAGGTTCGGGACCCAGATCTCGACGTGGTGCAGCGTTCCCGCTCGCGGCTGACTCATCGGGCGAGACTAGCGGCGCGGCCCGCCGGGTGGAAAGCCAGGATCCGGTGAGGATGAGCCCGAAACCGAGCAGGGTCACCGGCGTCAGCGGTTCGCTTAGCACCATGACGCCGAGCAGGACGGCCACCGCCGGGCTGGTGTAGGAAACCAGCGCCGCGGAGCCCGCTCCGGCCATGGCAATCATGCGGTAGAACAGCACCAGGGCCAGGGCGGTGCTGAAGAGACCAAGCACCACAACGGAAATGGCCGCCTTCGCGGTGGGCATCGCGACCGGGGCGGTCAGCAGGGCGACGGGGGCGAGCAAAACCGTGGTGATGCTCATCGTTCCGGCCGCGACTCCCAGCGGGGCGACGCCGGAAAGCTTGTGCCGCACCAGGAAGGTGGCACAGGCGTAGCCGACCCCGGCCAGCAGGACCATGCCCGCGCCCAGCAGCCCGTTGCGGTTGTCGGCGCCGATGTCGAAGCCGACCACGGCGGCCACGCCGACCAGGCCGATGCCCAGGCCCAGGAGCCGCCGCCCGCCGACGCGTTCGCTCGGGTCGAAGCGCAGCGCAAGCGCGGCGATGATGAGCGGCTGGGTGGCCAGCAGCAGGGCGGTCAGCCCGGAGGCGATGTAGACCTCGCCGTAGGTGATGAGCAGGAACGGGCCGACCACGTGGACGAGCGCGAGCACCGAGATGACGCCAAGCCGTCCGCGGAGCTGGCGCAGCGCGCCGGAGCCGATGGCGAGGGGCAGCAGGACAAGTGCCGCGATCGCGGTGCGCCCGGCGACGATGACGGGCGGCGACAGCTCGGCGACGGCGAACTTGATGAACAGGTAGGGGATGCCCCACAGGATGGACAGTGCGGCCAGCAGCACCCAGGCTCGTCGACTCATGCCCCAAGCCTGCCCGGGTAAGCTCGTAAGCAGAAGTAACAACCTGCTTAATCAGCTGTAAGGAACACTAATGATCGACATGCAGCGGCTCCGGGTGCTCCGCGAGGTCGCCGAGCACGGCAGCTTCAGCAAGGCCGCGGCCGCGTTGCTGCTCACCCCCTCGGCGGTGTCGCAGCAGATCGCCGCGCTGGAAAGGTCGCTCGGCACCACGGTTGTGCAGCGCGGGCCGCGCGGCGCGGTGCTGACCGAGCCGGGCAGGATGCTCGTCGAGACCGCAGACGTGATCATGGCCGAGCTGCTGAGCACCCAGGAGCAGATCGGCCGCCTCGCCGCCCGCGGCACCCAACGGCTCAGCGTGGCGACCTTCGCCAGCGCGGGTCAGACGCTGCTTCCGGCCGCGGTGAGCGCGCTCGCCGCGCGGCACCCGGGCTTGGAGTGGAAGGTTTCCGAGCATGAGCCCGAGCAGGCGATAACCCTGGTGCGCGAAGGGAAAGCCGATCTGGCGCTGGTCTTTCACTTCGACGGCCAGCCACCGGTCAGCCCCGGTGACCGGTCGGGCCTGCACTGGACACAGCTGATGGACGACCCGATGTCGATCGTGTTGCCGGCCGGCCATCGCCTCGCCGGCCGCAGCTCGATCGCGCTCGGCGAGCTGGCCGGCGAGACCTGGGTGGAGGGTTGCCTGAGCGTCGGCGATCGGCTGAAGAAATACGCCGCGCTCGCCGGTTTCGAGCCGCAGTTCGCCTGCCGCACCACCGACTACAACTTCGCCCAGGCGCTCATCGCGGCCGGGGTCGGGGTGGGTCTCGTGCCACGCATCGCCCAGCTCGCGCCATCGGAGAAGCTGGCAGTGGTGGCGCTCGACCCGCCCCACCCCACCCGCTACATCGGCATCGTCACCGCCCGGCGGCGCGCGCAGCCCCTTGTCGCCGAGCTCATGGAAGCGCTGCTGCCCGGTTGAGCGCCTGCTCCAGATCGGCCCACAGGTCTTGCGGATGCTCGATTCCCACCGAGATGCGGATAGTGCCTTCGCCTATCCCGGCGGCCTTGAGCTCCTCGGCGTTGAGCTTGCGGTGCGAGATGCTCGCCGAGTGCATCACCACCGTCTCGATGCCGCCCAGCGACGGGGCCAGGTGAGCCAGCTGCAGCGCGGTGACGAAAGCCCGGCCCGCGGCACGGCCACCGGCCAGGTCGAAGCTGAACGTGCCGCCGTACCCAGAAAGAAGCTTTGAAGCACGCTCATGACTGGGATGGCTGGCGAAGCCGGGCCATGACACGGCCGTCACGGCCGGGTGATCGATCAGGCGGGTGGCGATGAATTCGGCGTTCTCGCAGTGGCGACGCATCCGCAGCGGCAGGGTTTGCAAGCCGCGCAGGGTGAGCCAGGCGGCGAACGGATCGGCGGTGACCCCCAGCTCGGAAGCGGTGTGCCAGACGTGTTTGTGCACCGCGGCATCGGCGAAGACGGCCACGCCACCGATCACGTCGGAGTGCCCGCCAAGGTATTTGGTGACCGAGTGGATCGATATATCGGCGCCGTGTTCCAGCGGCTGGAACAGCATCGGGGTGGCGAAGGTGTTGTCCACCACCGTAATCACGCCGTGGGCACGGGCCATCGCGGCCAGAGCCGGGATGTCGCTGACATAGGCGCTGGGGTTGGACATCGTCTCCAGGTAAAGCAGCTTGGTCTCGGGACGCAGCGCCTCTCGCAGCTCATCGACATCGTCGCCAGAGATGAGGGTGAGTCCGACGCCGAACCGATCCGACAGCTCATGCAGCGCGGCGTGAGCACCGCCGTAGAGCCGGCGTTGCGCGACGATGTGATCGCCACTGCGCACATGTGCTTGCAGGACAGCGTTTATCGCCCCCATGCCCGACGAGGTGGCAAGCCCGGCCGCGCCCGCCTCCAGATCGGCCACGGCCAGCTCAAGGCTGCGCACGGTCGGGTTGTTGTGGCGGGTATAGACGAACGAAGCGTCCGGAGTGGACATACTGTCGGCAAAGACGTCGGGATCTTTGAAGACGAAGCCGGAGGTCTGATACAGCGGGACGGCCATCGGCCTGCTGCCCTCGAGCTCGATCTGACGATGGTGGACCGCTCGCGTGTCTTGATGCACGTTTCGATGGTGCTGCGCGGTGCGACCCGGGCGACAGTGCCAATCGGCAGGCTCTGGCATGCTCTGCCCATGGCCGTTGAGTTGGTGCTTTGGCACGAGCCCGCCCGGATAAGTCACGCCGACGCCCTGGTGAAGGCGCGCACGCTGCGGGAACTGTCGCCCCATCCCGCCATCGCCGCCTTCGCGGACGAGCTGATGGCCCAGCTGCCGGACGTGGACCGCAAGTGGGACAAGAAGTCCTACCTGAAGTTGTCGATCAAGAGTTCGGCGGCCAGGTCTGCCGTGCCGCGAGTGCGCTATCTGGCCGCCAAGCACCGGCTGGTCTGTTTCGACCTGGACACCGAGGCCGTGGTCAATCCACCCCTGCTGCGCCGCAACGATGGCTACGAACTGGCTACCGACAAGGGTTTCCCGATCGAGGATCCCACCGCGGAACACCTCGCCCGCGCCGCCCAGAGCCTCAGCGACGACAACTGGTTCATGGTGCTGGAGGGGCATGACGACAACTTCGTCCAATGCGGGTACGGGGCCCGCGCCGCCGTCCCCGAAGGCCACTACATGCTCGAGGTACGCGACGAGAAGCACCTGCAGGCCGAGGTCGCCAGCCTGGACGAGGTCATCGCCGCCTTCCAGGCCGAAGCCGCGGGCGACAGGAGCTGGCGGGACAGCTTCACCTGGCAGCCCGTCGTCAACCTGAGTTGACAACCACCCTCCCGTCAACGTAAGTTGACGACATGTCAGAGGCGAAAGATCTAGCGGCCGCGGCCGGTAGCCCCGACCCCCGGGTCGGGCTAAGAGCCGTGCTGGCCCTGCGCAGGCTGCTCGAAACGCTGGAGATCCTCCAGGTGGGCAACGCCCGTAAGCAGGGCTGGTCTTGGCAGGAGATCGCCGAAGCGCTTCAGGTCAGCAAGCAGGCCGTGCACAAGAAGCACGCCGAGCGCGACCGCGAACGACGGGAGAAGTGATGTTCGAGCGGTTCACCGACCGCGCGCGCCAGGTGGTACGCGGCGCGGTCAGCGCGTCCGAGCAGATGGGTCATCGCCACGTCGGCACCGAGCATCTCCTGCTCGGCATGCTGGCCGGCGACGGCGGCGTCGCCCACACCGTGCTCAACCGCGCGGGCGTGCGGGCGGAAGAGGTCAAGGTCCAGATCGAACGGTTCCTGGGCCAGGACGCCGAGGCGCTCGAGGCCATCGGCATCGACCTGGAGGCGGTGAAGGCGAAGATCGAGGAGACCTTCGGCCCGGGGGCGATGGACGCATTGGACCGTCCGCCCAGGCGAGGCTGGTTCCGCCGCCGTGCAGTCGGCGAAGGCCACCGCCCGTTCACTCCCCGGGCCAAGAAGGTTCTCGAGTTGTCACTGCGCGAAGCGCTCGCGCTCAAGAACAACTACATCGGCACCGAGCACCTACTTCTCGGTTTGATTCGGGAGGGAAAGGGGCTGGCTGCCAAAATCCTTGCCGACACGGGCCTCGACCTCGTCGAGCTCCGCGAGCAGACCATCGCGGCTGTCCCGCGCAAGTGACTGGTTGAGCGACTCGACCATCGTGCGGATGTGGCGCAGCTGGTTCTTGATCTCTTCCTGCTCCTCATGCTTGAAGGCGTCATTGTCGACGATCAGCTTGCTGGCGAAGTGCGCAGTGATCAGCGGAATGACGAACAACACCATCACCGAGATCAGGAAACCGGCCAGCACCCGCCCTTGCCAGGTGGTCGGGTAGGTGTCGCCGTAGCCGACCGTGGAGGCGGTCACCACCGCCCACCACACCGCGTCGCCGACGCCAATCTCCTTCTCCTGCTCGAACAGCCAGTAAAGCCCGCCCGACAACACGATCAGCAGCAGGTAGCTGCCCACCAGCGCCTTCGGGGAGTTCGTGAAGCGCCGAAGAAAGTTCATCACCCGACCATGATGCAGCCCGGGAGAGCACCTCCTCCCGGGCTGCATGGTCACATTTTGATCCGACTAACTGCCAGCGCCCTTGGCCCCGGCCGTCACCGCACCGACTATCCAGCCCGTAAACAGGCCATAGGCCGAGCCCGCACCGGCAACCTGCAATGCGCCCAGCAACGAGGGATTGGAGATGATAAACGAAGTTAGGAAGGCGGCCAGCGCCGAGGCGAAGATCACGGCGGACCAGCCTAGGAGAAATCCACCGGCGCCCCCCGTGACAGCTTTGGATACCCAGGCGAGGATCAGTGCGACGAACGCAATTAGCAGGATCGCCCGCAGGTCGTCGGCCAGCAATCGCCGCATGGCTTCGCTGGAGTTGTCGGCGGGGCCAAATGCCCAGCGCGGCCAGGTGAGGGTGCGAAGGAAGAACTCCCATGCGGTGTCGGGCGTGTCCAGCGCCCGGCGGTCCACCCACTCGGTGAACGGCTGATTTCCAAAAAGAGCGACGAGCGCAGCCGTGGCGATTGTTCCGGCTCCGGCTACGGTACGGGTCTTTGCCATGTCCACAAAGTACAGTCGGCAATGGCTTATGTCGATACCGCTCTAGGTCATTTGGGCAGGCTGAGAAAGCCTTCCAGCCTGCCCAAACGGGTGGTTTAAACTCCGGGAAGTCGCTCGATCAGGTAGCTTTCGATGCGATCGAGCGAAACCCGCTCTTGGGCCATCGTGTCCCGATCCCTTACCGTCACGGCGTTATCGTCCAGAGTGTCGAAATCGACCGTCACCGCGAACGGTGTCCCGATCTCGTCCTGGCGGCGGTAACGGCGGCCGATCGCCCCGGCGTCGTCGAAGTCGACGATCCAGCGCTTGCGCAGATCCTTGGCCAGGCCCTGTGCCTTGGGGCTGAGCTTTTCGTTGCGCGACAACGGAAGCACCGCCACCTTTACCGGCGCGAGGCGGTAGTCGAAACGCATCACCGTGCGCTTGTCCACGCCGCCCTTGGTGTTGGGCGCCTCGTCCTCGTCGTAGGCCTCCAGCAGGAAGGCCAGCACCGCGCGGGTGAGACCGGCCGCGGGCTCGATGACATACGGAACCCAGCGTTCCTGCTTCTCCTGGTCGAAATAGGACAGATCGGTGCCAGAGTGTTTGCCGTGGGTACTGAGGTCAAAGTCGGTCCGGTTGGCTATGCCCTCGAGCTCGGAGAATTCGGTGCCGCCGAACTGGAAGCGGTACTCGATGTCGACCGTCCGCTTCGAATAGTGCGACAGCTTCTCCTTCGGGTGCTCGAAGAAGCGCATGTTCTCCGCCTTGAGCCCGAGGTCGAGGTACCAGTCCCAGCGCTGCTGCAGCCAATAGTCGTGCCACTGCTCGTCGGTGCCGGGCTCGACGAAGAACTCCATCTCCATCTGCTCGAACTCACGCGTGCGGAAGATGAAGTTTCCCGGCGTGATCTCGTTGCGGAAGCTCTTGCCGACCTGCGCGATGCCGAAAGGCGGCTTCTTACGGGCCGTGGTGGCGACGTTGGCGTAGTTGACGAAGATGCCCTGGGCGGTCTCGGGCCGCAGGTAGTGCAGGCCCTCTTCGCTCTCCACCGGGCCAAGGTAGGTCTTCATCAGGCCGTTGAACATCTTCGGCTCGGTGAAGGTGCCCTTGTTGCCACAGTTGGGGCAATTCAGCTCCTTCAGCGAAAACTCGCCGTCTGGCTTCTTCGCCAGGAAAGCCTCTTCCAGATGATCTGCACGGAAGCGTTTGTGGCACTTGGTGCATTCGGTGAGCGGGTCGACGAACGCGTCGATGTGGCCGGAGGCCTCCCAGACCTGGCGGGCCAGGATGACCGCCGAGTCCAAGCCGACGATGTCATCGCGCTGCTGCACCATGGTGCGCCACCATTGGCGGCGGACGTTGTCCTTCAGCTCGACGCCGAGTGGGCCATAGTCCCAGGCTGACCTGGTGCCGCCATAGATCTCACTCGACGGATAGACGAAGCCCCGGCGTTTGGCCAGGCTGACAACGGAGTCGATACGGTCCGCGGGCATTGCTATTGGTGTCCCTTCCATGGGGATAGCCGCCGGCTGGATGTCGGCGGAGTCTTTGTTGACACAACGTTACCGGCCGGGCTTCGTCACTCTCGACCGCATATTTCGAGCTGCGCCGTCTGGGAGTCGGGCTCGAGGTAATAGGTCACGACGTCGGTGCTGCCGTCGGCGTAGCGCTCGGTGACCGGCAACCGGCTGTTGTTGATGTCGAACTCGCCCAGGTCATAGCCCCGGATTTGGGGCCTGTCCTCCTGCTGGGCGGCGAACGCCTCCCTGGACTGGCGGGCCTGCTGGCTGTCGCACAGCAGCTTGTAGGCGTCGTCGAACTTGTCCTCGCGAAGCGCGTCCAGGTATTCCGAGACGACCACCCGGGACTGCTCGTTGAGCGCGGCCACCTGGGTCACGCCGAAACCGAGGAAGGCGACGAACCCGCCGCCGCAGCAGAGCACGACCGCGGCGCCGGCTATGCCCAGCGCCCAGCCGAGCCTGGTCCCGCTGCCCTCGTTGGGCGGCGCCGGGAACGGTGCCTGAATGCCCTGCTCCTGCAGGCCAGGACCGGCCGGAACGGGAGGCGGAACGCTCATTCACCAGCCTCCCAACGTCTCGCGGTCATCCCGGATCATACGGCCCTATCGCCAGCGATGACTTCGAGTGCTCCGCCCGGGGCCGCGAGCGCGAGGGTCTCGTAGGCGCTCGGTTCCATCAGCGACCTGGCCAGCAGCGGAGTCGCGTTGACCTTCACGTCGAACCGGCCCAGCGCGCGCCGGTAGCTGCCCACGTTCTGCCACTCGGTGACCAGACACCAGTGCTCAGGCTCGTCCAGCGACCTGGTCAACTCGCCGCGCAGGTATCCGGGCGCCTCGGCCAGCGCGGTCAGCGCAGCGTGGGCCTGGGACACGAAGCCATCGGCGTCCTGCGACGCCACGACGAACCGATTGAGCACCAGCACTGTCCAACGACCCTTCACTGCGGTTGAATGCTCGCCATGCCTCTACTGGAAAGGCTGGCGCGGCTCAACCGTACAGCCGTCTTCGTCGCCGCCTTAGTGGTGGTGCTGTTTGGGCTCTTCCTGCCGAAGCCGGTCGGCGGATTGATCCTGCTCGCCGTAGCGGGGTTCCTGATCGCGATCATGTCGACCACATGGAGGGTGCAACCCAGCAGCACGCGCGTTCTCCGGACGTTCGTCCTGGTGTTCTTGGTTCTTACGGGCCTTACCAGGACGTTCTAGCCGGATGTGACCCATGCGATTTTGACAATCATTCTCATTATGGGGGAGAGTGATGTCATGCGTCATCGGGTCCTCGTCGGCGGCCTCGCCGCGGCGCTAGCGCTCAGCGGCCTCGCCGCTTGCGGCAACGACAAGGAGCCTGCCCCCGCATCAAAAGTTGATGTGGTGGCAGGCTTCTATCCGCTGCAGTTCGTCGCCGAGCGCGTCGGCGGCCCGCACGTGGCGGTGGCCAACCTCGCCCAGCCTGGCGCCGAGCCGCACGACATGGAGCTCAAGCCGTCACAGATCATCCACATCGCCGACGCCGACCTGGTCATCTATCTGAAGCACTTCCAGCCCGAGGTCGACCTGGCCGTCGCTCAAAACGCGGGCGACAAGTCCCTCGACGTGGCGACGATCACCCCGCTGGTGGGCCAGGACCCGCACGTGTGGCTCGATCCGACCCGGCTGGCCGCCATCGGCGACGCGACCGCGGCCAAGCTCGCCGAGACCGACCCGGCCAACGCGGCCGCCTATACCGAGGCCGCTGCGGCGTTGCGGGCCGACCTGCTTGAGCTCGACCAGGAGTTCGCCAGCGGGCTGCAAACCTGCGATCGCCGCGAAATCGTGACCAGTCACGCCGCGTTCGGCTACCTCGCGCGCAGGTACCAGCTCACCCAGATCGGGCTGACCGGCCTGAGCCCGGAGGAGGAGCCCACGCCCAAACGGCTCACCGAGGTCGCGGCGCAGGCCAAAGCGGCCGGCGCCACCACCATCTTCTTCGAGAGCCTGGTGTCGCCCCGGGTGGCGCAGACCCTTGCCGACGAGGCCGGGGCGAAGACCGCCGTGCTCGACCCGATCGAGGGGCTCGCGGCGGGCAGCACCGAAGATTACTTTTCGGTCATGCGGGCCAATCTCAAGGCCCTTCGCGAAGCGTTGGGATGTCGATGAGCACAGACACAGTCCTTCGGATCTCCCATGGCGCGGTCGCTTTCGGTGACCGTGCGGTGCTCCGCGATCTGAACCTCACCGTCCAAAGCGGAGAGGTGGTCGCCATCCTGGGCGCCAACGGCTCCGGCAAGTCCACCCTGATCCGCGCGGCGCTGGGGTTGCTGCCGCTGCGGTCGGGAAGCGTCGAACTGTTCGGCCGGCCGCTGGCCAAGGTACGGCAGTGGAAGCGGATCGGCTATGTCCCGCAACGGCTCGGGGCCGGCAGCGGGGTGCCCGCCACCGTGCGGGAGGTCGTGTCCGCGGGCAGGCTGGCGCGGCGCGGCTTCCTGCGCCCAGCCGGCCGGGCGGACAGGGCCGCCGTAACCGAAGCGATCGAAGCGGTTGGCCTGGGCGACCGGGCCGGCGACCCGGTGTCCACCCTGTCCGGCGGGCAGCAACAGCGCACGCTGATCGCCCGCGCCCTCGCCGGCGGGCCGGAGCTGCTGGTGCTCGATGAGCCCACGGCCGGGGTCGACGCCGCCTCGCAGGAGGCTTTCGCCGGCGCCCTGCGCGCGTTTGTCGACCGGGGCGGCACGGTCATCCTGGTGGCACACGAGCTCGGCCCGCTGCAGTCGGTCGTGACCCGGGCCGTGGTCATCCACGACGGAGTGATCGCCCACGACGGAGCCGTGCCGCGGCCGGCCGGTCACCACGCCGAGCCCGGACACGATCACGTCCACCCCCACGCGCCTGGGGACGAGCCGGACATCTGGGGGACCCGATGATTGACGTCCTGGACTCACCGATCGTGCAGCGCGCCCTGATCGGCGTCTTGATCACCGGGCTTATCGCGCCGTCGCTCGGTATCTACCTCGTGCAGCGCCGCATGTCGCTGATCGGTGACGGCATCGGTCACATCGCCCTCACCGGCGTCGGCCTTGGCCTGCTCACCGGCAACCAGCCGGTGTTCACCGCGGTCATCGTCGCGATCATCGGCTCGATCGCGGTCGAGCTGGTCCGCTCCCGCGGCCGTACCTCGGGTGACCAGGCGCTGGCGATCCTGTTCTACGGAGGCATCTCGGGCGGCGTCTTCCTGGTCGGCTTGGCGCCGAACAAGACCAACGCCAGCCTGATGACCTACCTTTTCGGATCGCCGCTGACCACCACCTGGGACGACCTGGTGGTCATGGCCGTGCTTGGCGCGGTGGTGCTCGCCGTCACCCTCGGCCTGCGGCCGTGGCTCTTCGCGATCTGCCAGGACGAGGAATATGCCAAAGTGGCCGGTCTGCCGGTGCGTTTTCTCAACCTCCTGCTGGCGGTGATGGCCGCCGTCACCGTGACCGTCGCCATGCGCGCGGTCGGGCTGCTGCTGGTCAGCGCGCTGATGGTGGTGCCGGTGGCGATGGCGCAGCAGCTGGCGCGCGGCTTTTCCTCCACGATGGCCATATCCATGCTCGGCGGTCTGATCGCCGGTTTGATCGGCTCCGATATGTCGATCCGTCTGGACACCGGAACCGGCGCCACCGTGGTGCTCAGCGCGATCGCCCTCTTCGTGGTAGTTGCCCTGGTCAGCCCACTATTGCGGCGCGGACGGCAGCGGGGTGGCCCGGCCGGCGGCGACAGTGCACCGGAGTGGGTTGTCGACCAATGAGTCGTCGGGGTACGACGACACATCTACATCAGGCTAAGTTTGTATATGTGAGCGATTCCGACCCATATCAACGCGCGAGCGAACTTCTCCGGGCATTGGCGGCAACCGTGCGTGTGGCCATCATTACCGAGCTTGCCGAGCACGGCGAACGCTACGTGCATGAGCTGGTGGAGGCGTTGAACGTGCCGCAACCGCTAGTCTCCCAACACCTTCGGGTGCTCCGCGGTTCCTCGGTGGTCAGAGCTGAGCGCCGAGGCCGCGAGATCGCCTACTCCCTTGTGGATCAACACATCGCCCACATCGTGGCCGACGCCGTCGCCCACGTCAGCGAGCGAGTGGTCTGACGGCAATCCGAACGCGGCGCGGTGTGGGACGCATGAATTTTGCCCGCACCGGGCAAAGTAGGCGCCATGAAGGTGTATGCGGAGCGGCCACTGCGGTTCACCAGGCAGGTCGTGGCGGACTTGGCGATGGCGGCGTGGACCGTCCTGTGGGTCTGGGCAGCGATCAATCTCTATGACTTTATTCAGAAACTGGCCATCCCGGGCGAGAAGCTGGAGGGCTCCGGCGACCGGCTGGCCCAGAACCTGGCCGACGCGCAGTCGAAGGCGGGGTCGGTGCCGCTGATCGGCGACAAGCTCTCCGCGCCCTTCGGCAACGCGGCCGAGGCGGCGCGCGGCATAGCCGACGCGGGCCGCACCCAGCAGGAGGCGGTCGGCGACCTGGCGACCACCCTGGCCTGGTTCACCGCCGCCGCCCCGATCATCGTGGCGCTCGCGCTGTGGATTCCCTTCCGTGCCATGTGGATCCGCGCGGCCACCTCCGCGGTCGCGGTGCGCCGCCGCACCGGCGGCGCGGAGCTGCTGGCCCTGCGGGCGCTGGCCACCGCCCCGCTACGCCGCCTGCAAGCCATCGACAGCGATGTGGTGGCCGGCTGGCGCGATGGCGACCCAGAGCTGATCGACCTTCTGGCCCGCATGGAGTTGCGGCGGCTGGGTCTCAAGCAGCGCAAGCTGAAACCGGTCAGTTGAGCTTACGCATCAGGTTCGGCTCGGTGGACGCACCTGGCTTCCAGGTGCTGACCCACTCCCCCTCGTCGGGCGGCATGACTATGCCCTCTTCGAGGAACTCGTAGCGTCCGGATAGGACGTTACGGGTCAACTCGACGTCATTGGCGTCGGTGTTGTGCCACAGCGCGTGCTCCAGCACGATGATCCGCTGACGGGCCTGGCGGCAGAACAGATCGGCAAGCTCCATCTCTTCGGCCTTGCCGCTGGCCTTGGCTCGCGAGCAGACCGCGGCGATGGCGAACAGCTCCGCACCGATGTCAACCACGCGGCCCAGGAACGCCTGGCGATGTTCCATCTTGCCCTGCCAGGTGGCCATGCCCCGGAACGTGTGGCGGGCCAGGCGGCGCGCGGCCCGCTCGGAGTAGCGAAGGTGCTGGGCTAGGCGGCCGAATTTCCGGTACCCCCCAAAGGTGCCGGGACCGGCCAGAAGCGTTGGCAGCCAACGGGCATAGAAACCCCCGGCGTGCAGCATGGCTTTGGCTTTGCGCTTCGGCGAAGCCTTCGGGTCGATGATGTCCCCGGCCACCGACAGATGCTGGTCGACCGCCTCCCGGGCGATCAGCAGGTGCATGATTTCGGTGGAGCCTTCGAAGATGCGGTTGATGCGCAGATCACGCAGCAGCTGCTCGGCGCCCAGCGCCTTCTCACCGCGCGCGGCGAGGGAGTCGGCGGTCTCGTAACCGCGCCCCCCGCGCACCTGGATCAGCTCGTCGGCGACCAGCCACGCCTTCTCCGAGCCGAACAGCTTGATCAGCGCGGCCTCGATGCGGATGTCGTTGCGATCGTCGTCGGCCAGCATGCAGCACAGGTCGAGCATCGCCTCCATGCCGTAGGTGGTGGCGGCGATGAAGGCGAGCTTGGTGGCCACCGCCTCGTGCTCGCCGACCTTGCGCCCCCACTGCACCCGGTTGTTGGCCCAGCCGCGCCCGACGTTGAGGCACCACTTCGCCGCCGACACGCACATGGCGGGAAGCGAGAGCCGGCCGGTGTTGAGCGTGGTCAATGCGATCTTCAGGCCCTGGCCTTCTTTGCCGATGACATTTTCGGCCGGTACGAAGACATCGTGGAACCGCGTGACGCTGTTCTCCAGCCCGCGCAGGCCCAGGAACGCGTTACGGCGCTCGACGGTCACCCCTTCGGAGGCGCCCTCCACCACGAAGGCGGTGATTCCGCCACGGTGCCCCTCGCTGCGCGGGACGAGCGCCATCACCACCAGCAGCGTGGCCACGGAACCGTTGGTGGCCCACAGTTTCACGCCGTTGAGGTGGTAGCCGCCGTCCACCGGGGTGGCCGTGACCGACATGCGCGCCGGGTCGGAGCCGACGTCGGGCTCGGTGAGCAGGAAGGCGGAGACCTCCCCCGCGGCCAGGCGCGGCAGGAACTTCTGCTTCTGCGCGTCGGTGCCGAAAAGCTTGAGCGGCTGCGGAACACCGATCGACTGGTGGGCGCTGAGCAGCGCCCCGATCGACGGATTGGCCGAGCCGGCGAGGGTCAGGGCGTGGCAATAGTCCAGATTGGACAGACCCAGGCCGCCATATTTGGTATCGATTTTCATGCCGAAGCAGCCCAGCTCGGCGAGCCCCCGGAACACCTCATCGGGGATCTTGGCATCGCGCTCGATCTGCGCGCCGTCGACGTGGTTGGTCACGTAGTCGCGCAACGATTCCATGAACCGCTGCGAGTCCTCGTCGGTCTTGGGCTGCGGCCACGGATCGATCAGATCCATCCGCAGCTTGCCCAGGAACAGCTGCTTGCCAAAGCTCGGTTTGTGCCACTCGGTCTCCCGAGCCGCCTCGGCCACGTTTCGGGCCTGCTCCGCTGTCACATCACGCTGAGTCGCCGTCACCAGTCCACGTTATCGCGACGCGTTACCCGTGGGTAGGTTCTATTCGTATTGGTTGCGGGGCGGCGCGATCTGCTTCCATTGGATCACTTCGATAAACGGGATGTCCTGTCCGTTGACCGGGTCCTTCGCCGTCTTGGTGGTGTAGACGCCGGTCACCTCCAGCCACTGATCGTCGGGCAGGCCGACCGGCGCGTCACCGGACATACCGACCTTGATCGGGCGGGCGTCGGCCGCGCAGCACGACAGCATCATCCGCGTCAGCACCTTGCCCTCCGGACCGCCGGAGAGGAACCCGGAGATCAGCACCTTGCGGTTGCCGCCCTTGGCGTCCTTCATCGACCTGCCCTTGTCGAAGACGGCGCGGGTGGCATAGTCGAGCACGCTGATGGTGGCCGGATCACCCTCGGGCAGCGGCGCGTAGAGCTCCGACCCCTGCAGCACGGCCGACCCGCTCTGCCCCGCGGCGAAGGCGCCCAGCGCGGGCGGCGCGACGAGCAGCAGCCCGAGCACCGGCGCGATCAGCATCCACCCGATGCGGGGTTCGTGATGCGGTTTGTCGTCACCATGGTCATGGTCGTTTGTGGAGGGTGCGCGCAGGTCATTGACTATCGCCATGATGCCCGCCGCGACGAGCAAAGCCCCCGCCCCGATCAGGAAGGGCTGCAACGATTCCTTCACGTACCGCAGGTATATGTCGGAAAAGACCGTCGCCTTGAGCAGCGCGCCGCCCAAAAGCAGCAAAACAACGCCTTGCGCCTGCCTGTTCATGAAAAAATCAGCGCTCCTGTCAGGGCAGCGAGGGCGGTGGCGACCACCAGGGTGGTGGGGGCGAAGCGGAAGGCGAAACGCCGCCCGAACACGCCGGTCTGCATCGAGATGAGTTTGAGGTCGACCATCGGGCCGACCACGAGGAAGACCAGGCGGGAGGTGAGCGAGAACTGGCTCAGCGACGCGGCCACGAAAGCGTCGGCCTCCGAACAGATCGACAGCAGGACAGCCAGGATCGCCAGCGCGAAGACCGACAGCACCGGGTTGTCGGCCAGGGACTGCAGCCACGCGTCGGGAACGATCACGTTGATGGTGGCCGCGGCCATCGCGCCCAGCACCAGGAACCCGCCGGCGTGGATGATGTCGTGGCGGCACGATGCCCAGAAGGCCCGCCCCTTGGACAGGTCGTCCAGCTCGGGCCGATGCGGCATGCGGATCCACTCCAGCTTGCCCAGGCGCAGCCACATCCAGCCCATCACCATCGCCACCACCAGGCTGGCCACGCCCCGCCCGACCACCATCTCCGGGTTGTTGGGGAAGGCCACCGCGGTGGCGGTCAGCACGATCGGGTTGATGGCCGGCGCGGCGAGCAGGAAGGCCAGCGCCGCCGCCGGGGTGACCCCGCGGCGCATCAGCGACCCCGCGATCGGCACCGAACCGCACTCACAGCCGGGCAGCACCACCCCGGCGCAGCTGGCCACCGGCACCGCCAGCGCCGGGTGCTTGGGCAGCGCCTTGGCCCAGAACGAGCGCGGCACGTAGACCGCGATCACCGCGGACAGCGCGACCCCGAAGACCAGGAAAGGCATCGCCTGCACCATCACCGAGACGAAAACCGTGGTCCACGTCTGCAACAGCGGCAGCTGGGCGATCTTCGCCGCGATCGGGCCGCGGAAGATCACCAGCAGGATGAGAATGACAGCGAGGACCTCAACCGAGCCGAAGCGGTCCCACCAGCGATTCGGGGCAGGAGGCGCATCGTGGACATGCCGGTGAGCGGGCCGATCTGTGACGGTCACCGCAACAGGTTATCGGCTGCCGCGGTGTTAATGTCTAGGCCACACGACAGGGGAGCACGCGAGTGCTGAGAGTGCGGCAAAGGGCCGCAGACCCTCGAACCTGATCTGGGTAATGCCAGCGCAGGGAGTCTGGAGTTGATTGTATGAATGGTTTCCGCTGGCGCACCGTCGACATCGTCGTGGCCTCCACGATCGCTGTCGCGTTCGGCGTCATCTTCTGGGCCTGGGGTCTGCTGTGGTTCGGCCCCTTCTCAGTGGCCTTCAGCGGCTTCCCCCCGGCCGCTGGAATCGTCAACGGTGTCTGGTTCATCCCCGCGGTGCTCGCACCGCTGATCATCCGTAAACCGGGCGCGGCGCTGTTCGCCGAGCTCGTGGCGGCCATCATCTCCATGCTGCTCGGTTCGGGCTGGGGCTGGCTGCTCTTCTGGTACGGGGCGGTGCAAGGCCTCGGCGGCGAGCTGGCCTTCGCTCCGATCGGGCCAGCGCGTTTCGGTCTGGCACGCGCCACGCTCGCCGGCGCTCTGGCCGGGGCGGGCGCGACCGCGCTCGACCTGACCACGTCCTCCCTCGGCGATATGCAGACCTCGTGGCAAATCGCTTACGGCGCATGCCAGATCGCCAGCGGCGCCCTCATCGCGGGCGTCGGCTCCTACCTGCTGGCCAAAGGGCTTGCCCGGACAGGGGTTCTGGACAGGTTCCCGATCGGCCGGGTCCGCGAGCTGGTGTGATCCAGCTCAACGGCTTCGGCTGGCGGCACGCGGGCAGGCGCGCCTGGGCCATCCGCGGTGTCGATCTGCGCCTCGAGCGGGGCGAGCGGGTGCTCCTGCTCGGCCCCTCGGGCGCAGGCAAGTCAACCTTGCTGGCGGCTCTGGCCGGGCTGCTGGCGCATGACTCGGGGGAGGCCGAAGGCGACCTCAAGGTGGACGGCCGTACCGGCATCGTCTTCCAGGATCCGCAGTCCCAGCTCGTGATGAGCCGCTGCGGGGACGAGGTCGCCTTCGGCCTGGAAAATCTCGGCTGGCCGGCCGAGAAGATCTGGCCGCGGGTGGACGAGGTGCTGCGCCAGGTGGGGTTTGGCTACCCACGCGACCACCGCACCGATCGCCTTTCCGGCGGCGAGCAGCAGCGGCTCGTGCTGGCGGGAGCGCTTGCGCCGCAACCGGATCTGCTGCTGCTCGATGAACCCACCGCCAACCTCGACCCGGCCGGCGCCGCGCTCGTCGTGGAAAGCCTGCGCGGGCTCGGCCGCGAGCAGACCATGGTGCTCGTGGAACACCGCATCGAGGCGGTGCTGCCGCTCATCGACAGGGTCATCGTGCTCGAGCCGGGAGGCGGCGTCCGTGCTCAAGGGCCGCCGCAGATCCTCACCGGCTCACTGGGGGTCGAGCTTTCTTCAAGCGGTGTTTGGGTACCGGGTCATCCCATGCCGGCCCGTAAGGCCATCGCCGAACCGGGCCAGAGTCTGCTCACCACCACCGATCTGGGCGTGCGGGATCTGTCCTATCCCGACATAACGCTGCGCGAGGGTGAAGCGACGGCGGTCACCGGCCCCAACGGCAGCGGAAAATCGACCCTGGCGCTGATGCTCGGCGGCCTGCTCAAACCGGCCCGGGGCGGCGTCGGCACCCGATGGGGCGAGGCCCCGCACCGCTGGCGCCCCAAGACATTGACCGGCCGGATCGGCTCGGTCTTCCAGAACCCCGAGCATCAGTTCGTCACCTCGTCGGTCCGCGACGAGCTGGCCCTCGGCGGCACCTCCCCGCAACGCGTGGACGAGCTGCTGCAACGCCTGCACCTCGAGCCACTGGCCCGGGCGAATCCGTTCACCCTCTCCGGCGGCCAGGCGCGGCGGCTGAGCGTGGCCACGGCGCTGGCGGCGCGACCGCCGGTGCTTCTGCTCGACGAACCCACCTTCGGCCAAGACCGCAAAACCTGGATCGAGGTGGTAAACCTGCTGGCGGATCTGCGCGACGAGGGCCACGCCATCCTCACCGTCACCCACGATCCCCAGGTCGTCGCCGCCCTCGCCGACCGCGCCCTCGAGCTGGCCCCACGATGACCGCCGTGTTGGCGCGCAGAGCGCCCGTGGCCAAGCTCGCCGCCAGCGGCCTGCTTTCCCTAGTGGCTCTCCTGACCCGCGATCCGCTGGCACTCGGCTTCCTCATCGCCGTGTCGTTGGTGTTGGCGCCCGCCTTCGGCGTCGGCTTCGCCGACCTGCTGCGCCGCGCTTGGCCCGTTCTGGCCGCCGCCGTCGGCATCGTGCTCACCCTGGCGCTGTTCTCAGCAGACCGAAGCGGAGACGTGATCCTCCACTTCGGACCGTTCCTCATGACCAGCTCTGTGCTGAACGCTTCCCTGTCGCTCGCGCTGCGCCTGCTCGCCCTGGCCCTGCCCGCCCTGCTCACCTTCGCCTCCACCGACCCCACCGATCTGGCCGATTCCCTTGTGCAGCACGCCAAAGCGCCACCCCGCTTCGCCTTCGGGGCGCTGGCCGCCTTCCGGCTACTCGGCCTCTTCCACGACGAATGGCGCACCATCGCCATGGCCCGCCGCGCCCGCGGCCTGCGCCGCGCGTTCTTCAACACCGCCTTCGTCCTCCTGGTCGGCGCCATCCGCCGCGGCGTGCGCCTGGCCGTAGCGATGGACGCCCGCGGTTTCGACTCCGGCGCGCCACGTACCATCGCCCGCCCACAACACTTCGGCGCCGCCGACTGGGCCCTCATCGCGGGCGCGCTTATCGTTGCGGCGCTTACCTTGTCACTAGCCGGCCTATGAAGACCACCCAAGCTCCGGCCACTCGATAAGCATGGCCGGGACAGCGGCCATCGTCGGCAAAGGAATCCAGTCCAGGCCAATCATGCGAGGACAATCACACGGAAGATCGTCGGCGCCGAGCCGCGGTTCGCCATCGGCGACGGTGACAGCGAAGACCGCGGTTATCCCGGACGGGTAGTGCATGTCGCGGATGTAGGTCGCCGAAATTGCGGTAAGGCCCACCTCCTCGGCCACTTCCCGCCGGACCGCCTGCTCGTCCGTTTCGCCCGGCTGGAGCCCGCCACCGGGAAGCGTCCAATAGCTCTGCCCGTCGTGACGACCGGTGTCGCCGCGGGAGCGCTCCCTGACCATGAGCACCTTGCCGTCGCGAATGATGACAGCGGCCGCGCGCCTTCGTTGTGTCACCAGAGAATTATGCCTGCGCTTTCCGTAACCGTTGCGTGGCAACGGTTTCCGGCCTTCTTTCCAGGTAGACTTGGGGTTTTACTGCTCGAACAACTGTACTAGGATCTCTTGTGTGTCAGTCGATACGGGGATAGTCGTCGCGGATGCGATGCACTGCGATGCAGCGATTGTCGACGAGCTCGTAGCCAGTTGGCGCGAGCTGTCTGAGCGGCAGGCTGTGGTGTTGGCCAAACTCGTGGCCGTCTTCGATACCACCCCGGTGGCAGAGTTCGCTCCGTTCGAGATTGCTGCGGCGCTGGCCTGGACCCGCCAGGCCGCCGCCGCCCAGCTCGATCTCGCCATGGACGTGGTGCGCCGCCTGCCCGATATCCACGCCGCCATGGCCCATGGCGACCTCGACCTACCCAAGGCAAGGGTCATCCGCGACGGCGTCGCCACGCTCGATCTGGGGTTGGCCCGCCGCATCGCCGCCACAGTCCTGCCCGTAGCCCCCTCACTGACCACCGGCCAGCTACGGGCCAGACTGGCCAAACTGGTCATCGAGGCCGACCCCGCCGCCGCGGCCGCACGGCACCGGGCACGGGTCCGCGACCGCCGCGTCGAGCTACAGCCCACCGAAGACAGCTGCGCTAACGTCCTCGGCCTCAACCTTCCCGCCGACGCCGCCCTGGCCGCCGTCAACCGCATCACCGCGATCGCCCGCGCCGTCAAACAAGCCGGCGACCCGCGCAGCCTCGACCAAATCCGCGCCGACACCTTCCTCGACCTCCTGCTCGGCGTCACCACCGACAGCACGCGGGCCGGAGGCAGCGTCGAGCTGGTCGCCACCCTCGACACCCTGGCCAGGCTCGCCAACAAACCAGGCCACCTCAACGGCTACGGCCCCGTCATCGCCGACATCGCCCGCCAGATCGCCCAACAGCAACGCCACACACCCTGGCACTTCACCATCTACGACACCACCACCGGCGAGATCCACACCGGCACCACCCGCGCCCGCCCCCACACCAATCCCACCCCATCCAGCGCAGCGTCCACCGCCGCATCCAGCAGCCCGAACACGCCACGCGGCGGCCACCGCCGCCACACAGCGCACCCGGCACATGGCCCCAACACCAAGCACCCCAACGCTTCTCGCCCCAGCGCAGCGTCCGGCGGTGTCTTCGGCGACCCGGGCCGGCGGTTCCCCAATGCCGCGCTGGCCCGGCACATCCGCGCCCGTGACCGCATGTGCCGCGCACCCGGCTGCCGCAGACCCGCCCTGCAAACAGACCTCGATCACACCATCGCCCACCGGGATGGCGGCCGCACCGAGCCCGGCAATCTTGGCCCCCTATGCCGTTTCCATCACCGCGCCAAGCACCAAGGCCGCTGGCGCCTATGGCAAATCAGCCCCGGCATCTTCGTCTGGCGCAGTCCACTCGGCAAGCTCTACATCGTCGGACCCGAGCCACCGTAGTCATCCTCGACGCGGCGGGACTGTCTGATCAACGGCTCGTTCGATAGCAATGCCACGTGATCGGCTTCTGTCCATATAGGACAGCGGCGGCTCGGTGCAGGCGACCCGGTGGCGTTGGAGTGTCCGGACTGCGGCGCGACGACGACGCGGGTGCACGCCAAGCATCACTGCGGGACGGCATGGTGTTGGCGAAGCCTGGGAGAGTTTGGCGATGATCTAGCGTCTGCGGGGTTCGGCGGCGTAGCCGGCGGGCGCGGCCAAGCACGAAGGTGGCGTTGCCGCCGGGAGATACGGCGAGGGGCCACGACGAAGCGGCGTAAGGGAAAATGCTTTAGACGGTGGCCTTGGCGGGGGCGACCGGGTTGGGGATGGCACCGCCGAAACGGCGGTCGCGCTGGGCGAAAAGCTCGCAGGCGTACCACAGGTGGCGGCGGTCGAAGTCGGGCCAGAGGGTGTCGAGGTAGATGTGTTCGGCGTAGGCCGACTGCCACAGCAGGAAGTTGCTGGTGCGTTGCTCGCCGGATGGGCGCAGGAACAGGTCCACCTCGGGAACCTCGGGGTGGTAGAGATATTTGGCGAAAAGTTTCTCGGTCACCTTGTCGGGCTTGAGGCGGCCGGAGGCGACGTCGTGGGCGATGGCCGCGGCGGCATCGGCGATTTCGGCCTGGCCGCCGTAGTTGACGCAGAACTGGAGGGTGAGCGTGGAGTTGCGGCGGCTCATCAGCTCGGCGGTTTCCAGCTCGTCGATGACGCTTTTCCAGAGCCGGCCACGGCGGCCGGACCAGACGACACGGACGCCGAGCTCAACCAGCTGGTCGCGGCGGCGGCGGATCACGTCGCGGTTGAAGCCCATGAGGAAACGGATTTCCTCGGGCGAGCGTTTCCAGTTCTCGGTGGAGAAGGCGTAGGCCGACAGGTAGGGGATGCCCAGCTCGATGGCGCCCTCGACGGTGTCGAAGAGGGAGTACTCGCCCTGTTTGTGGCCTTCGGTACGGGCCAGCCCGCGCTCCTTGGCCCAGCGGCCATTGCCGTCCATGACGATGGCGATGTGTTTGGGCAGCGCCGCAGCGGGCAGCTTGGGTGGGCGCGCGCCGGAAGGATGCGGCGTGGGCGGCTTCTTCACGTGGTGCTCTCCCGTCGATCAACTAGCGGGAGAGAGCGTAACCCGCGCTCGAGGTGCCATTGCAGATGCGCCGCGACGAGTCCGCTCGACTCCCCCCGAATCTTCACATCTGTGCTTTGCGCTGTCCCCCAATCGCCTTCCAAGAGGGCGTTCATGAGGTTGAGCGCATCGGTGCTCGGGTGGGCGGCGCCGGGCGGACGGCAGTTGGGGCAGACCACTCCCCCGGCCGGGACGGAGAACGCCCGGTGCGGCCCGGCCTCGGCGCACACGGCACACGCGCGAAGGGAAGGCGCCCAGCCCGCGTAGGACATGGCCCGCAGCAGGTAGGCGTCGAGGATCAGGGTGGCCGGGCGTTCCTTCTCCGCCAGCGCGTTGAGCGCGCCGAGGGTGAGCAGGTAGAGCCGCAGCGTGGGTTCCTTCTCGATCGGGGTAAGCCTTTCGGCTGTTTCCGCGATGGCGCTGGCCGTGGTGTAGCGCGGATAGTCCTCCAGCAGGTGACGCCCGAACAGGCTGAGCCCTTCCACCTGCATCACGGTGTCGAGCGAGGAACCCTCGCTGCACTGGACATCGATGTGGCCGAACGGTTCCAGCCGCGCCCCGAAGCGGGAGGTGGTGCGCCGCACGCCCCGCGCGACCGCCCGGACCCGGCCGTGGGTACGGGTCAGCAGGCTGATGATGCGGTCGGCCTCGCCGAGGCGCTGGACTCGCAGCACCAGGGCGTGATCGCGGTAGAGGGGCTTGCGCACGCTAGAAGCCTAGTTTGCGTAACTGTCTCGGGTCTCGCTGCCAATCCTGGGCGACTCGAACATGCAGGTCGAGGTAGACCCTTTTGCCGAGCAGGTCCTCGATCTGGGCCCGCGCGGTCATCCCGACCCGTTTGAGCCGCTCGGCGCGAGCGCCGATGACGATGGCCTTCTGGGATTGTCGTTCCACGTAGATGTCGGCGTAGATCTTGGTGAGGTTGCCCTCGGGGATGATCTCCTCGACCAGTACAGCGATCGAGTGCGGCAGCTCATCGCGCACCCCTTCCAGGGCGGCCTCGCGGATCATCTCGGCGATGAGCACGTGCTCGGGCTCGTCGGTCAGCATGCTGTCCGGGTAGAGCTGCGGCGAGCTGGGCAGATGCGAGATCATCACATCGGTGAGCACGCCGAGCTGGTCGCCGGAGACGGCGCTGCACGGCACGATGTCGGCGAACTCGCCCAGCTGGGAGACGGCCATCAGCTGCTCGGTGAGCTCCTTCTTGCTGACCAGGTCGGTCTTGGTCACCACCGCCACGAGCGAGGCCTTCAGCTCGCCGATCTCGGAGGCGATGAAACTGTCGCCCTTGCCGACCGGTTCGTTGGCCGGGATGCACAGGCCGATCGCGTCGACCTCGCTCCAGGTGGCCCGGACCAGGTCGTTGAGGCGCTGGCCGAGCAGGGTCTTCGGGCGGTGCAGGCCGGGCGTGTCCACGAGCACGAGCTGCGCTTCCGGGCGGTGCAGCACGCCGCGGATGATGTGCCGGGTGGTCTGCGGCTTGTTGGAGGTGATCGCGATCTTTTGACCAACGAGGGCGTTGGTCAAAGTGGATTTTCCGGCGTTCGGGCGGCCTACGAAGCAGGCGAAGCCGGCGCGATACGAGCTCACCTGCTCACGCTATCCTGCCGGGGTGAAACTGCTGCATTCGGGCAAGGTTCGCGATGTCTACCGCGACGGGGACGACATCGTTCTGGTTGCCTCGGACAGGGTCTCCGTCTTCGACGTCATCCTGCCGACGCCCATCCCGGACAAGGGCAAGATCCTCACGGCAATGTCGCTGTGGTGGTTCGAGCAGCTGCGCGACATCGTGCCCAACCATGTCATCTCCACCGATGTTCCGGCCGAGTTCGCCGGGCGGGCCATCCGCTGCCAGCACCTGGCCATGGTTCCCGTGGAGTGTGTGGCGCGTGGCTACCTGACCGGATCGGGGCTGCGCGACTACAAGGCGCACGGCTCGGTTTCGGGAGTGGCCCTGCCACCCGGGCTGGTGGAGTCCTCGCGGTTGCCGGAGGCCATCTTCACCCCATCCACCAAGGCGCCCGTCGGGGAACACGACGAGCCGATGACCTTCGATGAGGTCGTGCACAAGGTGGGGCCGGAGACGGCCGAGGATCTGCGGCAGATCACCCTGGCCGTGTACAGGCGCGGCTTCGAGATAGCACAGGAACGCGGCATCATCATCGCCGATACCAAGATCGAGCTTGGCTGGGATCCGTCGGGGCAGCTTGTTCTCGGCGACGAGGTGCTCACGCCCGACTCTTCGCGCTTCTGGCCGGCCGAGAAGTACGAGCCCGGCCGGGTTCAGCCGAGCTTCGACAAGCAGCCGCTGCGCGACTGGACCGTCAGCACCGGATGGGACAAGACCGCCCCCGGTCCTGTGGTCCCGCCGCACGTGGTCGAGGCCACCCGCGCTCGCTATCTGGCCGGCTATGAACGCCTGACCGGGTCTGCCTGGTCGTGAAGCGACGGCTGCTGCGGATCCTTTGCACCGTAGTGGCTTTGCTCAGTCTGGACAGCGCGATCGGCTCCTGGAGCGCTGGCGCAGCCAGGCCCGAGCTCTTCGTCACCCGGCCCGATTCCGGTGCGGCCCTTCGGCTTTTGGTGGTTTTTCCGGGGTACCGGATGCCAGGCGCGATGCTAAGCGAGGCCTTCGGCGCCCACCTCGGGCCGAGTGACGCCATGATCGTGGTGGGTCACTCCGTCCACGGCGTGGACGTCGAGCTGACCTTCCGCGAGGTGCTGCACGCCATCGAGACGATCGATCCTCCCGTTGGCGCGCTTCGGGTCTACGGCGGGTCGATGGGCGGCATGTCGGCTGTCGACTTCCTTCGCCGGTACCAGCGGGCCGGGGCGGGCTACGGAAGGGTCACCCTGTTTCTGGACACCGCGCCCAGCAGCCCGGCCACTGTCGCCAGGCCGCTGTGGGCGGTCCCCGCGGTCAGCTGGTTTCGCGGCGGGCCAGCGGTAAATGCGTTGGTGCATATGGTTCCTGGCACGGTCGGGCCCGCGGATATGGAGCCGAGCGCCGATCCCGATCTGGTCGCCGCGGCGGGCCGGGCGGGCCGCCGTTACCCGCTGTCGGCGCTCCTGGGCCAGGCCTCCTACATCGCTTCGTTCCAGCCGCCCTCCCCCGCCGAGCTTGCCTGCGTGGACAGGGCCTACTTCCTGCACGGGCGCGACCCGCAGCTGGATCCCATCATCATCATCGATGGCGCGCTGGCCGGGTGGCGGCAGGTGCTGCCCCAGCTGCAGGAGGTGGTCATCGAGGGCCGGGCGGGCCAATGGCATCTGCCCCTCATCGAGCGTCCACAAGAGACGATGGCCATCCTGTCAAACTTTGCCGACTCGCGCCCGCCTTACCCGGGCGAGCGATCCGCTGAAGGCGGCCAGGCCGGCACCGGCCAGCGCGAGGAACGCGGTGAGGAACACGATGCCCGACAGCAGGCTGTGGTTGATAAACGAGCGCATGGACGTCTGACCGCTGCGGGCTAGAGCATCGATTTTGGTCTGCTGCTGGCTGACAATGTCAAGGAACATGTTGTCGATGGCGAGGAAGGTGCCGATGGTCAGGGCGCCGATCAGGGCCCCGGCGATCGCCCCGGCTAGGGCCAGCCCACCCGTGCTGACCGCGGTGCGCGAGGCCAGGATGCCAACCGCCGCCAGCGAGGCAAAGATCACCAGGTAGGCGACCAGGACGGAGACCGTGTCGTCGTCCTCCCGGCTGGGGAACACCACGTTGGACAGCACGATCTCCACCGACAGGGCGGCCCACACCAGCAGGCCGACGACCACGCCCTGTTTGAGGGCGCGCCGGGTATCTGTGCTCATCAGCGACTCCTTGGTGACATGCGCGTCTACCGCGCCGCGGGCGAGGTCGACGGCCATGGCCAGCCGCGCCGGCCACGGCCTGTGCTTCAGATCGTCAAGCAGCTGGCCCATCTCGGGGCCGTATCGTTCCCGCCACGCGGCCGGGTAGAGCGCGAGCAGCCATCTCATGCGAACGCCGCCAGCCGTTTGAGCCCGGCGGCCACTACCCGGCGCGCATCCTCCAAATAGGACCGAACGGCCTGCGCGCCGGCGGGGGTGATCCGGTAGGGGCGACGCCTGTCCTGCTCTGGCAACGCCTCTATCAGCTGCCGCTGCTCGAGCCTGGCCAGCGCCGCATAGAGCGTCCCCGGGCCCAGCGTGGTGCCCGCCAGCTCCTCGATGTCCTTGATCAGGGCATAGCCGTGCTTCGGGCCATCGGCGAGGCTGGCCAGAATCAGCACACTCGGCTCGGCGAACCTGCCCAGGCCATCCATGGTCACTCCGCTCTGCTCTATATCGCGACGCGCTATATCGTATAACGTAATAACCCGGCGGTGCTACTGTCCGGGGACGTGGGGAGAAGTCATGCCGTCGTCATTGGAGCCAGCGTTGCGGGTTTGACCGCCGCCCAAGCCCTGGCCAGCCGCTTCGACCGGGTCACCGTTCTCGACCGGGACATCCTGCCCGACAATCCGGTGCCACGCCGCGGCGTGCCGCAGGGGCATCACCCGCACGTTTTGCTGGCCTCCGGGCAGGCCGCGCTCGACGAGCTGTTTCCCGGCGTCAAAGAAGAGCTCGTCGCCGGTGGGGCGGTGCCCTTCGAGGCCGGGCGCGACATGTGCATCCACCGTTTCGGGGTGGTGTGGCCGCCCGCCGACACCGGACTGCACCTGGTCTCGTTCAGCCGCCCATTCCTGGAGACCACGCTGCGCGGCCGGCTTCTGGCGCACCCCAACGTGTCCATTCGCGACGGTGTGGCCATCGCCGCGCTCACCGGCAGCTCGCTGGGCGTCACCGGGGTCCGGCTCGACGACGGCGAGACGCTGGCCGCCAATCTTGTCGTCGATGCCACCGGGCGTGGCAGCCGTTCCGACCGCTGGCTGGCCAACCTCGACTTCCCCGTCCCGGAAGCGGCGGAGGTGAAAATCGGGGTGGGCTATTCCACCCGGGTGTTTCGCCGCGAGCCGGGCTTCCTGCCCGAAGGCGTCTGCGTCTTCATCCTGCCCACCCCGCCGCGGGGCAGGCGGGCCGGGCTCATCCTGCCCATCGAGGGCGACCGCTGGCTGGTCTCCATCGGCGGCTGGCACGGCCAGTTCCCCAAGGACGAGGCCGAGTTCCAGCGGTTCGCCAAGGAGCTGCCCTACCCGGCCATCGCTGACCTGCTTCGCGACGGCGAGCCTTTGAGCGAGGTCGTGTCCTACGGATTCCCGTCCAGCCGTCGTCGCTATTTTGAGAAGCTTCGTCTTGTACCGGGTGGGTTTGTCACGACCGGAGATGCTGTCTGTAGCTTCAACCCGATTTACGGCCAGGGCATGACTTGTGCCGCCCTCGACGCGCTCGCGCTGGGGCGGATGCTGGACAAGCACTCCAGCGCCGATGCCGCGATGGCCCGCGACTACTACCGGGAAGTCGGCTCGATTCTGGCCACGCCATGGCGTTTCGCGGCCGGCGGCGACTTCGCCTTCCCCGAGACGCAAGGCCCCAGGCCGCCCGGCATCGCTCTGCTCAACCGCTACTCGCGCCGGGTCCAGCTCGCCGCCCGCTATGACCCGGTTGTCCGCCGGGTGTTCAGTTCGGTCCAGCATCTGGTCATCCCACCGAGTGCACTTTTTCAGCCGTCCATCGTAGCCAAAGTCGTCAGGGGATCACGTAGCGTGAACGAATGACAGTCGTCGCGGTGCTCAATTACAAAGGCGGGGTCGGCAAGACCACGATGACCGCCAACCTCGGCGCTGAGATCGCCAACCGGGGCCGCAAGGTGCTCCTCATCGACCTCGACCCACAGGCCAGCCTGACGTTCTCGTTCTATCGGCCCGATGAGTGGGATCCCGATCGCACGATTCTGCGCTGGTACGAGTCGTACATCATGTCCGGCGCAGCCAAAAACCTGGAAGAACTGGTGCTCACCCCGCCGCGGGTCAACGCCGCGCTGGAAAGAGGCCGCCTCGACCTGATCTCCTCCGACCTTCGCCTGGTGGACGTGGAGCTCGATTTGGCCCACGGGCTGGGCGGCGCCCGCTACCAGACCTTCAACCCGCACTACCTTCGCGTCTACCGTCTGCTGGCAGACGCCTTGGCGGGCAAGGCTTTCGAAGAGTACGACGTGATCCTGATGGACTGCGCGCCCAATTTCAACATGGTAACCCGCACCGCCGTGGTCGCCAGCCAGCACATCCTCGTGCCGGCCAAGGCCGACTATCTGTCCACATTGGGCATTGACTATTTGCGTACCAGGCTTTCGCAGCTGGTCGACGAATACGATCGGGTGGCCGGCTCGAACCCGGCCGTCGCGATCAACCCGGTCATCCTCGGCGTCGTCTTCACCATGGTCCAATACGCCGGGGCCGGGCTGATGGTCAAACTTCAGGGATACATCAACGGGCTCAAGGACATCGAGGTGCCCGTGTTCCGGCACACGCTGCGGGAGAGCAAGGCCGTCTTCGCCGATCCGGGCGAGCACGGCATCCCGGCGGTACTGTCCCGCCAGACCACCGAGAACGTGGAATACGATCTGCACCAGATCACCAACGAGTTCCTCTCCCTGATCAGAGTTTAGGAGTGCAGGTGAACCTCGAGCGCACGCACGATGTCCTGGTCAAGGTGGCCGAGTTTCTGCGTAAGCTGCCCGACGACCAGGTCGACGCCCTGCTGTCCGGAGAGGCGCGCCTCGAGCTCATCCCCAAGGGCCATCGGGTCGCCGCCCCCGCCGGGGCGAAGAAACCGGCCGCGCTCGACATCTCAGCCGAGCAGGTCAACGCGGATCTCAAGGCGCTGAACGACCGGGCGGCCGCGACCAAGTACCTCAAAGACCTCAAGCTGGCCAAGGCGCCCCTCGCGGAACTGGCCAAGCAGCTCGACGTGGCCTGCGCCAGCAAGGACACCGCCGCGATCATCATGGAGCGGATCGTGGAACAGAAGGTGGGCCGCCGCCTGTCCAGCGACGCCATCTTCGCCCGCAAACAGTAGCCGGCGGTTTATTCAGGCCGCTCCAGGAGACGGGCTGCCTCGCGCAGCACTTCGGCCCAGCGCTCATTGGCGGTGCTGTTGCGCACCAGGATCGCCACCTGCGCGGCTGGGCCGGCCACCGACGAGGGAAGCGGCGCGCCGGGCATCGCCAGCGCCTTCCTCGACGGCTCGGATGCCTTGAGCGGCAAGGGATCTCCTACCGCGATGACGTCGAGGTAGCCGGTGGTACGGGTCAGCGCCACATAGAGCAACCGAAGCCCGCGCGGGTCCGAGGCGACAATCGCCTCCGGCTCAACAACTATCACCGCATCGAATTCCAGGCCCTTGGCCTCCTGCGGGCTGACCAGATTGATGGCGCGGCCCAGCTCGCCACGATCGGCGCTGCTCCAGCTGGAACCGTTGGCGGCCAGCGCCTCTTCCACCTCACCGCGCTGCGGCGCGGCGCAGATGATGCCGACGAACCGGCCCTCGGCCGCATGCACCGCGGCCATGGTGGCCACCCGCCCGGCCCGGTCGGCCTCCTCAGCGCGATGGATGCGCGGGCCTTGCGGGCCTTCGCGCACCGCCTCGGGAGCGACCGCCTCGGGAGCGGCCACCCGGTGAAGCGGGGCGGCGTGATCGAAGATCTGCTTGGGCACCCGGTAGCCGTAGCGCAGATTGACCACATGGTGTTCCAGCTTGGCCGGCAGGTGCTCGGCCACCTCGGCCCAGCTGTCGCGCGCCCATGCCCCGGTCGACTGCGACAGATCGCCGACGATGGTCAGCGAGCCGGTGGATGAGCGCCGCGCGATGCTGCGCAACTGCATCGGCGACAGGTCCTGCACCTCGTCGACGACGATGTGGGCATAGCGCTGCGGCGAACCATTGATCAATTGCTCGGCCTCGTCGAGCAGGGGCAGATCGTGGCGGCTCCACACCTGTTCGGAGAGCCGGTCTGCCGCCCTTCTGCGCAGCGACAGCAACTCCTCGGTGGTGAACTCCGCGCCGCCCGCGGCGAACAACCGCTCCTTTGAGCCCAGCAGATCGCGCAGGAACGCGCCCGGGGTCATCACCGGCCACAACCGGCTGAGCAGGTTTTCCACCACACCCGCGGGCGCGGCCAGGCCGCGGTCGGCCAGCATCTGCACCAGGCTGTCGCGCAAAGCCAGCCGCCGCTGGGTGTATGGCATGTCCAGCCGGCGTGCCGCCGTCACCGCCGCCTCCACCTCGGGACCCGGCAGCGTGACGAAGCGGCCATCGACCAGAAGCCGCTCGGCGGGCTCGGGAACACCGACGCGGCCGTCGAGCGCCCTTGCCAGCAGGCCCACCATCCGCGGGTCGCCTTTGAGCCGAACAGCATCGGGCTCGTCGCGCCAGCCGAGCGCCACCTCGGGCGCCAGCTTGGTGATGTCCACCTGTGCCACCTCGGTGTCGCCGAGGCTGGGCAGCACCGAGGTGATGTACCGGGCAAACGTCGGGTTGGGCCCGACCACCAGCACCTCACGGGCCTGAAGCCTTTCCCGGTGTTGGTAGAGCAGCCACGACACCCGGTGCAGCGCGATAACCGTCTTTCCCGTGCCCGGCCCGCCCTCGATGACCAGCACCTGTTCCAGCGGCGCGCGGATCAGCTCGAACTGGGCCGCCTGAATGGTCGCCACGATGTCACGAAGGCTTCCGGTGCGGCCGCGATTGAGATCCCGCAACAGTTCCGAGTCAGGCCCGGCCACCGCCGCCGCGATGCTGGCGAAGATGACGTCGGTAAAGTCGTCGATATGATTGCCGGAACAGGCAAAGGTGCGCTTGCGCGCCACATTCCTGGCATCGGCGTGGCTGGCCAGATAATACGGCTCGGCCGCGGGGGCTTTCCAGCTGATGACCAGCGGCTCGCTCTCCTCGTCGAGGATCAGATGCTTGCCGATGTAAAGCGCCGCGCCCTCCTGGTCGTCGATCCTGCCGATCGCCACCGCGTCGTCGGCCCCGCCGACCTGTTCGGCGCGCTGGCGCGCCTCACGGATGAGCGCCGCTGCGGCAGCCGGGTGCACACCGGCCTGACCGGCGAGGCTACCGCCCTGCCGCTTCTGTTCGCGGTGCTTTTCGGCGCGGTCGAAATACTCTTGCTCCCGCGCGATCTCCGCCGACTTCGGATCCACCGGGACAGGCTACTCACAGTTTCAGGTCGAGAACACCGCCGTCGCGGGTGAACCCGATCCGGTGATAGAACGGCCGAGGACGCAGCCCCGCGCGCACCGACAGGTTGGTCAGGCCACGCGCTCTGGACTCGGCGATGATGGTTGCCATCAAATGCCCACCAACGCCCCGATTGCGCCATTGCGGTGCCACATAGACACTCTGAATGTCACCCACGTAGCGGTTTAGCTGCCCGACACCCGGCGGGCGGGCGATCAGCGCCAGCCACGCCATGCCGACCGGCTCACCCTCCACAAAGGACAGATAGGCCGGGTGGGTATCGGTATGTGCACGAGCCAAATCGGCAAACGTGTCAACGTATTCCGACCGCCCAGGCGAGTCTGCGCCGCGATCCGGATCGCCCTCGTGACTCCACGCCCAGCGCATCCCACCAAGAATCTCCGCCTCGTCGGGCCCCGCCAGCCGCGTCACAAGTTGGTCCAGCACCCCAAACACGCTACCGCACAACGCAATCTCGAAATGAACAAATTCTTCGAGCAAACATTCGCACACCTGTTGCCACCGCAATCGCGCCAAAACTAGCCTGATCGCCATGACCGGGGAAACCTTGCAAGAAATCCACCGCAGACTGGGGCTGCCGGAAATCCCGCAGGAAGCCATCGACAAAGCGCGCGAGCAAATCCGTGAGCACGAGCAAAGGATGGCCGATCCTGAGCGAAGGGCCGCCCGTAAAGCAGAGTCAGAGGCACTCCTCGCCCAGTTCAGAAGGCCGAAAGTCAGGATGTTGCCGGGCGAAAGCCTGCCAGAGCTCCATCGGCGGCTCGGCCTGCCGGAAATCCCGCAAGAAGCCATCGACAAAGCCCGACGAGACTTTGCGGAGCAGGAGCGAATTCTTGCTGATCCCGTCCGCAAGGCCGCGCGGCTGGCCGAGAGCGAAGCGTTGCTTGCGCGTTTCAGGCGGCCAGCAAGGTGAGCACCGCCCGCATCATCGACACCAGTGCAATTCAGCGTTATGTCGCCGCCGAAGGGATAACTGTCTCGGGCGTGCTCTCGTTCATGGCCGACGTCGGGGTGAGGGTTCTGGCTCCAGCGGTCTCCATAAGTGAGGCCTATTGGGCTGTCAAACTTGACGACAGCCCAATGCTCGATGTCTTCCACACGTTGCCGCAGCTCGCGGTGGAGCCGCTGCAAGCCACAGATGCGATGATCGTCGGTAACATGGCCCGCTTCATGGGCAGCCTCGGCCTAGCCAACGCCTGCATGCTGGCCCGATCTATGGATATCCCGTTGATGACAGCTGATCCTGTGCCTGCGAGCAAGCTCTTGCCCGCCGAGCTCATCTGGGAGGTCTGACCGGCATGGAGCTGGCTCTGACCACCAGGGTTGCCGGGGCTTCCATGGTACGCCCGGTGGGCAGGTTGGCCAGGACCAGTTCCATCGCTTTGGCGCCCATGTCGGTGAGGTCCAGGCGGATGGTGGTCAGGGCCGGGGTCACGTCGACGGCGACCGGCAGGTCGTCGAAGCCGACGACCGAGACGTCGTGACGGCCCAGGTCTCGAAGCGCGGCAAGGGTTCCGACCGCCATCAGGTCGTTGAGGGCGAAGATGGCGGTCAGGGAACGGTCTTGCAGCAGCGACATCGCGGCGGCGCGGCCGCCTTCGCGGGTGAAGTCGGCTTCGGCGACGGCTGCGGGTTCCATGATCGAGGAGAAGCCGCCGAGGCGGTTGCTGACCGTGGCCAATGTGGAGGGTCCGGTGATGACGCCGACGGTGGTGTGGCCGAGATCGGCGAGGTGGGTGGCGGCGAGCTGGCCACCCCCGTAGTTGTCGGGGGCGATCGTGTCGAAGGCGTCGCCGTGCGTGCCGATGGCGACGACCCGGCCGCCTGTCGAGGTGAACTCGGAAAGGGAGGGGGTCAGTGAGGAGTCGGTGAAGGCGGAACCGGCGAGCAGCACCGCACGGGCCCGCTGGGCGCGCAGACGGGCCAGATAATCCATTTCCAGCCCGGGGTCGCGGAAGGTGTTGGCAACGAGGACCATGAGGTCATGTTCGCGGGCAACGCGCATGGCGCCAGTGGCGATGGCCGCGAAGTAGGGGTCGGCGATGTCGTGGACAAGGAGGCCGACGACGGTGCTGCGGGAGCTGGCCAGCGACTGCGCGGGAGCGTGAGCGACGTAGCGGAGCTGGGCGGCGGCGTCGGTGACCTTCTCCACGAGGGCGGACGCCGGTGTCCGCCCGCCGCTGCCGTGCAGCACTCGGGAGGCCGTCGCCAGCGACACCCCGGCGAGGGCGGCGACCTGCTGCAGAGTTGGACCTGTTGACGTGGCGCGAGGCATGTGCGTAGGGTACCGCATGCGCTGGAAAGCGCTTTCCGCAGTGCGGCGGGAGTCGGGCAGGGCACCGGGATGGGTGGAGTGTGGACGTGGACCGTAGATCTATAGGCATCGTGATGAACGGCGTTACCGGCCGGATGGGCTACCGCCAGCACCTCGTGCGTTCCATCCTGGCGATCCGGGAACAGGGAGGGCTCACCCTCAGCGACGGCAGCGTGATCTGGCCCGAGCCGGTCCTCGTGGGCCGCAACGCGGCCAAGCTTGAGCAGCTGGCCCATCAGCACGGGCTGACCCAGTACACAACAGATCTAGACAAGGCGCTCGAAGAGAACGAGATCTACTTTGATGCGCAAGTGACCACCGCGCGGGTAGATGCTCTGAAGAAGGCGATCCACCGCGGCCGGCACGTCTACACCGAGAAGCCCACCGCCGAGTCGCTGGCCGATGCGCTGGCCCTTGCCCGCGCAGCCGAAGCCAGGGGCATCAAGCACGGCGTGGTGGCCGACAAGCTTTACCTGCCGGGGCTTCGCAAGCTCAAGCGGCTGGTCGATTCCGGCTTCTTCGGCCGCATCCTCGATGTGCGCATCGACTTCGGCTATTGGGTTTTCGAGGGAGACTGGCAGCCCGCGCAGCGGCCCAGCTGGAACTACCGCGCCGAAGACGGCGGCGGCATCATCCTGGACATGTTCCCGCACTGGCGTTATGTGCTCGACCACGTCATCGCGCCGGTCAGGTCGGTTTTCGCCCACGCGAGCACCCACATTCCGCAGCGCTGGGACGAGCAGAACAACCCTTACGCCGCCACCGCCGACGACGCGGTCTACGGCGTGTTCGAGCTTGAGGGCGGCATCGTCGCGCAGGTCAACAGCTCGTGGACCACCCGGGTCGACCGCACCGAGCTGGTGACCTTCCAGGTCAACGGCACCGAGGGCAGTGCGGTGGCTGGGCTGCGGGGCTGCCGCGTGCAGCACCGCGCGACCACGCCGAAACCGGTGTGGAACCCGGATCTGCCGGTGTCGCACGACTTCCGTTCACAGTGGACAGAGCTTCCCGACAACGACGTCTACGACAACGGATTCAAGACGCAGTGGGAGGAGTTCCTCACCTGCGTGGTCACCGGTGCCGAGTACCCACATAATCTATTCGCCGGCGCCAGGGGTGTGCAGCTGGCCGAGCTGGGCCTGCGCTCGGCCCGGGAGGGTCGCCGCCTCGCGGTGGAGGACCTGGCATGACTTCCCGCATCTTCTATGCGGCAGCTCACGTGGTGGCCACCTCCGACACCGGCATCGACTGGGAAGCCACCCTGCGTTTCCGCCATCACCTGTGGTCGCTGGGATTGGGGGTGGCCGACGCGATGGACACCGCCCAGCGCGGCATGGGCATGCCTTGGGAGGCGACCAAGGAGCTCATCCGGCGCAGTGCCGCCGAAGCCAGCTCCGTCGGGGGCCTTCTTGCCTGTGGTGTGGGTACGGATCAACTGCCGCCCCAGTCCCAGTCCCTGGCCGACATCGAGGCGGCCTACCTCGAACAGCTGCAAGTGGTTCAGGAGGCGGGCGCCGGGGTCATCCTCATGGCATCCCGAGCGCTGGCCGCGGCGGCCGGCGGACCCGAGGACTACCATGCCGTCTACGGCAAGGTGCTGTCGCAAGTGGACAGTCCGGTGATCCTGCACTGGCTGGGTGACATGTTCGACCCGGCGTTGCAGGGCTACTGGGGTTCGGCCGACCTCGACCGGGCCGCCGAAAGCGCCCTGGCGCTGATGCATGAGCACGCCGACAGCATCGACGGCATCAAGGTGTCGCTGCTGGACGCCGACCGCGAGATCGCCCTGCGCGCCGCGCTGCCCGAGGGCATCCGGCTCTACACCGGTGACGACTTCAACTATCCCGCCCTGATTGAGTCGGGTTCGCATGCGCTGCTTGGCATCTTCGACGCCATCGCGGTGCCCGCGGCGGCGGCGAAGGCAGCCCTCGACGCGGGGGACACCGCACGTTTCCGCGAGCTGCTCGACCCGACAGTTCCGTTGGCGCGTCACATCTTCGAGACACCCACCTTCCACTACAAGACCGGCATCGTCTTCCTGGCGTGGCTCAACGGGCACCAGGAACACTTCCGGATGCTCGGCGGCCACCAGTCGGCCCGCTCCCCCGAACACCTGCGCCGCCTCTACGAGCTGGCGGTGCAGGCCGGAGTCATCGCCGACCCGGAGCTGGCCGCCGCCCGCCTGGCGAGCCTGGCATGAAGCTGTCGCTGAACACCGCGACCGTCAAGCGGGCCTCGCTGGCGCAGGCCGCGCAGCTGTGCGTGGAGAACGGCATCACCGGGATAGGGCCGTGGCGCGACGCGGTCGAGGCGGCGGGCGGAGCCGGCGCGGTGCGCAAACTGTTCGACTCCCACGGCCTGACGGTGACCAGCCTGTGCCGTGGCGGCTTCTTCCAGCTCGGGCTCGATGACACGCGCCGGGCGATCGAGGAAGCAGCCACGCTCGGCACCCGCGAGCTCATCCTCGTCGTGGGGGGCATGCCGGACGGGTCGAAGGATCTTCCGGCCGCCCGGCGGGTGGTGGCGGATTCGATCGAAGCCCTTGTCCCGTACGCGGTTCAGCACGACGTGCGGCTCGCCATCGAGCCGTTGCATCCGATGTTCTGCGCCGACCGCGCTGTGGTGTCCACCCTGGGCCAGGCGCTCGATATCGCCGAGCCCTTCGCGCCGCACGAGGTGGGGGTGGTGGTCGACACCTATCACGTGTGGTGGGATCCGCAGTTGCCCGCCCAGATCGCGCGCGCCGGCGACCGCATTGCCAGCTACCAGGTGTGTGACTGGGTGGTGCCGCTGCCCGAGGACATGCTGCTGGGCCGCGGCCACGTCGGCGACGGCCACATCGACTTCCCCGCCATCACCGGGGCGGTGCGGCGGGCCGGATACGACGGCTATGTCGAGGTGGAGATCTTCAATCAGTCCATTTGGGACACTGATCCGGCCACCACCGTCGCCACTGTCGCGCAGCGGTGGCCTCTCGTCGGCGTCTAGGCGGGCCCACGCGGCGGGGCCGTTGCCGGTAGCGTGGCGGCCTGTGACGATTGTTCGGCCCGCTCAGCCCACCGAGATTCCTGCCCTGACCGAATACTCCGGAGACGGTGAACGAAACGCCGCCACCGCTGGATATCTGACCAGCCTGCTGGAAAGCGGCTGCACCAAGCCGGAATGGTGCTTGGTCGCCGAGGAGCCGGGGGCCGGGCTCGTGGGCAATGTGGTGCTGTGGACCGCGCCCGGTCACCCGGAGCCGATCGATATCGTGCTGCTTGACGCCACCGACGCCTCGGTTGGCGGCCGGCTGCTGGAGCGGGCCGGTGAACTCGCCCGCAGCCTGGGCGCCCAGCGTCAGGGCCACTGCTGGGACAGCCCGGCCCAAGCGCCGCAGTTCCAGCGCGACCCGCAGCTGCGGGCTCAGCTCCTCGCCGACGCGGGGTTCGCCGTTGACCGCGACGGGGAAAGGTTCGCCTGGCGCACGGCCGACGGAATGCCCGAGCTGGATCCCCGGCTGACGTGGCGGCCGCTGACCGAGCTGGGCGAGGCGCCCTTCGTCGACCTGCTGGAAGACATCCTGGCCAACACCGCCGACGCGCTGCTGCGGGCGGCGGTCGCCGAGCAGGGCCTGCGCAAGGCCGCCGAGGCCCATTTCCGGGAGTGCCTCGAATATGACCACCAGCCCCATTGGTACGAGATCGGCTACGACCCGGACGGCACGGCCGCCGCACTGAGCCTGCCCGCCCGCAACGCCGCCTTCCCGATCATCGGCATGGTCGGCGTGGCGACCGCCCACCGCGGCAAGGGTTATGCCACCTCGGTGGTGGCCCGCGGTACCCACCTGCTGGCCATCAGCGGCGCGACGGAGATCCGCGGCGACTGCGACCGGTCCAATGTCGCCATGGTCAAGGCCTTCGCCCGCTGCGGCTACCAGAACTTCGCCAACCGCCGCATGTACAGCCGCGCGCTCTGAGCGGCATTGGGGTTGCCTTCGAGTGCGCTCTAAGACATAGCGTTGTCGCTGACGCCGCGATGTGCCGCGCCCGAAGGGACTCCCGATGAAGCTTGGACTGCACTACTGGAACTACTCGCGACCGGCCGATCCGGCATCGATCACGGACACGCTCGCCCAGACCGCGCAGGTGGCCGAGCAGGCAGGCATCTCCTCGTTCACCGTCATGGATCACTTCTTTCAGATGGAGGGCGCGGCGGCGGCCGACGAGCCGATGCTGGAGGGGTACACGACGCTGGGTTTTGTGGCGGCCAAGACCACCCGGATGACGCTGGGTCTGCTGGTGACCGGGGTGATGTATAGGCATCCGGGCGTGCTCGCCAAAACCGTGACCACGCTGGACGTGCTCTCGGGGGGCCGGGCCCGCCTGGGCATCGGCGCTTCCTGGTACGAGCGGGAGCAGCGGGGCCTGGGGGTGCCGGTGGTCCCGGTCGGCGAGCGCTTCACGCGGCTGGAGGAGGCGATACAGATCTGCCAGCAGATGTGGAGTGACAACAACGGGCCTTATGAGGGCCGGCACTATCAGCTGGCCGAGACGCTGTGCGTGCCCGCTCCGATCAGCAAGCCCGGTCCGCCCATCATGATCGGCGGCGGGGGTGAGCAGAAGACGCTGCGTCTGGTGGCGCGCTACGCCGACGCGTGCAACCTCTTCGCCACCAGCCCCGACGACATCGCCCACAAGCTCGGCGTGCTGCGCACCCACTGCGACGCGGAGGGACGCGACTACGACCGGATAGCCAAGACCGCCGTCTTCGTCCGTCCCGTGCTCAGCGACGTCGACGCGTTCCTCACCGACGTGGCGGCCTATGCGGCGCTGGGCGTGACCGAGATGCAGCTGATGCCCGACCGGCATCCCGTCGAGTACATGGAGGCAGTGGCCGAGCAGGTCCTGCCGCGCCTGGCGTGACCTGGGAAACATCGACCGACGTCCACGCGTTTCTCGCCGCGGCCGGTGACTTCCTGAGGGCCGCCCCGATCGACAACACGGTGTTGCTGACGGAGGCGGCGTATCTGGCTGCCCGGCCCGGCAGCACCACCGACCAGCTTTACGGCTGGTGGCAGCCGGCCACGGGCGATGTCGCGGGCGCGTTCCTTCGGGCGCCAGGGCATCCGCCGATCCTGTCGCTGATGGCCGGCGAAGCGCTGGAGTCCATTGTGGACGAACTGGCCGCAGCGAGCGCGGTCGGTGTGGACGGCCGGCTGGCCGATTCGGTGGTGGCCGCCTGGCGGCACGGCTCGGGCATCGAGCTTCGTGAGCGGTCGCGGATCAGGCTCTACCGGCTCGGCGATCTGCGGCCGCCACCTTTACCGGCCGGGCGGGCGAGGGTGGCCACCGCGGCCGACCGTGAACTGCTCGTCTCCTGGTTCGGCCGGCTGATGGCCGCATTTCCTGACGACCCCAGCGAGCTGGCTTATGTGGTCGACGACCCGCTCAGCTACGGCGGCATCGTGTTGTGGGAGCGGGCCGGCACGCCCAAAGCGATGGCCGGGCGGAGCCGCCAGGTTGCGGGCATGGTGCGGCTGAGCGCGGTCTACGCGCCCGATGACCCGGCCGACGGCGACGCCGCCTTCGTCGCCGCCTGCATCGCGGCAAAGGAGTTGGCCCGCGATGTCCTTGTCCTGGCTCAAGCAGCGGACACGGCCACCGCTGCGAGCCATCGGCAGCTGGGCTTCGAGCCGGTCCTTGACCGGATCATGCTCGCGGCTAGGTGACGGTGATGACGACCTTGCCTTTGGCGTGTCCTTCACCCAGGTACCGCAACGCCTCCGGCACCTCGTCCAGCCGGTACCGGCGATCGATGACGGTCGTGATCCTGCCCTCCTGGCACAGCTCGATGATGGGCGCCAGGTGCTTGACTCCCAGTGCCACCGGCAGCAGGCGTATCCGCTTGCCGGCTCGCCTTCCCATCAGCGGCCCGCGCAGCAGCACCCCAAAAAGCGTTGCCACGGAGCCACCGACATACAGATAGCGCCCGCCGGGGGCCAGCGCGCGGGAGTAGGCCGACACCGGGCGATAGGCGGCCAGGTCGAGAATCACGTCATAGGTGCGGCCGTTGCGGGTGAAGTCCTCCCGCCGGTAGTCGATGACATGGTCGGCGCCCATGGAGCGCATGAATTCCAGCTTCTCCGCATTGTCCACACCGGTAACTTCTGCGCCGAGCAGCTTGGCCAGCTGCACGGCATACATGCCCGATCCGCCCCCGGCGCCGTTGATCAGCACCTGCTCGCCGGGCTTGGCCAGCCCCCTGGTGCGAATGCCTTGCAGCGCAATGGCTCCCGCTTGGGGCAGCGCGGCCGCCTGCTCGAAGGTCATGCCGCTCGGCATGCGCGCCAGCACACCTTGCGGCACGCACACGTACTCGGCGAACCCGCCCATGTGACTGAGAATGTCGGCGAACACCTCGTCTCCGGGTTGGAACAGCGTGGCTTGCGGACCTGTCGCCTCGACCCGCCCGGCGATGTCCGACCCGAGAACCCGATGCCGCGGGCGAAACGGGCCGTTGATGCGCGAGTAGAGCGGCTTGCCCCGCAGCACCTCCCAGTCGGAGGCGTTCAGCGACACCGCGTGCACCTTCACCAGTACCTCGTCGGCCTTGGGGATGGGCGTGTCGATGTCTGCCAATGCCAGCACTTCGGGCGACCCGTACCGCGAATAGACAACAGCCTTCATGACTCTCCCTAGTCGATCAGATCAGGTGAGTGTTTCGACGAGCCTTTCGCCGTCGGGCCAAGGCCCGTAGCCGCTCGCCGTTTCGAGGTGGCCGGCCTCTCCCGCGTCGAAAAGCTCTGCGCCCCAATCGTCGGCATAACGCTGAAACTGTGCGAAGGACGTGTACGGATCGGTGTGGCTGGCTACGAGAATAGTGCGGAAGGGCAACCTCTGCCGCGGCACGAGCCCGAACGAGGGCCAATGCTTGTCTACATAGGGCGGCGTGACCAGCAACGCCGCTTGAACCGGGCCGACATGGCGCTGCGCCCACACCACCGTGCTGAGGCACCCGCCGCTGTGGGCGATCAGCACGGCCGGCTCGTCGTCGGCGGCGATGGCCGCATGCAGCGCCTGCACCCGATCCTCCAAAATGAACGGTGGACCCGGCGGGCGGGGCGCCCAAAGGTAGCTGGGATTCGCGGCGGCCCAGCGTTGCATCCAATGTTCCGGCTTGGGCAGGCCGCGTCCGGGCACCAGCAAATGTCGAGGCATAACTGCATTCTGCCTTCAGCGCCCTCGCCGATGTGAGAGGCTCCGGGTGACTTCGTGTCCGGCTGGGGAGGGGCGCAAACAGTGAAGGTTGTAGTCATCGGCGGCACCGGGCTGATCGGGTCGAAGGTCGTGACGGCGCTGCAGGGGCAGGGCCACGAGGCGGTCGCGGCCGCGCCCAACACCGGCGTGAACACCATCACCGGAGAGGGCCTGGAGGCGGCGCTGGAAGGCGCTTCCGTGGTGGTCGACGTGTCCAACTCGCCGTCCTTCGAGAGCGCGGCGGTGCTGGAGTTCTTCCAGACCTCAACACGTAACCTGCTGGCGGCGGCGATGCGGGCCGGCGTCGGGCATTACGTGGCGCTGTCGGTGGTGGGCACCGAGCGGCTGCCCGAAAGCGGCTACTTCCGGGCGAAGGTCGCCCAGGAGCAGCTGATCTCAAGCTCCTCGATCCCCTACACGCTGGTGCATGCCACCCAGTTCTTCGAGTTCCTCGACGCCATCGCCCAATCGGCGACAGAGGGCGACACCGTGCGCATCGCGCCGGTACTGTTCCAGCCCATGGCCGCCGACGATGTCGCCGGCATGGTGGCTGACGTGTCGGTCGGGGTGCCGTTGAACGGCAGGCTCGAAATCGCCGGGCCGGAGCAGTTCCGCTTCGACCAACTCATCCGTGACTACCTGCGCGCCAAGGACGACCCGCGCGAGGTGGTCACCGACCCCCACGCGCCCTACTTCGGCGCCGAGCTCAGCCAGGACAGCCTCATTCCCGCGGACGGGCATCGCGTCGGCCAGCTCCACCTGCAGGACTGGCTGAAGCGCCAGGCCGGCTGAGGAGCCGGAAAACGGTTTGCGCGCCTGTTCATCATGGCGGTATGACGTGGATCGCACCCGACGTAGCGCGGGGACAACGGACGGACATGGCCTGCGGCGAACGCGAGATGCTGGACAACTGGCTGAAGCTTCGCCGCGTTCTCCTGCTGCGCAAATGCTCAGGCCTGACCGCCGATCAGCTCAAGACCGCCTCCGTCGAGCCGTCGACCCTGACCCTGCTGGGGATCCTGCGGCACATGACCGAGGTGGAGCGCTTCTGGTTCCGGACCAAGTACCTTCACGAAGACGTGCCCGACGCCTACGCCACCGACGAATTCCCCGACGCCGACTTCGACCTCGTCGCTGATGCCGACGCACAAGCCGACTACGCCTTCTTCCTGAAAGAAACCGCAACATGCGACGCAGCGGTGGCCGAACGCGACCTGGACGAGCCGGTCGACGACCCCAAGGCCCCGACCGGCAAGGTAAACCTGCGCTGGGTCTACCTGCACGTGATGGAGGAATACGCGCACCACACCGGCCACGCCGACCTCATTCGCGAGCGCATCGACGGATTCACCGGCGCCTAGCTTAGCCGGGCAGGTCCAGCTCGAGGTTGAGCCAGTGGGCGAGGTCTTTGATTTCCCGTGTCACCGCGGCGGTGGCCGCCTTGGTGAAGGGGGCATCCTCGTGGATGGCGTCTACTCGCAGCACCCGTGCTTTACGGTCGGCCGTGGCGTCGAGTTTGCCGATAAGCCGGTCGCCGTAAAGGATCGGCAGGGCGTAGTACCCCCAACGTCTTTTTGCGACTGGCTTGTACATCTCCAGACCGTAGTCGAATTCGAATAGCTCGACCATTCGCTTGCGGTCATAGACAAGCCGGTCGAAAGGCGACAACAGCGCGGCCCGCCCGGAGAACGGTTGGCCCAGCTGCGCGGGGTCGACCCGCCAGGCACCCTTGACCCCTTCGATCACGGCTGGCTCCCCCACCTGCGCCACGTCCGCCGGCTCCACCGAGGTTTCCGGTGCTTGGGCGCGGGCGATGCCCAGCGACCGCAGGCGTTTGGCGTTGCGGATGTCCAGCGCCTTTTCCTCGGGCACGATTTCGTCGAGATAGACCCGCTCGGCCAGATCAAACAGGCGTTCCCGGCCACGCCTGCCGGCGATGGCGACCTCGCCTCGCAGCACCATGAAGCCCAGCAGCATGGACACGTTCCGATCGTCGTTCCAGCCGGTGGACTTCCACGGGATCTCGGTGGTGTCGGGCAACGCGGACAACGGAAGCGGGCCTTCGGCGTCGAGCCGATCGAGAATGTCGCGCCGGCAGGTATCGTTGGCCAGCACCCATTCCCGCTGGCCTTCCTCCCAATCGCGCAGACCGGTGCGGGTCTCCCAGGCGGCCATCTCGGCGCGGTACAGGGCGATGTCCTCGGCGGGCCGGATCATCCCGCGCAACTCCATCAGGGTCCCGTCCTCCAGCGCCTCCACCAGCTCGGCCGGGGCGTAGGACGACCCGAGACGGCTCCACACCACCAGATCGGCGCTGGGCGCGACCGCTGCAGTGGGTTCGACCTGGAGCAGAGTCAGCCGCCTCACCACGTCGAGCAGCGAGGCCGGGCGGTGGCTGTCAAGGAGCTGAGCGCGGATGGCGATGCGGCGCGCGTCGCGCCGCGAAAGCTCGTGCACGGTCACCCTTGCCAGGCTAGGCCATCATCGGGCCGGCCTGGCATCCTGTGAACTATGCAGAGCGTCTATGAAGCAGCCGGCGGCGACGAGGGATTACTGCGCCTGGCCGAGGCTTGGCATTCGCGGGTCATGGCCGACGAGAAGCCGCCTCACGCGACGCAGAACTCGTTGCCCTCCGGGTCGAGCATCACGACGTGGCCGAGGTGCTCGTCGTAGGATTCCTCCCGGACAAACGTGGCACCGGCGGCCACCAACTCGGCCGCCTTGGCCCGGATGAGCAGCTCGCGCTCGGCCATGTCCCAAGGCGGCTCGCCGGCCACCCGGATATCGATGTGCATCCTGTTTTTGGCTGTTTTTCCTTCGGGTACCTTGAGAAAGCCGATGGCTGGGCCAACCCCTCCGGATCGATGATGGAAGCGCCCTCCGGGTCGTCGTAACCCGGCTCAGTCACATACCCGAGCGCGATCGCCCAGAAGGCCGCAATCTTGTCCGGCTCGGCGGCGTCGCAGCCGAGCGTCCAATGTGTCGCCATGACGGGCAAGGTATCAGCGTTGTCGGGTTTCTGATAGCCGGAACCTTTTGGCGCGCAACGGCCAGGCCACTCATGTCAGCAGATGTGCCCGCGCGGGCACGAGCCTGACACGTGGAGGAACCATGACACGGACACGAAAACTGATCCGGCTAAGCCTGGCGCTCAGCGTCGGTCTGCTCGGATCTCAGCTGGTGCACGTCGCACCGGCCGCCGCAGCTGTCCCCGGCCTGGTCCGGATCTCGGCCACCAGCGTCAACGATTCCAGCGATCCCAAGACGGTCACCGCCCACTGTCCCGACGAAACAGTGCTGCTGAGCGCCGGGTACCAGATCAATGGCGCCACCGGTGAGGCGGTGGTCGACGACCTCCCGCTGACCAACTCGGCCTCGGTCACGGTGGTCGCCTACGAGGAGGATCCGTTTGCCGGCAACTGGAATCTGACCGCCTATGCCATCTGCGCCGAGGAGCTTTCGGGCCTGGAACGGATCACCGAGATCAGCAGCACCGAGTCGCAGGGCTTCAAAGGCGCCACCGTGGCCTGCGATATCGGCAAGGCGCTGATCGGCGGGGGCTTCGTCATCACCGGCGCGACCGGTGAAGCCTTGATCGACGACATTCTGCCGAGCAGCAACGTAGGTCTTGAGCCGCATACCGTCGCCGTCACCGCCTACGAGACCGACCTGGACTACCCGGCGAACTGGTCGGTGACCACGCACGCCACCTGTGCCTACCCCCCGACCGGTCTGATCCGGCGGTCGGCCACCAGCACCACCAGCTCAGCCGACTCCAGGAGCGTCACCGCCTCCTGCCTGGGCGATGAGGTCCTGGTCGGCGCCGGATACCAGATTCACGGCGGGCTGGGTGACGTGGTCATCGACGACATGCGGCCCAACGGCGACGCCACCACGGCGCCGACCTCGGTCACCCTTTCCGCCTACGAAACCGACCCGAATTTCCTTACCGATTGGGATATCACCGCGCACGCGGTCTGCGCCGACATCGCTGACTGATCACCCCACGGGAACGCGTGTGGGCGTGCCGGTTTCGGCATTGCCCGCACGCTCACCAACCGCCCGGTAACCCTCGAACAGCGGCCCGCCGTGGCGCTCGAGGAGCTGGCGGATATAGCCGGCCGGGTCTTGGCGCGCGGCAAGCCAGTCGTCGGCCACGGCCGGATCCCACTGCCTCAGCTCACGCAACAGCCATTTCCCGCCGCCCGTCCAGCGCCCGGCCAGACTGAGCGTGCACTCGCCCGCGGCCTGCCAGGCGGTAGCGGCGATCACGGTGCGCTCGCCGGGATCCACCGCGTGGACGAGATCATCGAGGAGATCGGTCAGCCCGTAGCGTGCCCGATCTCTCTCCGCTTCCGTCAACGGCGGCGGACCGCCGGCGAGCACCTTGGCGCAGCGTTCCTGCCACATCACGGGATCGCCGGTGAGAGCCACCCCGGTGCCGAGCATCCGGTGCAGGTGTGGCTTGCGGGCGGCCAGCTCGGTGGCCAGATAGTGACGCAACGTTTGCTCGTCGTGCACGAACAGCTCCACCGGCCAGCCGCGGTAACGACGCGAATCACGGTGTGGCGCTTGAGGATCGCCATCGGGCAGCAGCACGACGATGTCCAGATCCGATCCCAGCGTCCGCGCCGAGGTGATCACGCTGCCGGTCAGGATTGCCCAACGCGCCTGCGGGAACAGCTCGTCGACGACGTTGCGCGCGTCGAGGACCGGATTCTTGTTCATGGACCAAGGATCGGCGACCGGTGGCGCGGTGGGCAAACCAATTTGGGGCGAAGCCACCCGGCTCCACACTTTTTTGGCGGCGTGTTGTTGCAGCTCATCATGGATGTCGATCTCCGTTGGCGGATCTGTGAGCTGGGCTGCCCCGGTGGTACCGGGTAGCGTGTGGCGGCGTGACCCCCACCTGGTCCTATTCGCGCTGGAAAGCGGCAGTCGTCGCGATCGCGGTATTGCTGGCGTTGACCGCCGGCGCCCCGGCCACGGCCGAGCCGACGACGCCCGAAGAGGGCGGTTCGCAGGCGCTGACCACGCTGCGCGCCAATCTGGCCGCGGCGGCGGAGGGGTACATCAAAGCCGAGACCGAGTTCGCCGCCTCCAAAGCCAAGCAGGCTCAACAGCAGGAAAGGCTGGCGGTCGCCGAGAACGATGTGGCCCGGGTCCGGGCGCGCATCGCCGACTTCGCCGCCGAGGCCTACCGCACCGGCCGGATCACGCCGGTGGCGCTGATGCTGCAGGCCACCAGCACGGAAGACTTCCTCGGCCGGGCGCAGACCCTCGACAAGATCAGTCGCGCTGATCTTGATCGGATAGGCGATCTGGCGGAGGCCAAATCCCGTGCGGCGGAAGCGAAAGCCGCCATCGATGCGGAGGTCGGCGCGCAGGCGGCCGCGGTGCAGGAGATGGCCAAACGAAAGCTGGCCGCGGAAAAGGCGCTGGCGTCGGCCTCGGCGAAACGCGCCGATGTGGTGGACCCGTCCGGGATGCCGGTGGCGCAGCCCGCGCCGCGCAACCCCGACGGCACCTGGCCGAGCGAGTCGTGTTCGCTGGACGATCCGACCACCAGCGGCTGCATCACGCCGCGCACCCTGCACGCGATGGCCGAGGCGAAGCGGGCCGGGTTCACCTGGTACGTCTCCTGTTTCCGGCCCGGCAACCGCTATGAGCACCCGAAGGGCCGCGCCTGCGACTTCGCGGCGACCCCGGACGGGTTCGTCAACAGATCGGCCGGCGGGGAGAACAAAACCTACGGCGACCGGCTGGCCGCCTTCTTCGTCAAGAATGCCAAGGCCTTAGGCGTGATGTACGTGGTGTGGTACTGCCAGATCTGGCAATACGGCGTCGGCTGGCACCGCTACAACTCGGCCGGTTCCAACTGTGGCGACGACCCCGCGGGCGACCACACCAACCACGTTCACCTGTCGGTCTACTAGGGCTTCACCCGGCGATGAGATGGATCGGGGCGGTAGCCGCGACATCGCGCACGGGGGTCTCGTCGACCTTGGCCTCGGCGGTGACCACGACGGCAGCCTCCAATGTGGACGCTCCCGCGGCCAGCGCGCTCGCCACCGCCAGCTGCAGGGCGGTGACCTCGAACGAGGGCTGGCGGACGGTGACGCCGGTGTAGCTGCGGCCGTCCTCGTCGCGCACGGCCGCGCCTTCAACGGCCCCGACCCGGGCGCGGGCGGATTTGGCCAGAGTTACCAGCTTCTCGTCCTCGGCGGACAGCTCAGACATCGGCAAGGTGCCTTTCTCCGGATACGGCCGGCGACTCCTGCGCGATGGTGCGCCGGACCAGGACTGTATCGATGTGGTTGCGGCGGCCCGTGGTGCCCTCGGCGACCAGGGTGAGCCCGCCGACAGTGGCCGATGAGCCGGGGATCGGCACCCGGCCAAGGGCCTGCGCCAGCAACCCGCCCACGGTTTCGACCTCGTCGGCGGGCAGGGCGACATCGAAGATCTCACCCAGGTCCTCGATGGGCAGCCGGGCGGTGACCCGGACCTGATCCTCGCCGACCCTCTCGATGGGCGGCCGTTCGACGTCATATTCGTCGGTGATCTCGCCGACGATCTCCTCCAGGATGTCCTCGATGGTGACCAGCCCCGCGGTGCCACCGTATTCGTCGATGACGATGGCGATGTGGGTGCGGGCCGCCTGCATCTCGGAGAGCAGATCGTCGACCGGCTTGGACTCGGGCACGAAGACCGCGTCGCGCATCAGCATGAGCACCTGGGTGGTGGCGGCGTTGCCTTCCTGGACCCGCCGGGCGATGTCCTTGAGGTAGACCACCCCCAGCACGTCGTCGACGCTCTCGCCCACCACCGGAATGCGTGAGAAGCCCGAGCGAAGCGCCAGCGCGAGCGCCTGTTCGGCGGTCTTGCTGGCCTCGATCCACACCATTTCGGTGCGCGGCACCATCACCTCGCGGGCGATGGTGTCGCCCAGGGAGAAGACCGAGTGGATCATTTCGCGCTCGCCGTGCTCCACGACACCGCGCTGTTCGGCCAGGTCGACCAGCTCACGCAGCTCCACCTGGGTGGCGAAAGGCCCCTCGCGGAATCCGCGGCCGGGAGTGACCGCGTTACCGATGACGATCAGAAGGTTGGCCAGCGGGTTGAGAATGCGCCCGAGCCAGCGCACCACCGGCGCGGTGTAGCGGCCCACCGAATAGGCGTGCTGGCGGCCGATCGTGCGCGGGGCGACACCCACCACCACGTAGCTGATCAGCGTCATCGCCCCGGCGGTGACCAGGGCGGCCTTCCACGCCGAGCCCTGGAACGTTTCCACCGCCACCAGCGCCACCAACGTGGTCGCGGTCAGCTCGCAGAGCAATCTCAAGAGCAGCAGAAGATTTATATGTCGTACGGCGTCCGAAGCCACGGCATGCAGCGCCTGCGCGCCGCGCTTGCCCTCCCGGGCCAGCTCGGCCGCCCGCGCGGGCGACACGACGCCAAGCGCGGACTCGGTCATGGCGAAGATTCCTGCCAGCACCACCAGGCCCGCCGCCGAGCCGAGCAGGGCGGCGTCAGGCAGGCCGCCTAAATCACCACTCACTGTCTTGCCTGCCAGCTTTCCAGCAACTTGCCCTGCAGGGAGAACATTTCCCGCTCCTCTTCTGGCTCTGCGTGGTCGTAGCCAAGCAGATGCAGCACCCCGTGGATAGTGAGCATATTCAATTCGTCGGCGACGCCATACTTTCCGTCGGCGGGTCTTACCGCCTCGCCCTCATCTTGGTCGCGGCGCATGCGCGGATCGGCGTTGCCGTACTTGAGCGCCTGGGCGGTGGCCACCTCCGGGCACAGCACGATATCGCCGAGCAGGGTGGGCGCGCCGGTCGCCTCGGCCGGGCCGTGGTCGATGGTGTTCTCATCCATCGGGAAGGCCAGCACGTCGGTCGGGCCGTCCTTGCCCATCCAGCGATGGTTGAGCTCGGCCATGTAATCGGAGTCGACGAGCAGCACCGAAAGCTCGGCCAGCGGATTGACCCCCATCTGGCTCAGCGTGTGCCGGGCGATCGCCACGATCACATCGGCGTCGACTTCGTACCCGGACTCGTTGGCGATCTCGATCGACATATTTCCTCAGCTATCTACGTCGGCCCGCGCGGCGGCCCTGCATCGCGTGCACCTGTGGCGGGGCCTCCTGCGTGGCGTCCCACCTGGCATAGGCGTCAACGATCTCACCGACCAGCTTGTGTCTCACGACATCCGCGCTGGTGAGGCGGGAAAAGTGGACGTCTTCCACGCCATCGAGGATGTCCTGCACGACGCGCAACCCGCTTGAGGTGCCACCGGGCAGGTCGACCTGGGTCACGTCACCGGTGACGACGATCTTGGAACCGAACCCGAGCCGGGTGAGGAACATCTTCATCTGCTCGGGCGTGGTGTTCTGCGCCTCATCGAGGATGATGAACGCGTCGTTGAGCGTCCGGCCCCGCATGTAGGCCAGTGGTGCGACCTCGATGGTGCCCTGGGTCATCAGCCGCGGGATCGACTCGGGATCGATCATGTCGTGCAGCGCGTCATAGAGCGGCCGCAGATATGGATCGATCTTCTCGTTGAGCGTTCCGGGCAGAAAGCCAAGCCGCTCACCGGCCTCGACCGCGGGACGGGTCAGGATGATCCGGTTGATCTGCTTCGCCTGCAGAGCCTGGACCGCCTTCGCCATCGCCAGGTAGGTCTTTCCCGTGCCGGCCGGGCCGATGCCAAAGACGATGGTGTGCTGGTCGATGGCGTCGACATATTTCTTCTGGCCCAGCGTCTTGGGGCGGATGGTGCGCCCGCGACGGGAGAGGATGTTGAGGGTCAGCACCTCGGCCGGACGCTCGGCGGTGCCCTCGGTGAGCATTTCCGCGGTGCGCCGGACTGCGTCTTCGGTCAGCGTCTCGCCCTTCTCGATCAGCTCTAGCAACTCGGAAAAGAGTCGCTCGGCAAGCGCGTTGTCGGCCGCCGATCCGCTAATGGTGATTTCGTTTCCCCGCACCATGACATCGCTGGCGAGGGCTTTCTCGATGAACCGGAGGTTGCGATCTCCGGTGCCAAGAAGCTGAACCATGATGCGCGGGTCAGCAACGGTGATCTTGCTCTGTGTCGAACTGACGCTCATAACTCGGCCAAGCGGCCTACCGCCACCTGCTTCCTGGACTCGACGTTGGACTCCATGGTAATCGCCACTGCTAGCCACCCACGAACACGTTTACGCCATCAAAGGTCTGCTGACGGCGAGTGAATCGATAGGTGGCCCAGTGCATGACTGTTATTTCCCCGTCGGGGCCTCGCGTCAACCTCAGCAGCTCCCCGGCCTCACGCCCGGACATCGTGCGATAAATGTCCGTTTCACCGGCGACCGGGGCGAAGGTAGCGGGGGTCAGCCACTGCGGGTCGTCGACCCCGGTGGCCGTCAGCGAGCCCTCGGACCAGCGGAAGACGTATTCGTACCCCTCACCCCACCAGCGCCCCAGCGCGCTGCTCAGCTCGGCCGGCACCGGGGTGCCGGGCAGCCACACCGGGATGCTCATCGGATCGCCGGTCAGCGCCTCGTTGATCAGGCGGTGGGCCAGGTCGAAAATCTCCGACGCGGTGCCCGAGGAGGCCAGGACGGCCGCGCCCACGCCGCCGGGGTTGCCCGGCCCGCCCTGGCGGCCGTAGGCGGCGGCGAGGAAGCCGGGCATGGCGCCGTTGTGCCCGACGTGCACCGAGCGGTCAGGCTGGGGATAAAGCATCGGCCCAAGCCCAAAGCTGGTCAGCCACACCCCTTCATGGCGCGGGGTCAGCGGCCAGCGCATCTCGGCCAGCGTCGCGGCGGAGAGCACCTCACCGGACGACTCGACGCTTTCCGGGTCGGCCAGGAAGGCACCCCAGGTGGCCATGTCGGCGGCCGTGCTCCAGAGCTGGGCGGCGGGCGCCACCGCGCCGAAGTCGGCGGGCGGCTCGGGCCGGGCATTGTCGGAGTAGGCATCGACCAGATAGCCGGTCACCGCTTGCGAAGGTGGCGCCAGGGTGGTGGCGGCAAGGCCCAGTGGACCGCAGATGCGCTCCTGCACCAGAGGCCACCACTGACCGTCGAGCACCTTGGCGGCCAGCTGCCCCAGCACGGCGAAGCCGAGGTTGGAGTAGTGGAAACGGCGCGCTTGCGGGTGCACGGCCTCGGCCCGGGCCAGCTCCTTGAGCAAGCCCTCCAGATCGGGGGCGACCAGGGTGTCCCACACGTCGCCGAAGGGCTCGCGTTGCAGGCCCGCGGTGTGCGACAGCAGCCGCCGGATGGTCAGCTCGCCGTGGGCCGGGACGTCGAGGTAGCGCGACACCGGATCGTCAAGGCGCAGCAGACCCGCGTCGCGGCACTGCATCACCAGCACGGCGGTGAAGGTCTTGGTGATCGAGCCGATGCGGAACCGGCTGTCGGCACTGAGCTCGATGCCGGTGCCGGAGGTGCCGACCTGGCAGGTCCACAGCTCACGATCGTTGCGCCGCAAGGCCACGCTCAAGGCGGGCACCCGGGCCGTGGCCTGGGTCTGGCGGACCATCGTCTCCAGGGCGCGCTGCGACTCAGTCATAGATCTCCATATGTCTGCCCGCCGAGCACGTGGGCGTGGGCGTGAAAGACGCTCTGGCCGACCGACTCACCGGTGTTGAAGACCACCCGGAACCCATCACCCAACAGCCCTTCCTTCTCGGCCACCGCGGCCACACCGGCCAGCAGCTCACCCGCCAGCGCCGTGTCGCCGGCACCCAGCGCGGCGATGTCGGCATAGTGCTCCTTGGGTATGACAAGCACGTGCACAGGAGCCTTCGGGTGGATGTCGCGGAAGGCGAGCACAGACGGCGTCTCAAGGACCACCGTCGCCGGGATCTCACCGGCGACGATGCGGCAGAACAGGCAGTCGGTCACGAGTTGTTTCTACCAGCGCCCGAGCCGGACCGCGAGAACCGAAAGCGCGGCCACCCCCGCGGTCGAGGTGCGAAGAACGCTGTCGCCCAGCCGCACCGCACGCGCGCCCGCGGCCTGAAACGCCGCAAGCTCGGTGTCATCGATGCCGCCCTCGGGACCGATCACGATGACGATCTCACCGGAGGCGGGAAGCTCCACTGTAGACAGTTTTTCACCCGCTTCTTCGTGAAGTATCAACGAGTTGGCGTCGAGTCGCTTGGCCAGGGCCTTGGTGGACACGTCGGGTTCGCCGCCGATGACCGGCACCCAGGCGCGCCTGGCCTGTTTGGCCGCCTCCCGGGCGGTGGCCACCCATCTGTCCCGGGACTTGAACCCGCGATCACCGCGCCACTGCGCCACGCTGCGGGCGGCGGCCCACGGCAGGATCTCGTCGACCCCGGTCTCGGTCATGGCCTGCACCGCCAGCTCGCCGCGGTCGCCTTTGGCGATGCCCTGGGCCACCGTGAGAACCGGCTCAGGCCTTGCCGCGTACCCACGAGAAATCAGGGAAAGCAGAAGGCTGGCGCCGGCAACGGCCTTGACCCGAGCCTGGGCCATGCCGCCCCTGCCATCGGCAAGGAGCAGCTCCTCGCCTTCCCGCAAGCGCTGCACGGTGGCGGCGTGGCGGCCTTCCGGGCCATCGAGGGTGAACTCGTCCCCCGATGGCAGCTCGCCGACCAGAAATAGCGGAAGCGACATCAGTGACCGTTGAAGGCGTCTCGCATCCGGGAGAAGAAGCCGCCTTGCTTGGACAGCTCGGCCACCTCTTCGCCGCGCATCCGGGCAAACTCGCGCAGAATCTGTTCCTGCGTGGAATCAAGCTTTGTCGGGGTACGCACGTCGAGGTGCACGAACAGATCACCGCGCCCCTGCCCGCGCAGGTGTGGCACGCCCTTGCCCCGGATGCGAAGCGTGGAGGCGGGCTGGGTGCCGGCCTTGACCTCCAGCAGCTCCTCGGAGTCGAGCGTCTTGATGGTCAGCCTGGTGCCCAGCGCCGCCGCCGTCATCGGCACGGTCACCTTGCAGTGCAGGTCGTCGCCCTTGCGGGCGTAGACGTCATGCGGGCGCTCGTGGATCTCCACGTAAAGATCGCCGGATGGGCCTCCACCCGGGCCGACCTCGCCCTGTCCGGCCAGGCGGATGCGCATGCCGTCCTCGACGCCGGCCGGGATCTTCACGGTCAGGCTGCGCCGGGTGCGCACGCGTCCGTCGCCGCCACACGTCGCGCAGGGATGCGGGATGATCGTGCCGTAGCCCGAGCACGCGCCACACGGCCGCGACGAGACCACCTGGCCCAGGAACGTGCGCTGCACCGACTGCACCTCGCCCCGCCCGCCACAGGTGTCACAGGTCTGCGGATGGGTGCCCGCCGCCGCGCCCGCGCCTGCGCACGTGGTGCACAGCACCGCGGTGTCGACGGTGATCGGCGCTTCGACCCCGAACGAGGTCTCGACCAGATCGAGGTCGAGCCGCAGGATCGCGTCGGCGCCGGGCCGGGTGCGCTGGCGGGGCCCGCGGGCGGCGGTGCCGCCGAAGAACGCGTCCATGATGTCCTGGAAGCCCACAAACGGGCCGCCCGGGCCACCAGGCCCGCCCATGCCGCCGCCACCGGGGCTGAGCGGATCGCCGCCGAGGTCGACGATCTGGCGCTTCTGATCGTCGGAGAGCACCTCATAGGCGTTGTTGATGTCCTTGAACTTCTCCGCGGCCGCCGGGTCGTCGTTGACGTCGGGGTGATATTGGCGCGCCAGCTTGCGGTATGACCGCTTGATGTCGTCCGCGGTGGCATCCCGGGGAACGCCCAGAATGCCGTAGTAATCCTTGGCCACGTGATCCGTCTCTTCGTCACTCAGTGTTGGGTCAACAGGTCGCCGACGTAACGAGCTACCGCCCGCACGGTGGCGATGTTCGCGGGATAGTCCATGCGGGTGGGGCCCAGCACGCCAAGCCCGCCCACGACGGTACTTCCTGGACCGTAGCCGGTGCTGACGACCGAGGTCGTGCGGAGGTCTGCCACCTCATTCTCGTCGCCAATGCGCACGATCGCACTCCCAGCCTTGACCTGATCGAAAAGCTTGAGCAGGATCACTTCCTCCTCCAGCGCTTCGAGCACGGGCCGCAGCGAGCCCGCCAGGTCGAGCGGGGTGTGGAAACGGGCCAGGTTGGCCGTGCCGGCGATGGTGATGCGCTCCTCATGCCGCTCCACCAGCGTCTCCAGGAGCACCACCGCCAGCGCGTTCATCGCGGGCTGGTTGAGGTTGGCCTGCTCGGCCAGCTCAGCCACCAGCGGTGGGGTGTCGACCAGCTTGCTGCCGACCAGCTTTTCGTTGAGGGCTCGGGTGAGGTTTTCCACATCTTCCACCGAGGTGGGCTCGGGCAGCTCGACGATGCGCTGCTCGACCCGGCCGGTATCGGTGATCATGACTATCAGCAGGCGGGTGGTAGACACCGGGACAAGCTCGAGGTGCCGCACTGAGGAACGGGCCAGGCTCGGATATTGCACCACGGCGACCTGCCGGGTGAGCTGGGCGAGCAGGCGCACCGCCCGGTGCACCACGTCGTCGAGATCCACCGCGCCGACCAGGAAGCGCTCGATCGCCCGGCGCTCGGCCGGCGAAAGCGGTTTGACCTTGGAAAGGCGGTCGACGAAGAGGCGGTAACCGCGATCGGTCGGGACACGCCCGGCCGACGTGTGCGGCTGACGAATGTAGCCCTCTTCCTCCAGAACCGCCATATCGTTGCGCACGGTGGCCGGTGACACGCCAAGGGAGTGCCGCTCCACCAGTGCCCGGCTTCCGACGGGTTCCTGGGTCGCGACATAGTCCTCGACGATGGCTCGCAGCACGTCAAGCTTGCGGTCGTCCAACGCCATCTTCACCTCCACCCACGGCTAGCACTCGACTGTAGTGAGTGCCAGTCTACGTGTCAGTGTCACGAATCGGTCAGGTGTGTTGACTGGCGCGGTTTGATCGTTAGTCCTAGCCTGTCGGGCATGAGTGAACCCACCCCGCCCGGCGTGCCGCAGGATCCTACTGCGTCCCCGCCGGTCGCGCCGCCTTCGGCACCGAGCCCTCCTCCTAGTGCTCCGCCGTCGGCCCCGTACTCGGCCGCCCCGCCGCCGCCTGGTGGAGGTTACTCCGCCGGCCCGCCGATCAGTGGCAGCGTCGCCCCGGTTGGCTATGCCAACAATGATGAGAAAACATGGGCATTGGTCGCCCACTTCGGAGGAGCGGGTGCTGCCCTCATAACAGTGGGCTGGCTCGGCTGGCTCCCGCCATTGATCGCCATGCTGGTCAAGGGCAATGAGTCGCCAACCGTTCGCGCACATGCCGTCGCGGCGCTGAACTTCCAGATCCTCTGGGCAGCCGTCTCGGTGATCAGCTCTATCCTGATTTGCCTCGTTATCACCTTCCTCACCCTCGGCATCGGGGTCCTGATGGCCGTGATCTTCGGCATCATCGCCGGAATCAAGGCCAACGAGGGCCAGCTCTACCGTTACCCCGCCTCAATCAACATCATCAAGTAAGCAGATCGCGGACCACTGCGTCCGCCATTAGCCGGCCGCGCAACGTCAAGGTTGCGCGGCCGTCTTTGACTTCCAGCAGGCCCGGCTGCACCCTCGCCAGATCGAGGCCGGCCGTGGGCAGGCCCTCGGCCAGGCGCAGACCAAGCAGGATCGACTCGATGTGCCGCTGGTCGGCGGTGAGGATCTCGCGGCCCAGGCCCGGGGACTTGCCTTCGCCGAGGCGTTGCGCATATCGCTTGGGGTGCTTGACATTCCACCATCGCACGCCGCCGACGTGGCTGTGCGCGCCGGGGCCCAGCCCCCACCAGTCGCCGCCGCGCCAGTAGAGCAGGTTGTGCCGGCATCGGGCCTGCTCATCGGCGGCCCAGTTGGACACCTCGTACCAGTTCAGCCCCGCCTTGGTCAGCCGTTGCTCGGCAGCCAGGTAGCGGTCGGCGGCCACGTCGTCGTCGGGCGCGGCCAGCTCGCCCCGGCGGACCCGCGCGGCCAGCCGGGTGCCGTCCTCGACGATCAGCGAATAGGCGCTCACATGGTCCACCCCGGCTCCCGTCGCCCGATCCAGCGACTCGTCGAAGTCGTCGGCGCTCTCCCCCGGCGTGCCGTAGATCAAGTCCAGGTTGACGTGGGTGAATCCGGCCTCGCGCGCCTGGATCGCGGCCTGCGGGGCCCGCCCGGGCGTGTGCTGGCGATCCAGGATGCGCAGCACCGGCGCCGAAGCGGACTGCATGCCCAGCGAAATGCGGGTGAAGCCGCCGTCGCGAAGCTGGCGAAGCGATTGCGGCGTCACCGATTCCGGGTTCGCCTCGGTGGTGATCTCGGCGTCGCCCACGATGCCCCAGGTGGCATTGATCGCGTCGAGGAGGCGGCACAGCTGTGCCGGGCTGAGCATGGTCGGCGTCCCGCCCCCGACGAAGATCGTGTCCACCGGCCGTCCGGGCACTATCCCGCGCGCCAGCCGCAGCTCCGCCTCGATCGCGTCGAGGTATCCGTCGATGTCGGCGCCGCCCAGCTCGCTCGCGGTGTAGGTGTTGAAGTCGCAGTAGCCGCAACGGCTGGCGCAGAACGGCACGTGCAGGTACACGCCGAAGCCGCGCCGGCCGAAGCCGGCCAGGGCGGACTCGGGCAGGATTCCGTTCTCGGGTACCGGTTCCCCGTCAGGTAGCTGCGCCATGACCACTAGTCTGCCCTCATGCCCTACATTCGGAGCAGCCATGCGGGCGGGATCACCACCCTCGTGTTGGACTCCCCCGCCAATCGCAACGCGCTGTCCACCGGCCTGATGCGCGAGCTGCTCGCCGGGCTGAGCGCGGCCGCCACCGACGAGGCCACCCGGGTGGTGGTGCTCGATCACACCGGCACGGTCTTCTGCTCGGGCGCGGATCTGTCCGAGACGGCCGCGGCCGCCTCCAGCGGGGACATGCCCGCGAACATGATGGGCGATGTGCTGGCGGCGGTCGCCGAGAGCCCCAAGCCGGTCATCGCGGTGGTACGCGGCCCGGCCCGGGCCGGCGGCGTGGGCCTGATCGCCGCCGCCGATCTCGCGGTGTGTGCCGGCACGGCCACCTTCGCCTTCTCCGAGGTGCGCCTCGGGGTGATCCCGGCGCTGATTTCGGCCACGGTGCTGCCCCGGCTGGCCCCGCGGGCGGCCGCCGAGCTCTACCTGACCGGCGACGTCTTCGACGGCGCGAAGGCGGCGCAGGCCGGTCTGGTCAACGCGTCGGTGGCGGCCGAAGATATCGACGCGGTGGTATCCGCCTGGTGCGCTTCGCTGGTGCTGGGTGCGCCGGGCGCGCTGGCCGCCACCAAGCAGCTGCTGCGCCGCAGCCCGACCCTTTCGGACATCAACGAGCTGTCAGCGCTTTCCCTGGAGTTCTTCAGCTCCGCCGAGGGACGCGAAGGCGTGGCAGCCTTCCGGGCCAAGCGTGCCGCATCCTGGGTTCCGCCGACATAGAGTGTCTGCGTGCGGGCTCGGCCGACCATAGCTGTTCTGCTGTTCCTCGCCCTGGTTTTCATCCTGGGCGGATACCTGGCGCGCCAGCACTTCGGCGAAGGGCTGTCCATTCCCGATATGTCCAGCAACTGCGCGGCCAACGGCGACACCGAGGTGCGGCTGGACTCGGAACAGATGGGCAACGCGGCGACCGTGGCCGCGGTCGGCATCCGGCGCAACATGCCCGAGCAGGCGATCGTGGTGGCGCTGGCGGCCGCGTTGCAGGAATCGAAGCTGCGCAATCTCGACGATCTGGGCCACCGCAACGATCACGACTCGCTCGGCCTGTTTCAGCAGCGGCCCAGCCAGGGCTGGGGCAGCCCGGAACAGATCCTCGATCCCCGCTACGCGACGGAACGCTTCTACAGCGCGCTGGTGAAGATCAAGGGCTGGGAGCGGATGCGGGTAACCGAAGCGGCGCAACGGGTTCAGCGCTCGGCCTTTCCGGAGGCGTACCAGAAGTGGGCCGATGAGGCGCTCGTGCTGACCCTAGCGCTGACCGGCCAGCAGGGCGGCGCCATCGCCTGTGACACCGCGCCGGGCGCGGCCAAGTCGGGTGCGGCCGCGGCCACCGCGGCGGTGCAGCGACTCAAGCAGGATTTTGGGGCCAAAGCGCCGAAAATCACCACAGAACAGCACACCATCCTGGTACCGGCAAAAGATGCCAAGACCGGCTGGCAGCTCGCGCTCTGGATGGTGGCCAACGCCAATCGAACAGGGGTGACAAAGGTGAGCTTTGGCGACCAGCAGTGGTCGGCCGAGCGCGGATCGTGGGCGCTCACCGAGCCCGCCAGCCCGCAGGTGATAGCCGAGGTGCTTCCCGCGAAATAACGCGAGTTACTATCGGCTCTTCTAGTGCCCATCCGCTAGGGGAGCCAATGACTATCACCCCCCAAGTCGAAGAGACCGCTTACGAGCCGATCTCCGAGGCAGATCGACAGGAATTCCACGACCAGGGCTTTCTCCTGCTTCGTAATGTCCTGACCGAGGACCACCGGCAGCGCCTCGAAGACGCCATGGACCGGGTTTACGCGGAGGAGATCGCGGCCGGGCGCGGCTCCAAGGACGGCACCGTCCACCTGCTCGGCTTCCTGACGCGCGACGACCTCTTCGGTGACCTGCTGACCCACGGCCCCGTTTTCCGCTACATGTGGGGGCTGGCCGGCTGGAACATCTACACCCATCACAACCATCTCGACGTCACGCCGCCAGCGGCTGAGCCCGAGAAGCCTTACTGGGGCTGGCATCAGGACGGGTACAGGCAGAATTCCGACCCCGAGACGATGGACCCGAACCTGCCGCGGCCGATGTTCTCGCTGAAGGTCGCCTACGTGATCTCGGACATGTCCGAGACCGGCCGGGGCGCCACCAAGGTCATCCCGGGTGGGCACCTGCAGAATTCGCTGGCCCGCCCCGCCGACACCAAGGTGCACAACCCCGACCCGGACGGCACCGTCGAGATCACGGCGAACCCGGGCGACTGCTTCATCTTCGACCGCCGGTTGTGGCACTCGCGTTCCACCAACCTGTCGACGATCACCCGCAAGCTGCTGTTCATCGGCTACACGTACCGCTGGATCCGCCCGCTGGACGACATGCCCATCGACATGTCGAGCCCGTGGTGGGCCAACCGCACGCCGGTGCAGCGTCAGCTGCTGGGCGAGGCCACCCACACCGCCAACCACTGGGGCGTCAATTGGGACGGTTTCGTTGACGAGGAGATCCCGCTGCGCAAAGAGCTACGCGAGCGAGGCCTCCTCGACCGCGCCGTGCCCTGGCTGAGGTAACAGAAAAAGAGGGGCGCCCACGGCGCCCCTCTTTTGTGTCGTTCACAGGTTAAGCGTGAGAGATACACTCCCCGGCTACCAGTGCTGGGCTGTTGATCGGAATGACCAGGCCCACCAGGGAAACCGGGCCGTTCTCGCCACAGAACTGGAATGGCAGCAGCGTCAGGTCGAGGTTGCTCAGGAGCGGGATCTCCGCTGGGTTTTCCCGCGGCTCGATGTCGGCGGTCGCGTTGACGCAATCGCCAAGCACCGTCGTGGGCGAGTTCGCGGCGACGACCGCGCCGAGCCCGGCGACCGCGCTGGAGCCACAGACCTGCCAAGGCGCGACGCTGACGATCGAGCCACTCAGCAGCGACAGCAAGGTTCCGTTGTCGGGGCTCTCGCCGTCCGGCTCAAGGATGATGTTGTTGGCGTTGTAGCAGTCGCCGGTCACCGTGTTCGGGGTGCCGACGGACACCGTGGCACCCACCCCGGCCACCGCGTTGGAGCCACAGACCTGCCAGGGCAACGCCAATACTGACGTGTCATCGAGGATCGAGATGATTCCGGAGGTCGTGTCCTGCTTGAGCAAGACGTTGGCGTTGTAGCAGTCGCCGATGACCGTGTTGGCGCTCGATGCCGAAGCCACCGCACCGACTCCGCCTACCGCGTTGGAGCCGCAGATCTGCCAGGGCACCAACTTGGCGGAGCTGCCGACTCCGATGGTGATGAGCGGTTGTTGCACGGTGTCCCAGGGCGCCTTCATCGACAGCGCCGACTTGCCCATCGTCAGAGCCGTTGTGGGGGTGGACTTGTCCATCACCACGTTCGTCGCGGGCGCAGCAGCCGCGGCGGATCCCATGACCGCCACCGTTGCCAGTGCACCGGCGGCGACAACTCCCGCCTTGCCTATCTGCATCGTCACTCCTCTATAAGCATTCAGTAGGGCGGGCCGCTGGCGCGACCCGCCCTACGCGAAACGTTGCCGCGAGGTCAGCTGATGACCGTGTTGGCGTTGTTGCAGTTGCCGAAGACGGTGTTCTGCGAGGAAAGGTTGGCCGTGACTCCGATGATGCCGGAAACGGTGGTGGAGCCACAGTTCTGCCAGTCCAGGAGGCTGACCCGCGAGTTGTCCAGCACGGAGACGAGCGCCGTCGGGTCGTCCTGGTCGATCCAAACGTTGGCGTTGTCGCAGTCGCCCCACACCGTCGCCGGCGAGGTAACGGTGACGACGGCGCCCACGACACCGAAGACGGAGTCGCTGCCACAGGCCTGCCAGGTCAGCGCGGTGACGGCCGAGCCGGAGCCGACCGAGACCACCGACTGCGAGTCCTGGTCCCACGGAGCCGCCCAGCCGTTGCGGGCCTGCGGGGTCACGTTCTTGGACTTGCCATCCGCCTTACGGTTCGCCCACGCGGTGCGGGCGTCCTTGGCGGCGTCCTTCTTGCTCTGCGAAACCTTGGTGGTGGCCTGGCGGACCAGCTCCGAGGTGACGGTGGAGGACTCCTCGTGGTGGCCGTAACCGCCACGAGCCGACTTGTGGTAACCGTTGTGGTCGCCGTGGTCACCGTGGTCGTCGCCGTGGTCGTCTTCCCACTTGTGCTCACGGCCGATCAGGATGTTGCCATTGCTGCAGTTACCCACCACCGTGCTGGGCGACTGCAGGCTCGCGTTGATGACGCCGATGCCAGCACCCACCGTGGAGCCACAGGCCTGCCAAGTCGCGATCGACACCGCAGAGTCGTTGAGCACGGAGATCACAGCAGGGTTGGTGTCCTGGTTGAGCTTGATGTTGCCATTGTTGCAGTCACCAACAAGCGTGTTGGGTGAGTCGAGGTCGAGCGTCAAGCCCACGACGCCGCCGACTGCGGACGAGCCACAGAACTGCCACGCGGCAATCTGCGCCACCGAGCCTGAGCCGATGGCGAGAAGGGACTGCGTATCCTGGTCCCAAGGTGCGTCCCAGCCACCGCCGCGGGCGAGGTTCATCGTGCTGGCTTTGGTAAGTGCTGTGGCATCCATCGAGGGTGCCGCAGCGGCAGGAGCCCCCATGACCGCTACGGTCGCGAGAGCGCCCGTGGCGACGACTCCGGCCTTCTTAATCTGCATCGTCACTCCTTGTGCGACTTTGGACCCGCAATTGCCTCATATCGGGCGAAAGCGGTATAACAACTGCACTCTGGGTAACGACCACCTGATCAACCAGTTACTCGGACAAGTCGCCTTTTTAGGACTTAAGCACCAGTGCGACGGCATGAACCGCATGGATCATCGTGCTGAACGCCAACGGTGGTGGCGCCGCCGCATCGAACCAGCGCGCCTGCGTCGACTCGGCCGGATCCAGCTTCAGCCGGGCGCCGGCGGGCAGCGTGGCACGCCAGAAACAATCCAGTACCGGAAAAACCTCGCCCTGGAAGGGGTAGCTGCCGACGAACATGCCCAGGAACTCGCCCAGGATGACTTGCACCCCAAGCTCTTCGAGCCCCTCCCGCACGGCCGCGTCGGCGGGCTGCTCCCAGGCGTCGCAGAACCCGCCCGGCGTCTCCCACAGCCCCAGCCCAGGCTCGCGCGCCCTGCGCAGCAACAGAATCTGCCCCGCATCGTCGGTCACGACGAGGCTGCCGGTGGGGCGGGCGTTGAGATACTGCTCGTAACCGCATCCACCGCAGACCGCCGGCAGCGCCTGCGGCAGCAGCTGCCCGCAGCGAAAGCAGTGCCCTATCACGACTATTTCTTGGACTTGCTGTCTGGTGATTCCGAAGTGGACAGAGCCGCGATGAAGGCTTCCTGGGGTACCTCCACCCGGCCCACCATCTTCATGCGCTTCTTGCCTTCCTTCTGCTTTTCCAGCAGCTTGCGCTTGCGGCTGATGTCACCGCCGTAGCACTTGGCAAGCACGTCCTTGCGGATGGCCCGGATCGTCTCGCGGGCGATGACCCGCGAGCCGATGGCCGCCTGGATCGGCACCTCGAACTGCTGGCGCGGAATCAGCTCGCGCAGCTTCGCCGCGATCGTCGTGCCGTAGGCGTAAGCCTTGTCCTTGTGCACGATCGCGGAAAAGGCGTCGACCGCCTCGCCCTGCAACAGAATGTCGACCTTGACCAGGTCGGCCTCCTGCTCGCCGCTGGGCTCGTAGTCAAGGCTCGCGTAGCCCTTGGTGCGCGACTTGAGCTGGTCGAAGAAGTCGAAGATGATCTCACCGAGCGGCATCGTGTACCGGAGCTCGACCCGGTCGGCCGAGAGGTAATCCATGCCCAGCAAGGATCCCCGCCGGCCCTGGCAGAGCTCCATCACCGCGCCGACGAAGTCGTTGGGGGTCAACACGGTCGCCCGCACCGTCGGCTCGTGCACCGCACCGATCTTGCCCGTCGGGTACTCGCTCGGGTTGGTGACGGTCACCTCCGACCCGTCCTCCATGATCACGCGATAGACCACGTTGGGCGCGGTCGAGATGAGCTCGAGGTTGAACTCGCGCTCGAGGCGCTCACGGATGATCTCCAGGTGGAGCAGGCCGAGGAAGCCACAGCGGAAGCCGAACCCCAGCGCGGCCGAGGACTCCGGCTCGTAGACCAGCGCGGCGTCGTTGAGCTTGAGCTTGTCCAGCGCCTCGCGCAGGTCGGGATAATCCGAGCCGTCCAGCGGGTACAGGCCCGAGTAGACCATCGGCTTGGGATCCTTGTAACCGCCCAGCGCATCCTTGGCCGGACGCGAGTTGATGGTCACCGTGTCGCCGACCCGTGACTGGCGCACGTCTTTCACGCCCGTGATCAGGTAGCCCACCTCGCCGACGCTGATCGCCTTGGACTTGACCGGCTCCGGCGAGATGACGCCCAGCTCCAGCAGCTCGTGCACGGCCCCGGTGGACATCATCTTGATCCGGTCACGCGCCTCGATCTTGCCGTCGATCACCCGGACGTAGGTGACGACGCCTCGGTAGATGTCGTACACAGAATCGAAGATCATCGCACGGGCGGGCGCGGACGCGTCGCCGACCGGCGAGGGCAGCTGGCGCACGATCTCGTCGAGCAGATATGGCACGCCCAGGCCGGTCTTGCCGGACACCCGGATGCAGTCGTCGGGGTCGCAGCCGATCAGGTGGGCCAGCTCTTCGGCGTACTTGTCGGGCTGGGCCGCCGGGAGGTCGATCTTGTTGAGCACCGGGATGACGGTGAGGTTGTTCTCCATCGCCAGGTACAGGTTGGCCAGCGTCTGCGCCTCGATGCCCTGCGCCGCGTCGACCAGCAGCACCGCGCCCTCACACGCCGCCAGGCTGCGCGAAACCTCGTAGGTGAAGTCCACGTGCCCCGGGGTGTCGATCATGTTGAGAACGGCGTGCTCTCCGGTGCGCTCACCCTCCTGGATGGTCCAGGGCATGCGCACGGCCTGGCTCTTGATCGTGATGCCGCGCTCACGCTCGATGTCCATGCGATCCAGGTACTGCGCGCGCATCAAACGTGGGTCGACGACCCCGGTCAGCTGCAGCATCCGATCGGCCAAGGTCGACTTACCGTGGTCGATGTGAGCGATGATGCAGAAGTTGCGGATGGCGGCAGGTTCAGTGGCGCCGGGCTGATTCGAGCCAAACGTCGGTGGCACAGTGGTCCGTTCCTAGAGCGATTCGCTGAAGCGGTGCGTGACACTCTATGGTCCCATGTCGCTCCGCATGGTTGCCGCCGGATAAACCGGTAGCCGCGCGCTCGGCAGATCTTGCATCATCGCTGGCATGACGCAGCTGCTCCTCCCAGCCGTTCCCTACGACGCCACCGCGCAACGCCCGTCGTGGGACGACCTGCCGTCCGCCCTGCGCTCCGCGCTCGAGGCACGCCTTGGCGCGCCTGTGGTGGGGGCATCGGTCAGCGGCTGCGGCTTCACCCCCGGCTTCGCCGCCCTGCTCACCACCGTCGATGGCACCCAGCATTTCGTCAAAGCCGCGCACCTCTCCATCGAGGTGGCGCAGTGGTATGCGCAAGAGGCCAAGGTCACAGCCGCGCTGCCGCCCGGCATCCCCACCGCTGCCCTGCGCTGGAGCGGCGAGCTGGCCGATCATGTCGTGCTCTGCTTCGATGCGGTCGCCGGTGCGCGTACCCCTTCCCTGCCGTGGTCGCTCCCCGAGCTGAATGAGTGCCTGGACGCGCTGACCGCCGCCGCTCGAGCGCTGGCCGAGCCGGTGCCGCAAATCCTTGCGCTGCAACTAGATCCGTTCAGCAATGTGCTCGACCACGCGCTGAGCCAATGGCGTTCCGGCCAGGCCGGCCCAGACCCGCAGCGTGATGCCCTCATCGCGCTGGAGGCCCGGTTCGACGAGCTGACCCGGGAAAGCACCACCTTTGTCCACGGTGATCTGCGTCTCGACAACCTGCTCATCGACTCCGCCGGCACGGCGTGGATCTGCGACTGGAACTTCCTCGGCCACGGCCCGCCCTGGTTCGACCTGCTCACCGTGCTGATTTCGGCCGAGGCCGGCGGCCTGGACGTCGACACCCTCTTCGCCGAGCACCCCCTGGCGGTCAACCTGCCGCCGGACGCCCTGGACGCGGGGCTGGCGGCGATCCTTGGCTACTACCGCTACTCCGGCGCGCGCCCCGAGATCGACACCTCCCCCGCCGTGCGGGGCCACCAGCGCTATTACGCAGATTTGACCGGCCGCTGGCTGGCCCGGAGACAGGGTTGGGCATGACGGTTTGGTCCGGACTCTGCCCACCTGGTAATCTGGCACGTCGCGACCGATGCCCGTTTGGCGTTGGTCCCTTGGGCGAGTAATCAAAAGTAAGCAACCATCAGGCAATCACTGACGAGCAGGACGAAGGCTGTCGCGTGGCGAACATCAAGTCTCAGATCAAGCGCAACAAGCAGAACGAGAAGGCTCGGCTGCGCAACAAGTCGGTCAAGTCGGCCCTGAAGACGGCTGTCCGCAAGTTCCACGAGGCCGCCGCCAACGGCGACGCCGAGACCGCGACCGCGGCCTTCCGCGACGCCTCGCGCAAGCTCGACCGTGCCGTGAGCAAGGGCGTCATCCACAAGAACCAGGCTGCGAACCGCAAGTCGGCCATCGCCAAGAAGGCCGCAGCAATCTCCGCCTGAGCTATCAAGCTTCCAGCCCGGTCCTCTTCGAGGGTCGGGCTTTTGGCGTATCCCTACTCGTAGCGGCGGGTGGCGGCTTGCCGGGCGCGTTGTTTGGGCGAGCCGACCGGCTCGTCGGCGGGGGCCGGGGCAGGCTCGGCCGCGTCGGCGTGGGCCCGGCGCGGGACAGCGGCGCGGCCGAGGGCCTTGGTGCGCCTGGCCGCGCCGGCATAGGCGATCGCCCCCGCGATCACATCGTTCAGCTTGACCATGGCCGCCACCGCTGCGGGCAGCGCGGCGACCACCCACCAGCTCACCAGCTCGGCCAGGGCCAGCAGCACCGCCAGGGCGATGGCGCCCTCGAAGAACAGGAAGCACAGCAGGCCGCTTGGCCGCAGGTATTGGAGCCCGAGCACCCGGGCGTAAAGGGGGCGGTTCTTCGCCTCCTGCGCGCCGATGCCGGCCCGGCGCGAGCGCACCACGGTCATTTCGCACCGCCCTGGCGGGCCGCCGCGAACGCCATGATGGTGCGCTCCAGCGCATAACCACGATCCTCCGCGCCACCCTTGACGTCGGCGTTGCACACGGCTGCGGCTTGCATCGCGGCGACCAGGCCCTCGGGTGTCCAGCCGCGGGCCTGCCGTTGCGCCTTCTCGATTTTCCAGGCGGGCATGCCCAGCGTCGACGCGAGCTGGAAGGCGCTGCCACGGCCGGCGGAAGCCACCCTTGCCACGGTGCGGACGCCGTCGGCGAGCGCATCGGCTATCGGTACCGGATCAACCCCCGCATGCAAGGCCCAGCGCAGCGCTTCCAGGGCCGCCGGGACGTCCCCGGCCACCGCGGCGTCGGACACCGTGAACCCGCTGACCTCGGCCTTGCCCTTGTAGTAACGCCCGATGGTGGCGACATCCACCCTTCCGCCCGTGTCCGCCACCAGCTGCGAGCACGCCGCCGCCAGCTCTCGCAGGTCGTGGCCCACCGCTTCGATCAGCGCCTCGGCCGCGTCATTGCCGCACTTGCCGCCGAGCCGGCGGAACTCCGCGGTGACGAAGTCGACGCGGTCGCGGTGCTTGCTCAGTTTCGCCGCCGGAACCACTTCAGCCCCGGCCTTGACCAGACTGTCGGCGAACGCTTTGCCCTTGGCCCCACCCGCGTGGGTGATCACGAGCGTGACGTCGGGGTCGGGCGCCTTCACATAGTCGAGGATTACGGCCACCAGATCCTTCTTGGCGTCCTGCCCTCCGCGCAGCACAGCGACCCGGTTGCCGCCGAACAGCGACGGGCTGAGCAGACCGGCAAGCTCGCCGGGCAGCAACGTCGAGGCGTCGAACTCGCGCACCTCGGTATCGGGGTCGACGACCTTGGCGCGCGCGGCAGCATCGGCCACGGCGCGGGACACCAGCAGCTCCTCGTCGCCGAGTACCAGCAGCACCGGGGTCAGTTGGGGGGACGAAGCCTGACTCACACCGCCATCGTCGCACGGCGACCCGTAGCCCAGTCACCCTCAGGGCGCGACGCGTCACACGAAAGGTCAAATCACCGACACATGGCCTGCACGCGGTCAGGAAATGGGGTTCCAGCCGTCGGAGCCGGCCAGGTAGCGCTGTGCGGTGAAGTTGGGCGCGCTCGCGTCGGGCAACTGGGGCCGATCTGCGGTGATCGGCGAGCCGGGTCCGGTGTTGTGGTACTCGAAGAAGCGCGCATCACGCCACGAGAAGCCCGACATATCGGTCCACGGCGAGCTCTTGATGTGCGCACCCATCGTGGATTCCCGGTACAGCACCTGTGCGATGGCATTGACATCGCCGCTGGGATGCCACGGCCGTCCAAGATGGACGCTTTGCGCCGCGACGCCGGAGGCGGAAGTCAGCTGGCACTGGAAGAACAGGTAGCCATACGGATTCGTGTTCGTGGTCGACGCCGCCGTCACATACCCGTTGTTGCTCGACGATCCACGGTTGAGCGAGCGGATCTCGCACCGGTCGAATACCGCTGTGCCACGGCCGAAGATGAAGTCCACATCCCCTTCCACATAGCAGTTGCGGTAATAGGCCCGGCTCACCGTGGCGGTGTTGGGCGAGCTGGGCTGCAAGGTGTCCTGGTTGCCAAGGAAGCGAACGTTGTCGAAGATCAGCCGGTCACCGCGGGTGGTGACGGCGACCGCCTGCTCCGCGCTGAAATCGTGCGCCGCCTCGTCGAAGGAGTTGGAGAAGGTGAGGTTGCGGGCGATGAAGTCGTTGCCATCAATCATGACCGAGGAGCTGCCGGTCGTGCCGTAGGTGCCGCTGCCGTCCGGTTTCGTTGTGCCGCTGGCGTTGTCATAGGTGATGACCACATCGGCGGCGTTGCCCGTGGCTCCGATGAACGAGATGAAGGGCTTGTTGGCCGGGATGGTCACCAGCTCCCGGTAGGTGCCGGCCTTGATGCTGATGGTCCGGCGGGTGGTGTTGTTGGCGGGCACCGCATTCACTGCCGCCTGGACAGTGGTGAAGTTGCCCGTGCCGTCCTTCGCCACGATGATCGATCCAGCCGGCGGCGGGCTCGACGACGGGCTGGGTGAGGGGCTCTGCGAGGGGCTCGCTGACGGCGTCGGCGGTGGCGAGCTGGGTGTCGTACCATCCGAAATGGACACATCGTCAAAGGACGCCGACGCGAAGTAGGTGGCCACGCCGATCCCGCCGCTGGCGAACTGGGTGTCCACCGCGCTCAGCCTTGCCGTGCCGTTCACCAAACCGGTCAGGCTGGATCCGGCCACCGAGAGCGCCACCGTGTACCAGGTGCCGGTCGTGACGGTGAACGAGCCGGTCGCCAGCGTCGTGGAGGAGCCGCCCACGAGCTTTTTCAGCTCGATGGTGTTGGTGGATCGCAGGGTCAGGTAGTAGTAGCTCGTGTTCGACTGGGCGCGCGCAAGCACGGCCACGAACCGGCTGGATCCGTTGAAAGCGGTGGGCTTGACCCGGGCGGTCACGGTGTAGTTGGTCCACGAGGACGATCCGGCGCGGGCTCTCGCGTCCGAGCTGGTACCGGTTTGGCTCAGCACCCTGCTTCCGTCGGTGGTGACCGACCAGGTGCCGCCGGAGGTGGTCCAGCCGGTGGAGTTGCCGTCTTCGAAGTCGTCGGCAAAGAGCGTGGCCGCCGAAACGCTGCTGATGGCGAACAGAGCCACCGCCACGGCGACCGCCGCAGCGACGGCCCCCATGATCGGCCTTGACGGTGCATGGCGGAACGGCATCCAGCGCATAGTCGCCTCCTCACGGCAGACATCAGCGTATGGAAATCGCTTTCCGTAAGACAAGGCTTGGCGTTTGCAGGTTTGTTGCAGCTCAGTTCAGCCGTAGCCGCCACCGGATCGCCGTCGGCCCGGGATGGATGAGGATCTCGTCCATCCCGGGCCGAAGCGGTCGGCCAGCGCGAGCTCTCGGCAGAGCCCGCCGAGGCCGGCCACGCCCTCGGGGCGGAAGGTAATCCTCGGCGGATCGTTAAAGTGTCGTAGCGACGGGGTACCGTGGTAGGCGTGACCGACCCAGTGCCGTCTTCCTCCCCCGTTTCCTGCAACCCGTTCCACGCAGGCGACCAGCCCGCGCCCGTCGCGAGCGCGAGCGCGAGCAAGCCAACTGATCATGTTCGCCCCAGCCTGCCCGCACCTTTGGTTTTCTCCCACGATCCCGCGCGGCTGGCGGCCCAGGGCGGTCCGGCGCAGCGCTGAGCGCTCGTTTCCACATTGGACAGAGTCATTTTGTCGACATCTGCAGCCCTGCAGTCCCGGCCGAGACTGCGATCGCGCCATCGAGGTCCGTGCGCATGACCCGGGTGCCGGTGCGTTGCCACCATGCCAGCAGAGCCGGATTGGGGTGGCCGTAGTCGTTTCCGGCGCCCACCGAGACGACGGCCAGCTTGGCCCGCATCGCCTCAAGCAACGCGGGCTCCTGGTAGGCCGAGCCGTGGTGGGCCACCTTGACCACATCCGCGGTCAGGGAAGGGTTGTCGGCGTGCAGCATGCGCTGCTGTTCGGTCTCGGCATCGCCCAGCAGCGCGATGCCCACGTCGCGAATCTGGCCGAAGAGCACCAGCGAGTTGTTGTTGGGATCTGACCTGGTGCCGTGAAGCGGTGCGGTAGCAAGCACGCGCAGCGTCACTTGTCCGACAGTCCAGACCGCGTGGGGCGGCGCTTCGGCGATGGGGATGTGCGCCTGCGCCGCGGCAAGGTGCACGGCTTCCCGGCCCGGCGCAGGCTCCGGCCAGACCCCGGTGACGATTTGGCCCGGGTGATAGGGCAATGCCGCGCTGAGACCACCGATGTGATCGAGGTGAAAGTGGCTCAGCAGGACCAGGGGAAGGGAGGTGATGTCGAGATCGGCAAGGCATTCGGTCAGGGCTCTCGGGTCGGGCCCGGTGTCGACGAGGATCACCGCTCCGCCGCCCGCGTTCAGCACCACCGCGTCGCCCTGCCCGACATCGCAAACCACCATCACCCAGCCGGGCGGAGGCCAACCCGGTGCCAGCAGGCGCACCGGCACCGCTCCAACCATGGCAGCCAGCCCGGTCACCAGCACCAACCGCCGCACCACCCGGCTTCGAAAGCCAAGGATCAGCAGGGCCGTGAGCGCAGCGAGCAGCAGCCCACCCCCGACCCCGCCGGGCCACGGCACTGCGCCCGCCGGGACGGCGGCAGCGCTGCGCGCCACCCAAACCAGCCACCACGCAGGCCAACCACTAAGCCAGGCCAGGAACTCCGCGGCCGCGGGCCACACCGGCGAGATGACGGCTGCGGCCACCCCGCTGATCGTGGCCGGCGCTACCGCTGGCACGGCAAGCAGATTCGCCGGAACCGACACCAGGCTCACGCTTGCCGACAGCCCAGCGATCACCGGAGCGCAGGCCAGCTGAGCACTGGCCGGGATGGCCAGCGCCTCGGCCACGCCAGCGGGAAAACCCTTGGCCCGCAATCGATCCCGGATAGGTGGCGCGAGCAGCAGCAGGCCGCCGGTGGCCAGCACCGACAACGCGAAGCCCGCTTCCCCGGCCAGCTCGGGATCGAGCACGATCAGGCCGATGACGGCGGCGCTGAGCGCGGGTAGCGCGGCCCGGCGACGCCCGCTGGCCAAGGCGATCAGCCCGATGCCGCCCATGAGCCCCGCTCTGAGCACGCTGGGCGACGGGCGAACCAGGACCACAAACCCCATCACCGCGAGCGCCGCGACCAAGGCCGCCGGACCGGGCCCAAGCCTTGCCCAGCGCGCCATCAGCACCACCAGCCCCACGACGATCGCGACGTTACTGCCGCTGACGGCCACCAGGTGGGTGAGGCCGGCCGCCCGAAACTCCTCCTCCAGCACGGGATCCAGCGCGCTGGTGTCGCCGATGACCAGCCCTGGCACCAATCCTCCGGGCCGATCGGGCAGCGGCGCACATGCCCGTTGCAGACCGGCCCGCAACCGCCCGGCAGCGCGCTGGATCCAGGGTGGCTCACCGATCGGGGTCGCACCCGAATTGGTGGAGAGCACCGCCGCGGTGAGGTCCGCACCGCGTGCGGCTCCAAACCGGACCGATGCCGAGACCCGTTGCCCCGGAAGCAGACCGCGCCATCCGTCGTGACTCGCGAGCACCACCACCCGCGGCGAGCCCGGCCGGTCGAGGGTCGCCTTCACCACCCAAAGCCGTTGCTGCCCAACGCTTTGCGCCGCCAGTCGGGGATCGTCGCGGATGGTCAGCATCACCGACTCGGTGCCTCGCTGTGCCACCAGCCGCGCCACCTCCGGGTCGGAGCGGGCCGGCAGCTGAGCGCAGACGGCCGCCGCGCCGCACAGCGCCCCCGCGACCGAGGCCAGGGCAATCCAGCGCCAGCCCGGCCGGATCCGGCTCACCATCCCGGCCGCAAGCAACGCCAGCCCGAGCAGGCCGAGCCCGGCGCGCCAGCCCAGGTGCAGCGTGGTCAGGGCCGCGGCCCAGCAGCCGAGCGCGGTCGGAGCAAGGCGCAGGTCCATCAGACCACCACCAAATCCTTAAGGCGGGCAAAGGTTTCCTCGCCTATCCCGTCCACCTGGCGCAGCTCGTCAACCTTGGTGAACCCGCCTCGCTTGGCGCGCATGTCGATGATGCGCTGGGCCAGCACCGGGCCGACCCCGGGCAGGGCGTCGAGCTGCGCGAGGGTGGCGGTGTTGAGATTGAGCGGACCCGCCTGCGCGGCACCGGTGACGACGACGCCGATGGCGATGAGCTCGCCGTCGACGACCTTGCGGGCGAGGTTTACCGCGCTCAGATCGGTGCCGGGCAGCGCGCCCCCGGCCGCCTGCAGCGCATCGGCCACCCGCGCCCCGGCCGGCAGGCGCACCAGGCCCGGCCGCTGAACCTGACCGGAGACGGCCACGACGAGCTCGGCCGGATTGGGCTGGCCGCTGGCCATGGTGGTGGCCAGCATCGGCACGGTCACCGGATCGGGCTGTGCCTGCCACACCAGATAGGCGGCGCCCAGCGCCACGGCCGCGGCGATGGCGGCCAGCACCCGAAGGCCTCGCCTGCCGGGATCAAAAGCGGACATCCCGCCGAGGCGCGTGGGCTCGGCGGTCGGCTCATACGGCTTGCGCACGCCCGAAACGCTAGAGCGCGCAACGATTTCGGCCCGGCTGTCGGCCACTCGGGCTGTGGACAGCCGAGGGCTTGGGGATAACTCTCCAGCACCCCTCTGGATCTGTTATTGGGCAGCGGCGGGCTGGCTCGGGTGCCGATGCACCACGACGCCGGCCAGTCCCGGCCCCACATGGGCGGCGACCACGGCCCCTACCTCGCTGGTATAGAACGCGCGGATCCGGCCGGACAGGCGGCCTTCGAGGGCCTGGGTGAGCTGCGCTGCGCGCTCGGGTGCGGCCAGGTGGTGCACGGCGACGTCGACCTCGCCCTGCCCAGCGGCCTCCTCGGCGAGCGCGACGAGGCGCTCCAGCGCCCGCCCTGCGGTGCGAACCTTGTCCCGCAGCGTGATTTTGCCTTCGACGACTTCGAGGAGCGGCTTGACGGCCAAAGCCGTCCCCAGCAACGCCGAAACCGCGGTGATGCGCCCACCTCGGCGCAGATGCTCAAGAGTATCTACATAGAAGAATGTCGAAGTGTTGGCGACCGCCTCCAGCGCGGCATCCCTCACGCCGTCGAGGTCCTTGCCCTTCTTCGCGGCGGCCGCTGCGGCCAGCGCGACGAACCCCAGACCCATTCCGGCCGACCGGGAATCGACGACGGCGACCGGGCCGTCTGCGGCTTCAGCGGCGGCTTCCGCGCCGGTGAGGGTGCCCGACAGCGCGGCTGACAGGTGTACCGAGACGATGCCCTCAGCCCCGGCCGCGAACAGCTTGCGGTAGACAGCGGCGAACTCCCCCGGCGTCGGCTGGGAGGTCGAGACGGTGACTCGTTTGCCCTTGTCCGGCGGGGGGCTCAGCGCCTTGGCCACCGAGGCCGGGTCGATTTCGATGCCTTCACGCCCGGAGACACCTCCCATGACCACGTGCAGCGGCACTACGGTCACTCCGGCCGACTCGGCACTGGCCGGCAGGTAGGCGGTGGAGTCGGTGACGACCACGATGGGCATGTCGGCACGTTAGCCGATCACGCGGGCTGTGACGAGGTAACCTCCAACACCGGTCCCATCTGGCAGATGGTCGACAGGTCTGTTCGGATCTTGCCTGTGACGGTGACGCGCGCGCCGGACTTGAGGATGTTGGGGTCACCACCCATCAGCTCAAAGGTTTTGTTGGTGTCTGCGCGCAGCACTGTGCAGCCGCCTTCGAGATCTATCCGCTCGACCATCCCGGTGAGGGTGACCTCGCTGGTGCTGGCCTTGGTTGGCTGAAGAGGTGTCGCGGTCAGTGGCGGAACCTTCGGGGTCGCCGAGGAGCCGGACGTGGCCGAGGGGTCGGGTGTCACTGTGCTGCCCTCCGGGTTGGCCTGGGCGCAGCCTGCCGCGAACACTCCGGTGACCAGTGCACCCATGATGAGGAAACGCAGTTGCCTAGTCATAACAGCTCGGACGCTACCTGTCGGGCCGTCGTTGCGCGAACGCGCCTTAGCGCCCAAGTTGTGACCAAGGGCGTAGCCACTGCGGCAGCCGCAGTCACGGGACGCCCAGGTTGTACCCGACGAGCAACCAGCCGCGCTCGGTGTCATGCTGCAGCCTGGCCCAGTGGCAGTTGCCCATGCCGCGCAGTGTTTCCACGGTCTCCTCGGGCCAGCCGAGCAATGCGCCGATGCCCCACTTGGTGGAGCCGCCATGAGTGACCAGAACCGCGGTCTTACCGGGCACCCGCTCGGCGGTGTGCCGGATCATCTCGGCCATCCGTTTGCCCAGGTCGGCGATGGGCTCGATGCCGCAGCCGGGGTGAGGATCGCCGGAAAGCCAGCGTGCCCACGCCTCGGGGAACCGCTGCGCGACCTCGCTGCGGGTCAGGGTCTCCCACTCACCGAAGCAGCGCTCGCGCAGTCTCACGTCGCGTTCCACCGGCAGACCGGTGGCATCGCCCAGGGCGGCGGCGGTGGCGGCGCAACGGCTCAGGTCACTGGTCACCACCAGATCGGGATTCAGCGCGGCCAACCGTCCTGCGGCGGCGACGGCCTGGGTGAGGCCGCGCTCATTGAGCGGGACGTCGGTTTGGCCCTGAAAACGCTGTTGGTTGTTCCAGTCCGTGTTGCCGTGCCGCCACAGGATGATCGTGGTCACGAGATGAGCGCCCGATCGACGAACTCGATGTGGGGGCAGTCCTTCCAGAGCCGGTCCAGCGCATAGAACTCGCGCTCGTCACTGTGCTGGACATGCACGACAATGTCGTTGAAGTCCAGCAGCACCCATCGACCTGCCCGCTCCCCCTCGCGGCGCACCGGCTTGGCCTTCTCCGGCATGAGGAGCAGCGCTTCTTCGATGGCATCGACGATGGCCTGCACCTGACGCTCGTTGGGCGCAGAGGCCAGCACGAACACGTCGGTGATGACGAGATGCTCGGACACATCGAGGATGGTGATCTTCTCGGCCTTCTTGTCGGCAGCAGCCTGGGCGGCGGTCAGCGCCATCTCCACTGCTCGCTCGGTAGCGGGCACATTTCTCCTTTGGTTCGGTCCGTGCCTCTAGGGTCTCACATCGTCGGTGCCATCGGCTCGCGATAAAGGTGATGTTTGGTGATGTACTGCACCACACCATCTGGCACCAGGTACCAAATCGGCTGGCCGGCGGCGACCCGGTTACGGCAGTCCGTCGACGAGATGGCCATCGCGGGAACGGGCACCAGGCTGACCGGCGCGTCGGCCGGCAGATGGGCGTCGGACAGCTGGAAGCCGGGACGCGTCACCCCGATGAACTGGGCCATCCCGAACAGCTGATCGGCGTCCTTCCACGAGAGGATCTTGGCGAGGACGTCGGCGCCGGTGATGAAGAACAAATCGGCCTTGTCGCCATATCTGGCGTTGAGGTCGCGCAGGGTGTCCACGGCATAGGTGGGGCCATCGCGATCGACGTCGACCCGGCTCACGGTGAAGCGCGGGTTCGACGCGGTAGCGATGACTGTCATCAGGTACCGGTCCTCGGCAGCGGACACGACCTGATCGCTTTTCTGCCACGGCTGCCCCGCCGGCACGAAGATGACCTCATCGAGGGCAAACGTGTCGGCGACCTCGCTCGCAGCCACCAGGTGGCCATGATGGATCGGGTCGAAGGTGCCGCCCATGACGCCAATGCGGGATGTCACTCCTCCATGCTAGGCCGATCTTGCGCCCTCCCGGGCCCTCAGCGCACGGCGCAGGTCGTCGGTCTCGTCCATCAGCGAGCGTCGCAGCTGTGGGTGCAGGTCACCGGCCAGCGTGCGCTCGGCAAGGTCGAGTGTGTCCTGCGACACGGCGAAGACCGGGTACCCCGCGTGACCGATGAGCGCCATCAGATCGGGCGAACGTCCCTGCGAAATCGGCAATTCCGTGAAGAAACGCTCCACATAGGACGAAGTCAGCTCGGCGTGCTCCGGCTGCCACAGGCCATATCCGGCGTACTCGACAATCCGGTTGGACAAGCCCTTCTCATTCATGAGGATGTCAAAGGCGGTCGCCTTGGCCGCCGCATCGGGAAGCGAGGCCCGTGCCCGGGTGGCCTCCTGGCGACCCCGAGCCGACGTGTCCCGCTGCAGCTCCGCATCGATCTGCTCGTGACCGATCTCGCCCAGCACAGCCAGCCGGCACAGGATCGACCAGCGCAGGTCGGAGTCCACCACAAGTCCTTGCGGCACACCGATTCCGGCCAGCCAGCCGCGCAGCATCGGCGCCTGGCTGGTCGACGACACCAGGTTGCGCGCGCCGGCGAGCTGACGTCCGCTGCTGGCCGGCGCCACCTCCACAATGGACGCCGCGGTCGCGGCGAGACTGTCCAGCGCCCGCTGATAGGTGGTCATCGGAAGCAGGCGCGGCACCGCCACGGTGCGGGCCAGCTGGAAGACCGAATCCAGGAGGGTGACGTCGGTTTCGCCGCTCAGCGCCGCCCCGACCAGGTCTACGAACTCGTCTGCGGGCCACTCGGCGTCGCGTACCGCGTCGAAGGCGGCGTTCCACATCAGGGCCCGCGACAGCGTGTCCGGCTGACGGGCCAGCAGATCGACCAGATCGGCCCGGGTCTGATCGTCGAGGCGCACCTTGGCGAAGGTGTAGTCGCCGGAATTGAGCAACAGCCCACGTCCGGCCACCCCGGCCAGTTGCGGCACCGGGGTCACCTCGCCGGACACCTCGGCCTCGGTCGAGGCCCACTCGCCGCTGGGGGTGAGCCAGCTGATGCCGATGCGGTGCGGCCGCAGCACCGGATAGCTTTCCGGGGCGCTTTGGTGCACCGTTACCGATTCGAAGACTCCCGGCTCGGAGAACGAGATCTCCGGGCGCAAGGTGTTGACCTGTGGCGTGCGCAGCCAGAGGTGCGCCCAGGCATCGATGTCGCGCCCGCTGGACTCCGACAGGGCGCCCAGCAGATCGGCCAGGGTCGCGTTGCCCCAGGCGTGCTTGTCGAAGTACTTGCGCAGCCCGCCGAAGAAGGCGTCGTCGCCGATCCAGGTCACCAGCTGACGCAGCGCCGAACAGCCCTTGGCGTAGGAGATTCCGTCGAAGTTGTTGATGGCGTCATCGGTGTCGCTGACCTTGGTCGGTGCCACCGGGTGGGTGGACGGCCGCTGATCAGCGGCGTAGCCCCACACCTTGCGGTTCACGCCGAACCGCGTCCACGACTGGGGCCAGCGCGTCACCTCCGACACCAGCCTGTACCCCATATAGGTGGCGAAGGATTCGTTGAGCCACAGGTCATCCCACCACCGCATCGTCACCAGATCGCCGAACCACATGTGGGCCATCTCGTGCGCGATGACCGCCGCCCGCTCGAGCCGCTCGGTATCGGTGACGGTGGCCCGGAACAGATATTCGTCGCGGAACACCACGCACCCGGGGAACTCCATTGCCCCCCAACTGAACTCGGGCACGAAGGCCTGATCGTATTTGCCGAACTGGTACCGGATGCCAAAAAGCTCATGAAAGCGGTCGAAGCACGCCTTGGTGACCTCGAAGATCTCTGGAGCATCGCGCTCAAGGACCTCGGAGTAGCTCTTGCGGGCCAGCACGCCAAGCGAGATGCCGTCGTGCTCGTCGCGGATCTCCACCAGCGGCCCGGCCACCAGCGTGATCAGGTAGGTGGCGATGGGCTTGGTCGGGTGGAAACGCCACCGGCCCGGCTTCTCCTGCACGCATTCCTCGTTGGCGCGGATCGTCCAGGACGGGTTGGCCGTCACCAGCAACGTGACCGGCGCCTTCAGATCTGGCTGATCGAAGCAGGCCATGAACCGCGGGGCGTCGGTGATGGACGGCTGCGCATAGACGTAGACTTCTCCATCGGCCGGGTCGACGAAGCGGTGCATGCCCTCGCTGGAATGCGAATACGCGAACTCGGCCGCCACCACCACGGTGTTGTCGCCGGACAGGCCGGAAAGCTCTATCCTGCCATCGACCACGGTGGCATCGAGGATCGCATCGTTGAGCGTTACCGAGACCAGGCGCTGCGGCCGCACCTCGACGAAGGTAGAGGCGCCCTCCTGCGCGGAAAAGCGCAAGGTGGTGATGCTGGTAAATGTCTCGGACCCGCCGGTGAGGTCGACGTCAAGCTCATAGGAGAGCTTGCGGACCACGGCCGCGCGGGTAACGGCCTCGGCGTGGGTCAGACTGCGATGCGACATGGACTTCATCCTGCCTGATGGGATCGCCTCGCGGCCAACCCTGAACACAATTCGCTTTCACACCTCCAGCAGCTCCAGCAGCATCGCCACCTCCTGCTCGGCCAGCTCGGGCACCAGCTGTCGCAAGCGCAGCACCAGATCTGCCGCGGCGAGCACCGCCGACTGGGGCGCTGCCGCGAGCTGGCGCACCCGAGCGCCCGAACGCTCCACGTCGCGCACCCCGCACACCACCGCCGCGGCGAGGCACGGCTCGCCGCGGACGAGCTCGACACGCTGCTCACCCGCCGGGCCGTCCAGCAGCAGGACTACACGGTGTGCCACAGCCGTCATCCAACTGCAGAAAAACTCTGGTGGGAGGAGCCAGTGGCCCCTTGTCAACATTGCACCGGACAGGGATAATTCGTGCGTGCGCACCCAAACGATGAGCTGGTGGCTGCCCTGACAGGGCGGCCCGCTTAAGCGCACCCGACATCACCAGGCCGCCCGACCGGGCGGCCTTTTTGTGCTCCCGGCCGGGCTTTCGACCCGAGGAGACACCGCCATGACCGCTACCGCCACCACCGCCACGCTGACCCGCACCCGCCGCCTCACCGGCCTCAAGCCCACCGGTCACCTGCAGCTGGGCAACCTGCTCGCCGCCATACTCCCGCTGGCCAACACGCAGTACGAACACGACTCCGTAGTGATGATCGTAGATCTGCATGCGCTCACGGTGGAGCACGACCCACGTCGCGTCCGCGAACTGACCCTGGAACAGGCGGCGGTCATGCTCGCCGCCGGCGTCGATCCGGGGCGCACCACGCTATATGTCCAATCACACCTGTCCGAGCACGCTCAGCTGCACTATCTGCTCGAGTGCACAACCGGCTACGGCGAGGCCCGCCGGATGATCCAGTTCCGGGAGAAATCGAGCGGCCCGGATCCGGTGCGGCTGAGCCTGCTCACCTATCCGGTGCTGATGGCTGCCGACATTCTTCTGCACGACACCGATGAGGTACCCGTCGGCGACGACCAGTCGCAGCATCTGGAGCTGGCCCGCGATGTCGCGTACCGGTTCAACACCCGTTACGGGCACACGTTTACCGTGCCGAAGGTGGTCAATCCGCCCTTCGCCGCGCGCATCATGGATCTTTCGGATCCGTCGATGAAGATGGGCAAGAGCAACCAGGTGACGGCCGGCGTGATCAGCGTGCTGGACCCGCCGGATATGGTGCGGCGCAAGGTGATGCGGGCGGTCACCGACAATCGGGCGGTGGTGCGCCACGATCGGGAACGCCAGCCCGGGGTGACCAACCTGCTGGAGATCCTGGCCGCCTGTACCGGCGACCACTCGTTCGAGCTGGGCTCCTACGGCGCGTTGAAAAGCGCGGTCGCCGACGCGGTGATCGCTGTGCTGGAACCGATTCAGCGCAACTATGCCCGGCTGACCCCGGCCGAGGTGGAGCAGGTGCTGCGCGACGGCGCGGCCAAGGCCCGGCCCCGCGCCGCCGCGACGCTGCGGCGGGCATCGGAGGCGATCGGACTGGTTACAGCCGCTTACTGAAACACACCGAGACCGGGTTGCCGATGTGGTGACCGTAGGGCTCGATGCGCTGGTATCCAAGGGATTCGTAGAACGGCAAGGCTTCGGGCTGGCGGGTTCCCGAAGCCAGGATCAGCTCGCCCACCTGTGCCGCAATGGCTTTGCGTTCCAGCGCCAGCAGGATGCGCCGGGCCACCCCATTGCGGCGGTGGGCGGGCAGCACATAAAGCCGCTTGATTTCCGCGACGCCCTCATCGAGCAGGATGAGGGCGCCGCAGCCCACCGGGCGGCCGAGCACATAGGCGACCACGAAGCGGGCATGCGGATTGACAGTCGACGGCACCTGTTCGGGGTAACGAACGATGAGCTCGTCCTCGGCGTTGCGGACAAGCAGGGTGACATCGGGGTGGGTGATCTCCTTGTTCTGGATCAACACCCAATGCAGGTTAGACACGCCGTGTTTCCGGCCTGTTACCGAACGCTCTACTCGTCCTCGACCCAGTCGCCCGCGGTGTCGCCCTCCTCGCGCACCCGGCGCGCCTTGCGGGCGGCCAGCCGCTCGGCGGCCCCGGCCCGGGAGTCGTTGTCCTCCAAGCGAAGGTCGGCGCCACGGGTGGTGGGAACGAACTCGGCCTCGATGGCGGGCTGCCAGTCGAACTCCATGGTGCCGATGCGCACCGGGTCGCCCGGCTCTGCGCCCAGCTTCGCCAATTTGTCCTCAACGCCCAGGCGGGCCAACCGATCGGCCAGGTAGCCGACGGCTTCGTCGTTGTCGAAGTTGGTCTGCCTGACCCACCGCTCCGGCTTGGTGCCCTTGATCACCCACACGTCGTCGGCGTCGCGCTGGATCGTGAACCCGGAATCGTCCACAGCCGACGGTCGCAGCACCAGCCGGGTGGGCTCCAGCACCGGCTGCGCGGCGCGGTGCTCGTCGACCAGGCGGCCCAGGGCATAGATGAACTCCTGCAAGCCTTCCCGGGTGGCGGCACTGACCCGGTAGACCGGCCAGCCGTACCGAGCCAGGTCCGGCTCGACGATGTCGGCCAGGTCGCGGCCGTCCGGGACATCGATCTTGTTCAGGACGATGATCCGGGGCTTGTCCTCCAGCCCGCCGTAGGCGGCAAGCTCGGCTTCCAGCGCGTCGATGTCGGCCACCGGGTCGCGGCCCGGCTCCAGCGTCGCGGTGTCCACCACGTGCGCCAGCACGGCGCACCGCTCGATGTGGCGCAGGAACTGCAACCCCAGGCCCTTGCCGGTGGCCGCGCCCGGAATGAGGCCGGGCACATCGGCGACCGTGAAGACACGTTCCCCGGCTTGCACCACGCCGAGGTTGGGTACCAGTGTCGTGAAAGGATAGTCGGCGATCTTCGGCTTGGCCGCGGATATCACCGAGATCAGCGACGACTTGCCGGCGCTCGGGAAGCCCACCAGCCCCACGTCGGCAACGCTCTTGAGCTCCAGCACCACGTCCAGGCGCTCACCCGGCTCGCCCAGCTCGGCGAAACCCGGAGCCTTGCGCCGCGAGCTGGCAAGCGCCGCGTTGCCGCGCCCGCCCCGCCCGCCGCGAGCCACCTCAAGCGTCGTGCCGACCCCGACCAGGTCGGCGATCATCTCGCCGGCCAGCGTCTGGACCACCGTCCCGGAAGGGACTTTGAGCACCAGATCTCCGCCGTTGGCGCCATCGCGGTTGCCACCGGATCCGCCGGCCCCATTCTTGGCCCGCACATGGGGACGGAAATGAAAGTCGAGCAGGGTGTGCGAGTTCTGGTCCACCTCAAGCAGAATTCCGCCGCCGTGACCGCCGTTGCCACCGTCGGGCCCGCCCAGCGGCTTGAACTTCTCGCGGTGGATGGACACACAGCCGTGGCCGCCGTCGCCGGCCTGCAGGTGCAGCACCACCCGGTCAATGAAGGTCGCCACGAATACATCCTCTCGTACACAAACATCAGGCGGGCGGGAGACCTCGTCT
>NZ_BONY01000005.1 GCF_016862955.1 Rhizocola hellebori | reverse complement strand
CCGACTGTCCGCCATGCCCGGCCGCGCTTATATCGCCACTGGCGTGAGCAGGCCCCGCCGCCGACTGTCCGCCATGCCCGGCCGCGCTTATATCGCCACTGGCGTGAGCGGGTCCAGGCGCCGACTGTCCGCCCTGGCCGGGCGCGCCGCTGTGACCGGACACTGTCGATGGGCCCGGCTGGCCGGCCTTGCTCGCACCAGATCCACTCTGGACTCCGCCAGAGCGTGACAAGGCCCCGGCCTGCGCAGCCGCCGCCGCAAGACCGGCCGCCGCGCTACCCAGCCCGATGCCGAGGGCGGTGCCCAGCCCAGCGAAGCCACCACCGACCACCGCATGGCCCATCACCGCGCCCGCCCCCTCCGAGCCGAACCACGCGAAGATCCCGGCCAGACCCATGTCAGAGCACGGCTCGCCGCTGTCGGTAACACACTCCTGCCAGCCACCGTCGTCGGCCCACACGCCTCGCGCCCGCAGCACCGACACGGCCAGCGACACCGCGAACAGCAATGCCACCGCTGCCACCCCCGGCCGCGCCGACCCACGGGCGAGCAAGAACGACAACACCGCGCACCCGACTCCAAGTGCCAAGCCGACCCACCAGTTGCCGACCAGCCAGTCCACCAGCAGGCCCAGCGCTTCGCCCACCATCACCATGAACGGCCCGACCAGCAACACCGCTCCGGCGCCGCCTCTCGGCGAGGCTATGCCGCACAACGCTTTCCAGATCCGAATCAGCGCAAAATTGAGAATGACACCAACCGGCGTCGCCGCCAGAGTCAGCAGCACGAGTCCTAAAGCGAGCGACACCGCAGACGAAATCACCGTCGAAATGATCAGGCTGATCGAGGCGCCCCAGAGCAGCATCGCTGTCGCCGTGCCGCGGCTGTGCGACATCGTCTCGCCGAACCGTCGCGGAATCGCAGCCAGATCCGAGGCCATTGTCCGCCAGCCGCGCTGCCATCCATAGCTGACCAGCCCACTGACCAGGCTGAACAGCAGCAGCCAGAACAACCAGTTCTGCGGCTGCCCCTCAGCGGTGGCGATCGTGTCACCATCTGGATCGACGACGTAGCCCTCAAGCTCGACCGCCATGATGTAGGTGTTCCAGAACCAGCCGAAGACGAACGCCAAGACACTCAGCAGAACAGTCATCCCGAGGTGTTTACGGGTCCAGCGCCCCCACTGCGCCAGCACATCCGCCGTCCACACCAGACCCGCGCGAACTGTCACGCTCTCGTCCATCTTGCCCCCTCGTCTCATGTCTCGCGGAGCAAATTTTGCGAGCAGAATAGAGCAAGGTTGACTATCGGGTCCAAACTATTCATCTACATGAGCCGTTCGCACGGTGTCATCGTGACCTGACGACGCATCATTCCGCCCACAAGTCGGCGGGCCGCAGAAAACGGTCTCGGGACCGCCGGGAGGAGGCTGTCCCGAGAACCAGAAGGAAGACGGCCTACTGCTCAGCAGCCGCTCGTCATCTGCTGCCAGCCCACCCACAACTGGCCGTAGGAGCTGATGTCGACGGTGGTGCCCCTAACGCCCACCGTGTTGCTGGCCCACAGCACAGCGCCGCCGTAGTCGTACAGGACGAAGTTTCCGTCCTGCTGATAAATCGCGTACGTGTCATTCCATCCGCGGTCTGCGGTGTTCGAGGCCCAGCACACCTTGGTCGCTTGGTGACTGGAGGAGCCTTTGTACATGACGAGGTTGGTGTCGAGCTGCATGATGAGCCAAAACGTCCTGTTGGTCCCGCCATACGTCACCGAAATGTACTCGCCGGGGTAGAGTGCCTGGCCCCGGGAAAGTGCTGTCCCGCCCGCCGAAGCTGACGCGGGAGCCGCTTGGGAAACGATCAGGGTTCCGGTGAGCGATACGACAAGGACGAGCGCGCTGAGGAGTCGTCCGAGCTTCGTCGATGGCCTGTCGTGTTTGCTGATCGACTCTGTGATCATAAGAATCCCCCACTAGTCGAGTCCGCGCCTCCGCTAGAAGGAAGTCGCGACTTGAATAGGGTCAGCATGCGGTGGCGTCAGCCATGCTGCAACGGTGTTCGCCTGTGACCGAACGATCCACCACATTGGCGACGCGCCATCCAGAATTCTGGATGGCGCGTCGCTTTCTAAGGGGAGGAGTGAAAGTTAGAGGGTTAGGGTCCAGCTGTCGATGAAGCCGGTGTCGGCCGAGGCGTTGTCGTTGACCCGCAGGTTCCAGGTGCCGTTCTTGACCTCGCTGGAGAGGTTGACGGTGTAGGTCTGGTTGATGTTGTCCGCGGATCCGCCGGCCCTGTTGTGCAAGGTGTAGAGGGTGCCGTCGGGGGCGACCAGCTGGACGAGAAGGTCACCGATGTAGGTGTGGACAATGTGGACTTCCACCGTGGAGGCGGTTGAGCCGTTGCCACTGCAGCCGGAGATGGTGACCGGGCTGTTGACGGTGGTGTTGTCGGAGATCGTCACGTTGGTGCCGTTGGTCCCGGTGCATCCTGGCGGCGTGCTGGCGGTCAGGTTGAGGGTCCAGGTGTCGATCGTTCCGATGTCACCGCTTGCGGCGTCCTGGACGCGGAGCTTCCAGGTACCGTTGGCGACCTCGCTGGACAGGTTGACGGTGTACGTCTGGTTAATGTTGTCGGCGGATCCGCCTGTCCTGTTGTGCAGGGTGTAGGCGCTGCCGTCGGGGGCGATGAGGCTCACCACGAGGTCACCGATGTAGGTGTGGATGATGTGGACCTCGACCGTGCTGGCGGTGCCGGCATTGCCGGCGCAGCCGGAGATGGTGAGGGAGGATTCGACAGTCGTCAGATCCGGGATGGCCACGTCGTTGCCATTGGTGCCGGAGCATCCCGGCGGGCCGTTGACAGTCAGCGTGTAGGTGGTGCTGCGGGTGGAGGAGGCGCCCGTGCCGGTGACGGTGATGCTGTAGGTGCCGGCCGGGGTGCTTGCCGTGGTGGCGATCGTCAGGGCCGACGTGCCGCCGGCCGAGGTGATCGACGTGGGGCTGAACGACGCGGTGGCACCGGTCGGCAGGCCTGACGCGCTCAGGGCCACCGTTTGCGCGGACCCGTTGGTCAGCGTCGCGGTCACCGTGGAGGTGGCGGAGCCGCCCGGGTTGACCGATCCGGAGTTGGGCGCAGCCGCAAGCGAGAAGTCATTGCCGGCCGGGCAGGCCGCGTCGCTTCCGGCAACGTTGACGGCTGTCCACGCCGCCTGAACGGCCTTGTACTCGACGCTGCACAGGCCGTAAAGGTCGGTGGCCGCGGTCAGCGTGTAGGCACGGGAGGTGTTGGCCGGGGTGGCCGTGTTCACGTAAGAGGTGTTCGAGGTGAAGTAGACGTCGAGTGCGCGGAACCAGATCTTCTCGGCCTTGGCGCGGCCGATGCCGGTCATCGCGGGCGCCGAGCCGCACAGCGGCGAGGTGCCGAACGGTGTGGCGCCGGTGCCTTCGGCGAGGTTGAAGTAGAAGTGGTTGGCGGGGCCGGACGAGTAGTGCACGTCGACGTTCTTGGTCGTGGTCGACCAGCAGCTGTGCGACGAGCCGTCGAGGCTCGGGTTGTACATGTAGCGCAGCGGGGTTCCGTTGCCATTGATGTCGATCTTCTCGCCCACCTGGTAGTCGCCGGGGTCGGCCGTGGTGTTGGCGTAGAACTCGACCATGTTGCCGAAGATGTCACTGGTCGCCTCGTTGAGGCCACCGGACTCCCCGGAGTAGGTCAGGCCGCCGGAAACCACGTTCTCGGTGACACCGTGTGACATCTCGTGGCCCGCCACATCAAGGGCGACAAGCGGTTTGGCGTTGCCCGAGCCGTCGCCGTAGGTCATCTGCGCGCCGTCCCAGAACGCGTTCACGTAGCTCGCGCCGTAGTGAACCCGCGACGGAGCGCCGGTGCCGTTGCCGAAGATGCCGTTGCGAGCGTGGACATTCTTGTAGTAATCGAACGTCATCGCAGCGCCGAAGTGGGCGTCGACACCCGCGGACTGGCGGTTGGAGTTGGCTCCGGTGCCCCACACGTTGTCCGCGTCGGTGAAGTTGGTGCACGTCGAGGTGCCGTTGTTCATGTCGCAGGTCCGGTTGTTACCGTGCGACGGATCGATCATGGAGTAGGTGCTCCCGGACAGCGTCGCGTCGACCGGCACCGCGCCCGAGTAGAGGCTGTTTCCTGTACCCACAACGGTTTCGATGTCATCGAAGGAGCCGATGAACGCGCCGGTGTTCGCGTCGGTGATCACGTGCAGCACCGACGGGGTCTGGCCGTCCGGGCGCCAGCCTGAGACCACGGTTTCGTAGGCGAGGCGGCCCAGCCCGGAGCTGGCGTCAACGAATAGCTCGGGGGTCGCTACCGCGTTGATGGTGCCGGTGAAGCTGGTTTTCGCCGCGGCGGTGGCCGCGGCCTGGGTGACACCGGCCACAGTGGACAGTGTCAACGGGTTGACCAAGCCGACCGAGCTTCCGGCATAGCTGCCGTCGGCCTTGCTGTGGATGACGAAGTCGCCTCCGTACACACGCAAACCGTTGAAGGTGCGGGTGTAACGGACATGGCTGGCGCCACTGGCGTCAACGATGCTGCGGTAGACGCGATAGCTGTCTCCGCCTGCGGCGCGTACGTCAGCGGGGTGTGCCGAGATGGCCGAAGCGGCGCGAGCCGTCGGCGACGAGCCCGGCCCGTCCGGTGCGGCGGCGCTGCTTGCTGCCGACACTGCCACGAACGCGCCTGCCAGAATGGCGGCGCACGCGGCGGCAAGGGGTTTTCTCACGAGTCCTCCCCGACTCCAAGGGTTCCGTGAACGGTAGTCACGGGTAGCCATCTGGATACCGGAGTTTTGGTGAAAGTGAAAGACCTTCTTATTGTCACTGATGTATGTAACAATCCTTCGATGTGATGCGCGGGTCTGGCACCGTCCACATAGCACCCAGCGATCCAGCCGCAATCAAGGCGGTCGACTAGGTAATGATATCAATAGATGGCATCGTCCAATCGCGACCACGTGGTCCGCTAGCGGCCGCGGGCCAGCCGGCACTATTCGGGCCTAAGAGGGATGGCCTGGAACAATAGCCGCGTTGCTGCCAAAGGGAGAGCCCGGATGGAGTGCCCTACGTGATGATCGATGGATAAGTCCTACGTGGACTCTTGCGGCTTCTGACCCGGAGCTATTTGTTGGCCAGTTCGGGCATGCTTGGTAGGTCCTCGATGACGGCGTGGGCGACGTGCGTCAGGTGCAGATTCCTACTGCGGGCATAGCTACGAATAAGTTCAAAAGCCTCATGGGGGCTGATTCCGCGAGCGTGGGCCAGGACCCCCTTGGCCTGTTCGATGACGATGCGGCTGTTGAGGGCGGATTGAAGCTGCTCGACGAGGATTTCGCTGCGGCTGATAGCCCTTTCCTGCAGCAGGCCAATCGCGGCGATATCAGCCAAAGCTTGCACGATCTGAACTTCGGCGTCACTCAACCGGGCACCGGCCGCGCCGGTGAACACGTTGAGCGCACCGATGGTGTCCTGGCGAAGCCGCAGCGGAAACGCGTGCACAGAATGGAATCCGGCGGCCACCGCGCGGGGCGCGAACTCGGGCCAGCGATCGGTGGCCGCGGCGAGATCGGCATTTACCACGGCACAGTGGGTTCGGAAGGCATCCATACATGGCCCTTCCTGTTCCTGGATCTGGAAGAGCTCCAGCAATCTGAGCGTCTCGCTGGAGGCGGCCATGAACTGCAGACGCCCATCGTGGTTGGTCAGAAGCAGGCCAACCGAGGTGCCCTCCAGCAGCTCGGCAATGCGGTCGGCCAGCCGCTGCAGGAACTCTATGAGATCAAATTCGTCGATGAGCGTGTCGGCGAACTCGACGAATGTCCGCGCGACGCCTTCAGCGGAAATGGTGGTCATGGCTGCGGAGCGCCTCCTATGTGCGGTGTGAATGCGAAGTGATCATGGTTGCGCCGATTCAAGGTGCAGTCTTCCAGCGATGATGTCGGCGGCGATGTCACTGAGGCGCCGATCGTGCCGGTACGCGTGAGCGCGCATACGTGCCAGGGCGTCGGCAAGGCTGATCCCCAGCTGCGCGGTAACCATGCCCTGTGCCTGGAACACTTCGGCGCGTGAGCCCAGCAGGTCCTGCCCAGCCCTTCCCCGTCAACGGCGTCGCCCTCGTTGAGCAATGTGGAGGTTGCCATTTCGGCGAAGGTGAAGGCGAGCCCAAGTTCCTTGTGTGGCAGCATTCCCGCGCTGGCGCGGAAGACATCCAGGACACCCAGGCGCGCCGCACCGACTTGCAACGGAAACGCGAAAACGGCCCGCACCCCCAGAGTGTGCACCGCCAGCCCATAGGCCGGCCAGCGAGCCATCGCCGCGGCGTCCAGGTCCGGGACCAGCACGGGGCGGCGCTGCGTGAACGCCTCCACGCAAGGACCTTCACCCATCGTGAACTGCAGCTCCTCCAGCTGCTCGGCCAGCGGGTCGGAGGCGGCCTACAAGCCGCGGACCATACCCTCGGCCATCAGTGTCACGCCTACGCCTAAGGCGCCCAGCACCGGCGCTGCTGCGGCGCACAACCGGTGCATCCGGTCGGCCGGGCTGGGCGGGGTGGGGCAGGGCAGGCTGCGCGGCGATCAGCTCAGCGACGTGCAGGAATCGCTGATCCACTCTCGGGTCACCCCATGTCCCGGTCGGGGCAAGGGCGCGCACAAGATGCCCACTTACCTGGCATGCCGTGCCTTCCGAGGAGGTGCCGTGTCAGAGCAGTCCCCAGCCCCTAACACCGCGATGCGGCATCCGGGCCGGTTGATCAATCCGAGGCGACACCTGCGGCGATGCCATCGTGCAGGGTGAGGTTGCGGCCGGTGGCGGGGTTGAAGAGGTGGATTCGGTTCAGTGGCAGCCAGATCCGGTGCGGCTGGCCGGCGGTGGCGGTGGACTCGGCGGGGAAACGGACGGTCAGGTTGGAGCCGCTGAGCATCGCTGTGTCGCCGGTGTCGGCGGCTAGTTCTTCGAGCTCTGCGGCGCTGGCCGAGGCGCCTTCGATGGTGAAGTAGACGAATTTGTCTGAGCCCAGCGACTCCACGAGGTCCACTGTGGATTCGAACTGCACCCCAGGCCCCAGGTCTTGCCCTTCCACCAGATCGGCGTCGAGGAAGTGCTCCGGGCGAACTCCCATCACAAGTTCGTCCGGCACGTCCGGGGCCTCGAGCATTTTCTGCATCCGGCGGCCGACCGGCAGGTCGCCGACAGCGGTGCGCAGCATGCCGTCGGCCACGCTGGCGTGGAGGAAGTTCATCGAGGGCGAGCCAATGAAACCGGCGACGAAAATGTTCGTGGGGTTGTCGTAGAGGGCTTGTGGCTTACCGACTTGCTGGACTGCTCCGCCGCGTAGCACCACGACCCGGTCGCCGAGGGTCATCGCCTCGGTCTGGTCGTGTGTCACGTACACCATGGTGGTGCCCAATTGCTTTTGAAGCCTTGCCACGACGGTGCGCATCTGGACCCGTAGCTTTGCGTCTAGATTGGACAGTGGCTCGTCCATGAGGAAGGCCTGCGGGCTGCGCACGATGGCGCGTCCCATCGCCACGCGCTGCCGCTGACCACCCGACAGGTTCGCCGGACGGCGATCCAGCAGCTCGGTGAGCTCCAGAAGCTTGGCCGAATCATTGACCCGCTTGTCGATGGTCGCCTTGTCGATCTTCGCCAGCTTGAGCGGGAAGGCGATGTTCTCCCGCACAGTCATGTTGGGATAAAGAGCGTAGGACTGGAACACCATGGCGATGTCGCGCTCACGCGGTTCACGGTCGTTGACCCGCTGACCGCCGATGCGCAACTCTCCGGAGCTGATGTCCTCCAACCCCGCGATCATATTGAGGAGAGTGGACTTCCCGCAGCCGGACGGCCCGACCAGAATCACGAATTCGCCGTCGGCGATCTGCAGGTCGACCTCTTTCACGGCGATGGTGCCGTCGTCGAATCGCTTGGTTACCTTATCGAGTACCACATCGGCCATGGCTTATCTCATCCCTTTACTGCGCCAGAGGTCAGCCCGGCGACGATGCGGCGCTGGAAAAGCAGGACGAACACAATGATCGGAATCGTGATAACCACGGCCGCGGCGGAGGTCGCGCCGGTCGGGTCTTCGAATTGCGTGGCCCCGGTGAAGAAGGACAGCGCCGCGGGCACGGTGCGGGCGCGTTCGGTCGATGTCAGCGATATCGCGAAGAGGAAGTCGTTCCAGCAGAAGATGAATACCAGGATCATGGTGGTAAACACCCCGGGTGCGGCCAGCGGCACGATCACCTTCTGGAAGGCTTGTGCCTGGGTGGCGCCATCGGTCTTGGCGGCCTTCTCCAGGTCCCACGGAATTTGCTGGAAGAAAGCCGTCAGCGTGTAGATAGCCAACGGTAGCGCGAAGGCGATGTAGGGAATGATCAGGCCCAGCCAAGTGTCGAAAAGCCCAAGCCGCCGCTCGATTTCGAATAGCGGGGTCACCAGGGAGACCTGCGGGAACATCGCTGTGAGCAGTGCGGCGGCCACCAAGGCCTTCTTGCCGGGAAAGTCCAGCCGGGCGATGGCGTAGGCGGCGAGGATGGCCAGCACGACCGCGATCGCGGTGGAGATGACCGCGATGCCGATGGAGTTGATCAGCGATCGGACGAACTGGTCGGTCTGGAAAATCTGCTGGTAGCTGTCCAGCGACCATTGGCGTGGAATGAAATTGCCGTCGGCCAGGGTGGCGGTGGTCTTGAGCGACAGCGAGGCGATCCAGACCACCGGGAAGAGCGCGTAGATCACCACCAGGAGGTCCAGCAGCCCCCAGCGCACATGCCGGCCGGACATCTTGCGGGCCATCAGCGCCTCCCTGTGTCGCTACCGGGCGCGGCGGTGCCGAACAGTTTGACGAACACAAAAGCGATGATCGCGATGGTGAGGAAAATCAGCACAGACATGGTGGAGCCGATTCCCAGGTTCAAGCCTTTGATCAGATTGTTGTAAGCGATCATCGATACCGACGAGGTGTTGTTGGCGCCGCCGGTCAGCACGAAGATGTTGTCGAAAATCCGGAACCCGTCCAGCGTGCGAAACAGAAGCGCCACAAGGATTGCCGGCTTCATCACCGGCAGCATCACCTTGACGAACTTCTGCCACCGCGTCGCGCCGTCCATCGAGGCCGCCTTGAGTAGATCATCAGGAACCAGCGCCAGACCGGAAAGCAACAGCAGCGCGGTGAACGGCGTGGTTTTCCACACTTCGGCCAGAATGATGATGGCGATCGCGCTCGGGCGTTCCGTCAGCGGAGCCCCGCCGGTCAGCTCGGCCAGGTATCCGCCACCGGGCGTCCACGCGTACTTCCACGAGAAGGCGGCAACGACGGTGACGATGCCGTAAGGGATCAGCGCCGCGGTGCGCACCGTGCCTCGCGCCACGATGGTGTAGTGCATGACGAGCGCCAACCCCATGCCCAGAACCATCTCGATCGCCACCGAGATCACAGTGATCAGCACCGTGACTCCGAAAGCGCTCCACCAATACTGATTGGTCAGCACTGTGACGTAGTTTGCCAGTCCGATGAATTTCTGGTCCTGCGGGAACTTCAGATCGGAACGCTGAAGCGAAAGCCAGATCGCATAAATCATCGGGTAGGCGGCCACCGCGGCCAGCACGATTACCGCTGGCGCGCAAAGCATCCAGGCCAGCCTGCGCTCGGCTCGCTTTCCCTCCGAAAGCCTTGCCTTGCCGACCCGGCTGCGCATCTGGTTACTGGCGGCCGCCGTCGCGGCAGCCTGGCTCATGGCAGCACCCCTTTGGACTCAAGCGCATCCTGTATCTCACGGCGCAGCTTGTTCGCGGTCTTCTCCGGCTCAATGTCCTGGGGCGGGGACAGCCCAGCCGAAAGCACAGTGGACACATTCTGATACGCGGGTGTTCGCGGGCGCACGGCCGGATCCCTTAGCTCTTCGAGAATTTCATTTTTCATCGGGTACGCCTCGTCCATCTGCGGATCGTCATAGACGCGCTCGATCGTCGGCGGAACGCCGTCGTGGACCGCCGAGAACAGTTGGTGCTCAGCGTTGCGCAGGCAGGCTGCCACTTCGAAAGCCAGCTCCGGATGGGGAGAGTAGCGGCTGACCGCCATGTTGTAGCCGCCGATGGTCACCTTGCTCGGCACGTTGGGGTCGACCGCCGGATAGCGAGCCCATTTAACGTTTTTGAGCAGGTCGGGTGCGGCTTCTGCCATGGCTGCGTAGACGAACGGATAGTTGAGCTGAAACGCGCCTTGGCCGCTCTGGAACTGCAGTCGCGCGTCGTCCTCCTGGGTGTTGGTGAACGACGGGTTGGTTATCCCGGCGGAGGCGAAGCGCTGCAACAGGGCGAGCGCCTGCACCGCCCCGGCATCCATCACCGCCTCGGTGCCGGCTTCGTTGATGATCATGCCGCCGGCGCTGGCGACCAAGGTGTTGTAGAGCACGACGAGGCCCTCATACTGCGCGCCCATGGTGATGACCTGATACGTCTTGCCCTGCGCCTTGAGAGCCTCGGCCGCTTTGATCATCTCGTCCCAGGTCTTCGGTGGCTCGCTGACGATGTCGGAGCGGTACCACAGCAGCTGGGTGTTGGTGTTCTTCGGCGCCGCATAGAGCTTTCCTTGGTACCGGGCCGACTCCAGCGGCCCGGCCAGCGTGCCGGTCTCGACCTCGGTCCGGCGATCGCCGGTCCACTCCAGAATCCATTCGGCGCTGGCGAACTCGGGCGTCCATGTCACATCCAGGCCCAGCACGTCCATGCCGGTGTCGCCGGCCGCAAGCCTGCGGACCATCTGCACCCGTTGATCGTCGGCGCCGCGCGGCAGAATCCGGTAGGCGATCTGGTATCTGCCCTGCGCCTGGCCAGCACACTGATCGACGACCTGCTGAAAATTCTGCTCAGGCGCGTAGTAGACGTTGATGGTCGGGATGCCGTCGCCGCCGGACCCGCACGCCGCTAGCGGAGCCAGCAGCGTCAGAGTCGTCGCCACTGCGGCAAAACGTAGTCCCGCACGAGAGGTCACGTTCGTACCGTATAAATTGCATCGGCGATATGTGCATCATTTCGCCGTTTTGGTGCCATCGGTGCCGTGGCGAGGCTTCCGCCATCAAGCGACTCGGGCGGGCTGCTGGCGTGTCAGCTCCAGATCGAGCCGGATCGGAAGGTCCGGCCGGTCCAGTGCGTGCCGCGCGTGGGCCAGCGCGCCGTGCTCGATCCGGTCGCGCAGCGCGCCAAGGTCGGCGTCCCCGTCGACGTCCACAGTGACCGCCATCCGTGGCTCCTCGGGATCGCCGATGAGCCACACCCTTGCCGCCCGAACGCTGTGGTATCCCTCGATTTCGCCGCGGACCGCGCGGGCGACGGCAGGAGCCGCGAGAGTCGTGCGGTCGGTGGCGCGGTCGGTGTGCAACGCGAGCACCCGCACCCGATCGGTGGAGAACAGCACCGCGAAAAGCCAGCGCAGCACCAGCAACAACACGATCACGGCGACCGCGGCGGCGACGGGCCAGAGCCAGCGCCCGTTGTCGCCGAAGTAGCGGCTGAGGGCGCTGTCGGCGAGGGTGCGGTCGGCCAACGCCGAGCCAAACGCTCCGGAGCCGGCGAGCAGGCCCGCCACGCCGGCCGCGGTAAGCAGCAATCCGAGTAGCAGCAACAGGATTCGGTTCGTACGGTCGGCATGCATCACGGCCTCCGGGAGATGTTCACCGCGAGCTGCGGTGGGCGACGCAGGTGGAGCCGATCGAGCCGTCGCCTTACCGAGCTGGTGACAGCGTCGCTCAGCGCGGCTGGATCGCTATCGGTGCTGCCTGCCGCGGCCCGGACTCTGATCCGGCGTCTGCCAACTATGACCCGCTGCGGTCGCACCCCGTCGACCTCGCTGACGGCCGCGGTCACGTCGCGCACCAGCCCGCGTCGCGTGATGGACGCGTCGGTCGCAGGATCGGGGCTGTCAACGGCGAGGCGGCGTACCTTCGACGGCCACAGCTGCCCGATCACCAGCGCCAGGCCGATCAGGGCGAGCAGCAGGCTCACGCCCATCACCGCAATATCGCCCCAGGTGGTGCGCTGCGCCCACGCGTATGCCGCGGGCCAGTCCACCAGCACCGGATCGGCGCCGACCAGCTTGGCGACCACCTCCGCGATGACCACCACGGCCAAGGCGATCACGGCCAGGCCGACGATCAGCGCGAGCAGGCGGTTGACGACGATTCTCATGCTTCCCCTTTAGCTAGCGCACCCGGGCCGCAGGCACCGTTTCGGTGACCAGATCGGCAACAGCGACGCGCACCTCACCAACCTGCAAGCCGGTCAGCTGCTGCATCCTCTGGCGCAGGTGCTCGCTCAGGGACGCGGACACCTGCAGCACCGACGCCGGCCAGCGGACGCTGACTACCAGATCGAGGTGTATCTGCCCCTCGTCCAGATGCGCGACCACCTTCGGCTGCCGGTGCAGGTCGGCTCCCCCGCCGCTGAGCATGTCCCCTCCAGGCATTCGCGCCAGCCCTCGCGCCGGCCCACCGACGTCTGGCAGTTCGGTCGCGGCCCGGGCGGCGACCTTGGCGATCGCTTGCTCGCTGATGCGGATCACGCCTAGCTCGGGCGTCCAGGCATCCTGGGCGGGACGCTCGGTGAAGACGGTCATCGTGGGCTCCGCCGTTGCTGCGTCATCGAGGTCAGACTGCTCACGTCAAGCTCGCCGGCCAGGACCTTGGTGACCGCCCAACCGGCCGCCCCGAACAGGGCCACCACCAGCATCGGCCCGAAGCCTGCGAAGACGAGCACCAAACCGAGGACCACGCCCACGACGGTGCCGAATTGTGTCCGGTTCATAATCGGTTACTTCCCTTCCGCCGGGGCGGATCCCCGAGATCGGCGATCGTCACGTCGACCGCGCGCTTGCCGACCAGCGGCGTCACCGCGGCCCGGATGCCGGCGGCGATCTGCGGCACCGGCATATTCCACGCGGCGCGCACCTGTACCTCGACCGCGCCGGTGCCCACCCGGACGCCAACCAACCGGCGTCCGGGCAGATACGTCGCCACCTCGCCCGGGAAGCCACCGTGCAGGTCCTCGACGCCGCGACAGCCGCGCGTGGCTCGCGCCACCGCGTCCACATCGACGCCGTCGATGACGCTGCTCATCACGACACCCGAGCGGGGCTGCGTTCATCCTCGCCCGTGTCGGGCAGGTGCACGTCGTCCACGTTGACGTTGACCTCGACCACTTCCAGTCCGGTCATCCGTTCTATGGACTGCTTGACGTTGCGCTGCACGCCGCGCCCAAGCTCGGCGATGTTCGAGCCGTAATCGACCACGATGTCGAGATCTATCGCGGCCTGCGTCTCGCCGACCTCAACACCGACGCCCTGCGCGACATTGGGTCCAGAACTTCCCGGGATCCGCTCCCGTATGGCCCCGAAGGCACGCGCAGTGCCGCTGCCCATCGAATACACCCCGGAGACCTCCCGGCACGCCAGACCGGCGATCTTCTGCACCACCCCCTGCGCAACACTGATCTTGCCGTCGTCAGTGGTGAGGCGGTCATGCCTGGGCTTGTCTTCCGCGCCTCTCTCGGCACTCTGCGCCGAAAGGCGATCCATCGTCTGCGTCATGAGCCGTGCTCCTTCGCTAAATGGGAAAGCGTGACGAGACCTTATTACCCATATTTGCCCGACTCAGACATATTTTGAGCTTTTCTTCGCTAATATCCAGCGGCTAAGCGGCGCGGTTGTCGGCGGCACGATCCAACAGCCGCATCACCGGGGTGGCGGTGATGCCATGAACCACGACCGAGACCACGATGACGAAGCCGGTGATAGCCCAGATCAGGTCGGCGCGGGGGAACCCGGCGTGATTGGTCGCGTAGGCGAGGTAATAGACCGAACCGACGCCGCGGATTCCGTAGAAGGCGATGACGGCGCGCTGCCCACGCAGCACCGGCCCGCGGTAGAGCGCCAGCCATCCGCTGACTGGCCGGACCACGAAGAGCAGAGCGAGTCCAACCAGCGCACCGGTCCAGGTCAATGGGGTCAGCAGGCCGCCGACCACGGCGCCGCCGAGCAGACAGAGCAGCGCGACGGTCAGCAGCCGTTCGGTCTGCTCGGCGAAATCGTGCAGCACCTGGTGGTACTCATGAGATCGCTCGGCCGCTCGGATGGCCCGGGCGCAGACGAACACGGCCAGAAAACCGTATCCGCCAATCAGTTCGGTGATGCCGTAGGCAAGGGCGGTGGCGGCGATGACAAGGAAACCCTCGGAGTGTTTGGCCAGGCGAAGGGTCTGTGAGCGAGCGCGGAAGAACAACCGGCCCAGCAATCGTCCGATGATGAGGCCACCGGCCACGCCGGCCACGACCTTGTAGAGCACGTCGACGGTGAGCCAGTGGGCGATCCAGCCACCCGGAGCGGTGCCGGCTACCGCCATGGCCATTGCCGCATAGACGAAAGGAAAGGCCAACCCGTCGTTGAGCCCGGCTTCGGAGGTGAGGGCGAAGCGCACCTCGTCCTCGGCTTCTTCCGGCGCGGCGTCCGTTGCGCTGTCCTCATTGGGTTCGCCGACCTGAACATCAGCGGCCAGGACGGGGTCGGTCGGGGCCAGCGCAGCGGCCAGCAGCAGCGCGGCGGCGGGGGCCAGTCCAGCCCACCATCCCAGCAAAGTCATGGCGGCGATGGTCAGCGGCATCGCGACCGCCAGCAGCCGCCACGTCGACGACCAGCGCCGCCAGCCCAGTGGGCGATCGATCTTCAGGCCCGCACCCATCAGCGCGATGACCACGCAGACCTCGGTGAGGTGTTCAACGAATGGCAGGTGGGCTTGTGGATCTGGTTCGGGCAGGCCGGTGGGCAGCGCGAACAGGATCATGCCCAGGCCGAGGAACACGATGGGCATGGACAATGGCCGTCGTTCCAGCAACCGGGGCAGCAGCCCGGCCAATAAGGCTCCCGCGCCAACAAGCGCAAAAACAAGATCGTTTGTTTCCACCTCACCCCCAAGACCATTCTGTACCCCGAGGGACCACGCCACACGCATGACCGGGGACAGGCCTCGGTCAGACTGTCCGGAATGGACCGCCGGAGCTGCCTGGGCGTCGGCGCTTATGACGTGCGCAGAGCGTCGGTGGGGTTCAAGCCAAACCCGGGTGCCTGCGTCGACAAGGTTGATGCCCAGCTGGGTGGCGGCCTCGTGGCCGAGCACGACGACCGGGGACCGCATAGTGGCCTTGTTGAGGAAGACGCTGCCGTGGCGGTGACCCGCTGGACACCGCTGGTGCGGGCGATGCCGGTGGCCGCCGACTGCGGCAAGGCCGCCTCCTCACCGCCGACCCTTTGCCCGTTGACCACGGTGAGCAGGTTGGTGCCCAGCCGATCGATGCGGGCCAGCAGGTCGGACTGGCTGGAACGGGTGATGCCGAGCACGCCGATGATGGCCGCGATGCCGATGGCGATACCCAATGTGGACAGTGTGGCGCGCAACGGACGGCTGCGCATACCTATGGTGGCCAACGGAAGCAGGCCGGTGGCACGTACCCGGGAAATCATGCGGTCCATCCAGAGTCGGCGACGATCCGGCCGTCGCGCAGGTCGACCCGCCGCGGGCAGGCGGCGGCGACGGTGGTGTGCCTTCGGTCAGCGTGTCGCCGGTGACCTCCACCGTCGCGGTGGCTTCATCGAACAGTCCCGTCTGCACCGGCACTAACCGGCGACCGTTGTCGTCGATGACGGCGACCTGATACCCGCCGGATTCGCCCGCGAGCAGCGCGGTCACCGGGACCAGCGGGCACACGGGCTCAGCTAATCCACAGGTGGAGGGATGTGTACTCGGTATAATACTGTGTATAGTACCGGGTATGCTTACCGAAGGTGATCGGCTATGAGCGTCCGCCACGCCCTGCTGGCGCTGCTGGCGGAAGGCCCGAAATATGGGCTTCGCCTGCGCCAGGAGTTTCAGGCTCAGACCGGCGAGGTCTGGCCGCTGAATGTGGGACAGGTCTATACGACGCTGCACCGGCTCGAAAAAGAGGGCAACGTCGAATCCGACGAGGTCGACGGCACCCAGAAACGCTTCCGGATCACGGCAGAAGGCTCGCGTGAGCTGCAGCGGTGGTTGCACACACCCCCGGACACCGATGCGCCGCCCCGCGACGAGCTGGTGATCAAGGTGCAGGTGGCCTTGCGGATGCCGGGCGTCGACGTCATGGAGCTGCTGCAGGTCCATCGCCGCCACATGGTGGAGGCAATGCAGCGCTATACCCATCTCAAGGCCGAGACCCCACCCGGGGAGGTCGGCCTCGGCCTGGTGATCGATGCCCAGCTGTTCCGGCTCGAAGGCATCGTGCGCTGGCTTGACGCCGCTGAGGCCCGCCTGCGTCACCTGCCAGATCAGTCCTGGGCAGCGTCCGATGTGGACCTCGCCCCGGACACGGGATCCCTGCGCCAGCGGGCGAACGCCTTGGGAGGCAACCGATGAGCGCAGTGCTTGAACTACGCACAGTGTCCAAAGTGTACGGTGAAGGGTCGGCGCAGGTGCATGCGCTACGGGAGGTCGACGTCACCGTCAGCTCCGGCGAGCTTGTGGCGGTGATGGGCCCGAGCGGGTCAGGCAAGAGCACTCTGCTCACGATCGCCGGCAGCCTTGAGGAACCGACCGCGGGCGAAGTGCTGATCGGCGGGAACGACATATCGCGGATGTCGGGCAACGACCGCGCCCGGGTACGCCGCCGTTGCATCGGATTCGTCTTCCAGGACTTCAACCTGCTCGCCGGGCTGACCGCGCTGGAAAACGTGGCGCTGCCCCTCGAGCTCGACGGCCTCGCCACCAAGGACGCCCGCAAAGCCGCCCTCAGCATGCTCGACGAGCTCGGGCTCGGTGAGCGGGCCGCCCACTTCCCCGACGATCTGTCCGGCGGGGAAAGGCAGCGCGTGGCGATCGCCCGTGCCGTGGTCGGCGACCGCAAGCTGCTGCTCGCCGACGAACCCACCGGCGCGCTCGACTCGGTCAACGGCGAGATGGTGATGCGCATGCTGCGCGCCGCGTGCAAGAACGGCATGGCCGGTGTGGTGGTCACCCACGATGCGCAGCTGGCGTCGTGGGCCGACCGGGTCGTGTTCATCCGCGACGGCAGGATCGTCGACCAGACCAGGACTCCGGATGGCCCGGAAACCTTGCTCAGCACGGGATCTCCATCATGACGGCGCTGGCCGAACCGGCGGTCAAACGGGCCGCCGGGGGTGGCCTGCCCGCCCGGCGCGCGGTGATCCGGTGGGCGGTAAGGCTTTACCGGCGCGAGTGGCGTCGCCAGATCCTGATGCTGATTCTGCTTGCGGTCGCGGTGGCCGGTTCGGCGTTCGGCGTGGCCGCGACCTACAACATGTCGTCGACCAGCGACGGCAAGTTCGGTAGCGCAGGACATCTGCTGACCTTCGACGCCTCCGACCCCGCACAGCTTGCCGCCCGCATCGCCGCCACCCGGCAGTGGTACGGCGCCACCGACGAGATCGGGCACCGGTTCGCTGCGGTCCCAGGTCTTTTCGACCCGGTCGACATCCGCGCCCAGAAGCCCGGCGGCGTTTACAGCACACCGATGCTGGCCCTGCGTCAAGGCCGCTATCCTCAGGGCCCCAACGAGATCGCGCTCACCGACAAGGTGGCCGGCACCCTCAAAGCCGCGATCGGCGCGCCGGTCAGCCTCGATGGCAAGACCCGCACCATGGTCGGCCTCATCGAGAACCCGTCCGACCTCAACGACGAATTCGCTGTCGTCGACCCGGCCGCAGCCGACCCGGCGCAGTCGGTGACGGTACTGGTCGGGGGCAGCGTCCAGAACCTTCAGGACTTCCGCCAAACCCTTGCCGGCCCGGTGGCACGCGAGTCGCGCCCCGATCTGAGCCGCACCTCGATCGCGCTGATCGTGCTCGCCCTGGCCGCTGTCGGGCTGCTGCTCGTGTCGCTTGTCGCCGCGGCGGGATTCGTGGTGGCCGCCCAGCGCCGCTTGCGCCAGCTCGGCATGCTCGCCGCCATCGGCGCCACCCAGCGGCATCTGCGGCTGGTGATGCTCGCCAACGGCGCGGTCGTGGGCCTGATCGCCGGCGTCGCCGGCACCGCGGCCGGAATCGCCGCATGGCTAGCTGTGGCAACGACGGTCGAGACCGCGGCCGGGCACCGCATCGATCGCTTCGACCTGCCCTGGACCGTGCTCGGCCTGGGCATCGTGCTCGCCTTCCTGACCTCGACCGCCGCCGCGTGGTGGCCGGCCCGGGCCATCGCCCGTACCCCGGTCCTGAACGCCCTTTCCGCCCGGCCGGCCAAGCCCCGGCCCGCTCGACGCTCCGCGCTGCTCGCCATCATCCTTCTCGCCGCAGGATCCGCGGCGCTGTGGGCATCCGGCGGCACCAGCCCGGCATTGCTCGTCGGCGGCGCTCTGGCGACCGCGATCGGCGTGCTTTTCGTTGGCCCGCTGGCGATCCGGGCCCTCGCCGCGCTCAGGCGGCTGATGCCGGTGCCGATCCGGCTGGCACTGACCGACCTGGTCCGCTACCAAGCCCGCTCGGGTGCCGCCCTCGCGGCGATCAGTCTCGCCCTGGGCATCGCCGCCGCGATCGTCATCGGATCGGCCGCCGCCGAATACACCGCCCACCGCGAGGCCGGGCTGGGCAACCTCGCCGACAGCCACCTGCTGGTGCGCATCGGCGAGCCCGCACCCGTCATCCCCGAACGCACAGCGCAGCAGTCCGCTGCCCTGCAGGCACAGGCCGATGCCATCACCGCCGCCCTCGGCGGGAGTTCCTCGGTGATCCCGCTGGACATGGCGGTGGTGTCGTCCCACACCGACAGAGGTGGCAGCGGCCAGCCGGGGCATCCGGCGGTCGAGCTCAGCATCGAGATACCCGGCGAGGAATACCTTGCCTCTTACCCGCTTTTCGTGGCGACACCGCAAATCCTTGCCCTCAACGGGATCGACCCGGCCACTATCGCCAACGACGTCGACGTGCTCACCTTCCGCACCGGGCGGTTTCAGCTGTCCAACATCCCCATGCGGGACCTGGTACCCGTCACCAAATCCATCCCTAAGCCGGACTATGCCTCATCGCCCAGCTCCCTGATCACCCCTGCCGCCATGGCCCGGCACGGCTGGGAGGCGGCCCGCGTCGGCTGGTTGATCCAGGCCGACCACCCGCTGACCGCGACTCAGCTAAATGCCGTACAGGACTTGGCGGCCAGCTCCGGCCTGACCGTGGAAACCCGCCGCGAGGAGGCCTCGCTCGGCTCCTTGCGCAGCGGCGCCACGGGAGCCGGTGCGCTACTTGCCCTGGCGGTGCTGGCCAGCACGGTGGGCCTGATCCGCAGCGAGGCCGGCAACGATCTGCGGTCGCTGACGGCGATGGGTGCGCCAGGGCGAATCCGGCGCACCCTGACCGCAGCCACGGCCGGCGCGCTGGCGCTTCTCGGCGCGATCCTCGGTGCGGCAGGGGCCTATCTTGTCCTTGCCGGCGCCTACCAGAACGACCTCACCGTTCTCCAGCAGGTACCGGGCTGGCACCTCGCCGCGATCGTCGTCGGAATCCCTTTGCTGGCAACGCTCGCGGCCTGGCTACTGGCCGGACGCGAACCCGTCGTCTTCGCCCGGCGCGTCCTCGACTAACTTTTTTGACGGGTACGAGGTCAGCGCGCGCCGACGCTGACCTCGGTCGATTTCACCAAGGCGGTTACCTCGTCGCCGGCGGCCAGACCCAGGTCCTCGGCGCCTTCCCGGGTGATCGCGGCCGTAAGCTCCTGTCCGCCTGCCAGGTCAAGCTTGACTGTGGTCATGACGGCGCCGTGGTCCACACCGGACACTGTGGCCGGGATCTGGTTGCGGATGCTGACCAGACCCACCGGGCCGACCGCCACCGCCACCTCCGTCGACTTGATCAACACGAGGGCCGGGCTGCCCACCGCGAGGCCGAGCTCGTCGATCGCTTCCAAGGTGATCGCTGCGAGGATCTCCGTTCTGGCGGTGAGGCGGATCCGGACAGTGCCCATCACCTCGCCCCGGATGACGTCGGTGACCTCGCCGTCGAGCTGGTTACGGATGCTCAGGCGCATGTTGCCCCAATCTCGAGCCGGTCGTGGTCATACTCCTATCATGCAATCGCTGCCCTCGTGCCGCCAATAGGTCTGATTCTGCGAGCTTAGAGACCGCTATGAGCTAGCAAATGCGGAAGGTATCGTGGCGGGCGTGACATCGTTTCGGATCGGTGAGGCAGCGGCGCTGCTAGGTGTCAGCCCGGACACGATTCGCCGCTGGGTGGACGCCGGCCGGTTGGCAGCCGTCCGTGACGAGCACGGGCACCGCACGATCGAAGGCACCGACCTGGCGGCGTTCGCCACGACACTGGCCGCCGAGACCGATGAGCACAGTGAGGTTTCCTCGGCGCGCAACCGGCTGCGCGGCATCGTCACCGCGATCGTCAAGGACACGGTCATGGCCCAGGTCGACATTCAGGCCGGACCGTTTCGGGTGGTGTCGCTGATGAGCCGCGAGGCCGTCGACGAGATGGGCCTGCAGGTCGGGTCGCTGGCCGTCGCGGTGATCAAATCGACGACCGTGGTGGTGGAAAAGCTGAGCAGATGAATGGCCACCGCACCGGCATTGAGGGAGGGCTTGCATTGAAGATAAGTCGTTTACTGGCCGCGACCGTCGCAGCGGGCGTCATGCTGCTGGCCGGTTGCGCCAATGAGACCCCAAGCGCGCCGGCGACCAGCGCGGCCGGGGTGACCGGCAACGTGACCGTGTTCGCCGCTTCGTCTCTGACCGAGGCGTTCAAGAAGATCGGCACGGAGTTCGCGGCCGCCAACCCGGGGGCCAAGGTCACCTTCAACTTCGCCGGCAGCTCGGCGCTGGCCACGCAGATCAATCAGGGCGCCCCGGCCGACGTTTTCGCCTCGGCCGCGCCTGCGAACATGAAGACGGTCACCGACGCCGGAAACGCCGAGGGCACCCCAGCCGTCTTCGTCAAGAACCAGCTCGTCATCGCGGTGCCGAAGGGCAACCCGAAAGGCATCAAAGGCCTGTCCGACCTAACCAAACCTGGGCTCAAGGTGGCGTTGTGCGCTGAGCAGGTGCCCTGCGGCGCGGCGGCGAAGAAGGCTTTGGACGCCGCGAAGGTGACACTGACCCCGGTGACCCTCGAACAAGACGTCAAGCAGGCGCTGTCCAAAGTGAGCCTAGGCGAGGTGGATGCCGCTCTGGTCTACCGCACCGACGCCAAGGTGCCCACCGCCAACGTTGACGGCATCGAGTTCCCCGAATCAGCCGGGGCGATCAACGACTATCCGATCGTGGTGCTCAAGAACGCCCCCAATAAGACTGCCGCGCAAGCGTTCCTGGCCTACGTCCAGTCCGACAAGGGCCTCGCCGTGCTGACCACGGCCGGATTCCAGAAACCCTGACCCAGCACCCATGACATCGGATACCAGCATCGGGACCGCATCCAGACGGGTGCGGTCCCGCCGCCACGGCCGGTCCCGAATCCCACTGGCTCTCCTCATCCCTGCCGTCATCGGTCTGGCATTCCTGGTCATGCCCCTGGCCGGCCTGCTCATCCGCACCCCCTGGGCCACCCTGCCACAGCGTCTGGCCGAGCCCGGAATCCTTACCGCCCTTGGGCTCTCGCTGCAAACCGCCACCCTCGCCACCGTGTTGTGCATCCTGTTCGGTGTCCCTCTGGCGTGGCTGCTTGCCCGCGCCGAGTTCCCCGGCCGGCGCCTGGTGCGCGCTCTGGTCACGGTGCCCCTTGTGCTGCCCCCGGTCGTGGGGGGTGTCGCGTTGCTGCTGGTTTTCGGCCGCCGTGGGCTGATCGGCTCCTGGCTCGACGCCACCTTCGGGATCACGCTGCCGTTCACCACCGCCGGGGTGGTGCTCGCCGAAGCGTTCGTCGCCATGCCCTTTCTTGTCATCGCCGTCGAAGGCGCCCTGCGCGGCGCCGACTCCCGCTACGAGGAGGCCGCGGCCACCCTGGGCGCTACCCGCTGGGCCACCTTCACCCGCGTCACCCTGCCGCTGGTCGCCCCGGGCATCGCCGCCGGAGCGGTGCTGTGCTGGGCCCGCGCGCTGGGCGAATTCGGGGCCACCATCACCTTCGCCGGCAACTTCCCCGGGCGTACCCAAACCATGCCCTTGGCCGTCTATCTCGCGCTGGAAACCGACTTGCAGGCAGCCATCGTGCTCAGCCTCATCCTGCTCACCGTCTCCGTCGCCATCCTCGCCGCCCTGCGCGACAAATGGATTGCCAGCCCATGAGCGCATCGCCAGCGTCCGCATTGGACGCTCACATCAAGGTCGGCCTGGGCGGATTCGACCTAGACATCAATCTCACCGTGGCCGCGGGGCAAGTCGTCGCGCTGCTGGGCCCGAACGGCGCAGGAAAAACCACCGCTCTGCGCGCTCTGGCCGGGTTGCGTCCGCTGTCGGGTGGACACATCCGCCTTCAGGGCGACACCCTCGATGACCCGGACGGCAATGTCTTCACACCGCCCGAAAAACGCCCCATCGGCGTGGTGTTCCAGGACTACCTGCTTTTCCCGCATCTGTCCGCATTGGACAATGTGGCCTTCGGGCCGCGCCGTCACGGTATGGCCAAGGCCGAAGCCCGTGCTCTGGCGGCACGTTGGCTTGACCGGATGGGTCTTGCCGAGTTCGTCGGCCGCAAGCCGCGGCACCTGTCGGGCGGGCAGGCGCAGCGGGTCGCGCTGGCTCGCGCCCTGGCCGTCAACCCGGCGCTGCTGCTACTTGATGAACCCCTTGCCGCCCTTGATGCCCGCACGCGCGTGGACACCCGCGCTGAGCTGCATCACCACCTTCACGATCACCCCGGGGCCACCCTGATCGTCACCCATGACCCGCTCGACGCGATGATGCTGGCCGACCACCTCGTGGTCATCGAAGACGGCGCCATCGTCCAGCAAGGCGACGCGCAGACCGTCACCGCCCGGCCTCGCACCGACTACATCGCCCGCCTTGTTGGCCTCAACCTCTATCAGGGCACCGCCACCGCCACCGCTGTCGCGCTGCCGGGCGGGTTCATCCTCACCACCGCACAAACCCATAGCGGGCAAGTGTTTGTGGCCTTCCCGCCCGCAGCGGTGTCGCTTCACCAGAACAGGCCCGAAGGCAGCCCGCGCAACACGTGGCAGGCCACCATCACCGGCGTCCACCGCCACGGCGACAACCTGCGCATCCAGCTCGGCGGCCCGCTCACTACCGCCGCCGACATCACCCCGGCCGCGGCCGCTCAGCTACACCTCACCCCGGGCCAGCAGATCTGGGCAGCCGTCAAAGCCACCGAAACCCATGCTTACCCCGCCGAGTAGCGACCACCGGCTCGCCCCGCGTTCGCCGTGCCGGAGCCGTCCAATTGAGATGGTCTCACTGCAGCGGGAGTAGCCACACCGGTTGTCCCGCATGCCATTCGGGCTCCACTACCGCAACCGCGTCGGCTGTCGCCGCTGCGACAAGGCTCGCCGGTCGTGACGCAGCCACCACCGTGGCGTGACCGCCGTCGATGAGGACAGGCACCAACCGGGTCCACCCGGCAGCTGGTTGGGGGTCGCCGGACAAGGGAAGCATCAGCGGATTGCGTCGCGTGCGGCCGGCCAGGCCGCCGAGGAGCGGCTCCAGCAAGGTCAGGCAACCCACCAGGCCCGCGTAGGGGTTTCCCGGCAGACCCACCACCCAGCGTCCGTCTCCGTTGCGCGCCAGCAGCTGCGGATGACCGGGACGGCACGCCACCCCGTCAACCATCATCCGTGCCCCCAGCCGGTCCAGCACCGGATGCAGGTGATCCGCACGGCCGACCGACGATGAGCCGGTCACCACCACCACGTCAGCCTGCCCGCCCAGCAGCGCGTCCGCCAACGCCGCCGCGTCATCGCGCACCCGGATCACGTCCGCCACCACCGCGCCGGCCCGCGTGACGACGGCGCAGACCAACGGCCCCAGCGCGTCACGTATCTTGCCCACGTCCGGCAGGCCGTCGAAGACCAACTCGTCACCGGTGACCACGATGCGCACCAGCGGAGGCCGCCACACCGCCAGCTCATCCAGCCCTGCCTGCGCGGCCAGCCCGGCCAGGGCGGCACCGGCTACCGCACCGGCTTCGGCCAGCACCTGGCCCGGCAACACATCCTCACCGGCCAGCCGAATGTTGCTCCTGCCCGGCTCCGAACCGGTCACCACCCCCGCCTCGCACCGGCACACCTCCACCGGCAACACCGCCCGCGTGCCCGCTGGAACCATCGCCCCGGTGGCGATCTCCACTGCCGTCCCCGCACCCAGCACATCGGCGTGCGGCGCGCCGCCCGCCAAAACCCGCCCTACCAGCCTCCACGGGCCCGCGCCCGCCACCGCGAAGCCGTCCATCGCCGAGGTATCGAAGCCCGGCAGCGCCACCAACGCCACCAGGTCGGCCGCCAGCACCCGGCCCACCGCATCGGCCACCGGAATCCGCTGCACTTCCGTGGGCGCACCCGCGGTGGCGGCGAGGTCATAGGCGGGCCGCCAGCCCATGCCTGCGCTGAGCCGGCCCGGCCTGCCGTCCGCCCGCGGCGGCAACGGCGACATCACTACGCCCACGCCATCATCCAAGGACATCAGAATCGCTCTGATAAGGCAATTGCCGTAAATCGCAGGCAACAAACATCGCTCAACCGCTACCGGGCCGAGGTGAGCCGCAGGCAAGATCAGTCGCCAAGTGTGTGCCGTCCGCTACTTGCTGCGACGGCCCTCGCTCCGCTATCCTTTCCTCATCCCGAGCCGCTCCCCCCGTGGCAGCTCGGGATCTTTCTATGCAGAGCGCAGCTCGCGCCTTGGTCCTAATCGGACGACGTGCGGCCAGGCCTCATGCTTGATCAATAGCAATATCAAGGCAGAGGCCTGGCCGAACATCCTTCCCAGGATCAGTACGCCTACATATTCTATCGGTTTTATAGGAGAGCAGTCAACCGCAGCTCACCAGGTCCCGACGCTAGCGCTGCAATGTCAGTAGACCCGGCCGGTAGGGCAGGAGGCCGTAATCGCCGCCAGAGCTGGGAGAACGTCCCTGGTAGAGCAACTGCAGGTTGCACGGATCAACGGTCATCGTCTGATCAGCGTTGGTGCGAAGGAGCTCGCCATGGCTGATGTCGTTGGTCCAAGTAGCGCCGCTATTGGCTTTGCCGGCGAAGGGATTGCCCTCGCTCGCCGCCTGCGGTGTCCACGAACCGCCCAGACTGGAGGCCGTGAACGAGCGGAAGTAGCGACCCTGCGCGCCGATCGCCTCGACCAGCATGAGGTATCCGGTCTGGCCCTGAAGTTTGTAGACCTGAACCGCTTCGAACAGATTGTTCGTCGAGTCAGTCATGATGACCGTCGATGATGAGCCGAAGCTGCCCGGGAAGTTCCCGATGGGCATGCTCGCTCGGTAGATCCTGCCGTTGTCACCGGCGAAGAACAGGTACATGTTCGAGCTGTCACCGATGACCGCCTGATCGATGGGGCCGGTGCCGGAGCCGGAAATGCTTCCGGAGAACAGCACCTGTTCCGATGACCAGCCGTTCGCGTTGGTGGGGTCACTCGACGTCCGGTAGGAGAAGGCCGTGCCACCCCACTGGTAGGTGAGCACCCAAATATTTCTCGGGGCAAAGTAGAAAAGCGACGGTGCCACAGTGGAGAAGGACATCGTGTTCTGGCTCGCCGAGCCCATCTCGGACCAGTTGGTGAACAGGCCGAAGTTCATCGAGCCCCACCTCGTACCCGTGTCATGCGTGGTGGCATAGACGAGTTGCCTGCCGTTGTACGGGGCGTGGGTGAAGTCCTTGAGCGAAACCCATCCCGACTTCGGGTTCGCCAGCTGGCCCGTTGAGCTCCAGCGATACGTGGACGGGAGAGGGCACGTGCCGGGCGGCGGCGTTGTCGGCGGTGGCGTCGTGGGGGTGCCTCCGCCAACCGCGATGAGTTGCCATTGCTGGTTGTTGCCGCCCCAATCGTCGTACTGCACGATGTTGCCCCCATCGTTGGTGGCAGCACCTTGCACCTCCAGGGCCTTGTTGCTGTGCCTGCTGATGAACCGGACATAGCCACCGGCGGAGTCAGCCAGACGCCACTGCTGGTTGTTGCCATTGGTGTCGGCCCACTGGACGATGGCACCGCCGTTGGCGGTGGAGAAGTTATACACGTCAAGGACCTTGCCGGAGTGCCGGGACCTGATCCGGTAGTAGCCACCGCCGGAGTCGACGAACTGCCACTGCTGGTTGTTAGCGTTGGTACGCGTCCACTGGGTGATACGAGCACCATCGTTGGTGGCGAAGTTGTACACGTCGATAGCTTTGCCGCTGTTGCGGTTGACGAGCACATACCACGCGTTCGGGTCCACGGTGGCGGCCGAAGCGGGAACGGTGTTGAATGCGAGCACAGCACCGCCGGCCAGGACAGTGGCTATGAAAGCGGCAAGCAACGGCCGCCAGCCACGCCGAGCAGGCCTGCCCGGTAAGACGGGGACAGACGCGGGGAGCATAATGTCTCTCCTTCATTCGTGCGGGAAAAGGAACGCCGGCAGGGCTAGCCGACGCGGATGAGTTGCCATTGTTGGTTGTTGCCGCCCCAGTCGTCGTATTGGACGATGTTGGCTCCGTCGGTGGTGGCGGCGCCTTGAACTTCCAGGGCCTTACTGCTGTGCCTGCTGATGAACCGGACGTAGCCGCTTCCAGAGTCGGCCAACCGCCACTGCTGGTTGTTGCCGTTGTTGTCAGCCCACTGGACGATGGCGCCGCCGTTGGCGGTGGACAGGTTGAACACATCAAGGACCTTGCCCGAATGCCTCGACCTGATCCGGTAGAAGCCGCTGCCGGAGTCGACGAACTGCCACTGCTGGTTGTTAGCGCTCGTACGCGTCCATTGAGTGATGCGAGCACCGTCGTTGGTGGCGAAGTTGTACACATCAAGAGCCTTGCCGCTGTTGCGGTTGACCAGCACATACCACGCGCTCGGGTCGACCGGGCCGGGCTGCGGGGTGCTGCCGGCGTTGAGGGCGTTGAGGGTGGCGGTGTAGGCGGCCTTCTTGTTGCCCGAACCATCGAACAGCAGTGGATTCTGGCCAGTGCGCCACGAGTCGCTGTCGCGGATGCCCCACACGGTGAGGCCGTTGCACCTCGACACCGCCAGGCACGAGTTCACCACGCTGGCGTAGACGTTGGCCTGGTTGGAGCCGGCGATGTCCAGCTCGGTGATCTGCACGTCGACACCGAGATTGGCGAAGCGCTGCAGATTGGCCTGATAGTCGCCGGGTACCGAATTGGTGAGATGCGATTGGAAACCGACACAGTCGATCGGCACGCCGCGGGCCTTGAAGTCGGCAACCATGTTGTAGATACCGGTCGACTTCGGGTTGATGCCGTCGGTGTTGTAGTCGTTGTAACACAGCTTGGCGCCCGGATCCGCCGCCCTGGCGGTACGGAAGGCCACCTCGATCCAGTCGTTGCCGGTGCGCTGCAGGTTGGAGTCACGGCGACCGCCCCCGCCGCCGTCGGCGAAGGCCTCGTTGACCACATCCCAGGTGTAGATCTGGCCACGGAAGTGGGTGGCCACCTGGGTGATGTGATTGACCATCGCCGACCGCAGCGTGCTGCCCGACAGGCTCTGCGCCCAGCCGGGCTGCTGCGAATGCCAAGCCAGCGTGTGGCCGCGCACCGACATGCCACGCGAGCGGGCGTGGCTGACGATCCGGTCGGCGTTGGCATAGCTGAAGCTGCCGCGGGACGGCTCGGTGGCATCCCACTTCATCTCGTTTTCTGGCGTGACGCTGTTGAACTCGCGGTTCAGGATCGTCACATAGTTGCTGTCATTGAGCTTGCCGGCCGCGATCGCAGCGCCGAAGTAGCGGCCTTTCTCGGCGGCTGACGCGCCGAGTGTGGTGGCTGCGGTGGCGGAGCCGGCGAACACCAGCGCGCTCGTGGCGGCGAGCAGCCCCGCCATCAGCGGGATCAGTGCACGCCTGGGTGGAAATTTCATGGCTGTGGTACCTCTCGGAGCGGGGCGCCACCGGCCCGCCGGGCAGCGGACGTGGTGGCGCCGAGGCGAACGGGACGTATTCAGGGAGTCGTGAGGTCGAACCTTTCGAAGGTGACGGCGCCGCCCAGGGCTTGGGTGGCGTAGTTGAACATCGCGTATCGGTAGCCCATGAAGAACTGCCACGCGTTGTTGAGGGTGAACGCGGGGCCAAGGGACGTGAAGTTCACGCCATCGGTGCTGTAGGAGAACCGGCCCTGCCGCCCGGAGCCCGGACGGATGTCGGCGTTGGCTCGCAACCAGATCCGCCCGCCGGAGACGTTGGCCGAGGCGGCTTCTGTGCCGGTGCCGGTGGTATTCCAGCTGCTGTCCATGCTCAGCCCGTTGGTCATGACCACTCTGGCGGCACCGTTGTCGCGCTTGATGCCGATCCATGCCGACGAGTCGCGCAGCAGGGCCAGCCCGGCCCGATCACCGTTTTGCATGGCCGAGTAGTTGAGCACGACCGTCGCGGTGGAGGTGGGGCCTTGTATTCGGTGTGTCAACGTGTTGCGGGCCGTGTACAGGTCGTTGGTGACGGTGGCCGCCTGCAACCGCAGGCCGCTGCCCACTGACCAGCGGGCGTTGTCCGGGTTGTGGTTCCACTCCCATTGCGGTCCCAACGTGCTGCCGGTGAAGGTGTCGGTGCCGATCATCGGCTTGACCGTGCGAGAAGTGGTTATCGGCCGGGGATAGGACGTACCCCAGGCATTGTTGACCGTTTGCAGGATGGGCCAGCCGTCGGCGCTCCAGCTGATGGGGGCCAACGCAGGTACCCGGCCACCGGGGAACGCGTCGACGAAGGACATGTAATACCAGGCGCCGCTTTGCGTCTGTACGAGCCCGCCCTGGTGCGGCACGCCGCCACCCGAGATCGGGCCGGGCAGGTTGAGAAGCACCTGGCGCATCTCGTACGGACCGAAGGGACTGCTGGACTTCAACACGTACTGGCCGTTGGCCGGACGGGTCAGCCAGATGTAGTAACTGCCATTCCGCTTGTAGAACCGCGCGCCTTCCAGCGTGCCGACGCTGGAAGGAGTGGTGAAGACCTGCTGGGTGCGAACCTGGCTCAGCCCGTCGGCCGACAGCTGAGCCACGCTGATGTTGGTGTTGCCGTAGGCGACGTACATGGTGTCGTTGTCGTCGACCAGCAGCCCCGCGTCGTAGTAGCAGTTGTTGATCTGCGATCGCTGCTGCCATGCGCCGTCGACCGAGGTCGCCGTATAGACATAGGTTCGGTTGAATTCGACACAGCCGATCCAGTAGTACGTGCTGTTGCTCGGGCGATAGTTGAACGCCGACGCCCAGATCCCCTTCACGTAGGCGCGTCCGCCGCTGAGATTGTAGGCATTGGACCCGAAGTTGAGGTTCGGCACCGAGTGCCCGGCGAACTCCCAGTTGACCAGATCGTAGGAGCGCAGAATCGGCGCGCCCGGTGAGTAGTGCATGGTGGAAGCCGAGTAGTAGTAGGCATCACCAACGCGGATGATGTCGATGTCGGCGAAGTCCTGCCACAGCACCGGATTGGTGAAGTTGGTCCCGGGCGAGCTGCTGTTGCTCGGGGTCGGTGTGGGGCTGGCGGCAAGGGGGACGAGTTGCCACTGTTGATTGTTGCCGCCCCAGTCGTCGTATTGAACGATGTTGGCTCCGTCGGTGGTGGCTGCGTTTTGGACTTCCATGGCCTTGCCACTGTGTCTGCTGATGAACCGGACGTAGCCTCCGGCGGAGTCGGCAAGACGCCATTGCTGGTTGTTGCCATTGGTGTCAGCCCACTGAACAATCGCCCCGCCGTTGGCGGTGGAGAATCCGGACACGTCAAGGTTCTTGCCGGAATGACGGGACCTGATCCGGTAGTAGCCGCCACCGGAGTCGACGAATTGCCATTGCTGGTTGTTGGCGTCGCTACGGGTCCATTGGGTGATGCGGGCACCGTCGTTGGTGGCGAAGTTGTACACGTCGAGCGCTTTGCCGCTACCTCGGTTGACCAGCACGTACCACGCGTTCGGGTCCACGGTGGCGGCTGAGGCGGGAATGATACTCAGGACGAACACGGCACCGGCGGTGAGGACGGCGGCTATCGCGGCGGCAAGGACCGGCCGCCAACCACGCCGACGAGGCGTGGAGCCGGACGGTAGCTCGTTGCTGGCGGTCATTGTTGAACCTCCTTCGATAGGACGTTCCTATTGGAGTGACACGTCGTCGATGTAGAAGCTGTCGGTGCCCGAGGTGGTTTCGACGTAGAAGGTGGCGCTGGACAGCGTCCCGGTCCACGAGACCGTGGCGGTGCCGGACAGCTGGGTCCAGCCGCCCGAGTTCACTGCGGCAGCTGGGGTCAGCGCGAGGTAGTTCGTGGTGCCGTTGACGGTGTAAGCCAACGTGGCTTTCGCGCTTGGCGTCCCGCTCTGTGTCCTCACCCAAACACTTGTCGTGTAGCTCTTGCCATTGGTGAGGTTCGCGGTCACGTTCTGGCTCGGGCCGTTCCACGAAGCGGTACGCCCCGTGATCGCCAGGGAACGCGTGCCGTCGTGCACCACGCTGGTGTTGGAGGAGAGTGTTCCACCGAAGGCGCTCCAACCGGTTGTGCCGCTCTCCGTGTTGCCGTTGGTCAGAATGTTCCCGCCGCCTCCACCGCCGGTGGGGGTGAACTGCCACCAGTTGAGGTTGATGCCGCCGGTAAATCTGAGGTAGAGGTCGTGTGTTCCGGTGGTGTTGTTGACCGGGCAGGTGATGGTGGTCCAGGTTTGCCAGCCGCCGGTGCCCGGCGCGGTGCACGTCCCGACCACGGTGCCGGTGGCGCTGTCCAGGCGGACTTCGATGTTGCCGCCACTGCCCGCGGAGGCGACTCTGGCGGTGAACGAGGCAGCGCCGGTACCAAAAGCGACGCCTTTGGTCTTGGTCCAGTCGCCGTTGTCGATCCAGCCGATGTTCATGCCGCCTTCGCTGGCCGGTTCGGTTTCGATGCCGTTGCTTTGGGCCAGCGTTTCGGCTTCCTGACGCACATACGGGTTGAGGGTCCCGATCTGAGGTGCGCCACCGGTGCTCATGTTGATGGTGGGGATGGTGCCGTCGCCGTTGTAGGTGAACTTTTCCACCGCCACCGAGCGGGTGAAGCCGCCGCCGCCGGGTAGGGCGCCGTTGTGGTAGAAGAAGTAGGAGCCGCCATTGAAGTCGATCAGGCCGGCGTGGTTGGTGAAACTGGCCCCTTGGGTGGGCATGATGGTGCCCCGGTAGGTCCACGGCCCGGTCGGTGAGGATGAGGTGGAGTAAGCGATGAACTCCGAGCAGCATTTCGCGGCGAACACCATGTAATACAGCCCGTTACGCCGGTAGAACCAGGGCCCTTCCTCATAAAGGGTGGGCCGGTTCGCGTCCCCGGTACGGGTGCCGAACCCGGCCGTGGTCAGCGGGATCTGAGTCGGGCTGCCCGAGAAGGAGATCATGTCGCTGTTGAGGCGCACAAACCACAGGCGTGGGTTGCCGTAGTACAGGTAGGCCTGCCCATCATCGTCGATGTAGACCGTCGGATCGATCTCAGCGTTCTGGATCAGCGGACGGCCCAGCGCGTCGCGGAACGGCCCGGTTGGGCTGTCGGCCACACCGACGCCGATCGCGTTGGATCCGTTGGCCATCCGCACCGGCACGTACCAGTAGAACTTGCCGTTACGGAAGATGGCCTGCCCTGCCCACGCATCCGAACTCGCCCAGCTGAACGTGGCCAGGTTCATCGGCGAGCCGTGATCGGTCCAGTTCACCATGTCCGCCGACGACCACACCCGCCACTCACGCATCGTGAAGAACGTGGAGCCGTCCTCGTCATGGCCGGTGTACAGATAGACCCGGCCGTTGAACACCAACGGCGCCGGGTCGGCCGTATAGATATGCCGCACAATCGGGTTGTCCGCCCTAGCACCAACAGCCGGAAGCAACGCCGCAAGGCATAGCAGGCTGGCAAACGCCACGACAAGGCGCCTGGAGATGATCATGTGAAGTCCTTTCTCATTCCCGAAGGGTTATGCGCGTGTCCAGCGTTGATTGGCCGCACCGTGACAGGTCCAGGCGATGACAGCCGAACCGTTTGCGGTAGCGGCGCCGTTGACGTCCAGGCACAGCGCTGGGAATCGCACGCTGGAAATGGTTCCGTTGCCGTTAAAAATCCATTGCTGGTTGGTGCTGCCATTGCAGTCCCAGATCTGCACCCGCGTTCCGGCGACGGTGCTGGTCGGCGCGTCCAGGCACTTGCCGAGGACCTGCAGCGCTTGCCCGTTCTGCGTGAACTGCTGGTTGGCGGCGGTGTGGCAGTCCCAGATCAGAAGCTGCGTGCCGTTGGCTGTGCCGCTGTTGTTCACGTCAAGGCAGCGCCCCGACGCCTCGCCGCGCAGCCGGAATGTGACCGGTGGAGATGCCGTCCCGCCACCGCTGACCCGGTAGACGACCGTGCCATGACCGGGCACGGACGCCGAGATGCTTCCCGACGTGGTGGAGGTGACGTCGGTCCAGGCGTCGCGCAGCGTAAAGGAACTGCCGCTCTTGCCTATCGCGGCCGCTGTGGTGCTGACCGTGGTGGTGGAGGAGCCCTGGTTGAACAGAGCCACCGCGACATCCCCATTGGACAGTCGCTTGGCCAGTACCCGGCGGGTGCCATCGTTGGACACCTGCGCCGCCTGCAAGGCCAGCGCATCCTGATTGATCGCGATCAGGTTCTGGTTACGCAGAATGGTCAGTGTCGCGGCCGACGCGCTGCGCAGGTCGTTGCCGGCGATCAGCGGCGAGGCCATGACGGCCCACAGGGCGAAGTGTGAGCGCATCTCGGTGTCGGTCATCCCGCCGCGGCCGACCTCCATCATGTCGGGATCGGTGAATCCGCCGGGCCGGGCGTAGGAGGCCAGCGGCACGTTGACGTTGACTATGTTCTGGATTCCCATCGGAAACCCGTTGCTCTGCCCGGTGTCCCACGCGTTGGTGATGTCCTCCGTGGTACGCCACATGTTCGCCACGTCACCCCAATTGCGCAGCGGGCCGGTCTTCTCGTGGATGCTGTTCGGGTTGATGCTGTAGACAATCGGGCGTCCCGTCGCCGCCAGTGCGTCGCGCATCCGGGCGAACGCCACAACCTGGTCGTTGATGCTCCCGGCCGGCGAGCACCAGTCGTATTTGAGGTAGTCGACTCCCCAAGCGGCGAACTGGCGCGCGTCCTGCGCCTCATGGCCCAGGCTGCCGGTCGCGCCCGGGTAGCCATTGAAATACTGCGCGCAGGTTTCCGCCGCCGGCACCTGGTAGATCCCGAAGAGCAGCCCTCGGGAGTGCAGATAGTCGCCCAGTGCCCGCATCCCGCTGGAGAACCGGCTCGGGTCACCCTGCAGATTGCCTTGTGAGTCGCGGTTCGGGTTGAACCAGCAGTCGTCGACCACCACGTACTTGTAGCCCAGATCCCGCATGCCGTTGCTCACGATCGCGTCGGCCATCTGCCGGATGAGCGTCTCATTGATGTTGCAGCCGAACGTGTTCCAGGTGTTCCAGCCCATCGGCGGGGTTCGCGCCACCCCATTCTCGAGGGCCTGCGCCGGCGGTGCCACGCGCAGCACGGCGACCAATCCCACAGCGAGGGTCAATAGCGCAGCCGCGCTCGAAACAAGTATTTTCCTCATTCGCTTCTCCCTAGTGGAGTCTGCGGTGTCTTCTTTAGACAGTGGCCAAGGTCCAGTGATTGTTGGTGTTGCTGTTCGGAGTCCACAGGCCCACGGTGGAGCCGACCGCGGTGAGGCCCATGCCGTCCAGGGCGGTGTTGGTGCCACGGTTGACGATCTGGTACCGGCCGTTGCCGACGCTGGTGAGCCGCCATTGCTGGTTGTTGCCGCCGTTCCACGCCGCCTGCCGGCAGGGCGCGCCGTTGGCCGTGTTGCCCCAGCTGTCGGCGACCATCGCGTTGGTACGGTTGACGATCCGGTAGAACCCGCCACCCACGTCGACCAGTTGCCACTGCAGGTTGGTGCTGCTGCCCGAAGTCCACTGCTTCACGTTGGACCCGGAGGCGACACTCCCGCCGCTGTCGAGGACCAGACCGGTGGTGACGTTGACGATCCGCACGTAACCGGTGGGAACAGAGCTACCCGAGCCCTGCACGCGATAGACGTGACCCGCGCGGACGCTGAGCTGGACGGCATCGGTCTCAAGCCGCACCACGCTCGGCGTTGTGCCGTCGGTGGTGTCGAGCACGGTGAAGGTGGTGGCGAATATCCTGGCACGCAACTTGACCGTGCCGTCGCGATCGGGCGTGATGAGGAACTCCTGACCCGAAGCGCTCCACGCCACGGTGACCGTGTAGCCGCCCCTAGCCCGCAGCCCGGTGACCCGGCCGGTGGGCCAGGCGGGCGGCAGCGCGGGCAACAGGTGCAGCTCGCCGGCGTGACTGTGCAACAGCATCTCGGCGATGCCGGAGGTGGCGCCGAAGTTGCCATCGATCTGGAATGGCGGGTGCAGGTCGAACATGTTCGGCGCGAGCCGGGCGGTGGTCGCGAGGAGGCGGATCAGGTCATGCGCCCGCGCGCCTTCCTCCATCCGCGCCCAGTAGTTGATCTTCCAGGCGAGCGACCACCCGGTCCCGTCGTCACCGCGTAGTTCGAGGGTCCGCCGCGCGGCGTTGTACAGCGTGGGGGTGCCGCGTTTGGTGATCTGGTTGCTGGGGTGAAGGCCGTAGAGGTGGGAGACGTGCCGGTGGTTGGTCTCCGGCTCGACCCAGTCGTAGAGCCACTCCATGACGTTGCCACGGGAACCCACCTTCATCGGGGGCAGCCGGTCGCGCGTGGCGAGCACGCGGGTCCGGAAGTCGGCGTCGACGCCGAGCACCTGGCTCGCCTGGGCGCACCCGTTGAACAGGTCCCGCAGGATCTGGTTGTCCATGGTGGGCCCGGCGCACACGCTGACGCCCGAGTGATGGGCCAGTTCCGGCGAGTTCGACGGGTTGGTGACCAGGTAGCCGAGGGCCGGCTCCTGCACCAGCGTGTCGAGGAAGAACTGTGCGGCCCCTTTCAGAGCCGGATAGTACTGGCGCAGCTGGTTTATGTCGCCGGTGAACAGATAGTGGTCCCAGATCGTGCTGGCCAGCCAGGCGCCACCGGTTTGCCACATGCCCCAAAACGCCCCGTCGACCACCGAGCTGGCCCGCCACCCGTCGGTGTTGTGGTGCGTCACCCAGCCGCCCGCACCGTACTGCACCTGCGCGGTTCGCGCACCGGTGACTGTGAGGTCGTTAATCATCCGCAGCAACGGCTCGTGGCACTCCGCCAGATTGGTGGTGTCGGTGTGCCAGTAGTTCATCGGCAGATTCGCGTTGATGGTGTACTTCGAGTCCCACTGCGGGGCCAGCGAGTCGTTCCAGATGCCCTGTAGATTGGCCGGCTGGCTGCCGGGCCGCGATGACGAGATCAGCAGGTATCGGCCGTACTGGAAGAGCAGCGCGGAGAACTGAGGATCGCTGACTGAGTTGTGCTGGGCGATCCGGACATCGGTCGGCTGGTCGGCCGCGGCGGTGCGGCCGAGATCTATGCTTACCCGCCCGAACAGCCGCTGGTAGTCGGCGACGTGCCTGCTCCGCAAGGTGGCATAGGCGATTCCGGCCGCGGCATTGAGGTGCTGCCGGGCGATGCCCTGGTAGTCGCCGCCAACATTTGAATAGTTGACATAGCTGGATCCGATGGAGATGAGCACCGTCACGGCGCTGGCGTTGCTGACCTGAAGCGTGCCACCGGAGCTGCTGAGCGTGCCACCTTCGACGATGGCCCGAGCCAGCGCCAGGAACCTCACCCGGCCGGTCAAGCCCTCCATGTCGCCGGAGAGACCGTCGATGGCCACCGTCGCGCTGTCCGGACTCGACACGGTTGTCCGTTGTGGACTGTCGAACCGTGCGGAGAAGGTGATGGAGCCGGACCGGTCGGCGGTCAGCCGGATGGCGATCACCTGGTCGGGCGCGCTGGCGAACACCTCGCGCTGATGCCGCACCCCGTTTTGCAGGTACGAGACCGCTGTGGTGGCATTGGTCAGGTCGAGATGACGCAAGTATTCCGAAACCCCTGCGCCGCTGGGAAAAGTGAGCCGCAGGTTGCCGACGGTCTGATAGGCCAGCTGTCCCCCGGGCCTACCGAGCATGTTCTGGTCGACCAGGCTCTGTGCCTGACTCCACTGATTGGCGAACACCAGCCGCCGGATCTCCGCCAGCGCCCCCGCGCCGCGCGTGTTGCTGGCGTCGTAGGGCCCACCCGCCCAGACGGTGTCCTCGTTGAGCTGCAACCGCTCCGTATCAACGTTACCGAACACCATGGCGCCCAGCCGGCCGTTGCCGATCGGCAGTGCGCGCAGCCAATCGGTGCCGGCGCTCTCGTCGTACCACAAAGCAAAGTCATTGATAGCAAGCACTTGCGCAGGCGCGACGGAACCAGCTCGGGCGGCCGCTGTCCATGGTGTCGGCAACAACAGCGCTCCAGCACCAGCAGCTCCCGCTTTCAGCACCTTCCTTCGTGACAGGTCTGACATCCTTCCTCCAATGTTGAAGCAGCAGAGTTTTCGAGGCAGCAACGCGGGGCCGCCGTGACGCTCGGCGGACGAAACGGCAGCCCCGCGGTCTCACCCCACCGCCCGAACATTCGCCTGCCCTTGTTGGCTCGACCAAAGGCATGAATGCGTGTCACGTGTCGGCGTTGCCCGGGTGAGCGGCTGCGGTCGGCTCCCGGCCATCAACCACGCAGCATCATGTGAGCGCAGCATCCTGCCCTTGGAAAAGCCGCGCGGGTATTGTCCTGCGACCAATGTGAGCGCTAACAACTTTGGTCACCATCAAGCTAGCCAAGAAAACAGGCTCAGTCAATGCGACTTTCCTTAAGCCCGCCAAAGGTTTGCGCGACTCTTACCGCCGATTCGGATAACACTTTGCCGAGCCATTTTCTTTGAAGACTCTTCTTTCGACATGTCTATCCGCAAAGTGTTATGGCGGGCCTTGCGAGTTGGTCGCACGGTTGCGGGCAGGCTTCCTAGCACGGACCGTAAATGGCGCCGACCGATCCGCTAGCCAGCCGTTAATGCAGGTCACCCCACGCCGACGCCGGGTCGGCCGCACACTGATCCGCGTAGCGGGATTGGGCATGCCGAGGTTTCCGCGCAGCTGGGCTAGAATCACCTCGGGAGCTGGGCACCTGCGACGTCCCTTTTAGACGTCTCAAGGAGTCCTTGTGTCAAAACGCCTTCTGGTCGCGGTCATGACGATCTTGGCGACCGGCCTGGCCGGCTGGCTGCTCATCGGCAGCCCCGCCAGCGCGGGAACGCTCTCCGGCAGCTTCTATGCCGATCCCAACTCAAAGGTCAAGCAATGGCTGGCCGCCAACCCCGGCGATTCCCGAGCCCCGACCATCGCGGCGCGGATCGGAAGCCAGCCGCAGGGGCGGTGGTTCGCGTCCTACAACCCGAACACCATCCAATCCGAAGTCACCGCCTACGTTAACGCCGCCAACGCGGCGAACCTGATCCCGGTTCTCATCCCCTACATGGTGCCCAACCGCGACTGCGGCGGCGCCAGCGCAGGCGGCGCCCCCACCTACCCGGCCTACAACACGTGGGCGCAGAGCTTCGCCAACGGCCTGGGCAACCGGACCGCCGTGGTGCTCCTGGAGCCCGACTCGCTCGCGCTTCAAACATGTTTGTCGGCAGCGGAGAAGTCCACCCGCAACGCATCGATCAGTTCAGCCGTGCGCGCCATGCGCACCGTGAACCCCAATGTGAAGGTCTATCTGGACGCGGGACACTCGGCTTGGAACAGCGCCTCCGAAACCGCCTCGCGGCTATCGGCAGCCGGCGTGGCCAGCTCGGCCGGGTTCTATTCGAACATGTCCAACTTCCGGTTGACCTCAGAAGAGATCAACTTTGGCCGCAACGTGCTCAACGCCCTCGGCAACTCGTCGCTGCACCAGGTCATTGACGTGAGCCGCAACGGGCGCGGGCCGCTGGGCAGCGAGTGGTGCGATCCGGCCGGCCGGGGCACCGGGGTCGCGGCGACCACCAACACCGGCGAAGCCACCGTGGACGCTTTCGTCTGGGGCAAGCCCCCCGGCGAGGCCGACGGCTGCGCCGCCGCGGCTGGGACATTTGTTCCCGAGCTGGCCTATCAGCTAGCGCTCAACGGAATCGGCCCAACCTCTTCGCCATCACCGACGTCGTCACCCACCCGTTCCCCATCGCCTTCGCCGTCGCCATCGATCTCGCCATCGACCTCGCCGTCGGCGTCACCGTCACCTTCACCCTCGGTGCCCACCGGCGGGTGTTCGGTGGCCTATCGGGTGGACAGCCAGTGGCAGAACGGCTTCACCGCCACGGTGACCATCACCAATCGCGGTCCGGCGATCACGACCTGGACGCTGCTGTTCGGATTCCCGGGCAACCAGCAGATCACCGGCGCGTGGAACGCCGGGGTAACCCAATCGGGCAGCCAGGTAACCGCTCGCGACGGCGGCTGGAACGGCCCGATCGCCACCAACGGCACGGCAAGCTTCGGCTTCCAGGCCACCTACAGCGGCACCAACGGCCCGGCTTCGGGCTTCCGCCTCAACAACGCAACCTGCTCCTAGCCGCGGCTAACGGGTCAGCGCGTGCAGGGTCACCTCGTCGAGGTGACCCTGCACGATCCTCGCGGTGAGGTATGTGGCGTGGGGCTGGCGGCGGCGGTCGGTGGGCGAGCCCGGGTTGAGCAACCGCAAGCCGTTAGGTGTGGTGGTATCCCAAGGGATATGGGAATGGCCGAAGAAAAGCACATCGCTGTCGGGGAATAGCGCTTGGCACCGGCTTTCGCGGCCGGCAGCTGGGCCCGTCTCGTGCACCACGGCGATGCGCACACCTTCGAGATCGGCATAATCGATCTCGGGCAGGCGTGCCCGCAGTGCCGCCCCATCGTTGTTGCCGTACACGGCAATGAGACGCTGCGACCGGCGCGACAGCGCGTCCAGGGTGCCCACATCAACCCAGTCACCGGCATGAACAACCACATCCGCGGCATCCACCGCAGCCCACAGCTGCTCCGGTAGGTCGCGCGCCCGAGCCGGCACATGGGTGTCGGCCATGATCACCAATCGCACCCGCCCACGATACGCCGGTGGCGGGGCACCACCGGAACTACGTTACGTCTTGGCCGGTCGGGGCGGATACCGATTCTGTACCCAGCCGACAAATCCGATCTTCTAGTGTTGAAGACATGGGGGAAGATGCTGTAATCAAGACAAAACACCGCGCTATGTGGGCCATGGGCAACTATGCGGCGGTGGCCAGTGACCTGATCGCTCCGCTTGGCCAGGATCTCGTCGCGGCGTGTGGCGTCCGCGAGGGTCAACAGGTGCTCGACGTGGCCGCCGGCTCCGGTAACGCGGCGATCGCGGCCGCCCAGGCCGGTGCCCAGGTCACCGCCAGCGATCTCACGCCGGAGCTGCTCGACGTGGGCGAGAAGCTCGCGCAAGAGCAAGGCCTGAAACTGGAGTGGCGGGTCGAAGACGCGGAAGCACTGTCCTTTACGGACAGTTCCTTCGACGTGGTCATGTCGTGCGTCGGGGTCATGTTTGCCCCCTTCCACCAGCGCGGGGCCGATGAATTGGTGCGGGTCACGAAGTCCGGCGGCACGATTGGCCTGATCAACTGGACGCCGCAAGGGTTCATCGGGCAGATGTTCGCCGCCATGAAGCCCTTCGCCGCGCCACCGCCGCCCGGGGCCCAGCCGCCGCCGTTGTGGGGCGACCCCGATCACGTCGCCTCGCTGTTCGGCGATCGGGTTGCCAACGTCAAGGCGCAAGTCAAGACCGTCCGCATCGGACACTTCTCGAACGCTGAGATGTTCCGCGACTACTTCAAACAGAATTACGGCCCCACGATTGCCGTGTACCGAAACATCGCCGGCGATCCCGGCAAGACGCAAGAACTTGACGAGGCTCTAGCCGATCTCGGCCGCCGTCATGACCTCGGCGGCGGAGCAATGGACTGGGAATACCTGCGCTACTGCGCTACCAAGCAATAGCCCTGAGAAGCTTCTGCGCGTCCTCCGCGATAGCCGCATCGACGTTCTGCGTTGTGTTGACGATCGTCATCTATACGTCTAATGTGTGCGGCTAGCGACTGACTGACATTCATCGATGGAGGAACGTGCGATGAACAGAATCAGGACCGCGTCGGCAGCGTTAGCCGGCGCCATGCTCCTCGCCCTCGGCGGCATCGTCCTGCCGTCACCCGCTTCCGCCGCCACCTTGGTCGAGGTGACCAACTTCGGGGACAACCCCGGCGGTGCCCGGATGCACATTTATGTCCCGGATGTGCATCCGGCCAACCCAGCGATCCTCGTAGCCATGCACGGCTGCGGCGGATCTGGCCCCGGTTTCTTCTCCGGCAGCCAGTTCGCTTCGCTGGCCGATCAGTACGGCTTCATCGTCATCTACCCGACCGCCACCCAGCAGGCAGGTTTCGGCAACTGCTTCGACGTGTGGTCCGACGCGTCCAAACGCCGCGGCGGCGGCAGCGATCCCGTGTCCATCGCCTCGATGGTCAACTACGCGCTGCAGCGCTACAACGGCGACCGGCAGCGCATCTTCGCCACCGGCAGCTCGTCAGGTGGCATGGAGACCAACGCGCTGCTCGCCCTCTACCCCGACCTGTACAAGGCCGGGGCGGCCTTCATGGGGGTGCCGTTCACCTGCTTCGCCAACGCGGCCGACTTCCCGCCCACCAACAGCCGGTGCGTCAACGGGCAGATGGACCGCACGCCGCAGCAGTGGGGTGACGCCGTGCGCCAGGCGTTCCCCGGCTACACCGGCGCCCGCCCGCGGGTGCAGCTGTGGCACGGCACCAACGACACCCTCGTACCCTTCCAGCTGTTGCAAGAGACCATCGAACAGTGGACCAACGTGTTCGGGCTCAGCCAGACACCGACGTCGACCGACACGCCACAGCCCAGCTGGAACCGCCGGCGCTACGCCAGCGGGGGCACCGTTCAGGTCGAGGCCTACAGCATCCAAGGCGCAGGACACAGCCTGCCCATGAGCGGCATGGCCCTTGCCGCGATCCAGTTCTTCGGCCTCGACCGCGCCGGCCCGTCGCCTTCGCCCAGCGCGAGCCCGTCGCCCTCCCCCAGCCCGAGCCCGAGCCCGTCACCGTCGACGCCGGTCCCGCCTGGATGCCGCATCGGCTACACCGTGAACCCGTGGAACACCGGGCTCACCGCACAGGTCACCATCACCAACACCGGCACGGCCGCCATCAACGGCTGGGCGCTGGCCTTCACTCTCCCCAGTGGACAGACCATCACCGGCGCATGGAACGCGACTATCTCGCCCAATAGTGGTGCGGTAACCGCACGCAACGTGTCCTTCAACGCCACGATCGCCCGCAACGCCTCGGTGAGCTTCGGCTTCCAGGCCAATCACACCGGCAACACCGGCAGGCCCAACGCATTCACCCTCAACGGGACGGCGTGCAGCATCGCCTGAACCACGAACCGGGCGTCCCTGCCATCAGGTTTCTTGGCAGGGACGCCTCGGCTTTCACCTGAGGCCGAGCAGGCGCAGCGCGTTCTCTTTGAGGATGAGGGGACGCGCCTCGTCTTTGACGTCGAGATCGGCGAAGTCGGCCAGCCATCGGTCTGGTGTGAGAAGGGGAAAGTCCGATCCGAAGAGAACCTTGTGCCGCAGCAGAGTACCGGCCTGCCTTACCAGCTGTGGCGGGAAGTATTTCGGCGACCAGCCCGACAGGTCCAGGTAGACGTTCGCCTTGTGAGTGGCGATCGAAAGCGAGCTGTCGACCCACGGCACTGAGGGATGAGCAAGGATCATGGTGAGGTCGGGGAAATCGGCGGCGACATCGTCGAGCAGCATCGGGTCGGAGTAGCGCAGCTTGATGCCGTAGCCGCCTGGCATTCCGGCGCCTATACCCGTCTGTCCGGTGTGGAACAGCGCCACCACGCCCAACTCAGAGAGTGTCTGCCAGAGCGGGTAGTGCTCGCGGTCGTTGGGCGAGAACGCCTGCAGGCTCGGATGGAACTTGAAGCCGCGTACACCGAAATCTTCGACGAGCCGCCGAGCCTGATCGACGGCGTCGGCCCCACGAAGCGGATCCACAGAGCCGAACGGGATCAGCACATCGGCGTGGGCGGCCGCGCCCTGCGCGATCTCGGCGCTTGACAGGGGCGGGTGGCCCCGTGCGGTCCCGGCGTCCACGGTAAAGACCACCGCGGCCATTTCGCGCTCACGGTAGTAGGCGGCGACCCGGTCCAACGTTGGGGCGCGGTCGCTGCCCGCCTTGAAATAGGCGGCCGACGCCTCCATCAGCGGCTGGTCCAGAGAGAAGTGGCCATGGCTGTCGGCTTCGATGTGCACGTGCATGTCCAGCGCCACGATGGCGTTCGGGTCGATGCGGCAGACATAGGAAGCGGTCATTGCGCCCCTCTCGGGTCGGCTGGTTCTCAGGGCAGGGCGGTGTGGCGCGCCTTGTGCTGCAGCAGCAGAACGAGCATTTCGTCGCGCTCGGCGACCATGCGCGACTGGTCGACTCCGTGCAGCTCGTCATCCACCCCGCCGATGAGCAGCCGGGTCAGTTGCGGCGTCAGGCGCGGCTGGCCGAGGTCGTCCATCCACGCTTGCGCCGGTGGGCCGAGATGCGCCAACGTGTGCGCCATTCCGCCGGCGCCGCCGGCGAGGTGTTGGCTGACAAGCGGACCCAGCAGCGCCCAGCGCAGACCCGGGCCATGCGCGATCGCCGTGTCGATGTCGGCCACCGAGGCTACGCCTCGCTCCACCAGAGAGTAGGCCTCGCGCCAGAGTGCGGCCTGGAGGCGGTTGGCCAAATGCCCTGGGACTTCTTGGCGAACGTGAACGGGACGCTTGCCGAGCCATGAATAGAACTCCATGCACCTTTCGGTCACCGCCGGATCGGTACGGGGACTTGGCACCACTTCGACCAGCGGCACCAGATAGGCCGGATGGAAGGGGTGTCCCACGAGCACCCGCTGCGGTGCCACGGTGCACCCCTGCTGGATCTGCGACGGCGTCAACCCCGAGGAACTGCTCACAATCGGCACGTATGCCGGCGTTGCCGCGTCGAGTTGCGCGACGAGCTCCTGTTTGAGCGCCGCATCCTCCGGACCGCTCTCCTGCACGAAATGCGCCGTACGCACGGCGTCGGCGATGCCGGTCGCGAAACGAAGGCGGGAGCGGTCGGCGGTATCGGCCAGCCCGAGCCTGGTCAGCGACGGCCAAGCGTCATCGACGGCTTGGCGAAGCCGCGCCGGCGCGTCAGGGGCCGGGTCGAAGGCCACCACATCCAGCCCGCGGGCCAGGAACAACGCGGCCCAGCCGGAGCCTATGACGCCGGTGCCGATGACGGTGACGCGACGCGGTGTCGGCAACGCATCGACGTTGGAGTTGGCGCTCATGCCTTGGCCTGCAGCCGGTAGTAGTCGACAAACGCGTCGAGCGCACCGGGATCTACCAGAGCGCCCGGGGAGGCCACCGCGTCAGGATCGGCGCCACTCAGAATCCTCTTCACGGGCACCTCCAGCTTCTTACCGGTGCGCGAGTAGGGGATCGCCTGCACCCCGACAATGCGGTCGGGCACGTGGCGCGGCGACAACGCGGTGCGAATCTGGGTGGAAAGCTTATGGCGCAGCGCGTCATCGACGGTGACGCCCGGCTGAGGCACCACGAAGAGGAGAAGTTCGCCGGGTCCACCAGAAGGGTCTTCAAGGTGTACCACGACGCTGTCCGCCACCTCGGCAACGTCTTGCAGCACACGGTAGAACTCCGCGGTGCCCAAGCGCACCCCGCCCCGGTTGAGGGTGGCATCAGAACGGCCCGTGATGACACACGTCCCGGCGGCCGAGAAGCGGCACCAGTCCCCGAACCGGAAGGCACCCGGATATTGGGAGAAGTAGGACTCCCGCAGCCGGCTACCGTCGGCGTCGCCCCAGAGGCCGACCGGCATGGACGGCATCGGCGAGGTGATGACCAGCTCACCCAGCTCGCCCACCACAACGCGGCCGTGCTCGTCGAACGCTTTGATGTCCACCCCGAGGCTCGGTCCTGACATCTCCCCCACCCAGACGGGCAGCAGCGGTGAGGCCTGAACCAGGCCGGTGCAGACGTCCGTGCCGCCGCTGCCCACGTTCAACAGCACCGCTTCCCCGAATTGTTCGGCCACCCAGCGGTAGCCCTCTGCCGGGAACGGGCTTCCCGCTACGCCGATCTGCCGGAGCCGGGAAAGATCGAATTGTTGCGCCGGGCGCAGCTCGGCCTTGCGGCACGCCATCAGGAAACTCGGGCTGGCACCCATGAGCGTGGCCCCGGTCTGCTCCGCCAAACGCCACTGCTGCAATAGATCGGGGTAGAGCGGGTTTCCGTCGATCATCACGAGTGAGGCCCGCACCAGCAGCGCCGAGACCAGAGAGTTCCACATCATCCAGGCGGTCGTGGTGAACCAGAGCAACCGGTCGCCCGGCCCGAGATCCCAATGCAGGGCCAGATTCTTCAGGTGCTCCAGCAGAATGCCGCCGTGCCCGTGCACGATCGCCTTGGCCCGGCCGGTGGTCCCGGACGAGAACAGGACGTAGAGCGGGTGGTCGAACGGCACCGGCACGAACTCCAGCGGCTCAGGTGTCGGGGCTGTCAGGTCGTCCCAGGCGACGGCTGCGGGCAGGTTGTGCGGACCGTAGGGCACATGCACGATGTGCCGAAGGGAGGGGATTTGGGCGCCGATCTCGGCGACCTCGCCGCGCCGGTCGATTTGCTTGTCGCCGTAGGTGTATCCCGCCACAGCGAACATCACGCTCGGTTCGATCTGGGCGAACCTGTCCACGACGCTGTGCGGGCCGAACTCGGGCGCGCAGCTGGCCCAGATGGCGCCCAGGCTGGCCGTGGCAAGGAAAGCTATCAGCGCCTCGGGACAGTTGGGCAGGTAACCGACCACCCGATCGCCGCTTTTCACGCCCAGCCCGCGCAGCCCTTCACGGACGCGGCGCACCTGCTCGGCGAGTTCGGCGAAGGTCAGCTGCACGGGAGAGCGGGTCTGCGAGTAGGCGACGACGGCGACGGTGTCCGCGTCTTCGGACGTGCCGAAGCAGTGCTGGGCGTAGTTGAGGGTGGCGCCGGGGAACCAGCGGGTGCCCGGCATCGTCCGCTCCCCCAGCACCTTCTCGTACGGTGTGGGGGCCTGGATCGCGAAATATTGCCAGACCGCCTCCTAGAAAATGTCCAAATGCGACACTGACCACGCGTGCAGGTCGGCATAGGAGGGCAGGTCCAGCCTTCGTTCCGTCGCGAGCCAACGCTGGAAGTCTCTGACGCGGGTGCGCGCGACCCGCTCGGGGGCCAGCTGGTAGAGAAGCTCGGGCCGCAATTGATCGTTCACGCTCATTCACCGACCTTGCGCCCGTGGCCGTTGAGGAACGCGTTCATCCGTTCCTTGGCTTCCTGACTGCTCTGCGCGACCGCGGCCATCAATGATTCCAGCAGCAGCCCGGTCTCCGGAGCGGCCTGCACGATCCGGGGCAGGGCATGGATTACCGCGTAGTTGGTGATCGCGGAGTTGCCGGCGATGGAGGTGGCCAGCTCGAGCGCCTTCGCCAGCCCTTCGCCATTGGCCACCCGATAGTTGACCAGCCCGGCCACCGCGCCTTCGTCCGCGGTCAGCACCCGGCCGGTCAGCATCATGTCGGTCATCCGGTGCGCCCCGACCAGCCGGGGTACCCGCACCGAAGCGCCGCCGCCGACGAAAAGCCCCCGCTGCCCCTCGGGCAGGGCGAAGAACGCCGATTCCTCGGCAACGCGCAGGTGCGCCGCGGCGGCGAGCTCGAGGCCCCCACCGACGACCGCGCCCGTAAGCACGGCAATGACCGGCAGCGTTCCCGACTCGATGCGCGCGAAGGCCTCGTGCCACATCCGCGAGTGAAAGAACCCGTCGACCGCGTCGCGTTCGGTCAGCTCGCCGAGGTCCAGTCCGGCCGAGAAGTGTGGCCCCACGGCGGCAAGCACGACGGCTCTGGCCCACGACGGCGGCCGGGCGAAGAACTCGCCAATGGCGACGATCGTGGCATCGTCCAGGGCGTTGCGTTTCTCGGGGCGGTTGAGCATCAGGACGGCCGCCTCGCCGCTGCGTTCCAGGATCAGCGAAGCGGGAAGGGCAACCACCTCATCCAACATGGACGGATGTTACATGGCATCCAGTCGACCGTCATCTTTCAACTGAACCAAGACGAGCGTTATAGAAATATTGACTTTGAGTGTGCCCTGGCCCACGATGAGCGAACATACGGGCGTCCCCGCGCAGTGGACCAGCGATTCCGCGGCCCGGGCGCCCACTGCCCGTCCCGCACCCCGTCCCTTGGAAGGGCCTCCTATGAAGAAGGTTCTTGCTCTATCGCTGATCGCCACCGTGGCGATCAGCCTGAGTGGATGCACCGACTCCGATGCGCCGACGAACACCGCCCCGACCAGCGCGGGCCTGCGCCACGTTCGCGTCGCGGCCCTGCCCATCGCCGAGACGGCCGCGCTCTGGGCCGGCATCTCGCAGGGCATTTTCACGCGCCATGGCCTGGAGGTGGAGGTGCTGCCCGCGCAGGGTGGCGCGCTCGCCATTCCCGCCCTCACCAAAGGTGATCTCGACTTCGCGATCGGGCAGCCGTTCGGCCCGTTCCGGGCGGACCTTCAGGATCTCGGCGTGGTCATCATCGGTAACTATGCCTCGTCTTACGCCACCGGCGACGACATCAACGCGGTCGTAGCTTCGAAAGCATCAGGCATCACCCGCCCACGGGATCTGGCCGGCCGCAAGGTTTCCGTCAACAGCCTTGGGGCAGCAGGGGATGTCACCATCATGGAGTCCGTGGCCAAGGACGGCGGCGACCCCAGCACCGTCAAGTTCGTCGAGGTCGCGTTCCCCGACGTGCCGGCCCAGCTCCAGGCTGGAAACATCGATGCCGGTTGGGTTCCCGAGCCCTTCGTGTCACAGCTCAAGGGACGTGGAGACACCTTCGTGGTGGCGCCCTACCAGAACACCATCGCGGGCCTCACCACGCTGACCACCTTCACCACCACCAAGCTGCTCACGGAGAAACCGGCAGTGGTCAACGACTTCGCCGCGGCGATGAAGGAGACCCTCGCGTGGGCGAAGGAGGCAGCGAACAATGCGGCGCTGCGCCAGGCGCTCAAGGCCGGCCTGACCTCACTCCCGCCGGCGGTTGCCGACTCCCTGCGCCTGCCGAACTACGGCTGGCAGGTCGACAAGGCGAGCCTGCAGAAACTGGTCGACCTCGCCGTCAAGTACAAGGTGCTCCCCAAGTCGCCGAACCTCGACCGTCTTGTCCAGCAGAAGTAACCAGTCATCGGGTGTGCCCTCCTTCCACGGTTTGGGTGAGGGCACACCCGGCATGTCCTTACGGTCCGTCCCCTTGTTGCGCCGCGCCCGCAAGCCGTTGCTGGGCGCCGCCGGACTGCTCGGTTTCCTGGCCGTCTGGCAACTGATCCCGATGCTGGGTCTGATCGACCGGGAGTACCTGCCCTACCCCACCGATGTCGCGGCACGGCTCACGCAAGAGCTGGTGGACCTGGCGTTCTGGCGTCGGCTGGGCCTCACGATGCAGGCATGGGCGATCGGCCTGACCATCGCTTCGCTGGCGGCGCTTGCCCTGGGCGCGGTCATCGGCCTGGTCCCCTTCCTGCGGCGCGCCACCCACACCACGGTCGAGTTCCTGCGGCCCATCCCGTCGGTGGCCATCGTGCCTGTCGCCGTCATCATCCAAGGCATCAGCATCGAGGCAGCACTGATCATTACTGTCTATGCGTCGTTCTGGCAGATGTTCGTCCAGGTTCTCTACGGCGTCGCCGATGTCGATGCCGTCGCCCGTGACACCGCCCGCAGTTTCGGCCTCACGATGACCGAACGGCTGACGAAACTGGTCCTGCCCACCGCCCTGCCCTACGTGATGACGGGTCTGCGCCTGGCCGCATCTGTCGCGCTCATCCTCGCCATCACCGCCGAAATGGTGATCGGCAACCCCGGGCTGGGAACACTGATCATGCTGTCTCGCTCAACACCTGGAGACGCAGCCGGTCTCTACGCCTTCGTCGTCGTCGCGGGCCTGCTCGGCGTCACCATCAACGCCGTCTTCCGTCGCATCGAACGCCGAGTGTTGCACTGGCACCAGTCCATCCGCGGGGAGGAGATCCTGTGAGCGCCGCCGCCCGGATCAAGACCATCGTTGCCAACCTGCTTTTCGCGGCCGGACTGCCGGTGCTGATCCTGGTCGCCTGGAACGCGCTGGCCAAGAAGCCCGACGAGGCGGTCGGCGCCGAGAAGTTCTACCCAGACCCGGTGACCGTCGGCCGCGCGTTCGCCGACAACTGGATCGGCCCCGCCTTCGCCCACGAGGTATTGCCAAGTCTCTACCGGCTCGGCATCGGAATCGTCGTGTCCATTGTCGCCGGCGTCGCCGCTGGCACGGTGATCGGTCTGTTGCCGTGGCTGCGCGAGCTCACCGAGCCGGTGCTGGAGTTCTTCCGCGCCATCCCACCTCCCGCCCTGATCCCCATCGTCATGTTGCTGTTAGGCATCACCGACACCATGAAGATTGCGGTCATCGTCTCCGGGGCGGTGTGGCCGATCCTTTTGAACACCATTGATGGGGTACGGGCCACCGACAGCATCATGACCGAAACCGCCGACGCGTTCCGGATCACCCGGTGGCAACGCCTGTGGTACCTCGTTTTGCCGGCCGCCAGCCCGCGCATCATGACCGGCGTGCGAACGGGCCTGTCGGTAGCGCTGATCCTGATGGTGATCTCGGAGATGTTCGCCTCGTCGTCGGGTCTGGGCTACCGGATCGTCTACTTCCAGCGCAACTTCCTCATCGCCGAAAGCTGGAGCGGCATCGTGTTGCTGGGCCTCACCGGCGTCCTCCTCGCGGCGATCTTCGGTTTCGCCGAACGTCGCATCCTTCGTTGGTACCACGGAATGCTGGAGGTCGAGCGTGGCTGAGCGGACCACCATGTTGCGGGTGGACCACCTGCGCAAGGTCTATGAATCGCCCAGGGGCGACGTCGAAGCCATCGGGGACCTCAGCTTCACCATGGGCGCAGGCGAGCTGGTCTGCATCGTGGGACCCTCCGGCTGCGGCAAGACCACACTGCTCAAGTGCATCGCGGGTCTGCTACGTCCCAGCGATGGCGTGGTCGAGATGGACGGCGTGCGGGTGACCGGACCGACCCCCTCGATGGCATTGGTATTCCAGGAGTACGGCCGCAGCCTCTACCCGTGGCTGACCGTTCGATCCAATGTGGAGCTTCCGCTGCGGCACAAGAAGCTCCCCCGCGCGCGGCGCGATCGGCTCATCGATGAGTCGCTGGAGGCGGTCGGCCTGGCCCACGCCGCAAAGAGCCACCCCTGGCAGCTTTCCGGGGGGATGCAGCAGCGGGTGGCGATCGCTCGCGCCATCGCCTACGAGCCCGAGATACTGATCATGGATGAACCGTTCGCCGCCGTCGATGCTCAAACCCGTGCCGATCTGGAAGATCTGGTTCGCGACCTACACCGCAGCCGAGGTGTGTCGATTCTGTTCGTCACCCACGACATCGATGAATCGGTGTACCTGGGCGAACGCGTCCTGGTCCTGTCCAAGTCCCCGACGCGCGTGGAGGAGAGCCTGAAGATCGATCTCCCGGATGACCGTGATCAGATCACGACGCGGGCCCTGCCACGCTTCACCGAGCTGCGCACCCATGTGTACGGTCACATCCAGCGGGCCAAAGCACGTTGATCACGCAGTCGGCAGGGAGGGACAGGACAGTGCGGAGTCGTCAGCCCAGGCAGCTTCTCTTCGCGTTCCTGGGCGAACACGTCCTCGACGACGACCCCGGCCCGATCCGGGCGAGTGTCCTGCTCAACGTGCTTGAAGGGGCCGGCATAGCGGCCCCCGCGACCCGCGCCACCCTCGACCGCCTCGTCACCTCCGGCTTCCTCGAACGCAGCCGCAGCGGGCGGGAGATCCTTTTCGCGCTCACCGAGCACGGCACCGCGGTGCTCAGAGAAGCCGCCGGACGCGTGCGCAGCTCCCATCCCTTCGACCCGGTGGGCAGCGGCTGGACGCTGGTGACCTTTTCGGTTCCCGAGGAGCAACGGACCCTGCGGCATCATCTTCGATCCACCCTGACCTGGGCGGGGTTTGCCCCTCTGCGCGACGGGCTCTGGCTCGCGCCCGGCGAAGTCGACCTCGCCTCGGCCCTGCAACCCTTGCGCGAGGAGCTTCCACCCAACGCCGTCCTCGCCTTCCACGCTCGGGAGCTTCCCGGCTACCCCGTCGCGGAGAGTGTCAAAGCCGCCTGGGACATCGAGGCGATCCGCGGTGAGCATCTCAGCTTCATCAAGACCTGGACCCGCTCGCCCTCTCTGAACGCGGGCACCGCGTTGAGTCTGCGCGCGATGCTGGTGGCCGACTGGCTGGCGCTGCTGCGAGTAGATCCCCGGCTGCCGCGCGAGTTCATGGACCCGAAGTGGCCGGCCAGCCGCAGCTATGAAACCTACCGCCGCGTGCACGACGCCGTCGCGGCCGACGCCGAGGCCGAGTTCCGGGCTCTGCTGGCCCAGAAACCAGGCGGAGCACCACCCCCAGCGCGCAGCGCTGCCACGCCAAGGCAAGACGGCACCCGAGCCGGTCGCGCGACTCGCTGAACCCCTGCGGCTCAATATGCCTTCGCGGCACCGGTTTGGGCCACATGGTTGGTCGCGGCCAGCAGACGCCGGCCAGCATGCTCCGGCCGGATATTGGGACTGCCGGATGCCGAGATGTCGGCTGGCAGACGGCACGCGGCAATCGTGTCTTCGTCGACCTGAATTCCCACTCCGGGTGAGTCGCCCAGCGTGAACCCACCGTCCTCAATGGACAGGTCGAGGGACAGCCCGACCGGCGGAGACAGGTCTTGCAGCTCGCTCGCAAGATGGTTGGGCACCGACGTGGCTGCGTGCAACAACCCGATCGGCATGTTTCCGATCGGGCTCACCGGAAGGTCATGGGCATGGGCCAGGGCGGCGACCCGGAGGAAGTGGGTCACCCCCCAGACTGCCGCGGTCTGCACGATGTCGACCGCTCCGGCGGCCAGCAGCGGGCGGAATTGCTCCAGCCCGGTGAGGTTCTCCCCGGTTGCCACCGACGCGCGGATCCCCCGCCCGACCATGGCCAGTCCCTCGGCGTCCCAGCGCCGCACGGGTTCCTCGACCCAGATCAGATCCAGGGTCTGCTCCAGCTCGCAGACGTGGCGGACGGCCTGCTTGCGGCTCCAGGCCTCGTTGGCGTCGAGCATCAGGCCGGGCCTGATGTCGTTGCCCGCCAAGGTAAGCACGTCTCGCACCAAGGTGAGCCGTTGTCGGTCTCGTTCGACGTCGAGCCCGCCTTTGAGTTTGGCCGCGCGCAGGCCCCGCTCGGCATACGCCTGGTACGCCACCGCCAGCTCGTCATCGGTCAGCGCGATGTCCAGACCGGAGGCGTAGGCGGTCACTCGCCGGTCGAGCCCGCCGAGTAGCCGCCACAGCGGCTGCCCGAGCGCCTTCGCCTTGATATCCCACAGGGCCGTGTCGATCGCGCCGATGGCGCCGAAGACGACTCCGGCGTGCCCGGCTTTGAAGGTCTGCCGCAGCATGCGATCGTAGAGCGCGGTGACACCGCGCGGGTCCTGGCCGTCGATGGCCGCGAAGATGGAGTCCAGCTCCACATGCGGTCCTATCCCGACACCCGAGATGCCCTCGTCGGTGTCCACCACCACGAGGGGAATGGTGACGACTCCTTTGGGGTAAACGCCATTGGCATCGCCAACGGGCCGGCCCCATTCCTGCACGGTGGTCAAGGCACGATACCCAATGATTCGCATACTCAGCCTTTCATCGAACCGGCGGTGACGGCCTCGGCGATCTGCCGCTGGAAGAACAGATAGACCGCCAAGACCGGCACCGCGGCGATCAGCACTCCCGCGGAGAAAGTGGGGATGTCTGAGGAGTACTGCCCACGCAGCGAGGTGACACCGATCATGAGCGTCCGATGTTGCGCCGACGGCATCATCAGCAGGGCAATGAGGACGTCGTTCCAGCAGAACAGGGCGTCGAGGATGCCGACCGACAGCAGCGCGGGCGCCCCCAGCGGCACCATGATCCGCCGGTACACCCCGAACGGGCCGTTCCCATCGATCCTGGCCGCGTCGACGATCTCAGCCGGTATCCCGTTGTAGTAACTGGCCATGAGATAGATCGTGAAGGGCAGGAACTGGGCCACGTAGGCGAGAATCAGTCCGGGATAGGTGTCCATCAAACCGGTGTCGGCCATGGTGCGGGCGAGGGGCACCATGATCACCTGGAACGGGATGAACAGCGCGGCCAAGCATGCCAAGAAGAGCGTGCGCGAGCCGCGAAACCGCAGATGGCTCAACGCGAATCCGGCCATCGAGCCGAACAGCAAGAGCAGCGCGACGGCAAAGCCCACCACGATGAGCGAATTGATGAAGTACCTGGAGATCCCGCCACTCGTCCACGCCGCGCCGAGGTTGTCCCACCGCAACGATTCGGTGAGCGAGAATCTGTCCAAAATGTACTCGTGTCTCGTCTTCAGGGCGACGTTGAGTGTGAAGATCAGCGGGTAGATGGTCGCCAACGCGATCGCCATCATCGGCACGGCGGCGACCCATTTGGTCACGCGAAGCTCGCGCATCAGTCCTCCCTCCCCGCCTTGCGAAGCAGGCCGATCTGGGCCAGGCCCACCACGAGCATGACGAGGAACAGCACTGTGGACGCGGCGGAAGCCAACGCGGGCCGGTTCATCTGTCCTTGCTGAATCCAGATGTAGTACTCCGGCAGGTAGGTCGACCCACCGGGCCCGCCACTGGTCATCACGTAGAGCAGGCCGAACATCGAGGTCAACATGCCGATCATGGTGGTGACGAACACGAACTGGATGGTGCGCGACAGGCCGGGAACGATCACGTGCCAGATCACTTGCGGCAGCGAGGCTCCGTCCGAGCGTGCCGCGTCCAGCAAGGTGGTGTCCAGCGTGGCGAAGCCGGCCAGGAAAACCACCAGCGCCATCCCGAAGGTCGCCCAGATGTGCACACCTACCACGGTGAATATGGCCACCTTCGGGTCGCCGAGCCAGTCCACCGAGCCCAGCCCGGCGGTCTGGAGAAGTTCATTGAGGGGACCGTCGTAGGCGAGCAGCAGATTGAAAATGGAACCGATGATCACCGGGGAGAGCACCGCGGGGAAGAAGTAAACCGTGCGATAGAGCCGATTTCCCGGTACCCGCAAAAAAATAAATGTCGCGAGCAGGCCGGGGATCGCGACCGCGACCGGAAGCAACAGCACCAGCAGGCCGACATTGCGCAACGCGATCCGGAAGACCGGGTCGTTCCACAGGTCGGTGTAGTTGTCGAGGCCCACCGGCGTGCCGTTGCGGTCGCCGTCGCCGGTGAACGAGAAGTTCACGCCGAGCAGCAGCGGCCACAACCGGAACAGCACGATGACCAGAACAGCGGGAGCGATCAGCAGGTAGGGCGCCAGCCGCTCCCATCGCGCCCGGCCGCGATGGCTGGTGATGGCCGGCCGGTTGGCCCGCCCCACGATAGGGCGGACCAACGGCGGTGCGTCCCCGATCGGCACGAGGTCAGCTCGTCTTGTCGGCGGCGGCCAATTGGGTGACGGTGTCGTCGACGCTGACCGAGCCGGACAGCAGCTGCTGAGACAACCGGCCCATCAGCTCCTGGGTCTTGGCGGAGAGCGCGACGTGCAGCGCGGGCTTGCCGGTCTTGAGCTGCGACACGATTTTTGCCGCGGCCGGACCGCTTCCCGAAGTGTCCACAGTGGTGTCCGAGACAATAGCGCCAGCGCCGGTGTAGAAGGCGCGCAAGGCTTCTGTCGAAGTCAGCGACCGCACCAGGTCCGCCGCGAGAGCCGGATCCTTGGTCCATTTGGCAACCCCATAGCCGATGCCGCCATCGTAGGGAAGGCTCGGCGTGGCGCCACTGGTAATCACGAGTGCCGGCATCACGCCGACGTTGTCCGCGCCGAGGAACTCGTTGAAGTCCTTCCAGTGCCCGATGTCCGACATCAAGCCGATCATGTGCGCGGCCTTGCTTGACTGGAAGACTGTGAACGCGTCGGTGAACAGCGCGGTCGAGTTGGCCCCCTGGTTGTTGAGGCCGGTGTCGTTGGCCTCCTTCCAGAGCTGGAAGATGCGCTTGACATTGGGCGACTGCCAATCCCGCTTCCCGGCGATCCAGTTGTCGTATTCCGGTGGGGTGAGAATGCCCGAACCCAGTCCCGACATGAAGAACTGTATGCCCGCGCCTTCCTTGTTGCCCACCGCGAAGCAACTGGCGCCGGACGCCTTCGTGATCGCGGCACAATCACCGGCCAGGCCGCTCCATGTGGTCGCCGGCTTCTCCGGATCGAGACCGGCCTTTTTGTACAGTGCCTTGTTGTAGTAGATCGGGTGGCCTTGCAGCGTCACGGGGGCGGCGTAGGTCTTGCCGCCGGTGGCGAAGGCTTCCCACCCGGCAAGCCGCTGCTTGTCCTTGGCCACATATTCGTCCAGCGGCAACAAGGAACTCACCCGGTCGCGGATCTGGCCACCCCCGTTGAAGAGAATGACATCGGGTCCTTTGCCGGCCTGGATGGCCGCGCCGAGCAGGGTGTAGTACTGATCGAACGGCTGCGCGACGAACTCCACCGTCACGCCCGGATGTGCTTTGGCGAAGTCGGCTTTTGCCTTCTCTACATAGCTCGCCGCGGTCTTGTCGCCGGACTTCCAGTCCCAGACCACGAGCTTGCCGCTCGTGTCGCCGGAATTCGAACCCGTCCCCGTGGCGCTGCCGCAGCCCGCCATGACCAGCGCCGCGACCAGGACGGCGAGCCACATTGATCGCTGTTTCATGGCTACTCGCTCTCGAAGTAGAGGCCATACGATGGCCGGTCAGTCAGAGATAGATAGCCGAAAACATAAGTCGTATGATGTATGATGTCAACTCCCGGACGGTACACTTCCCCCAAGTTCGGTTGTCGGCCACCGGAGGACGTCATGACGCTGCCTGCGCGATCGACCGCGAGCACCCGGCAGCCACCGGCCTGGGTGCAACGGCCGGCGAACCTCACCCAAGCGCTGGCGGCCGAGCTGGTGGAGCGGATCGTCCAAGGACGACACCCGTCGGGCAGCCCACTTCCCCCCGAACCTGCCCTGTGCGCCACGTTCGGCGTGAGCCGCACGGTCGTGCGCGAGGCCGTCAAAGTGTTGCAGGAGAAGGGATTGGTTCAGGTCCGTCAGGGGGCCGGGACCATCGTGACGGCGCCGACCAAGTGGAACATGCTCGACGAGCTGATCCTGGGCGCGACCATCGCAGAAGACGACAGCCTTTCGGTGCTCGACGACCTCGTGGTCACCCGGCGCCTCCTGGAATCAGATATGGCCAACATGGCGGCCCGGCTCGCGACCGAGGAAGTCGTCGAGCGGCTGGGCGTGCTGGTCGACAAGATGGACGAGCTGGTCGACGACACGGCGACCTACCACGATCACGACCGTGAGTTCCACGACGTGATCATGCAGAGCTCAGGCAACCGCATAGCGCGCGCCGTGGTGCGCTCCCTTGAACGCCAGGTCATCAACACGGCCAGGTACGTGGGCCGGACCGAACGCTCGCTATGCGTGGCGTCCAACCGTGGGCATCGCCGGGTCTACGAACGCATCGCCGCCCATGATCCGGCGGGGGCCGCCGAGGCCATGTTCACGCATATCACGGAGGCATGGCTGGTCCGTCGCGGCGCCTCAGGCGACCCGGTCCGGCTGCAGCGTTAGATAGTCACGTATATTTGCGAATTTGCGCGTCTCGACGTTGACATCATACATCATACGACTTATGTTGCCCCTGGCACCAAACTCACTCGCGCGCATTCCGAGTAGGCCGGGATCCTTCGAATGCGCCGGTCGATGCATCCTTTTCATTGAGGAGCTCCCATGTCTCTATCGCCCTCCGCCCTGCGGAGGCTAGCCGGATTAAGCGCCACGGCGTTGGCGACAGCAGCCGCACTAATGATCCAGATCCCGGAAGCCTCAGCAGCCACCACCACCCTCTTCGCCTCCCCGACCGGCACCGGCTCCACCTGCACGGCCGCCCAGCCGTGTTCGCTTTCCGGAGCACAAGCCGCGGTAAGAACGATGAATAGCTCGATGTCCGGCGACATAGTCGTGGAGCTGGCCGGCGGCACGTACCGAATGTCGGCGCCGATGCGATTGACCTCCGCCGACTCGGGCAACAACGGCTTCCGCGTGATCTGGCAAGCGGCCGCCTCAGCACGTCCGGTGATCACCGGTGCGCGGGCGGTCACCGGATGGACAGTGGCCGACTCGGGCCGCAACATCTGGCGGGCCACCGTCGGCACCGGGATCGACAGCCGTCACCTCTACGTGAACGGCGCCGCCGCCACCCGAGCCCGTACCAGTCTCAACCGCGGCGACTTCACCGCCAACAGCAGCGGGCTTCGCTGGACCAATGGCGCCCTGAACTACCTGAACTCTCTGGCCAACCAGAGCCGCGTCGAGCTGCAGAGCATCGGCTCATTCACCGACCGGTATGTTCCAGTGCAAAGCATCAGCGGCAACTTCATGACTCTGCAGCAGCCCGCGTGGAACAACAACACCTTCGGATACGACACGTTCTGGAGCCCGTTCCGGGCCGGGCCGCTCTACATCGAGAACGCCTACGAATTCCTCGACGCGGCCGGCGAGTGGTACCTAAACACGAGCACCGGGGTCCTCTACTACATCCCACGGTCGGGCGAGAACATGAGCAGCGCGAGCGTGGAGCTGCCGGCATTGCAGTCGCTGGCCCAAATCGGTGGCACGTATGGCGCGCCCGTGCATCACGTCTCGTTCTCCGGCATCACCTTCACCGGCACCAGCTGGCTGGGGCCCAGCAGCAACCAGGGTTACGCAGACCAGCAGACCGGCTCGTACATTTTCGGCAACTGGAACTGGCCCACGTTCGGGACCTGTACCTCCGGCTGCACGCAGTTCGAGGCTGTCCGTCCAAACTGGAGGCAGATGCCGGCCGCGGTGCAGGTGTCGGCCGCGAACAACATCACTTTCAGCTACGACCAGTTCGTCAACCTCGGACAGACCGCGCTGGGCATCGGCAACGACGCCAACGCGCACGCCAGCGGGGTGGGCCTCGGCGCCAGCAGCATCACGGTTACCCGCTCGGAATTCGCCACCGGCGCGGCCGGCGCGATCGTCGCGGGTGGAGTGCAGGCCGACGCGCATCACCCCAGCGACTCGCGGATGACCAACCGCGACTTCACGTTCAGCAACAACCGGGTACACGACATGGGATTGGACTATCGAGGCGTCTCCTCGTTCCTGCCCACGTACGTCACCAATGTGACCATCACCCACAACGAGATCTACAACATGCCGTATTCGGGGTTGACCGTCGGCTACGGGTGGGGCGCCAACGATGCGGGCGGCAGCAACGACTACGCCAATCGCGGCCTTTACAACTACCAGCCGCGCTACAGCACCGCCACCACGGCCTCCAACTACCAGATCACCGGCAACTACATCCATGACGTCATGCGGCAGATGACCGACGGCGGATGCATCTATACGCTGTCGGCCAACGCGAACGGGATGATCAGGGACAACTACTGTCTGAGGCTGAACGGGTGGTTCGGAGTCTACTTTGATGAGGGCTCACGCTTCTTCACCGCCACCAACAGCGTCTACTCCACCAACATCGGCTTCAACTGGGCCACCGTCAACTACTGCTGCAACAGCAATACCGGAAACCTCACGCTGACCAACAACTGGTATGACGGTGGTGGCACCAACGTCACCGATCCGGGGCACAACAACTCGGTATCCGGCAACACTCAGGTCAGCAACGGCAACTGGCCCACGGGCGCACGTTCGGTCATCGCCTCCGCCGGGATCCAACCCGACGGTGGTGGCGGACAGCAGAACGTGATGCTTGCCGGCGTGCAGTCAGGAAGATGCCTCGACGTGCCCGGCTCCAGCACCACCAACGGCACCCAGCTGCAGCTGTGGGACTGCCACGGCGGAACGAACCAGCGCTGGACCTACACCTCGAGCAGGCAGCTGATGGTGTATGGCAACAAGTGCCTGGACGCCAACAATCAAGGCACCGCCAATGGCACCGCTGTCGTCATCTGGGACTGCAACGGGCAAGCCAACCAGCAGTGGAACCTCAACGCCAACGGCACCATCACCGGCGTCCAATCCGGACGCTGCGCGGACGCCAACGGCGCCGCCACCGCCAACGGCACCAGAATCATCCTGTGGGACTGCAACGGCGGCACGAACCAGCAGTGGAACGCCCGTAGCTGACCCGAACGATGGTGGGCCGGCAGCCGACCCTTGCTGGCCCACCCCCCATGCGCGTCATTGTCGAACCGCTTCGACCCGTCCCTCGGAAGGTTCTCCATGTTGACCCGAAGAATACTGCTTGCGTTAGCCACGACCGCGACACTGGCAGGTAGCCTGCTAACCGGTGTCCAGGCCCAAGCCGCAGGCACCCTGCCATGCGACATCTATGCCAGCGGCGGCACCCCGTGCGTTGCGGCGCACAGCACCACGCGTGCCCTGTTCGGCGCCTACAACGGCTCGCTTTACCAAGTGCGCCGCTCGTCTGACAACACGACCCGCAACATCGGCGTGCTCGCCGCCGGCGGCACCGCCAACGCGGCCGCCCAAGACTCCTTCTGCGCCGGCACCACCTGTGTCATCACCGTGGTCTTTGACCAGACGGGACGAGGCAACGATCTCTGGTATCAGGGCTCCAGTGTGGTACCCGGTTCAAGTCAAAGCCGCCCGGCGACCGCCACCACCGAGTCATTGACGGTCGGTGGCAGCAAGGCCTATTCGCTGTTCATCAATCCCAACACCAGCTACTGGCGCGATGGCCATCTCACCGGCATCCCCACCGGCAGCGCGCCCGAGGGGATGTACATGGTCACCAGTGGCACCCACGTCAACGGCGGCTGCTGCTTCGACTACGGCAACAGCGAAACCACGAGAACCGCCGATGGGGCCGGCGCCATGGACTCGATCAACTTCAGCACGCAATGCTGGTTCGGCGGATGCTCCGGGACCGGCCCGTGGGTTCAAGCCGACCTCGAGTTCGGGCTCTATTCGGGCGGAAGCCAATCGTGGAACCCCGGCCAGCGCGCCTTCACCAGCCCCTACGTCACCGCCATGCTGAAGAACAACGGGACCACCCGCTTCGCGCTCAAAGGCGCCAACGCGCAGTCCGGCAACCTGACCACCCTATGGGACGGCGCGCTGCCCAACGGATACAACCCGATGCGCAAGCAGGGTGCCATCGTGCTGGGAAGCGGCGGTGACTGCTGCAAGCCCGGCGGCGGGGCCAACCTCAGCGCGGGAACGTTCTACGAAGGGGCAATGGTCTCCGGGTACCCGTCGGATGCCACCGACAACGCGGTGCAAGCCAACATCGTGGCCGCCCTCTACGCGCGCGCCGGTGGCGCCGGCCCGCAGAACGCCATGCTTGTTGGCGCGCAATCGAACCGTTGCATCGACGTGAACGGAGTCAGCACCGCCAACGGCGCCCAGGTCCAGCTGTGGGACTGTCACGGCGGCACCAACCAGCGGTGGACAGCCACCGCGGGCAGGGAGTTGCGGGTCTACGGCAACAAGTGTCTCGACGCGTTCGGCGCCGGCACGAGCAACGGCACCGCCGCCATCATCTGGGACTGCCACGGTGGAACCAACCAGCAATGGAACATCAATGCCAACGGCACCATCACCGGCGTCCAATCCGGACTGTGCCTCGAAGCGGCCGGCAACGGCACCGCCAACGGCACCAGGCTCCAGCTGTGGTCCTGCACCGGCGGCGCCAACCAGCAGTGGAGTCCTCGTAACTGACTGCGTAATCCGAGACTGGGAAAGAAGATGCGAAAACTTACCGCCGCTCTGACAACGCTGTCCACCATCGCCCTCATGGTGACCGCCACGCCACAACCAGCGGCCGCCGCCCCATACGTGCCGCAGGCCTCCAACCGCGCAGTGCTCAACTTCAACACCCATTGGCTGTTCGCCGGCGAAGTGCCCGGTGGCAACGGTCAAGCCGTGGGGTTGGACGAGAGCGGGTTCGTGCCGGTGAGCCTGCCCTACTTCCGAACCCATCCGCACAAGGGCTTCCCCAAGGGCGACTTCGAGGTGCCTGTCTCGTGGTACCGCCGCCACTTCACGCTGCCCACCCAATACTCCGGCCGCAGGGTCGCGGTCGAGTTCCAGGGCGTCGCCAAAGTCGCCGACGTGTATGTCAACGGCAATTTCGTCGGTCAGCACAAAGGCGCATATACGTCGTTCACCTACGACATCACCCCGTTCGTCAACATAGGCGGCGCAGACAACGTCATCGCGGTGAAGGTGGACTCCATGACCCGCAACGACCTTCCGCCTGAGGGCGGCGCCATCGACTACTACGTCTGGGGCGGGATAGTGCGTGACGTCAATATGATCGTCACCGATCCGGTCCGCGTCGACTGGGCATTCCTGACCACTCCCAACCTCAACACGGTCAATGCGCGAACCAGGGTGCGCAATGACAGCGGGGTGTCCAAGTCGATCACCGTGGTCACCCAGGTGGTTGACGCCACCAATAACGTTGTAGCGACCGGCACCGCCACCCAGACCATCGCGGCGCAATCGGCGGCCGAGTTCAGCTACAACACCAGCACCATCACCAATCCCAACACCTGGCATCCGGATCGCCCATACCTGCACACGGTCTACACGCAGGTGCGCGACGGATCGGTCTACGTCGACGAACACAAGACCAGGCTCGGCATCCGCACCATCCAGTTCAACCGCACCGATGGCAGGTTCTACCTCAACGGGCAGCCGTTGAAGCTGCGCGGGCTGGATCGGCATGAGTCGTTCCCCTACGTCGGGCGAGCCGCGCCAAACCGCTTGCAGGTCAAGGATGCCGACATCCTCAAGAAAGAACTCGGCGTCAACATCGTGCGCACCTCGCACTATCCCCAGGATCCGGAGTTCCTCGACCGCGCCGACGAAATCGGCCTGTTGGTGATGGAGGAGATACCGGGCTGGCAGCACATCGGCAACACCGCCTGGCAGGACATCGCGGTGGAGAATGTGCGCGAGATGGTGATGCGCGACCGTAACCACCCCTCGGTGGTGCTGTGGGGAGTGCGGATCAACGAGTCCGGCGACAATCACAACTTCTATGTCCGCACCAACGATCTGGCCCACCAGCTCGATCCTTCCCGCCCCACCGGTGGCGTGCGCAACTTCAAGGGCAGCGAGCTCCTGGAAGATGTCTATACCTATAACGATTTTTCGGGTACCGCCGACAACCCGACCGTCCTCCCCTGGCTGATCACCGAGTCGGTCGGGCATACCGCCCCGCATCGCTCCTGGGATCCCGAGTCGGTGCAGACCGGAACCATGCGCGTGCACCTCAACGTCCAGAACACCGCTGCCAGCAAGGCAAACATCGCCGGCGCGATGGGCTGGGTCTCGTTCGACTACAACACCACCTTCGTGACACCTCCGTCCTGTGTGGACTTCACCTGTTACCACGGTGTCTCAGACATCTTCCGGATCCCGAAGATCGCCGCCACGGCGTTCTCGTCACAACGGGACCCAGCGCTCTACGGTCCCTACGTGTCGATCGCGAGCCAGTGGACTCCCGGCGTCTCCAGCAGCACCGTCCTTGTCGGGGGCAACTGCCAGCAGGTGGAGCTGTTCGCCAACGGCGCGTCCCGGGGACGCATCAATCCCAACGCCTACACCAGCCTGCCACATCCGATGTTCCAGTTCACCGGCGTCACTGTCACCAGCGGACAGCTGCGGGCGGACTGCTGGATCGGCGGGCAGATAGTGGCCACCGACACCAAGTTCACGCCCGGCGCGGCCACGCACCTGGCGCTGGTGGCCGACGACGCCTCGCTCAAGGCCGACGGCGCCGACATGACCCGCGTGGTGGTCAAAGCCCTGGACAACAACAATCAGGTGGTACCGACGAACAACACCGCGGTGACGTTCGCCCTCACCGGACCCGGGGCAATGGTGGGTGAAAGCCCGCTCGTGCTCGAAGCCGGGACCGGCGCGGTGTACTTCAAGAGCGCGCTGGGTCAGACCGGCACGCTGACGCTGACGGCAACAGCACAGGGTCTGTCCCCGGCAAGCGTAAGCGTGGCCACGACCGCCTTCACCGACCCGATCGTGCCGGCAAGCGGTTCCTATACCTTCGGGTTCCCGGTTGACATCAATGACCGACAACGCTTCTCCTACAGCGGAAGCTGGCAGGCCGCCGGAGACAACGCGGCCTTCAGCAAGGACAACACCTGGAGCGCCACGGCCAACGACGCCGCCACGCTGAGCTTCACCGGCAACCGCGTGGTGCTCTACGGCGTGCAGGACCCGTCGCACGGCTCCGCTGCCATCTCCATCGACGGCGGGGCGGAGCGGACAGTCAGCTTCCAGGCCTCCCCGCGTCGCGGCAACGTGGCGCTCTACAACAGCGGAACCCTCACCCAGGGGCAACATACTTTGCGGGTACGGGTCGCCGGCAGCGGCGCCGTCGCGCTGGATCGCGCCATCGTGGTGTCGGCCGCGCCGGCCATCGTGGCGCCGCCGCCTCCGCCCACCGGTGGTGGCCAGCAGGGACCGATCGTGGGCACCCAGTCCGGCCGGTGCGTGGACGTGCCTAACTCCACGACGGTCGACGGTACCCAAATACAGCTGTGGGACTGCAGCGGCGGCACCAACCAGCGGTGGACCTACCCCCCGAGCCGACAGCTGATGGTCTACGGCAACAAGTGTTTGGACGCCTTCGGCCAGGGAACCAGCAATGGCACCGCGGTCGTGATCTGGGCCTGCAACGGCGGCACCAACCAGCAGTGGAACGTCAACGCCAACGGCACCATCACCGGAGTCCAGTCAGGACTCTGCTTGGATGCCAACGCCGCGGGAACAGCCAACGGCACCAAGATCATTCTTTGGTCCTGCAGCGGCGGCACGAACCAGCAATGGAACCTGCGCACTTCTTAACCGCCGCACCTGGACAACGGCTGGGCCGCACATCGCGGCGGCCCAGCCAACACCTCGCTGTCAGCGAACCTGACGCTCCGGGCCGCCCGGCCTGGACGACCGCCGATAGGTGGCCGGTGTGCCTGGCCGCGCGCCCAGGCAAAGCAGGCTTCCCCGACGGCCCGACCACTTCCACACGCGCGCCCTCTTTCCCAGTAAGGAGATTCAGCTGTGTCGGCTCCCCGAACACCGCACCTCAGCCCGGGTTGGATTGCGGCGATGATCGCCGCGGTGACGATGGTTGCCGTGGGCACAATCGCCACCATCGTGACCCCATCCGCGTTCGCCGCGACGACCGCCGGGTGCGGCAAGACCCCAACGCTACGCAATGGCACGCAAACCATTCAGAGCAGCGGCCAGAGCCGCAGTTTCATCCTGCGGATTCCCGACGGCTACAGCAACACCCGCCCGTACCGGCTCATCTTCGCCTACCACTGGCGGGGCGGCACCATGAACGATGTCGCCTCCGGCGGCAGCAGCGGCACCGCATGGGCCTACTACGGCATGCAGGAACAGTCTGGCAACAGCGCGATTCTGGTCGCGCCACAGGGCATAGGCAACGGCTGGGCCAACAGCAACGGTCAGGACATCACCTTTACCGATGACATGGTCCGCATCATCGAAAACGACCTGTGTGTCGAGACCACCCAGCTTTTCGCCATGGGATTCAGCTTCGGCGGCGGGATGAGCTACGCGATCGCCTGTGCCAGGTCCACCGTCTTCCGGGCGGTCGTGGTCTACTCCGGCGCACAGATCTCGGGTTGCAGCGGCGGCACCCAGCCGATCGCCTACTTCGGGATCCACGGCATCTCGGACAACGTCCTCAACATCTCGTCGGGACGTTCGCTGCGTGACACGTTCGTGCGCAACAACGGTTGTGCCGCTCAGAATCCTGCCGAGCCCGCGCCGGGCAGCGGCCGGCACATCACCACCACCTACTCTTGCCGGGCTGGGTTCCCGGTGCAGTGGGCCGCCTTCGACGGCGGTCACGGGCCGGGTCCGGTGGACGGCTGCTCCGGTTGCGAGGACGGCGTCCGGACCTGGACCAAGGGCGAGGCCTGGCGGTTCATCTCCCAATTCGGAGGCGGCCAGCCACCGAGCTCGCCGCCGCCGAGCAGCCCCCCGCCGAGCCGGTCGAACGTGACGCTGGTCGGCCAGCAGTCGGGCCGCTGCATCGACGTGCCCAATTCCACCACGGCGAACGGCACTCAGGTGCAGCTGTGGGACTGTCATGGCGGAACCAATCAGCGCTGGACCTACACCGCCAGCCGCCAATTGACCGTCTACGGCAACAAGTGCCTGGACGCCAACGGCCAAGGCACGAGCAACGGCACCGCCGCAATCATTTGGGATTGCAGCGGCCAGGCGAACCAGCAGTGGAACGTCAATGCCAATGGCACCATCACCGGCGTCCAATCAGGACTTTGTCTCGACGCCAGCGGCAATGGCACCGGCAATGGCACCAGGATCCAGCTTTGGGCCTGCCACGGCGGCACCAACCAGCAATGGACCCTGCGCAACTGACCCTGTAGCGAGAAGCGCCGGCGGTCCAGACCTCCGGCGCATCCTTCAATTCCGTTCGGGTCGGGCGCAAGGGTCTGATCCGGGCCACCGCTAGGACGATTTCACATGCGCAGCAGCGAGGATCAGGTAGGCGCTTGCCGTCCAGGTGTACGCGCGATCGCGTAGCCCGGAGCCGGTGAGGGCGTTGAAGTTCTCGGCGAATCCTGACTTCTCGCACAAGGCCCGGAATCTGGCGCTGATGTCGTCGGCCAGTGCCTCGAATCCGGCGCGGCGCAGGCCATCCTCGATGAGTGTGGTGGCCGGTGCCCAGATCGGCCCGCGCCAGTATCCGTCGCCTTGATAGCTGGCCGATTGCGGCAGCTCGGTCGCCAATCCGTGGCGCGTCAGATGGGCCTTGACACGGTCGGCGAGGGCGTTGGCGATGTCGGCGGGCAGGTCCTGTCCAAGCACGATGGGCATGAGGTCGAGCAGGCTCGACGTGGTCCACGCCGTTTCGGATTCGACGGCGCGGGCGGTGAACGCGGCACCGTTCCACAACCGGCTCAGCATCGCGTCCCGGATCTGGCCGGCGGTGTGCGCCCATGAAGCTGCGGCGGCATCGTCACCTAGCTCGGTGGCGAGATCGGCGAGGACGCGCAACTGGATGGTCATGAACGCGGCCAGGTCACCGGTCTGGACGACCCGTTCTCTGTCGAAGGTGGTGGCGTTGTCCCATCCGGAGTCATTGCCGTGGTGATAGTGGGACAGCAGCTGTCCGGGGGCGCGTCGGGCGTCGAGCCAGAATCGGGTCCACGCCGACAACCTCTGGTAGACAACGGCCAGCTGCTCGCGGCTCAGGTCATCGGCAAGCCGCTCACGCAGGCGGGTGAGCGCCCAGCCGTGGATTGGGGGTTTCACGAAGTTGTAGAGGACCTCTGAGTGGGTCACCGAGTCAGGGATCGCGCCCGCCGGGTCCTGGTGGTCGAAGGGAATGAGGAACTGATCCCACGCCAAATCTGGTGCGCCTGCGGCGAGCGCGATCGCGTTGAAGCAATGGTCCCAGCTCCACACCTTGTCCATCCAATGTTTGGACATGAGAACGGCGGGGCGGCGAAGAAAGCCGCGCGGGCGCACAGTCGCCGACCACAGCACGTATGCGGCCAACTCCGCGGCCGGGGTTTCGGGGCCGCGCCAGGGTGCGACAGCGTCGGCGAACGAGGTGAACGTATCGTGCGCCGCGGCGGCGATCTGGTCGAAGTCATGGCTGAGGTGATAGGGAGGCCTGGCGTTGTCGAACTCCTCGATCACGATCTCCCACGGCGTGTCAGCAGGTAGCGTAAGTTGGCGTTCGGCGACCCCAAGCGCCTGTGCGCCAGTCACCTGCGTCTGTCTGGACAGGACGGTGATTCGGTAACGGCGTCCCGTCTCGTAGCTGGTGAAGATGAACGCGCCGTCGACCGGGTCACGATAGAGGTAGACGCCGCTGAACGGAGTCAGGGCCGGGATAGCCGCGCGGATGCGCATGCCGAGGCCCTGCCCGCGTACCCGGATAATGTCGGCGGTCTCAAAAGCGGCCTCGACACGTCCCCGCTGATGCTCCCAGGTGAGTTTGGCGGGTGTGGCAGTCACCGTCGTGTCGACCCGGTTGCGGCCGTCGCTGGGAATCAGCCGCAGGATGGCGTGCAGGCCCGTCTGGTGCGAGATCAGGTGTAGGTCCCCGGCATAGGTGTCCTTCGCTACCACGGGCGAGATGTTCAGCCAGGATCCGTAGTAGCTGAACGGAATCTCCTGGACCGTGAACGTCGGGCCGGACGGGGCGAGGATCATAGATAACGTCCGTTTCTTCGATATGCGTGTGGGTGACCGTCAGTCCTTGACCGCGCCGGAGGTCACGCCCGCGGCGACGTAACGCTGGGCGATGATGATCAGAACGGTGGCGGGGATCGAGGCGACCACCGCTGTCGCCATGATCGCATTCCATTCCTGGTTGTTGTTGCCGATGTAGTGGTAGATGCCGAGGGTGATCGGCCGTTGTGCGCCGCCGCTGTCGAGGGTGCTGGCGTAGACGAAGTCGGACCAGGCCCACAGGAACGCGAAGAGCGAAACGGTGACGGTCGCGTTGCGGCTGACCGGCAGCGCCACGGACCAGAAGGTGCGCCACGGGCCCGCGCCGTCGACCTTCGCCGCGTGCATGACCTCGTCGGGGATGCCGGCCATGAAAGCAGTAAAGATCAACACGGCGAACGGCACCGCGATGGTCGAGTCGGCCACGATGAGCCCGGCGACGGAGTTGAGCAGACCCAGGTTGAGGTAGATGGCGTAGAAGCCCATCGCCATGATGATGCCCGGAATCATTTGCGCCATAAGCAGGACGAAGCTGAGCGCTCGGCCGCCGCGCGGGTTCAGCTTGGCCAGCGAGTAGGCCGCGGGCGCCGCAACTATGAGGGTCAATGCCACGGTGCCCAGTCCCACGAGCAGGCTCGTGCCCAGGTAGGGCAGCTGGTCGCGGAGGACGCTGCGATAGCCTTCGACAGTGCCGTCGACCGGGAACCAGTTCGGCGGGCTCTTGCGCATGTCGCCTTGCCGCGTGAACGAGACGTTGATCATCCAGTACACCGGGAACAACATGACGCCGGTGAGCACCAGCCCGAGCACCGTCCTGGGCCAACTGCGCTGTGCTGTCATCGTTGGTACTGCCTCTTCTGCGCGCGTATGTAGATCAGACCGGCGGCGAGCGCCATGACGATGAGCAGATTGCCCACCGCGGCACCAGGCCCGAACTCGGGCAGCAGGTTCCCGAAGCTCAGCCGGTAGGACCACGTGGCGAGCGTCGTCGAGGAATCGCTGGGCCCACCCCGGGTCATGATCCAGATGAGGTCGAAGACCTTCAGCGTGTAGACCAGCCCCAGCAGCAGGGTGATCGCCGAGACCGGCCGCAGCAGCGGGAAGGTGACACGCCAGAATTGCTGCCAGCCGTTGGCCCCGTCGATCTGGGCCGCCTCGTAGAGCTGGGCCGGGATCGATTGCAGGCCGTTGTAGAGCACCACCAGATTGAACGGAATGCCGATCCAGACATTCGCGAGGATCACCGATAGCAATGACCATTGCGGCGAGGTCAGCCAGTGCACCGGAGCGATCCCCACCAGACGCAGCGCGGCGTTGACAACGCCGGAGTCGCTGTTGAGCATCCACGACCAGGTCGACGCCGAAACGATCAGCGGAAGCAGCCACGGTACGAGAAACAGCGCCCGAAGGATCGCCGACAGCCGGAACGACTTGGCGAAAAACACGGCCAGGGCGAGGCCGATGGCGAACTGGAAAGCCAGCGACACCAACGTGAACACGACGGTGTGGGTCAGCGCGGGCGCGAACGCGGGGTCGCCGAGCACCTTGCGGTGATTGGCCAGTCCAATGAACTCGGCACCGCCGGACACGAAGGACCGCACGGTGTAGTCGCGCAGGCTGAGGTCAAGGTTGCGGTAGAGCGGGTAGGCGAAGAACGCCAACAGATAGACGGTTACCGGGGTGAGGAAGGCCCAGGCCGCCCACTGCTCGGAGTGCAACCGGCGCCGGGCGCGGGCCCTCGGCGGGCCGGATGCAGACCCGCCGAGGCCACGCACAGACAACCCGGTCGGTGTCTGCGTCGTCTGATTCATGGGCGTCGCCGTCTTCGCCCGGCTACTTGGTGGCTGCGGCAGCGGCGGCCTGCGCCGTGGTCAGCGCGGCTTGCGGCGTCGCCGATCCGGACAGGGCCGCCTGCATCGCGGTCCACAGTGGCTGCGAGATTTTGGGGTACTTGGTGCCCAGGTTGTCACCGGTGCGGCCCTTGGCTGCGCCGACCGCCTCGACCCACACTTTGAGCTCAGGGTTGGCCGCGACCTGCTTGGCCTGCACGGCGGCGGTGGGGGCGATGTAGGACAGCGTGGTCGTGGTGGTCAGCGAGTTGTCGCTGTCGGTGAGGCAGGCCACCAGCTTCTGCGACACCGCGTACCGGCTGGTCGTCTTCTGCACCGGAACGGAAACGAACTCGCCGCCGGTCGGTGCGGCGGCGGTGCCACCGTTGATGGCGGGGATGGCGATGATGCCGTACTCGAACCCGGTCTTCTTGGCGTTGGCGAGCTGCCAGGTGCCGTTCTCGGCGAACGCGTACTGGCCGGTGGCGAACTCCTGCCAGCTGGTGGTCTGGGTGTTGTTGATGGCCGAGTTCGGGGCGTAGCCCTTCTTGAGCCAGTCGGTCCACAGCGTCACCGCGGACACCGCCTCAGCGGAGTCGAGTTTGGTCAGGTGCGCGCCGGAACCCCAGAACCACGGCAGGAATTGGAAGCTGCCCTCCTCGGTGCCGATCGCCGAGAAGGTGATGCCCTTCTTTCCCGCGGCCGTAGTCTTCGCCAGCGCCGCGGTCAGCGACGCCCAGTCCTTCACCGAGGCGATGTCCACTCCGGACGCCTGCAGCACCGCCTTGTTGTAGTAGAGAGCCAAGGTGTTGGCGCCGATGGGGATTCCGTAGGTCTTGCCGCCGCTCTGCCCGGCGCCGAGCAGGTTCTGGTCGATCGCTGAGGTGTCGAGCTTGTTGTCGTCGCTGGTCGTGAGAACGCCCGCCTCGGCCAGCGTGGAGATGACCGGGTTGTCGACGATCAGGACATCGGGCGCGTTGCCCTGCTGCGCGGCCAGCAGCGTCTTGCTGGTCAGGTCGCTGGTGTCGAACGCGGTCCGCTTGACCGTGACGCCGGCCTTGCTGCCGCAGTCGGACAACAGCTTCACCCAGTTCGACGAGTCATCGAACTGCGGGTAAGGATCCCAGATGGTGTACGTGGAGCCGCCGGTGGTGCCGTCCGATGACGAGCAGGCGACCAGCCCACCCGCCGTCACCAGCGCGACCAGCGTGACACCCAGGCCACGCCACCGTGATGCCAGTTGGTTCACAGCTCATCCCTTCGCCGCGTTGTCGAACCGATTCGACGAATCGATTCGACAAAACATAGGCGCGTTGTCGCCACGCGTCAACGGGCTCGTGGACGCAAGCACGCTAACCTGGCTATCCTCAGCGAATCGGTTCGAGGGATTACGCCGCCAACGCCGGTATGGCAGGCTCAGGCCGACGTGAGGAGTGCGATGAACATCGGGGAGATCGCCCGCCGGGCGGGAGTGTCACGCAGCACGGTCTCCTACGCGATCAGCGGCAAACGGACGGTCTCCGAGGCCACCCGCAGACGCATCCAGCACGTCATCGACGAGCTGGACTACCGCCCGAACGCCAACGCCCGCGCGCTCAAGGAGGGCCGCACCCGCACCATCGGCCTGGTGATCCCACCGGCGAGCCGGCGGCTGACCGACATGCAGCTCGACTTCGTCGCAGCCGTCGTGGACGCCGCCGCCCATGCCGATCTTGACGTGCTGCTGTCGCCCTCCGGTGGTGATCACGACCGCTCCTTCGAGCGGGTCGTCACCGGCCGGCGGGTCGACGGCGTCATCCTCATGGAGATCCGGCTGGAGGACGCCAGGGTCGGCCGCCTGCAGCAAGCCGGGCTTCCCTTTGTCGGCATCGGCCGCACCTCACATCCCGACGGCATGTGGTGGGTCGACATCGACTACACCGCGCTGATCGCCAAGTGCGTGAACCACCTGGCCGATCTCGGCCATCGCCACGTCGCGCTCATCAACCGCTCCGCCGAGCTCGTCGCCGCGGGTTACGGTCCGGCTCATCGCGCTCTGGCCGGATTCAAGGAGGCCATCCGCCGGCGCGGGATCACCGGGGTCGACTATTGCTGCGCCGACGACAGCGCCGCCGGAGAAGCCTGTCTCCAGCAGATCCTGCGTGAGCATCCCGAGGTGACGGCCGCCGCCACCATCAACGAGGCGGCGCTGCCCGGCATCCAGCGGGCCCTGGAGTCAGCCGGGCTCACCGTCCCCGGCGACTTCTCCGTCACCGGCGTCGCCGCTTCCCACTGGGCCGAGAACTTCCGGCCACAGCTGACAGCAGCCGACGTCCCCGCCCTCGACATGGGCGCCCACGCGGTAAGTCTGCTCACCGAGTGCATCTCCGACCCCGATGCGGCGCCGAAGCACCTGCTGCTCACCCCGCCCATTTCGTTGCGCGGCAGCACCGGCCCGGCCCGCCGCTGACCACGGCTCACGCCGCCCTCGCGATGCCCGTCGTTGACACGCCCGCGTGGCAAACCTACGCTCGTGGCGAATCGATTCGACAAACTGATGAACGTCACCGCCCGGAGTCTTGTCATCACAGCTAAACCAGCACCACTGATCATCGAATCGATTCCCTGGACTCACGCAACCCCAGCGGCCCGCTGGTCTTCCAAAGGAGTCGCATGTGACTACCGCCCCAACATCTGTCCCCCGCCGCAGACGCGGCACCTTGGCGCATCTGCTCGCCGGAGTCCTCGTGACAAGCTCCATCGCGTTCGCCGCCTCACCCGCCGCGGCGGCAGACGAGACGATCACCGTCAACTTCTCGAACGCCGCAGGAACCCCCTCCTACCGCGCCTCCGGCTGGATTTACGGCATGACCGAGAACGCATCTGGCCCAGCCGACCACTTCTACACCGACGTGAGGTTCCGCTACATGCGTGCCGGCGGGGCCCAACTCGACTCCCCCGGCGGCTGGGTATCCGGACGCTACCAGCGCCGCTGGGACGCCACGCTCGCCCAAGCCCGGCGCACACTCGCCCTCGGCGGGCAATTCGTCATCCTGCCGCACGATCTGTGGGGCGCCGACGGCTTCCCGATTTCCCGATTCCCCGGCGACAGCGGCAACTGGAGCGACTACGACGCCTTCCTTTCGAGGCTCATCAGCGACGTCCGCGCCGCCGGGATCACTGTGCAATGGGACATCTGGAACGAGCCGAACCTGTCGCTGTTCTGGAACCGGCCCCAGTCTCAGTATTTCGAGCTGTGGCGGCGTACCTATCAGCGGCTGCGCGCCGAGTTCCCCAGCCATCTGATCGTCGGTCCAAGCCACGCCGGAGTACCCACCACCTCAGCCGGCTGGTGGACCCAATACCTGGACTTCGTCAAGGCCAACAACGTCGTGCCGGACATCTTCAGCTGGCACAGCCTGCCCAGCGACCCGGTCGCCAACGTCAACGCCGCCAACAGCAGCCTCAGCGCACGCGCCATAGCGCACCCGCGTCCCTACCAGATCAACGAATACGGCGCGAGCAACGAGCAGAACCCTGGCGACGGCTCCTGGTACATCGCCCGCCTCGAACGGGCCGGCGCTGACGGGCTGCGCGCCAACTGGGCCAGCGCCGGCAACCTGCACAACGACCTGGCCAACCTGCTCACCCGCAACTCCGCTGGAGTGCACCTGCCCAAGGGCGAATGGTGGGTCTACCGCTTCTACGGCTCACAGACCGGCCTGATCTCCTCGGTGACACCCAGCCCCGCTTACGACGCTTTCGCCACAAAGGATTCCGGCGTCGCCAAGATTCTGGTTGGCGGCGGCGGGACCACCGGCAACATCGCTGTCAACATCCAGCGGCTGGACACGACCAGCGGCATAGTGCAGAACAATCAGGTGCGCGTGCTGGCGCAGCGCATCCCTCACAACGGCGGCGGCGCTGTCCAGGGCCCGATCACCATCTCCAACACCGTGGTCAGCCTCTCCGGCAACGCCACCACGGTGAACCTGCCGCACAGCAATGTCGACGACACTTTCACCATCACCTTGCTGCCGCCGTCGAACACCGGCTTCATTTCGGTCGCGGTCGCCCAGCACTCCCAGCAATGCCTCGACGACACCAGCCGGTCCACCGCCAACGGCACACAGCAGCAGCAGTTCTCCTGCGAGGGCGGAAACCAGCAGCTGTGGAGCTTTGTGCCGGTGACAGGGGCCGCCGACACTTACACCATCGTCAATCAGCACAGCGGCAAATGCCTTGACGTCAATGGGGTTTCGACCGCCGATGGCGCTGCTGTCATCCAATGGACTTGCAACAGCGGTTCCCTGAATCAGCAGTTCACCTTGCGCAAGGTGACCTATGCCGGCAACGACACCCATGACTATCAGCTCGTCGCTCGCCACAGCGGCAAATGTGTTGATGTCAGCGGCGTTTCGACTGCCGCGGGCGCGCTTGTCCACCAATGGACCTGCAATGCGGCCGCCCAAGGCAGTCCGCTCAACCAGACCTGGCGGCTGTGGGGCCGCTAGTTTGGCGGAGAGGCCACCGGGCCAGCTGTCACCCAGCAGACAGCTGGCCCGGTGGTAGTCACCGCAACGGTTTCAGCGCAGAGTCCATTGCTGGTTGGACTGACCGCCGGAGATACAGTCGTAGATCTGCAGTTGGGTACCGTTGGCGGTGCCGCGGCCGGAGGCGTCCAGGCATCTGCCCGACTGGGTGTTGACGATGTTGCCGTTGGCTTGCACCGTCCACCTCTGCGCGCCACTTCCGTTGCAGGCCCATAGGTTCACCGCCGTGCCGTTTCCGGTGCCGCCGCCGTTGGCGTTGACACACTTGCCGCTCTGCGGATTGACCAAGGTGTTGTTGGTGTATCGCCACTTCTGGTTCCAGTTGGTGTGGCAGTCGTAAAGCTGCAACCGCGTGCCGTCGGCGGTGGAAGGACCGGTGATGTCCACGCATCGGCCGCTACCTGTACCCACGATCTGCTGACCATCGGCGGGCGCGCTGCCGGTCGGCGTGGGCGTCGGCGAACCGCCGGTGGGCGTCGGCGTGGGCGAGGTGTTCTGGAACTGGGTGAAGAACTCCCAGATCAGGCTCGAGGTCCAGGTCCTGACGCCGCTGCTGGAGGTGGACCCGTCCACCGGATTCGGGGTGTGGTCGCCGTCGAACGCGGCCCATCGCACCGGGAGCCCAGCCCGGCAGCCCGAGTAGGAGGTGACGATGTGCGTCAGGCTGTTCAGCCCCGGCTCGGGCGGGTTCTGGTTGGTGCAGCCGTTGTTCCTGACGAACGTGTCGCGCAGCGTCCGCCCGTTGGAGATGTTGAGCACGCTGTCATGGGTGCCATGGATTCCCAGGTACGCGACGGCCTGAGTGCCGCCGTTGCAGCCGCTGAGGTTGGCGCCGGAGAGCACCGCGACGGCGCGGAAGATGGTGGGCCGGGCACACGCGACGGCGTAGCTCATCGCCCCGCCATAGCTCCATCCCAGGGCAAACCGCAGCGTCGTGTCGACGCAAAGATCGTTCCCGATCAGGTTGTTCAGATCGTCGACCAGGGTCAGGTCGCGGCCGTTGGTGTTGGCCCAGCCGGCGTCGATGCCTTGGGGCGCAACGAAGATCGTACTGTTGTTCGACCGCTGATGCAGGCCGTAGTAGGCCCAGGCGGCGCCGTCAGCTCCGCCGGAGGCGACGTCGTTGGCGGATCCGTTGAGCCAATGGAAGGCGAAGACCAATCGATACGGGCGGTTCCGGTCGTAGTTGTCGGGGATCCTCAGGATGTAGGAGCGATTCTGGCCGCCGCTGGAGATCGAGCGGGTGCCACTGGTCAGCGTTGGGGCCTTGCCACATCCGGCGGTGTTCGCCAGGGTGCCAGCGCCTGCCGCCAATGCTGGGTCGTTCACCACGCCGCGCAGCATCCAGCTGGCCGTGAACACCACCAGCAGTGCCGCGAGCGCGACAGAAAAGACGAGAGATCGATGCTTTGACATGCAGAACTCCCCTATCGATAGGGCCTTTGCTCGGCTTGATGCCATCGACAATCAACGATCGCAGAGCGTCACAGAAATAGCAACATAGATCGACAGAAACTTTCCAAGCGTAGACGCTGCCGAGAACGGCCCTGGCCAGCTGCGCACGCATCTCGGGCACTCGATTCCCAGCTGAGCCGTCCGCCGGGGCCGAAGAAGACGACAGGATCGTGACGGAAAGTTTCTGGAGACGTGGCGTGGGTGGACGTTAGACTTCGGGCCATGGTCCCGACGAGCGGTGCGCAACCGCCGCACGCCCAACGATCGACCACCATCGCCGAGATCGCCCGGCTGGCAGGCGTTTCCGCGCCGACCGTGTCGAAGGTGCTCAACGGCCGCACCACGGTGGCGGCCGATACCCGCGAACACGTGCTGGAGGTGTTGCACGAGCACGGGTACAGGTCGACGCGGAAGGCCTTGAAGCTGTCCTCCCTTGTGGAGCTGGTCTTCCACGAGCTGGTGGGCATCTACCCGGTCGACATCCTCCGAGGTGTGCAGCGGATCGCTGTCGAGCACCAGGTCGCGGTCGTCGTGTCGGAGTCGCAGGGCAGCCAAACCCCGGGCCGGGGCTGGCTCGAGGGGGTGCTGCGCCGCCGCCCGATCGGCGTCATCCCGGTGTTCTCCGATCTGTCCACACAGCAACGAGCCCAGCTGGCCACCGCCGGCATCCCGTTGGTGGTCCTGGACCCGAACGGAGTGCCCGACGACGACGTGCCCTCGGTCGGCTCGACCAACTGGATCGGTGGCCTGTCCGCCACCCGGCATCTGCTTGAGCTGGGGCACCGCCGCGTCGCCGTGATAACCGGTCCGAAGTGGGCGCTGTCGAGCCGGGCCCGGCTGGACGGGTACAGGGCCGCGCTGGACGCGGCAGGCGTGCCGATCGATCCGGCGCTGATCCGGGAAGGCAGCTTCGAGATCGCCGATGGCCTCACCCACACCAACGAGCTGCTCCGGCTCTCCGACCCGCCAACAGCGATCTTCACCTTCAACGACGGCATGGCCATCGGCGTCTACCACGCGGCCAGCCTGGCCGGGCTGCACGTCCCGCGCGATCTGAGCGTGGTCGGCTTCGACGACTACCAGCCCCTGGACCGATGGCTGGTGCCACCGTTGACCACCGTCCGCCAGCCGCTGGCCGAGATGGGTGCGGCAGCTGCCCGCATGGTGCTGGACCTGGCCCAGGGCACGGTGCCGCAGCCCAAACGGCTGGAACTGGCCACGGAGATGGTGATCCGGGAAAGCACCGCCCCGCCCGCCCGGCGGTAGATCCGCGCCGGATTCGCCAGCTTCGTCTGGTACCAGCCGATCTAAAATATTTCGGAAATGTTCCGATACAACATGGGCCGTGAACCGACTCGCGCGGGCGGCCGACCATCCCTCAGCCTGCCCCATCTGGGCGATGCCGATCCGCAAGCTTCGTATTTGTGCAGCCAGTAGCCGCAGGGTCCAGCATGATGGCCACAAGATCAGATCCCCTGGAAGTTTCGGAAAGATTGCTTGTATTTTTCCGCCACGTCTGCGACTCTTACCGAACGGCGGCCCGGCTTCTCTGGGGCCGACTGCGACCGGCGGCGGGCACTGGCAGCGCCTGTCGGCACGGGGAACAGCCCTCGGTGTCCACAGTGGACATTTGGGCCGGACGGCTCCATTCCCTCAAAGGAATTCAGATGCGATCCGTTAACGGCCTCCGATGGGTGGCCGGTTGTTGGCTGTTGAAGCCCCACGTGGGCTAACTCAGCAGAGAGGACAGGTTGATGAGGGCGAGAAAGCTTTTAGCGACGTCGGTTGTCCTGGCGACTGCGGTCCTGGGAATCGCCGCCTGCGGTGATGACGACTCGGGGGACGGCAGCGGTGGCAAGGTGACGATGAGCTTTTGGCACAACGCCACAACGGGTGATGGCAAGGCCTTCTGGGAGAAAACCGTCGCCGACTTCCAGGCCGCCAACCCGAACGTGAAGATCGAAATCCAGTCGATCCAGAACGAGGACATGGACGGCAAACTTCAGACCGCCCTGAACTCCGGCGACGCACCCGACGTCTTCTTGCAGCGCGGCGGCGGCAAGATGGCCGCGATGGTCAAGGCGGGCCAGCTGATGGACATCACGGGCTCCATCACCGAGGCCACCAAGAAGGTCATCTCGGCGGGGTCATTCAAGGCGCAGACGATCGACAACAAGGTTTACGCGATGCCGGTGGCTGTCCTGCCCGGTGGCTTCTTCTACAGCAAGGATCAGTTCGCCAAGGCCGGCATCGCCCAGACGCCGACCACGCTTGCCGAGCTGCGCAGCGCTGTCGACAAGCTGAAGACCGCCGGCGTCCAGCCGATCGCGCTCGGGGCCAAGGACGCCTGGCCGGCCGCCTTCTACTACTACTTCTTCGCGCTGCGCGAGTGCAGCCCAGCCACGCTCAGCGAGACCGCCAAGACGCTGGCCTTCGACAACGCCTGCTGGCTGAAGGCCGGTCAGGACGTCCAGGACTTCGCCGCGACGAAACCGTTCAACAACGACTTCCTGACCACCTCGGCCCAGCAGGGCGCGGGCAGCTCGGCCGGTCTCCTCGCGAACCACAAGGCAGCGATGGAACTCATGGGCGCCTGGAACCCGGGGGTCATCGCCTCGTTGACGCCGGACCAGAAGCCGTTGCCCGACCTCGACTGGTTCCCCTTCCCCAGCATCGAAGGCGGCGCCGGTGAGCCCGGCTCCATCCTCGGCGGCGTCGACGGTTACTCCTGCTCGGTCAAGGCGCCCAAGGCGGAATGCACCGCCTTCCTCAACTACATCGCCAAGACGGATGTGCAGTCGGCCTACTACAAGGCCTTCAACGCGCCGCCGGTGAACAGCGAGGCGCAGGCCATGGTGTCCGAGCCGTACTTGAAGTCCGTGCTCGCGGCCTACAGCAAGGCTCCCTATGTCTCGCAATGGCTCGACACGGTCTACGGGCAGAACGTCGGCAACGCGCTCAACACTGCAGTGGTGAACCTGTTGGCCGGCAAGGGTACCGCCCAGGACATCGTCAACGCGGTCAAGACCGCCGCCAAGAGGGCATAGAGATCCCCCACCCATGTCTAGCTCGAACCACAACAACGTTGGAGGTGGCGCGGTCGTCGCGCCACCTCCAGCCCTGCCCCGGATGCGCAAGGGCCGCAAAGGGATCGGGTGGCCCGCCCGGCTGGAAATCGCCCTGATGACCGGGCCGACGCTGCTGGTGTTCGTCACCTTCGTCATCCTGCCGGTTGCCGTAGCGGCGTATTACGGCTTCTTCAGCTGGCAGGGCTACGGCCCGCCCACGAATTTCGTCGGCTTTCGCAACTACATACTCATCTTCCAGGACACCACTTTCATCGACGCGCTGAAGCACAATGCCATCATCGTCGTGCTGTCACTGGTCATCCAAGGTCCGGCCGCCATCCTGCTCGCCTTGCTCCTCAACCGCAAGATGCGCGGGCAGACGCTCATCCGGGTGCTCGTCTTCGTGCCCTATGTGATTTCCGAAGTGGTGGTCGGAACCGGCTGGAGCCTGATGCTGCAAGGCGACGGCGCCTTCAACGCCCTGCTCGAACGTTTCGGGCTGGGCTGGCTGCACAACGATTGGCTGTCTGACCCCGGGATGGCGATCTGGACACTGATGGGCATCCTCACCTGGAAGTACATCGGCTTCGCCGTCATCCTCTTCCTCGCCGGCCTGCAGGGCATCCCCGACGAGCTGACGGAGGCCGCGGCGATCGACGGGGCGTCGTACTGGCAGATCCAGCGCCGGGTCACGCTGCCGCTGCTCGGGCCGACGATCCGCATCTGGGCGTTCCTGTCGATGATCGGCGCTCTCCAGCTGTTCGACCTTGTTTACATCATCTGGGGTCAGTACGTGGCCGCAACGGCCGGGACGTCCACCATGGCCACCTATATGGTCGCCAACGGGCGCATCGCCGGGGAGTACGGGTACGGCAACGCCGTGGCTGTGGTTCTGTTTCTCATCTCGCTCACCGCTGCCCTGCTGTACCAACGGTTCGTCCTGCGCCGTGACACCGAAGGCGCGATCACCGGAGCGGGGATTTGATGGCAACACCAACTGTAGCGATCCGATCCGGCCGGAGACCCGCGTCGGGGAACCAGCCGGTATACCTTCTTGCGCTGTTGCTCATCGGGGCGATGCTGGCCCCGGTCGTCTACATCATCATCGGTGGCTTCCGGACGAACGCGCAGATCACCACCGACCCGGCGGGGTGGCCAAATCCCTGGAATGTGAACAACTATCTCGACGTGCTCGGCGGCGAGGTGTTCTGGCGCGAGGTGATCAACTCCACCGTCGTGGCCACAAGCACCACCGCAGGAGTGGTCACCCTCGGCCTCATGACGAGCTTTATCCTTGCGCGCTACCGGTTCCGGGGCCGAGGGGCGATGTACTCACTGTTCGCCGCCGGCCTGATGTTCCCGCTGACCGTGGCGATCACGCCGCTGTACATCCTCGTCAAGACCGTCGGGCTGATGAACACGCTGCCCGGGGTGATCCTCCCCCAGATCGGGTTCGCCATTCCGATGACAATCATCATCCTGGTCCCGTTCCTGCGGGCAATCCCCGACGAAATCCAGGAGGCGGCAGCGATCGACGGCTGTGGCCGGTTGGGCTTTTTCTGGCGGATGGTGCTGCCGCTGTCCATGCCGGGCGTCATCACCGTGGCTATCCTGACCTTCATCGCCAGCTGGAACAGCTATCTGCTACCGCTGTTCATCCTCAACCGGGAGACAACGTTCACGCTGCCCCTTGGTGTGCAGGCCTTCGCGTCGCAGTATTCGGTCGACACAGCAAAGGTCCTGGCGTTTACCTCCTTGTCTATGGTGCCAGCGCTGGTTTTCTTCAGCCTGTTCCAGCGCCGGATCGTGGGGGGCCTGACCGGAGCCGTGAAGGGTTGACGATTTAGCGAACAGATTCCGGTCGAAGAGGGAGGTGAGGCCATGGAGGGTGGAGATTCGGCTACAGTCCGCGGCTTCGGTGCGCGCCGTGGGCGTCGACGCGGCGAGTTGACTGTGGCAACGATCGCGCGGCTGGCCGGGGTGTCGCCTCCCACCGTGTCGAGGGTCCTCAACGGCCGCTCCGACGTCGCGGCCGACACCCGCCGCAGGGTCGAACAACTGCTGCGCGAGCACGGATACCGCCGCCCCGGGGCGATCCTCCCCTCGCCCCGGATCGAGGTGGTCTTCTACGGTTTGGAGACCAACCTGGCCATCGAGATGATGCGTGGCGTGCAAGCGGTCGTCAATGAGCACGATCTGGGGTTGGGCTTCACCGAAGTGCCGGCCGATCCGTCGGCGCGGCAGCGATCCTGGTGCGATCGGCTGCTGACCCAGCGGCCCACCGGCGTGATCATCGTCCATTCGCAGTTCACCGCGGAACAGCATGCGCAGCTAGCGGCTGGCGCGATCCCCCTGGTCGCCGCGGACCCCAACGGGCAGCCGACTCAGCCGGTGCCCTCGGTGAGCGCGGCCAACTGGCAGGGCGCGGTCGCGGCCACCCGGCACCTGCTCGAGCTGGGCCACCGGCAGATCGGTGTGATCGGCGGACCCGTTGAATCCCTGTATGCCAGGGAACGTATGGAGGCTTGCCGTGCGGCGCTTGAGATTGCGGGGGTACCCCTGCGGCCTCGGCTGGCCAGGACAGGTGAGTTCTCCTTCGAATCCGGTCTGGCGCATGGCAGCGAGCTGCTCAGCCAACCCGATCCGCCCACGGCCCTGCTGTGCGCCAACGACCTTCAGGCGCTGGGAGTCTGCAAGGCAGCCCGCCAACTGGGCTTGCGCATCCCCCAGGACCTGAGCGTCGTCGGATTCGACGGCATTGACGCGGGGAACTGGTGCGACCCGGCTTTGACCACGGTGCGGCAACCGTTTCGGGACATCGGCGCCGCCGCCGCCAACCTTCTGCTTGCGTTGATCGCCGGCCCGGTGCCGGCCCTGACCCGCGTCGAGCTGCCGACCACCCTGGTGGTCCGGGACAGCACCGCACCACCTCGGTCCTAGTTATCGGCCTTGGCTTCCACGATCCAGAATCCGCTGTCGGTGGGAATCGCCTTGGAAAGCTTAAGTCCTGCCGCGATCAGAAGGCGCGCGTACTCGTCTTCGGAGCGTTCCTGGCCGCCGGGGCCGACCAGCATGTTCAGATCGGACATGACCGAGGACAGCAAATACGGCGGACCGCTGATCACCCGTTCTATCAGCAGAATTTTCGAGGATGGCTTCATCGCGGCCCGGCAGCTTCGCAGGATGGCGATGGCTTGCTCGTCAGGCCAATCATGCACCACCGACTTGACCAGATAAGCGTCTACATTGGACGGAACTGCCGCAAAGAAGTCACCGCCGACGATTTCGCATCGATCGGCCACGCCCGCCAGCCGCACCGGCTCAGCCGCGCCGGCCACCACATGCGGCTGATCAAACAAAATACCCTTCATCGCCGGGTACCTGGTCAGCAGGGCGGCGAGCAAGGCACCGTGCCCGCCGCCGATGTCTGCCACCGAGCCGATACCGGAAAAGTCGTAGGCCGCCAGCATCGCCTCCACGATGTTATTGGCGATCGCGGTCATGGCAGCGTCGAAGATCTGTCCTTCGGCCGGATCCTCCGCGCGAAACTGCCACACGTCGCGCCCATGCACACTGACGAAAGCGTTCTGGCCCGTGCGCACGCTGTGCTCCAGCGCCCCCCATGCCTGCCACGTCGAGGGCCGGCCGACGAATCCCGCCCAGTCCCCGAGCTTGCCTGGGGCATCGCTGCGCAGCTGCTGACCCAAGGGGGCCAACGCAATCCGGCCATCATCGAGCTCCGCCAACACCTCGACGGCCACCAGTCCCCGCACCAAGCGCCGCAACGCCGGCCCGTCGCAGCCCACAGTGGAGGCCAACCCGGCTATCGTCATCGGCTCGTCGGCCAAGTGATCCGCCAGACCGAGCCGAGCGGCGACGTAAACCGCCTGAGACACCCTATAACCGTTGATTAGCCCCAGCAGTCTGGCCGATGCATCCATGGCCAGACCCTACCGGAGATCACGGCACTTCCAAGATCAGAAGGGGGCCAGGCCTTCACCAAGGAGAGCTAACACGACGTTCTTCGACGCACCTTTGAGCCTCTGGACGACCACCTGGCCCGACCGGCCATCCGGCATCTCCAGAGTCAAGATCTTGCCAACGGGGTTCTTTATGCCGGGGGAACCGGCTGCGAGCCGGAAATCGCCCGCCCAAGGCGCAATGCCACCTTTATGCGCGGGCTCGGTGAAAAGCGCGGCGGTGCCGGATGTTCTTGTGCCGTCCGCGGACAGCAACACTGCGGGACTTCGATAGGTAGCCATATGTCCCATACCCTACACGGCGCAAGGCGAGCTGGCGGTTATCAGCGCGGAATGCCAAGCCTGCCGCGCCGGACACGGCACGAAATCCGGCAGGTGTCAGTGGCGACCGTCGGCGCCGGATATCGCCGCCGGATCGATCCGCAGCATCCGCAGGAGGGCCTCATTCGCCCGGATGTCGACCAGGGCGGGAAGTTCCCGGTCGACCCAGTCGGCTCTCTCATCCATGCCCCTGGATCGCAGCAGCGCGACGATCTCCGCTCTATCGATGTGGACTGCGGTTGGATGATCCGGGCTTATCTGGTCGGACATGCTGTCCCTCATAAAGGCTTAGGCCGGTGTGGCGCGCACCTCACGATTTGGGATGTCGTCGAGTCCGGAATACCTTCACCGTACACCGGCGCAACGAAGGCAGGCCGTTTGTTTACGGCGCGCCATGTTCGGTGCAGGCGATGGCGCTGTGGAATCGCCAGCGGCGCAAGGCACCACCGGTTATGCTCATCGCCGCCTGCGACCGGACTCAGACGGGAAGCGCCCAGAATGGACAAGCAAGATGGCGGTGCCGGTGAGCGTCGCCTGCCGCTGGCCGCGCGCGGCCTCGCCGAGCCCGCGCTGTCGCGCCTTCCGGCCGATCATCCCGGCCGGAAAGAGATCCTGCTCGCACATGACGAATCGCTGCGGTCGGCCCAGCCGGGTTACCTCGACCCGGTGACTGGCCTGTTCGTGTTGAACGCACGCTTCCTGGCCGACCGGGGCACGTGTTGCGGGCGCGGCTGCCGGCACTGCCCTTACGTTGTCGACTGACCGTCGCGACGGCGTCGTAGCACGCTAGCCAGCGGGCGGTGCGGGACGGCGCAGGCTCAGCCCCAAGGCCGCCAGCGAGACCAGCAGGGCCACCGCACCGAGCGCGATCGCCCAGCTGACGCCGCTGCCCTCGCCGCTTTCCTCTTTCGCGGCGGGCGCGGGCGCGGCAGCCGCAGCCGCTTTGACGACTTTGAGCACCGGGGCGGGATGCTCCACCTCGGCCCCTTCCTTGGGCTCATCGATCCAGCGCACAATCGTGCCGTCGGAGTAGGTCTGCAAGGCCTTGAAGATGATCTGCTTGACGTCGGGTACCGGCCCGACCGACAGGTCGAACTCCTGGAACTGGCCGGGCTTGACCGCGGCTGACCCGTCGGCGGTCCAGGTGATCTTCGACACCGCCTCGGTGATCTCCGAGTCGTGGTTCTTTATCGGCTTGCTCAGCTTGCGTTTCTCCGTGGCGACGGTCCAGCCGGCCGATGGCTTGACCGACACGCTCGCGAACGGCGCGTCCTCGGGGAAGGCCACCTCCACCTTCACCGTGGACTCGGAGTCGCTTTCGTTGGGGACCCGGAAGTTCAGCCGCGCGTAGCCGCCGACCGTGGCCTCCTTGGGGTTGACCGTCACGTGAGCGGCCGCGGGCAGGGCCGAAACGCCGATCATCGCGGTTACGGCTGCCAGCACGGCAGCGGTCCGCAACCCGTTCTTGCCTGTCAGTTTCATTTCGTCGTCCTTCGTCTGCGACACCGGGGGGCGGCGCGCCTGCGGGGGCACGCGCTTCACACCAGTCGGCCGATTGGCCCGGACAGTTCCCAGCGTTTTTTGCTGTCGGTCAGGACCGGCCTAGTCGTTGACGGCCAGCTCGCGGCAGCCTGGGCACAGGCCCCAGAAGGTGACCTCGGTCTCGTCGATGTCGTAGCCGTGGGTGTGGGGCGGGTCGAGGCAGGGGCTCTCCCCGATCGCGCCTTCGACGTCGACGATGGCGCCGCAGGCGCGGCAGACGATGTGATGGTGGTTGTCGTTGACTCGGGCCTCGTACAGCGCCGGTGAACCAGCAGGCTCGATGCGCCGGGCCAGGCCCGCTCGGGTCAAGACACCGAGCACGTCGTAAATCGCCTGGGTGGAAACCGAATCCAGATGGGCACGAACCTGACGGGTGACTTCCTCAACCTCCAGATGGCCGCCGCGGGAAAGGATATCGAGCACGGTGAGACGAGGTTTTGTCACCCGCAGACCCCGCATGCGCAAGAGCTCGGCGAAATTCAGCACACCAGACACCTATCCATTCCAACAACCATCAAGCACTCACCCGCCACCGTGCCCGCGCGGGAAGCGTTCACGGTGGCGGGTGGGGGCATCTGCTCAGTCGTTCGGGTCTGCCGTCGCCCGCACTCGGGTGAGCAGGACGAGCGCGGCCGTGATGAGCACGACGTTCTTGACCACAAACTCGCCCGTCATGGTCAGCTCCAGCGGGTTGCCGTTCTGGAACGCGACCGTGGGCTGGACCACCAGCACGAGGAACGTGCCGGACAGGTGGGCGATCATTACCGCCACCACTGCGGTGGTCCATCTTCCGAGGAGCAGCGCGATTCCTATCACCACTTCGAGCGCGGCCAGGGTAGGTACGAGGACCCGGGCCGGGACGAACGGAACCGTGTCGGCGACGAGCTTCGCCACCGGGCTGACGGGGGTGAATTTGAGTAGGCCGAACCATAGGAATACCAGGCCCAGCGAGATGCGCAGCAACGTATGCGCATAGAGTTCCGCGACTGTTTTCAGCTGCGCGACTCTTCGATTCCAGAGCCTGCTGCTTTCGATTTGCCAGGGCCTTTTTTGGGCAGGGTTGATCAGCTGGTCCATAATCGCCTCCAGGGGAGCGGGCTGCGGCGATGCACCCATTTCAATGACGCTTGCGCCGAATCCGGCGCTTGCCGGTGTTAAATCACCATGGCATGCGGTCAGAGGATATGTAAAGTAATCTATATAGACTGGAGTGACTACAATTCTTGCTTATTTGCAGCGAATTGGAATACCCACTTTCGTTTCACTTGTCATCCACTTGCGAATGACTTGTGCCAGCCACTCGACCGCGCGGATCAAACCTGGTACTCAGCACGGCGGCCGGGTGCGCCGGCGATTGCTCGCCCGCGCCCCGGCCGCGTTTTGGCGGTGCGATTAGACGGCGACGCGATACATGCCCAGGCCATAGGTGGCGGCGGTGAGTTGGGTGACTCCCGCGGAGACTGTCGTGTCGAGGTCGAGCACGGGCACGTTGGGCAGGCCGGTGCCGGCCGTGGTCCAGGTGACTCCGGTGTCGCTCGAGGTGAAAACCCCGACATCGGTGGCGACGAAAAGCACGGTGCGGTTTTGCGGGTTGTAGACGATGTCGTTGACCGGGGCGTTGGGCAGGTTCCCCGAGATGTCCTGCCAGCTCGTGCCGCCGTTCGTGGTACGGAACACGTGCGGGGCGATGTCACCGGCGGTGTAGCCGGACACCGTCACATAGGCGAGGTTCGCATCCGTCGGGTCGACGGTGACCCGGGTCATGAACCGGGTGGGTAGCCCGGCGGTGATCTCGGTCCAGCTGCCACCGGTGTTCCGGGTGATCCACATGCGGCCGTCATCGGTACCCACATAAATGACGGCGCCATTCGACGGAGCGACACCAATCGTGCTGATGGTGTTGAAGGTGGAGCTACCGCTGCTGCCGCGGCTCAGGTCCGGGCTGATCGCCGCCCAGGTCTGCGCCGAGTTGGTGCTGCGGTTGAGCCGCTCGCCGCCGTAGTACATGATCGCCGGGTTGGTGGGATCGAAGGTGACCGGGGTGAGCCAGGCGCGCCGGCTCGAGGTGGTCGAGCCGAAGTTCGACATGCTGGTGCCGCCGTTGGTGGACCGGCCACAGCTGCCGTTCTGCGAGCAGGCGTAGACCTTGTTCTGGTTGGTCGGATCGATCAGGTTTTGAAGCCCGTCGCCGCCCCAGTAGGATCCCCAGTTCGACCATGAGCGCCTGGAGCCGTTGTCCTGCAAGCCTCCGCTGATTCGAGATATGTCCTGTTTGGACACAGCGACGGTGTAGAACTGCATATTGGCCAGGTTCGTCGTCTTGGTCCAGCTTCCGGAGAGCGAACCGTTGGCGGTGGAACGGTAGATCCCGCCGTCGTTGCCGATGAAGACCCGGTTGGCCACCAACGGATCGAAGCCTACCGCGTGCTGGTCGGCGTGGAACGAGCTGGAGTTGCTCGTCCAGCTGCTACCGGAGTTGGTCGACTCAACCATGGGCACACCCGGCACCCACAGATGCGACGACGACACGGGGTCGACGAAGATGCGGCCGAACCACCAGCCGAAGGTGGATTGCGAGCTGGAAACCGGGCCGGTGTTGGTCAGCGCCGTCCAGCTGGTGCCGCTGTTGGTCGAGGTCCACATGCCCAGGAAATTGCCAGAGGTGTTGGCGGCTATGGCATACAGGCGAGTGGGGGTGCTCTTGGAGACCGCGATGCCCATGCGCCCAAGGTTCGAGCTTGATGCGGGCAGTCCGCCGGCCAGGCGTGCCCAGGTGGCGCCGCCGTCGGTCGATCGATAGATCCCCGAACCCACGCCACCGTAGACGCGCGTTCCGGGGGTGCGCACGTGATCCCACATCGACACATACACACTGGTAGTACTGATGGCGAGATCGATCGCGCCGGTGGTGGAGTTCGCGCCCGCGAGCACCAGCTGCCAGGTCGCGCCGGCATCGGTGCTGCGGTAGAGGCCGCGCGCCCCGCCCGGCACGAACAGGTTCCCGGCGGCGGCCACGAAGATGCGGTTGGCGTCGGCCGGGTCGATCACGATGCGCCCGATCCGGTTGGTCCCCGTCAGCCCGAGCAGCGTCCAGGTCACCCCACCGTCGCTGGACCGATAGATCCCGTTGCCCGGGAAGGAGACGCTCCCGCCGCCCGGGTTGCCCTCGCCGGTGCCCGCGTAGAGCACCCCGGCCGGGCTGATCGCCAGCGCGCCGACCGACTGGGGCAAGGTGATGTTCCAGGAGTAGCTGAAACTGGTGCCGCCGTTGGTGCTCTTCCACACCCCGCCCGAGGCGGCGCCGGCATAGACCGTATTGCTGCGCACCGGATCCACCACTATGTCGGTGACCCGGCCGCCGACGTTCGTCGGGCCAAGCGACGTCCAGGCTGCCTGGGCCGCGAACCCGCCCGAGGCGCGTACCACGTTGGCCTGTTCGATCGCCTTGGCGCGCGACTGTCCTAAGTCGACAGCCTTGTCGGGATAAGTCCGCTGGGTCGTCATCCATTCGTCAGCGCCGTAGGGCGCCCCGATTCCACCGCCGGCTGCCATCTCCTCGAGCTCTTCCTCGGGATCCTCGCCGATGATGAAGTTGCACAACGGGCACTGGCTTGCCGTTGGGGTCACCAACATCGCCAGACCCAACAACGCCGCGGTCAACGCGCGTATCACGGGGTTCATACCAGTCACTATGAAGGACGTCGATGCACTTCACAATGCACGTCTCGATCCAGAAGCGTCTGGAGTGCGTCCAGATTAGACGACGCCTACAATGCTATCGCTAGATTTCCATCTATCAGATTAAGGAGTCGGTATGAAGATCCTGCGCCTGGCTTCCACGATCGCGCTCGCGGTCGTCGGCGGCCTGCTCGCGACCGCCGTCCCCGCCCAGGCGGCCTCCGCCTCGTTCCCGTTCCGGGCCGACTCGGGTGACAACTGCCGTTACGGCAGCACCCAAGGAACCCTGATCTGGCGATACAGCAGCACTGCCCCGATTCGCCCGATCGCGGTGGAAATCCGGGGCACCGTCATCGACCACCCCATCCCCAACGAGAACTTCCTCTGCGCCGACGACGGCTTCTTCACGATCGCGAGCTACACCGCCTTCGCCGGCTCGGCGCAGCTGCGCCAGGAAGCCAGGGCCAACAACGCCGTCGTCGCGGTCAGCCTGACCCTCGGCCCTTCCGCCCCGACGACGGCCGGGATAACCCGCGTCACCATCCAGGTCTGCCGGCACCCGCTTTTCGGAACGCGCCCAAGCTATTGCGGCGTCGCCCAGCATTACGCTCCCATCGTCGCCGACCCCCCAACACCATCGAGCTGACAGCCGGCCGCATCGTCATGCCAGACCGGTGTGCCTCTGCCGCCACGCGGGCACCAGGATGGTGATCAGGACCGCCGCGGTGCACAGATATCCCGCCGCGTAGCCGATCGGGCCGAGCAGGAGTCCGAAGCCGACCGCGCCGATCCCCATGCCACCGTCATAGGCGAGGTTCCAAAGCGCGCTGGCCCAAGCGAAACGGGAGGTGGGCACCCGGGCGAACATCAGCGTCAGCGTCACGTTCTGGGCTACCCCGAACCCGATGCCGAACAGGCCGACACCGGCCAAGACCGCCCAGGGGTTGGGTGCCCACGCAAGCGCGGCGGTCCCTACGGCGACCGCGACGACCGCGGGCAGGAGCATGCGGCCGCCGTACCGCGCGCCGTAGCGGCCCGCCGCCCACCGCGCCAGCGGCGTGGTGCAGGACTGTACGAGCAGCGCCACCGCGGCCAGCCGAGGCGACGCCCCGGACAGGCTCAGCGGCAGGAAGGTCAGAAGCACACCGGCCACCAGCGCCACGGCCGCGAAGACCATCGCCGGTCCGGCAAGACCTTCGGCCGACGCAGAACCGACCGACACGGAACCAGCCGACACGGAACCAGCCGACACGGCACCGACCGGCACGGCACCGACCGGGACGGCACCGACCGGCACGGCACCGACCGACGCGGAACCGACCGGCACGGAGTCGGCCGGCACGGCACGCCCGGGCAGGCCCGGCACGGCAGCTAAGGCAAGCAATGCCAGCACGGCGCCGGCGAGAAAGACGGGCGGATACCCGATGCGTCCGCTCAGCCACACGCCCGCGGGGAGGCAGGCGATGGCCGGAATCCCGACTGCCGCCCCGTACAGGCCCAGGCTTTCGCTGCGGCGACCGGCCGGCGCCAGCTCCGCCGCCAACGCTGCGCCCGCTACGAAGACGATCCCCAACCCGGCTCCGCGTACCAGGCAGACCCCGAGCACCACCGGCGGCCACGACGAAATCAGCAGCACAGCGGCCGGTGCCCCGAGCACCAGCAAGGCAAATGCCATCGCCGTGCGGTAGCCCCATCTGCCGACCCAAGCCGGCGCGGCTAGCTCGGCCAGCACCGTGCCGAGCATCAGGGCACCGGTGGAAAGACCCGCGCCCACCCCGCCCGCGCCGCCCGTGGCCACGTAGGACGGGACGACAGGCATCAGCAGATAGAAACTGCCGAGCGCGCCGATCGACGCAACGAGCAACCGGGCCATGGGGCCGGTCACGATCGGCCGAATCGGGGCCTCCGGCGCGGAATGAACCATGAGCGGAACACTAGGGCCGCAACCGGTCCAGCGGTAAGGTCCAGTTCCCTGTCCGGCCCGTGGGCCGGTTGAGTCCCGGGCCAATGGATAGATCTTCCGAGCCCGTGACAACGTTCCGCGATGTCGCTGCGTGGTGGCTGTTGTGAGCGTTGACAGCGAACCGTCCGCCGTGGGCGCGGACGTGCCGCCGATCGGGGGTGACGGGCGGGCGGCGGGGCGGCGTGACCAGGAGTTCCTTGAGTTCGTGGCCGTGTCCGGCCGCTACCTGCTGCGCACCGCCGTGTTGCTGTGCGGTGATCCTGCCCGGGCGGAGGAGCTGGTCCAGGCCACCTACGAGCGGACCTATCGCTCCTGGCGGGTGGCGCGAGACGGCGACCCGCAGGCCTACGCGCGGCGGGTGCTGGTCAACCTGCGCATCGATGGGTGGCGGCGCACGCGGCGCGAGGTTCTCGTCGATCCGGGCGCGCTGCCCGATCAGGCCGGACCAGACGATATGGGGGCCGTGGTCGCCCGCAATGCCGTGGTCAAGGCTCTGGCCCGGCTGCCGCTGGCGCAGCGGCGGGTCGTGGTGCTGCGGCATCTGCTCGACCTCACCGAAGCCGAGGTTGCCCGGGAATTGGAGATTTCGGTCGGCACCGTCAAGTCCCACCATGCGCGGGGCATCGCGCGACTGCGCGAGATCTTCGCGGAAGGGGATCTGAAATGAGCGTCCAGCTGCACGATGACGATGTCGTGGCCCGCCTGCGGGCCGGTGCCCCCGGACTGCCCGCGGCCGGTCCCGACGCCAGGCTCACCCTCGCCGCCGCCCGGCGAGCGTTGCGCCGCAGCCGGGGCCGGCGTGCGCTGGGCGGCGTGGCTGCCGTGCTGGCCGCCGTCCTTGGACTCGCCGCGATCGGCCCGGTCGAGCTGCCCGGCATCGGCACATTCACCATGCCTTTCGGGTACGACGAGAATGCGCTGCCGAATCAAGGCAACCCGCCCCTGTACCCGCGTGAGCGGATGCTCCGCGATGTCGCAAGCCTGGAGTCTCGGGCGCTGCCGGCTACCCAAGAGCTGGGAGTTCTCCTGTACATCGAGGAGCCTGCGGCGTGGGGTCGCCCGGCGTGCCGCGTGTTCACCTGGTCGCAGGGCGCCTATCGGGACCGCGACCGGGAATGTGTCAATCCCGACGACCCCGAGCCGCCATTCGACCCCGCGAGCGAGGCAGCATTCGCCCGGATGATCGACGCGATCGACCAATCCCACGTGGACATTTTTCGGATCGAGAAAGGTGGATGGGGCCCCGGCACTTCGTTCCACCTTCGCGACGACTCGTGGCGATGGAATTGGTACTACTCCTACGTTCCCGGCACCCCACCCGACGCGCCGGCACAGCGGACCGAGACGAAACTCGGCCCCAGGCTTCAGGTCCATGTCACCGGCGACTGGTGGTTCACCGTGGAACCCGACGACTGATCCAGCGCCCGCGGGTCGGCGGCGCAGCCGCCGGGCGCGGCCAAGCACGGGCGTGGCGTTGCCGCCCGGGAGGTGCGGCGACGGACCACCACGAAGCGGCGCAATAAAGGTTTTGCTTCTCAGGAAAGCCCGGCCAGCGGAGCTTAGCGCTGGCCGGGCATGCCTGGTTTAGCGGAACTCGTCGCCGCTGGCGGCCTTGTCCAGCAACAGTTGCGGGGCGGCGAAACGGACCCCGTAGCGTTCCTGTAGCTCGGCAGCGCGCTTGACAAAGCCGGGCAGCCCGCCAGGGTATTGGTTGACGTATTGCAGCACACCGCCTGTCCAGGCGGGGAAGCCGATGCCGAGGATAGATCCGACGTTGGCATCGGCGACAGAGGTGAGCACGCCCTCCTCGAGACATTTGATGGACTCGAGCGCCTCGGCGAAGAGCATGCGCTCCTTCATGTCTTCGAACGGAATCTCGGTGCCGTTGCCGAAATGCTCGGACAGGCCCGGCCACAGCCCGGCTCGTTTGCCGGTGTCGTCGTAGTCGTAGAAACCGGCGCCGGTGGAGCGGCCACGCCTGCCGAACTCATCGATCATCCTGTCTATGACGAGGTCGGCGGGGTGCGCCAGCCAGGTGCCGCCCGCGGCGCGGACAGCCTCGGCGGTCTCCTGCCTGATTTTGCGGGGCAGGGTGAGGGTGAGCTCGTCCATCAGCGACAGCACAGGCGCCGGGTATCCGGCTTGGGCGCTGGCCTGTTCGATGGAGGAAGGGTTGAGCCCCTCACCGAGCATGCTGATGCCCTCGTTGGTGAAGGTGCCGATGACGCGGCTCGTGAAGAAACCGCGACTGTCGTTGACGACGATCGGCGTCTTGCGGATGAGCGCGACCAGATCCAGTGCCCGCGCAACGGATTCTTCACTGGTGTGCCGGCCCTTGATGATTTCGACGAGCGGCATCTTGTCGACGGGCGAAAAGAAATGCAGCCCGATGAAATCCTCGCGGCGCTTGACTCCCTCGGCCAGCAGGGAGATGGGAAGGGTTGACGTGTTGGAGGCCAGCAGGGCATCCACGGCGACAACATCTTCGATCTCGCTGAACACCTGATGTTTGATGGCAGGGTCTTCGAACACCGCCTCGATGACGATCTCCACGCCGGCGAGGTCGCCCGCAGCCGCTGTCGCCGTGATGCGCTCCAGCAGGGCCGCACCGGCCTCCGCGGTGGACCGGCCGCGAGCAACCGCCTTTTCCACCAGGCGACGCGAATAATCCTTGCCCTTTTCCGCGCTTTCGACAGTGACATCCTTGAGTACGACGGCAAGCCCCGCCTTGGCGCAGACGTAAGCGATGGCGGCTCCCATCATGCCTGCGCCAAGGACCCCCACCCGGGCGGGCTTGCGCGGGGTGTGCGACGCGGGCCTGGGCCGGTTGTTGACTTCCTGCATGTCGAAGAAGAACGCCTTGATCATGTTCTTGGCGACCGGCCCGATCATGAGGTTGACCAGGTAGCGGCTTTCCAAGGTGAGCGCGGTGTCGACGTCGACCTGCGTGCTCTCCACCGCGGCGGCCAGGATGGCCCGCGGCGCGGGGTAAGGGGCGCCCTTGAGTTCCTTGCGAAGGTGCGCCGGGAACGAGGGCAACATCGCCGCCAGCGACGGCGTGGTGGCTGAGCCGCCCGGGATCCTCCACCCCTTGGCCGCCCACGGCTGCGCAGCCTCCGGGCCGCTGCGGATCCAGGCCCGCGCGGCCTGCAAGAGCTGGTCGGGTGCGATCACCTCGTGCACCAGGCCCAGTTGCGCCGCGGCCGCCGGGCGCAGGCGCTGCCCCTTGAGCAGAAGCTCGGTCAGCGCGGTGGCCAGGCCCAGCATGCGCACCGTCCGCACGATCCCGCCGCCACCGGGCAGCAGCCCCAGCGTCACCTCGGGGAAGCCGAGCTCGATGCGCGCGTCGTCGGCGACGATGCGCCGGTGACAGGCCAGCGCGATCTCCAGCCCGCCGCCCAGCGCCGAGCCGTTGATGGCCGCAACCACCGGTATACCAAGGGTTTCCAGCCGCCGCAGCTGTCCTTTGGCCGCCTCGACGTGACCGAAGACCTCGGCAGCGGTCTCCGGGGTGGCCAGGCGCAGCATGTCGAGGTCGCCGCCGGCGAAGAAGGTTTTCTTGGCGGAGGTGAGGATGACGCCGGTGATGCTGTCGCGCTCGGCGGCCAGACGCTCCAGTGTGGACGCCATGCTCTGGGTGTAAATGAGGTTCATGGTGTTGGCGCCACGGGTGGGGTCGTCCATCGTCAGCGTCACGATGCCGTCGGCGTCGCGGTCCCATCCGATCATGTTCTGCTCAGTCATCCGTGTCCTCACACCCGCTCGATGATGGTCGCGATGCCCATGCCGCCGCCGACGCACAGGGTCGCCATGCCGTAACGCTTTTCGCGGCGCTCCAGCTCGTCCAGGAGCGAGCCGAGGATCATCGCGCCGGTCGCGCCCAGCGGATGACCCATGGCGATGGCGCCGCCGTTGACGTTGACTCGGTCCAGCGACAGGCCCATGTCGCTGACGAAGTGCAGCACGACCGCCGCGAACGCCTCGTTAATCTCCACTAGGTCGATGTCGTCGACGGTCAGCCCGGCCTTGGCCAGCGCCTTGCGGCAGGCGGGCGCGGGCCCGGTCAGCATGATTGTCGAGTCGGCGCCGGACAGCGCCGTGGCCACGATGCGGCCACGAGCCCGCAGCCCGGCCGCTTCGCCGGTGCGTTCGTTGCCGATGAGCATCAGCGACGCGCCATCGACGATGCCGGAGGAGTTGCCCGCGGTGTGGACGTGGTTTATCCGCTCGACCCAGTGGTAGCGCTGCAGGGCGACGGCATCGAAGCCGCCGAGCTCGCCGATGCTGGCGAACGACGCGGGCAAGGCCCCGAGCGTCTCCACGGTCGTGCCCGGTCGCACGTGCTCGTCGCGGTCGAGGACGGTCACGCCGTTGCGATCGCGTACCGGTACCACCGACTTGGCGAAGTGCCCGTTGGCCCAGGCTTTGGCGGCCCGTTCCTGGGAGAGCGCCGCGTAGCGATCGACATCCTCGCGGCCCAGGCCGTCCATGGTGGCGATGAGGTCGGCGCTGACGCCCTGCGGCACGAATCGGCTGTCGTAGTTGGTTTCCGGATCCATCGCCCAGGCCCCGCCGTCAGAGCCCATCTTGACCCGCGACATGGACTCGACTCCCCCGGCGAGCACCAGGTCTTCCCAGCCGGAGCGGACCTTCTGCGCGGCGATGTTGACCGCTTCCAGGCCGGACGCGCAGAAGCGGTTGAGCTGGACGCCGGCGACCGTTTCCGGATACCCGGCGGCGATCGCTGCGGTCTTGGCAATGTCGGAACCCTGCTCCCCCACCGGCGAGACGACACCGAGCACGATGTCGTCCACGAGCGCCGGGTCGAGCCCGGGGTTTCGGTGGCGGATCTCGCCGAGCAGCCCGGTCATCAGCGATATGGGCTTGATGCCGTGCAGCGCCCCGTTGGGCTTGCCCTTTCCCCGCGGGGTTCGGATCGCGTCGAATATATACGCCTCGTCGGCAGGCATGTCACACCTCCATGCGAATTTCGGTTAACTTTCCTAGCCTGCTGGGGGCTGTGTCAAGATGGCGTACGACACTGGCGGTGAGAGGACGGGAAGTGACGGCACGACCAGCGCTGGATCCCCCGGCACCGGCGAAGCGCCCCAAGGATCGCAAGGCGCAGATCGCGCTGGCCGCGGCGGAGCTGTTCTGTGAACGCGGGTACCACAGCGTGGGCATCGACGACATCGCCGCCGTCGTCGGCATCAGCGGCCCCGCCATCTACAACCACTTCCCCAACAAGTACGCGATGCTGCGACACGCGACGCGGGAGCTTTCCGACGCCCTACTGGCCGCAACCGTTGCGCCCCAGGAGGATTCAACCCCGAGAGACCGCCTCGACGCCATCCTGGCCGACCTGGTCCAGCTCGGCGTGCAGCGGCGCAAGGTGGGCGGGCTCTACCAGTGGGAGGGCCGCTACCTCGGGCCCGAAGACCAGGCACAGCTGCGCCACGACGCGAGAACAGTCATCAATCGGCTGGCCGTCCCGCTGCGGGCGATCCGCCCCGAGCTCGACACCCACCAGGCGCGGCTGCTGGCCCGGGGGGTGCTGAGCCTGGTGGGCAGCCTGTCCACACACCGCGCGGTCATCGCGCCGGCAAGGGCGCAGGAGCTGCTCGGCGCCGCCGGTTGGCGGTTGCTGAACGCCAAGCTGGCCGAGGTGCCGACGGCCGCGGGCCGCCGCCCAGCAGTGGAGGCCGGCCTGCGCTCACGGCGGGAAACCATCATGGCCGAGGCGCTGCGCCTGTTTCACCTCAACGGCTATCACGCGGTGACGATGGAGGACATCGCCGCCGCGTCGGGCACCCGGGCGTCCAGCCTTTACCGGCACTTCTCTTCCAAGAGCGAGCTGCTGGCCGCCGTCTACTACCGGGCGGCCGACCGGGTGGCGGCCACCACGGCCGCCGCACTCACCGCGGCGACGGATCCCGCCGACGCCCTTGCCCGGCTGGTGGACTCCTATGTCGACCTGGTGTTCGGGCAGAGCGACCTGGTGGCGGTGTACCAGGCGGAAAACACAAACCTGCCCGAGGACGACCGGCACGAGCTGCGGCGCGCCCAGCGCTCCCACGTCGAGGAGTGGGTGCGGGTGCTGAGCATGCAGCAGCCCGATCTGGGCACGGCCGACTGCCGGGTGCTGGCCCACGGCGCGCTGAACCTCATCGCCGATCTGGGCCGCGCCGTGCGTTTCGACGAACGCGGCGGCGCGGACAGGGTGATCGCCGCGCTCGCCCTCGATCTGCTCGGCTGAGCTTTCACACCAACGGTTTGCCACTGCGGATGCGGCGGCGCACGTCCCAGAGGACGGCATTGAACGGGAACCGGCGCAGCGGTCCCGGCAGGATCCGGTAGAACAGCGCCGTCGCTTTGATCATGCGGTCGAACCGGCGTTGCTGGCGCGCGCTCCACCGCAAACCCATGCGCTCGCGGAAAGGCGGTGGCAGAAACCCGATCGCGGTGAAGCGATGAAATGGTCCTAATAGGACGCTCATCGGCCGGGCGGCGTAGCGCAGCAGCATGATCTGTTCGAGGTGCTCACGGACCGGGTCGTCGAAGCGGATCCGTTCCAGCTGCGCATTCCAGTAATCTTCGAACGCGGCGCGATCCGGCGGCCAGCGCTCGGGCTTGAGCTGCAACGTGGTGCCCAGGCGGGAGCAGACCTGGTAGAGCGCCTCCGCCTCGGCATCGGTGAGCGGACCCACGAACAGGCGATGGGTGTCGGCGAACCCGCGATACAGGCACGCCGCCACCCACAGCTGCAGATCCTGATCGAAGGCGTTATATGTCACCGGGCTGGATTCTGTGCTGCGCACCGGGGCGTGGGAACGGTCGACCGCCCGGCGGTAGAGCCTGCGCTCCTCATCGGTGCCGATGGCGGCCACCGCCAGATAGGCCAGCGTGGTCCGCGTCCGCTTGACCGGGTGCAGGAAGAGCTTGCCACTGTCGACAGTGCTTTCCACCACGCCGTATCCGACCTCGGGCCGGGCCAGCTGCATGATGACGTTCGCCGTCCCGCCCAGCAGACCGGCGCCCAGCATCGCCGCCTCCAGCAGCTGCTCGGGCGTTCTTTCCACGGCTACGGTTCTCACATGTTCCTCGCCCCGGCCTTGATGGCTTCCCTGATCCGAAAGTAGGTGCCGCATCGGCAGATGTTGCGCAGACTGTCGAGGTCGGCGTCGGTGATGGCGCGGCCCTGCGCGGCGGCCCGCCTGACCAGATCCACGGCCGCCATGATCTGGCCGGGCTGGCAGTATCCACATTGGACAACATCCTGGTCGAGCCAGGCCTGCTGCATGGGATGCAGCTCCCGGCCGACGGTGGCGGCCAGGCCCTCGATGGTGGTGACCTCATCGGCCGGCCGCAGCTCACCCACCGGGATGGCACACGGGCTCACCGCCACCCCGTTGAGGTGGCTGGTGCACGCCTTGCACACGTTCACCCCACAACCGTACTTCGGGCCGGTGATGCCCAGGATGTCGCGCAAAACCCACAGCAGGCGCACGTCATCGGCGACGTCGACGGTGACCTGCTCGCCGTTGACGCGGAAGGTGTGCTCGGGCAATGCAATCTCCTCCTTCTTCAGCGGGCGGCGGTGGCGCCGTCGATCGGGGACGCCGGGATCGGCGGGACGGTGGGTTTGGGGACGAAGGAAAGCGTGGCGTGATTGATCGGGAAGGTGGTGGGCATGACGCCGGTCGCGCGGCCGTAGGCGCATGCCACCGCCGCCACCGATGCCGCGACGCCCAACTCGCCTGCCCCACCCGGGTTCTCCGACGTGCTCGGCATGACGATGATCTTAAGATCGGGCGGAGTGTTCCACTGCCGGGTGTAGAAGTAGTTGTCCCAGCTGGATTCGAGGAAGTATCCGTCGCGCAGGTGCAGACCGGAGGTCAGCGCCAGCGCGATGCCGTCCATGATGCCGCCCATCATCTGCGCCTCCAGACCGCGCGGGTTGACGGCGAGGCCGACGTCCACGGCGAACACCACCCTGGTGACCCGCGGCCCGGCCACCCCATCGCGGATCGGCCGGTTGACGGTCTCGGGCCGGCAGTCGATTTCCACCAGTGCGGCGCTGACACTCTTGTACTCGGCGTGAAACGCGATGCCCTGCGCCATGCCGGCCGGCATCGCCCGGCCCCAGTTGCCGACCTGGGCCACCTTCTCCAGCACCGCCTTGGCGCGGTCGTCACGCAGATACGCCCGCCGCATCTGGTACGGGTCGCGCCCCCGCCGCGCGGCGAGCTGATCGACCATCAGCTCCCGGGCGCAGGCCACATCGGGCGAGTACACGTTGCGCATGCTGCCGGTGTTGAAGCCCTTGTCCACCTCACTCAGCAGCCGGCTGTTGAGCCCGAACTCGTAGGGCATGTTCTGGCTGAGCTGGAAGAAGGTTTCCGCGAAACCGATGTCGCCCACGGGAAGCTGAGCGGCGAAAGCAGTGATGATCTCGCCCAGCCCGTGGCCCAGATCGGTGGCCACGCTGGTGTGCCGCTGCGTGTAGCTCAGCACGGCGTCGCCGAGATAGGCGATGCGCACCCGGGAGGTGGCCATCGGGTGGGCGCGGCCCTGGCGGAAGTCGTCGGCGCGATGCCACATGAGCTTGACCGGCTTGCCGATCCGCTGCGACACCTCGGCCGCTTCGAGCGCGGCGTCGAAGAAAAGCTTGCGCCCGAAGGATCCGCCGCCCTCGGCCACATGCACCGTCACCCGGCCCACCGGCAGCCCGAGCCTGGCGGCGATGGTTTCCTGGGCGACGATGGGCGACTTGAGCGCCGACCAGATCTCGGCCCGATCGGCTCGTACATCGGCGATGGCGCAGTTGGGTTCCACCGCGCCGTTGCTGCGGAAGTGGAAGGTGAATTTGCCTTCCACCACCGGGGTCGGCGGCCGCAGCCCGAGCGGAATCTCGGCCAGCTCCAGCTCTCGCAGCACGCTGGCGTCGGACTTGCCCTCCGCGGTGCCGGCCCGCCAGGTGACCCGCAGGGCGCGAACGGCGTCGATGCATTGGCCGAAGGTCTGTGCCCGCACCGCGACACCGGTGGCGATGGTAACGACATCGGTCACTCCGGCCATGGCGCGTACCTCGGCCAGGTTGGCCACCGAACCCACCTTGCCGTTGATGGTCGGCGGCCGGCAGACCATGGTGGGCAACGCGCCGGGGACGGCGAGATCCATGGCGAACTTCTTGCGCCCGGTCACCGCCTCCAGCGCGTCGATGCGGTTGGTGGGCCTGCCGATGACAGTGAAACTCTCGCGCGGCGTGAGCTCCACGGCCACCTGGCCGGTCTGCGCGCTTGCCGCCCGCTGTGCCAGCGCGCCGATGTCGACGCCGCGCCCGGAGCGGTCGGTGACCACCCCGGCGGCCAGAGTGAGGTCGCCGGGCGCAGCGCCGAGCACGCCGGCCGCGGCTTGCAGCAGGCGGCTGCGGGCGATCGCGGCCGCGACCCGGATCGGGGTATAGGTGGCGATGGTGGTGTTGGAGCCGCCGGTGAGCTGGTTGAAAAGCAGCTCCGGCCGGGCGTCGGCCAGCGTTATCCTTACCCGGCTCAGCGGCACCGAAAGCTCTTCGGCGATCAGCATCGCCGAGGAGGTGGTGATGCCCTGCCCCACTTCGGCCCGCGGCAACGCGAACGACACCGTGCCGTCCGCGTTGACCGCGACCGAGATGAGCCCGGAGGTGGGCAAGGCCGCAACGGTCATCAGGTCGTTGAGATCCAGCAGCTCGGTGATTTCCGCGGAGGGTACCGCGGCGCTCGCGGGGGCCAGGCTCAGCTCGGCCGCGGTCACCAGAGTGGGAGCGGCCAGCACGTATCCCAGGAACCGCCGCCGTCCTATGTGCTCACTCATCTTCCATCCGATCCGTTGCGTCATCTACTGATCAGCTGGGCCGGTTGCCCGTCGGAATCACAATCTTTGTTTCCCTGCCCTTGGTGAGGAAGAACAGGATGTACTGGCGCAGGGCCTCGTCGATGACCCAAGCCATCTCGGGCACGAGCGGCAGCGGGACCAACCCCTCGCGGAACCTCACCAGGATCGGCCACACGTTGCGGATCACCGACTCCCACACCCATTCGTGCGGGATCTGGTCCCAGTCGGCCACCTGGTCGCCGACCAGGAATCGGCCCAGCGCGTTGCACAGCGGCCGGCTGATGCTGCCCGGGCTGGTCTGCTCGGCCAGCTGGCCGAGCAGGATGTCGGTCAGCTCGACGCCCTCACGGGTCGGCCCCATGTTGGGCGGCAGCACCTGATCCGACTGGGCGTAGGCGGCTTCCCAGGTGGCCGGGATGAACTCGTCGCGGACGCCGAGCATGTGCACGGTCACCTGCCAGGAGTGCAGGTAGGCGTCCGCGTCGGCGGCGCTGATCGGCACCCGCCACTCGCGCAGCTTGCGCATCGCGAAGGTGGCCAGGGTGTGCCAGGTGACCAGGATGTCGGTCTGGCTGATCGGGATTCCGCTTGTCCAATGTGGAGACTGTTGCAGCAGATGGCGGACACCCGCGTGCACCAGACGTGTCTTCACCGAGTTGACGATGCAGTTGCCGTCGGGCCGGTAAGCGTTGAGCGATCCGACCGCGAAGCCGAGGATGCTGGTCTTGGCGACCCGGTCCTCCATGTTCGCGCCGCCGGCCGAGTAGTAGACCGCCCGCGCCTCCTTGGGGATGGCGGTGCTGAGCATCCCGCCACCGACGCCGTTGAGCAGATTGAGGTAGAACCCGCGTGACTTGTTGAACTCCGCCGCGAGTTCCAGCTTGCGCTGGTCGGCCCACGACGGCAGCTGACGCGCCCCGTCAATGAACGCGACCAGGTCGGCGGGAAGCCCCGCGGGCAGCGGCTGGTCGTTGCGGGTCCAGTTCCACAGCAGACGGTTCACCTCCGGCACGGCCCCACGGTCGAGCAGCGAGGCCACCAGCGGGTCGGCTTCGGCGTCCCACACCCAGCGTGGGTCCAGCCCGGTGGGCGGGCCGATGCCGGCCTGGGCCGCGGCCCCGATCCCGAGTGCGCCAAGTGCTCCCAGGGCGCCGCCCGAGATCAACACCTGGCGCCTGCTCATCTCCGACACGATTGAAACCTTTCTCTACGTTGGGCGGTTGGTCAGGGGGATTTCGATGCTGATCGGCCGGGCGTTGGACAGGAACAGCAGAGCCGCCTTGCGGATGAACTCGTCGAACAGCCAGTAGGCCGCCGGTGCCAGCGGGAAGGGCAACAGCCCTTCGCGTACCGCGATGAAAGGCCGCCACGCGACGTTGAGCAGCGTCTCCCACACGGGCTCGCGCGGGATGCTTAGCCAGCCGGCGATCTGATCGCCGAGCATGTACCGGGTGAACGCGCCCAGGATCGGTTTGGAAAGAATGCCGGCGTCGACCGGCGTACCCAGGCTGAGCAAAATATCGGAAAGCCTGACCCCTTCGGGCGTCGGCGCCAGCACCGGGGTGAGCACCTGAGCGGCCTGGCTGTTGGCCTCGGCCCACGAAGCGGGGATGTATTCGTCGCGCACGCCGAGCATGTGCGCGGCGACCTGCCACGAGTGCAGGAAGCCGTCGGACTCGGCGGCCGGGATCGGCACTCCCCACGCCTGCAGCTTCTGCATCACCGTGGTGGGCAGGCTGTGCCAGGTGACCATGATGTCGCGCTGGCTGATCGGGATCTGTTCGTCGGCAACCGGTGTCCAGTAAGGCGACTGGGGCAGCAGATGGCGCACGGCAGCATGCACGAGCCGGGTCTTGACACAGGTGACGATCATTTCGCCGTCGGCCTGGTAGGCGTTGAGCGCGCCGACGTCGTAGCCGAGCTTCGCGGTCTTGGAGATGCGGTCCTTCATGTCCGCGCCGCCCTGCGAGTAGTAGACCGCACGCGCTTCATGGGGGATGACCGTGCTCATCATGCCGCTGGCCAGACCGTAGAGCACGCCGAGGTAAAGCCCTCGCTTGGTGTTGAACTCGACCGCCTTGGCCAGCTTGCGCTGGTCTGTCCACGACGGAAGCTGGCGGGCGCTCTCCATGAAGTCGCGAAGGTCCGCCGGCAGCCCGGCCGGAAGCGGCTGGCTGTTTCTCTTCCAGGTGCGCAGGAGTTCGTTGACCCGGGGCACATCGCCCCGGTCGATCAGCGAGGCGACCACCGGGTCGGCCTCGGGGTCCCACACCCATCTCGGGTCGGCGCCTGCTCCCGTTCCTGCCACGGATCCCTGCGGGGCCCATGTCCACGGCGCCTTCGCGTGCGCGGGCGCGGCGACGCTCAGCGCGCCGATCGCCCCCAGGGCACCACCGGCTTTGAGCACGTTGCGCCTTTGAATTTTGTCCATGCCTTTTCTCCTCCGCTCCTCCTAGTCGAAGCCGAGCGCATTGACTGATACGATGATACGGATGTTGCATCCGTGTTTCATCCATGACACCACAACGCATTCGCCACCACAAGGGCCTCAAGGAGGTAAAGGTGGAACTTTGTGAATGCCCGACATCGGGCGACCTTGAGGCACAATGGATCCACAGGAGGTGATCGTGGAACCTGCGCCACCCGTGCTGATCGCACCGTCCGGTTCGGAGTCGCTGCTGGAGCGCGCCTTCGTCGACGCCATCGAGGGAGTCGGCGACACCGACGAGGCCCGCACCCGCATCCTCGACGCGGCCTATGTGCAGTTCTCCAAGATGGGGATTCTGCGCTCCACCATGGAGGATGTGGCGCGGCGGGCGGGCGTTTCGCGCATCACCGTGTACAGGCGCTTCGCCACCAAGGACGCCCTCGTCGAGCATGTCATCCGCCGCGAGTTCCGCCGCTACTTCGACCAGTTCCTCATCGACATCGAGCAGGCCGACAACGCCGCCGACCGGGTGGTGCTCGGGTTTGTCAGCTCACTGCGGGCCATCCGCGGCAACCCGCTCATCGGCGGGCTGATCGCGGCCGAACCCGACCTGCTGCTGCCGTCGATGATCAATGACGGCGGGCAGACCCTTGCCGCGGTGAGGCAGTTCGTCGCCGGGCAGCTGCGGGCCGAGCAGCGAGCCGGCAACATGGCCAAGGATCTGGATCCCAATCTGGTGGCAGAGCTGATGGTTCGGGTGTCCGCGTCCTTCCTGACCATCCCCAGCCAGATCATCGACCTCGACGACGACGAGCAGCTGGCTGCGGTGGCACGCCAGTTTCTGGTGCCGATGCTGAGGTCGGCCCCTTAGCCCGTATTCACAGGGCGTGTCCAGACTTTTTTCGCGCTGGAACAGCTCCTCTTCCTAATAAGTTAACCGGGAGTTACATTCGACGCACATGCGTCCGATCGGTGGAGGAGGCCGTTTTCGTGGAGGGCAGTATGGATCTGGCTCAGCGTTGTGCGGATAAGGCCGCAGGCATGACGATTCCCGAGCTTCTGCACCGCAACGCCGTGAGCTACCCCGATCTCCCGGCCTTGAGCACCTTCGGCGGCGAGACCTCGCTGACGTGGCGGGAGATGCGCGACGGCGTCGCCGTCCTGGCCCGTGGCCTGGCCGAGCTCGGGGTCGGCTGGGGCGATCGGGTCATCATGATGATGCCGGGCCGGGTCGAGCACTGGCTCGTCGACCTGGCCGCCGTGCACCTGGGGGCGATCCCGTGCACGGCCTATGCGACATTGAGCCCCACCCAGTTGCGCTATCTGGCCGAACACAGCGGGGCGAAACTGCTTGTCCTCAACGGCGAAGCCGAATGGCAGAAGTGGCAGAGCGCGCTTGAGGGCCTGCCGCACCCGCCGCACATCGTCATCGTCGACGAGGAGGCCGAGATCCCGGGAACCACGTCGCTGGGCGCGGTCATGGCCCGTGGCGGCATCGCCCACGCCAACGATCCGTCCGCCTTCGAGACACAGTGGCGGCAGGTGCGCGCCGACCACCCGGTCACGCTGCTCTACACCTCGGGCACCACCGGCGACCCCAAAGGGGTGCTGCTGAGCCATCACAACGTCATTTACCAGTGTGTGGTACTGGAAGCGACGGTGAACATGCCGGCCCACCCGCGCACTCTGGCCTATCTACCGCTGGCGCACATCGCCGAGAGGGTGCTCGGCATCTACAACCTCATCTACCGCACCGGGCACGCCACCATCCTCGCCGACCCGGCTCAGCTGGTGGCAGCGCTGCGCGCGGTGAAGCCGAATTCGTTCTTCGGCGTGCCCCGGGTGTGGGAGAAGATGGCCGCCGGGGTGCAGGCCCAGCTCGGCAACGTCGAGCCGGCCGTGCGCGAGGCTTTCGCCACCGCCTCGGCGCTGGCGCGCGACAGCTACCTCGCCCGATCGGAAGGCAAGACCCTTACCGAGGAACAAGCCGCGGCTCTGGCCACATTGGACGCCGCTGTGCTGCGCCCGATGCGCGCCATGCTCGGGCTCGACGAGATGGTGTGGGCCGGCAGCGGCGCCGCGCCGATTCCCGTGGAGGTGCTGCTGTTCCTGGCCGGCATGGGCGTCGACGTGCTGGAGGTGTGGGGCATGACCGAAACCACCGGCACCGCCACCATCAACACGCCGTCGGCGTTTCGGCCCGGCTCGGTGGGGCGTATCAACGCCGGCATGGCACTGCGCCTGCTCGACGATGGCGAGATTCAGGTCCGCGGGCCGTTGGTGTGCATGGGCTATCTGCGCGCCGACGGCGGCATCGAGCCCATCGTCGACGCGGAGGGCTGGCTGTCCACCGGCGATGTGGGCGCGCTCGACGACGAGGGCTACCTCACCATCACCGACCGCAAGAAGGAACTCATCATCAACTCCAGCGGGAAGAACATCTCCCCCGCCCAGATCGAGAACCTGCTGCGTGCCTACCCGCTGATCGGGCAGGCAGTCGCGATCGGCGACCGGCGGCCTTACCTGACGGCGCTGATCGTGCTCGACGAGGAGGTCGCCCCGCTGTGGGCCGCCTCGCAGGGCCTCGCCGAGCGAAGCCTGCCCGGCCTGGCCGCACATCCCGCGCTGCACGCGGCCATCACCTCGGCGGTGGCCGAGGTGAACGAGAAGCTGTCACGCCCCGAGCAGATCAAGCGGTTCCGCATCATGCCTGCGGCGTGGACGCCGGAAACCGGTGAGCTGACACCGACGCTCAAGCTACGCCGGCGTGCCATCTCCCAGCAGCACGAGACACTGATCGACGAGATGTACGCCGACTGAGCATCCACATAGGGGTGTTGGCCGGGCTGGAATTCCAGCCCGGCCAACGCTTTGCTGTTTGGACTACTTGACGTAGCAGGGTTTGGTGGGCGTGAACGCCTTCGCTGTCGGCCCGGTGAACATCTCCTTGACCAGCGTGATGCCGGTGGCGGCGGACTTGTCCGGCTTGCTGATGCCGGTGTTCTTCGGCGCGGTGGCGGGCCCGCCCGCGTAGTTGCCGGACTCGGGCGGCAACATGTCCTCGAAGTCGACCCGGGTCAGCGACTTGGCCGCCGCGGCGAACCCGGCGCGGGTCAGGTCACCGTTGGCCACCGCCTTCTCCAGCGCCGCCTTCAGCGGATAGGAGGAGGCCCAGCCGGTGGTGAGCCCGTCGTTGATGGAAGCCGGTTTGCCCAGCGTCTCGCGCATCGCCTGGTGGCCGGGGCTGTTGGCGTTCCACGGTGCCAGGCCGCCCGACTGCAGGTACAGCGCGGCCAGCGCGGGCGCGGCGGGGCTCGCGTTGAGCTGCGCCACCCAGGTCGGGCCCAGGCCGATGAACCTGCCCTTGAAGCCTTGCGCGGCAGCGCCTCCGACGATGGCCGCGTTCTCGGTAGGCCCGACGGCGAGGATGACGACATCGGGCTTGCCCGCGACGATGGCCGCCACGGCCGCGGCCTGCTTGTCCTGGCCCTGCCCGGTGACCACATCGGTGAAGGTCAAGCCCGCCTTCTCGGCGGCAAACTTTACGCCGAAGGCGGAGTCGTCGCCGTAGTCGCCCGGCCAGTGCACGGCCATCGCGCTCTTCGCAGACCAGGTTTCCTTAGCGTAGTCCACGTCGTTCATGGACTCGACGCAGTAGTTGGCCGCAGTCTCCAGCATCACGTCCTCGAAGAGGAAGCCGGAGGAGAACGCGCCCGGCACCGCGATGACGTTGTTGGACTTCATGTCCGGCAGGATGGCCGCGGTGGTGGGTGAGCCGAAGGTGAGGCCCAGCGCCAGCACCTTGGATTTGATTTCCTGGTAGGCCTGATTGTGGGTCTGCGGGTCGTACTTGCTGTCCTTGACGTAGCTGGTGGCATCGACCTCATATTTCCCGGCGATGCCGCCGTTGGCGTTGACCCGCTTCCAGAACCCTTTGACGCCCTCGGCGGCCGTGACGCCAAGGGCGGCGACCGGGCCGGTGAGGTCGGAGAGCACGCCGAGATAGATGCAGCCCTTCTTCGGGTCGACCGCAGCGGGACAGGCCTGCGACGTCACCCCGACATCGGACTTGATGGTGGTATCGGACGGGGCCGGACTCTGTGTCCGGCATCCCGCCAGAGCAGCGACGGCGACAAGTAACGCGGCCACTCTTCTCATGGGATGGTCCTTTCTGGTCGGGTAGCGGCATCAGTAAGAGAAGGGCCAGGCTTTCCAATAGCTGCGCAGCCGGACCCAGAGCCCGTAGAGCCCACGCGGCTCGAAGACGAGGAACACGACGATCAATGCGCCGTAGGCCACGGTTTCGAGCTGGAAGATGTTGGGGGTACGGGTCGCGTCATCGGTCACCGCGGGCACGAGCGACGGCAAGGCCTTCGTCAGCGGGCTGAGCAAGGTGAAGAAGAACGCGCCCAGGACTGCGCCCGATATGGTGCCGGCGCCGCCGACAAGCACCATGGCGATGGCGACCACGGACAGCGCCAGGTTGAAGTTGTCCGGCGTCAGATATCCGGTGATGCAGAACAGCAGGCCCCCGGCGCACCCGGCGTAGAACGACGACAGCGCGAAGGCGATCGTCTTGTAGCGGGCCAGGTTGATGCCCATGATGCCGGCAGCAATGTCGCGGTCGCGGATAGCGTTGAATGCTCGCCCTACCCGCGAGCGGGCCACATTGCGGGCGGCCAGGGCGAAGAGCACCAGCAGCGTCAGCATCAGCCAATACAGCTGCTGGTCGCGGGTGAACAGCGCGGTGGACCGGTCGAGCCGCACGCCGAACAGTTCGGGCACCGCGGCGGGCCGGCCGATACCTGAGCCGCCGGTCAGTTCCCGCCACTCGCCGAAGACGTACCCGCCGACGAAAACCAGTCCGAGTGTCACGATGGCGAGGTAGAGCCCGCGCAGCCTTACCGCCAGCGGGGCCACCAGCGCGCCGACGGCCGCCGCCACCAGCCCGGCCGCCGGAAGCCAGACCAGGATGCTGGTGATGCCCAGGCCTATGGTGCGGCCGTGGGGGTCGCCGCTGATCGCGGCGGCGGTATAGGCGCCGATGGCAAGGAAGAACGCGTGCCCTAGCGACACCTGGCCCGCGTACCCAGTGGCCAGGTTCAAGCCGATGATGCCGATGGCCGTGGCCGCCCCGGTGGCCAGCAGCTGGAGGTAGTCGTCGGTCAGCAGCAGCGCAAGCAGCGCCGCGACGGCCAGTAACGCCAGCATGGCAACCTTTTTGGCCCTCGTGTTCAGCAGCGCCATGTCGGAGCTGTAGCGGTGATGCATGAGCGGCCGGTTCATACTCGCTCCACCTCACGGGTGCCGAAGAGGCCGTAGGGCCGCACCAGCAGGACGATCATCATGACCGCGAACGGGGTCAGCGTGGCGACGTTGCCGCCGAGCCAGTTCGGGAACGTGTGCTGATAGGTGGCAAGGGTTTCCTGCACCACGCCGACGACAAGCCCGGCCACCACCGCGCCGGGCAGCGAGTCCAGGCCGCCCAGAATGATCACGGGCAGCGCCACCAGCGCGGTGAGCCACAGGTTGGCGTCCACGCTGCCACCGACGGCCGCCATCGCGCCGCCCAGCGCGGCAAGCGCCCCGGCGATGGCCCAGGAGAAGGCGAAAACCGCCCCCACCGAAATGCCGTGGGCCAGAGCGGTTTCCTGGTCGACAGCCACTGCCCGCATCGCCAAACCCATGCGGCTGAAACGAAAGAACACGTAGAGGATCGTCCCGGCCAACGCGGTGGCCGCCACGATGACCAGCGACCGCTGCTGCACCTCGACCCCGAACACGGTGGTCTCCGAGAGTCCCCAGGGATCGCCCAGCTGCAGCAGGCCCACGCCGATGACGCTGTTGGCGAAGACCCGGATCACCGCGTCCACGCCGAGGGTGATGATGGCGACGGTGAAGACGGGCCGGCCGACCATGGGCCGCACCGCCACCCGCTCCACCGCCAGCGCCAGCGTCGCGGTCAGCGCCATGCCCGCGGCGAGCGCGCCGTAGAAGCCGACCTCGGGTGCCAGCCGCGACACGATGACCGCACCGGCGAGCATCAGGGCCGGCTGGGCGAAGCTGATGACCCGCGAGGCCCGGTAGATGATGACGAAACCCAGTGACAGCAAGGCGTAGATGCCGCCCGCGCCCAGGCCCCGGCTGAGGATCTGGATGGCTTCGGTCACCGGGCACCGCCATACATCTGATTGACCAGATCGGCGAACCGGGTCGCGACGGCGGCCCGCTTCACCTTCTGGGTGGCGGTGAGCTCGCCGTCGTTCTCGTCGAGTTCCTTGGGCAGCAGGCGGAACTTCTTGATTTGAGCCACGGTGGCCTGATGGGTGTTGGCCTGCCGGATGATGTCCTGCACCAGTTCCACCACTTCCGGTTTCTCGGTCAGATCGCGGTAGGTGGTGAAGGCGAGCCCTCGGCGCTGCGCCCAATCGGCCACGGTGTCCGCCTCGATGCCGATGAGGGCCACCAGGTATGGCTTCCGGTCGCCCAGCACGACGGCCTCTTTGAGGTAAGGCGACGCCTTGAGCCCGTTCTCGATTTCGCTTGGGGCGACGTTCTTGCCGCCCGCGGTGATGAGGATGTCCTTGACCCGGTCGGTGATGCGCAGGTAACCGTCGACGCTGAACTCGCCGACATCGCCGGTGCGCAACCATCCGTCGGCGGTGAACGCGCGTGCCGTCGCCTCCGGATCGCGGAAATATCCGGCAAACACGGCCGCGTGCCGGGTCTGGATCTCACCCGTGTCGGCGTCGACGCGGACCTCGGCGCCGTCCAGCCGCACCCCAACCGTGCCGAGGCGCACCTTCCTGGGCCGGTTGGCGGTGGCGATGGCGGTGTTCTCGGTCATGCCGTACACCTCGTGCATCGCGATCCCGATACCCATGAAGAAGCGCAACACCTCCGGCGCGATGGGGGCCGCCCCGGACAGCGCGTGGCGGACCCACCGCATGCCGATGCGCTCGCGTAGGGCGCGGTAGTAGCACACCCAGCCGATCGCGTAGGCAAGGCGGGTGCGGGCGGTGTGGCGGCCACCGGTGGCGGCCAGCCGATGCCCGATGCGGTCGGCCAGGCCCAGCCACAGCCGCCCGTTGAGACGCTTGAACATCGTGGCGTTCTGCACCCCGATGGTCACCGTGGCGAGCACCTTCTCCCAGATGCGCGGCACTCCGAACAGGATGGTGGGCTGGACCTCGCGCAGGTTGGGCTGCACGGTCGAGATCGACTCGGCGAAGTTCACCTGCACCCCCGCACCCGCGTTGTACCAGGTGGTCAGCAGCCGCTCGGCAACGTGACACAGCGGCAGGTAGGACAAAATCAGATCCTTGCCGCCCGGCGTGATGCCGTAGCTGCCGCCGCCGAGCGACGCCTCGATGGCAAAGTCCACATTGGAGTTGGTGAGCATCGCCCCCTTGGGCGGGCCGGTGGTGCCCGACGTGTACACCAGCGTGGCGATGTCCTCCTGCGCCGCGGCGGCGATCCGCTCGTCGACCGCACCGGGATGCGCGGCGCGGTGCTCAGCGCCGCGTTGCAATAGTTCCTGCCAGGACATCAATTTTTTGTGGTGGTACCGGGACCGGATGCCCCGTGGTTCCAAATAGACGATCCATTCCAGCTCGGGGCACGACTCCAGCACGGCAAGCGCCTTGTCGACCTGTTCCTGGTCCTCGGCCACCAGCAGCCTCGAACCCGAATGCGACAACAGATATCCGACCTCGGAAGCCGGGTTGGTCGGATAGAGGCCGACAGTCGTGGCCCTGATAGAGACCGTGGCGATGTCGGTGTAGAGCCACTCAGGCCGGTTCTCGGCGTGCACGGCCACCCGATCGCCCGGCTCGATTCCCAGTGACAGCAGCGCGTGCGCGACGGTGAGCGAACTGTCCCAATAGGACTGCCACTCGATCTCACGCCACAGCCCGAGATGCTTCTCGCGCATGGCGACGCGGTGCGGTGTGGCCCGCGCCCTGTCCCTCACCCGGGTGGCGACTGTTCTCATACCGCGGCCGCCTCTCCCAGGTAGGCCCGCACAACCTCGGGATGGCCCTGCACGTGCGCGGGCGGGCCGGTGGTGATGGGGACGCCGAAGTTGAGCACCATGACCCGGTCGGCCAGGTCCATCACCAGACCCATGTCGTGCTCGACCAGGATGATCGCCAGGCCGAGCTCCTCGCGGATGTCGAGGATGTAGCGGGCCATGTCGGCCGTCTCCTCCAGGTTCATGCCCGCAACCGGCTCGTCGAGGAGCAGCAGTTTGGGCTGCATGGCCAGGGCCCGTCCCAGCTCGATGCGTTTCTGCACGCCATAGGGCAGCAGCCCGACCGGGATCCGCCGGTAGGGCGCCAGGTCGAGGAAGTCCACGATCTCCTCCACCGACGCACGGGCGGCCACCTCTTCACGCCTGGCCCGCCCCAGCCAGGCGACCGCGGCCAGCGTGCCGTAGCGCAGATGCGTGTGCCGGCCGAGCATCAGGTTGTCCAGCAGGGTCAGATTGCCGAACAGCTCCACGTTCTGGAAGGTGCGGGCCAGGCCCGCCGCCGCGATGCGGTGCGGCGGCCGTCCGGTGATGTCGAGGCCGCCGAAGGTGACCCGGCCTCGCTGCGGCCGGTAGGCTCCGGACAGAACGTTGAAGATGGAGGTTTTGCCGGCCCCGTTGGGCCCGATGATGGCAAACAGCTCCCCGGGCGCCACCGTGAACGACACCCCGGCGATCGCGTTCACCCCGGCGAAGGACAGGTGCACGTCGTCGAAGTCGACCAGACTCATGAGAGCCACCGCTTTCGGCGCTTGTAGTGTTTGACGTCGCGGAAGGATTGGCCCGCCCGGTGCCCGAGGTAGAACTCGCGCACATCGGCGTCGGCCATCAGCTCGGCGGCCGGTTTGTCCAGCACGATCCGGCCGGTCTCGATGACGTACCCGTGCGAGGCGATCGACAGCGCCATCGTCGCGTTTTGCTCCACCAGCAGAATGGCGGTGCCCTGCCGGTTGATTTCGACGACCAGATCGCGGATCTGGTCCACCAGCTTGGGTGCCAGGCCAAGGCTGGGCTCGTCGAGCAGCAGGTAGCGCGGCTGCGCCATCAGGGCGCGGGCCATCGCCAGCATTTGCTGCTCGCCACCGGACAGGTAGCCGGCCGTGTCGCGGCGGCGCTTGGCCAGCACCGGAAACAGCGTGTAGGCCCGCTCGAGCCCGGCTGCTTTGTGCCGCGGCCTGGGGTGGGCGCCGACGCGCAGGTTGTCCTCGACGCTGAGCTCGCCGAGGATGCGCCGGCCCTCCAGAACCTGCGACACGCCACGGCGCACGATGACCACCGGTGACCGGTGGTGGATGTCGGTGCCGTCGAGGCTGACCGTGCCCTTGGCGACCCGGCCGTCGTGGTGGCGGAGCAGGCCGGTGATGGTGCGAAGCAGGGTTGACTTGCCGGCCCCGTTGGCGCCCAGCAGCGCCACGATCTGTCCGGGCTCGACGCTGAGGCTGACCCCCCTCAGCACGAGCATGACCTCGTCGTATACGACTTCGAGATTGCGTACCGCCAGCATTCACACCACACCTGAAGATCGGGGAGGAGACCGGGCGCTTCGTGGGACTACCGTAAATGACGGTTAACTTATTGGGAAGATCCCGTTGGTAACTAATCCGCAACACGCTCAATGCCTGCGACCAAACGCGAACAGCCGTTCACCGCGCGGGCGCATGGCCCACGCGGTGAACGGCTGTGCTGCTATTTAGTGCTACAGGCCGTAGGTCTTGCCGATGATGTCGCGCTGGATCTCGTTGGTGCCGCCGTAGATGGTGGACACGATGGTGCGCCGCACGTGCCCCTCCATGTCGAACTCCTTGGCGTAGCCGTAACCGCCCATCATCTGCATTCCCTCCAGGGCCATGCGCTTGGCGGTCTCGGTCACCTTCAGCTTCACCATCGAGGCCTCGCGCGGCAGCATCTTCTCCGGATTTGCGTCCACTTTGGAGGCCACGTCGTAGACCAGCAGCCGGCAACACTCGATCTCGGTGGCCAGATCGGCCAGCCGATGCCGCAGCGCTTGGAATGTGCCGACCGGCTGGCCGAACTGCTTTCGCTGGGTGACATAGGACAGCGTGTCGTCGAAGGCGCGCTGGGCCGTGCCGAGCATCAGCCCGCCCATGATGATGCGCTCCGTGTTGAGACCGGCCATCAGCTGACGCCAGCCGTTGCCCACCTCGCCCACCACGGCCGAGGCGGGCAGGAAGCAGTCGGTGTAGAACAGGTCGTTGACCTCACGCCCGCCCATGGTGTCGATGCCCCGGATCTCCAGGCCCTCGGTGTTGGTGGGCACCATGAACATGGTCAGGCCGTGGTGCCCGTTGCCGGTTTCAGCCACCGACCCGGTGCGCGCCACCAGCAGGATGTGGTCGGCGATATGGGCGTTGGAGCACCACGTCTTCTGGCCGTTGATGACATAGCCGCCATCGACGCGGGCGGCCTTGCACGACAGGTTGGCCACGTCGGACCCGGCTTCCGGCTCGGACATCGCGATCGCCTCGACCGAGCCCCGGATCACCCCGCCGAGGATGGTCTCCTTCTGCTCTGCCGTCCCGAACTTGGCGTAGGCCGCCGCGGCGATCACAGTGGTGGCGAAACCCCCGATCGGTGCCATGCCCCGGGCGGTCGCCTCCAGGAAGAGCGAGAGGTCCACCATGCCCCCACCCGCTCCCCCGAACTCCGGCTCCACATTGATGCCAAGCCAACCGGCGTCGGCCATCTTCCGATAAAGCGCACGGTTGTGCGATTCAGCCCCGAAGTTGGTCAAAACATCGCGCTGCTGGCGCGTTCCACACTCGCGCTGGCAGAAAGTGTCCACAGCGGAGACGAATGCCCGCTGTTCTTCAGTCAAGTCCACGGTTCACGCCCTTCACGGGGACAGGTAGTGGCCGTACGATATCAAATGTCAATTACTTCGACGAGGGCCTGGAGGAACACATGCCCCCGACCGCAGCACCCGCGGCAACCCTCACCTCCCGAAGCCCGGTCACCGGCGAGGTCCTAGCGGAATACCCGACAGCCGGCGCGGCCGAGGTGGCGCAGGCGGTCTCCGCCGGGCGGCAGGCCGCCGCCTGGTGGGCTCAGCTGTCCCCCAAACAGCGCCGTGACGCGCTACTGCGGTGGAAGCGGGAGCTGGTGACCGGCGCCGAGGCACTGGCCGCGGTGATCAACGCCGAGACCGGTAAGCCCCTCGGCGGGGCGATGCTGGAGATCATGCTCGCCGTGGAGCACCTCGACTGGGCCGCCCGCAACGCGCACAAGACACTGCGCCGCCGCAAGGTGGCCTCGGGCCTTCTCGCCGCCAACCAGCTGGGCCTGCTGGAATATGTGCCCCTCGGGGTGGTCGGCGTCATCGGGCCGTGGAACTATCCCGTTTATACGCCGCTGGGCTCGATCTCCTACGCCCTGGCGGCGGGCAACGCCGTCGTGTTCAAGCCCAGCGAGTACACCCCGGGTGTCGGGCGCTGGCTGGCCGAGGCGTGGGCGCGGGCCTGCCCGCAGCCGGTGCTGCAAACCGTGGTGGGCGACGGCGCGACCGGGGCCGCGCTGGCATCCTCCGATGTGGACAAAGTAGCCTTCACCGGCTCCGCCGCCACCGCGCGCAAGGTCATGGCCGCCTGCGCGGAACGGCTGACCCCGGTGGTGATCGAGGGTGGCGGCAAGGACGCGCTGATCGTGGCGGCCGACGCCGACATCGACGCCGCGGCCACCGCCGCGGTCTTCGGCGGCCTGGGCAACGCGGGTCAGACCTGCGCCGGCGTGGAACGCGTCTACGTCGAAGCGCCCGTCTACGACCGCTTCTTGGAAGCGGTCAAGGCCAAGCTGCCCGCGGTGCGGCCGGGCGACGGCCCCGATGCCGCCTATGGCCCGATGACCATGCCCAGTCAGGTGGACGTGGTGAGGCGGCACGTGACCGACGCCCTCGAACGCGGCGCTTTCGCGGTGGCCGGCGGGCCGGAATCCATCCGGGCGCCTTACATCGACCCCATCGTGCTGGCTGAGGTGGATGAGGAAAGCGTGGCGATGACAGAGGAGACGTTCGGCCCCACACTGACCGTCAACAAGGTGCGCGACCTCGACGAGGCGCTGCAGCGCGCCAACCACTCCCGGTACGGCCTGGCCGGCTCCATCTTCACCAAGGACAAGCAGCGCGGCCTGGCGCTGGCACAGCGCCTGCGCACGGGCGCTGCCTCAATCAATTCCGTCCTCGGCTTCGCGGCCATTCCCGCGCTGCCCTTCGGCGGCCTGGGCGACTCGGGTTTCGGGCGCATTCATGGCGCTGATGGCCTGCGCGAGTTCAGCCGGGCCAAAGCCGTTACCTGGCAGCGCTATCGGGCCCCGATCGACCTGATGCGCTTCGACCCGTCACCGCGAGCTGTTCGCACCGCGCTGTGGCTGTTCCGGATGCGCCACGGACGCGGTCACTGAGCCGGCCGCTTGTCCCACATGCCGATGTCGTCAAGATGCTTGAGCAGCCGCTCGGCCCCATCGGTGAAGTGACGTGACATGGCTGCCCGCGCCGCTTGCGCGTCGCGGGCGGCCAGCGCGTCCAGCAGCGCCTGATGGTCGGAGAGCATGTTGGCCCGCCACGCCGGATCCGAGGCGTAGAAACGGTGCGGCGTATAGCGGGTCGCGGTGTAGAGAAACCGCGCCAGCTTGCGCGACTCGGTCACCAGGTTGATCACCCGATGGAAGGCGAACTCCAGCCGCTCCAGCTCCTGCAAGCGCGCCTCCCCGGCCGCCTCACGCAGGGCGGCCTGCAGGTCGTTGAGCTGAAGGAGCTGATTTTCTGTGGTACGCCGCGACGCCCGCGCGGCCAGCTCCCCGGCGAGGTTGGCCTGTAAGGAGAACACGTCCTCGATGTCCTGCCGCGACAGTGGGGCCACCACGTAACCGCGGCGGGGCTGCAGCTCCACCATGTCCTCGCTGCGCAGGATCAGCAGCGCCTCGCGGACCGGAGTGATGCTCACGCCAAGCTTGGCCGCCAGTTCCTCCAGCCGTAACCGCTCGCCCGGCCGCACCGTGCCCGCCATGATCAGATCGCGGATGTGGGTGGCGACTTCCTCCGACAGCTGCGGGCGGGAGTTGAGCGGCAGAGACATGCGGGCACGATATCAAATGTAGAACTTTCGGCGGGCCTTCCTCAGTGTGTGCTCTGCCTCAACGCCGCCTGTAGCCCGTCGAGCAGATCGGCGAGGCTCACCCCGCCTCGCGCCTCACTGCGCAACCGCCGGTAGGCGGCGCAGGCAGCCAATTCCATTTGCTGGTCGGGCTGCCCGCCGGTCAGGCTGAACATCGACGGCAGGTCCACTCTGCCACGAACCGCACCGAGCAGAGCATAGAAGTTGCGCTCAAGGCGGCTGTCGCCCGCCCGCGCTCGGCCGCTCGCCAGCTCCCGCAGACACCATTGATGTCCGGCCTCGGTGAGCCGATGCCGGTAGGAGCCGGCCTTGACCGAAACGATGAGGCCAAGCGCGTTGAGCCGGTCACGTTCCGGGGCGGCAAGCCGCAGCCGGAACGCCTCCTTCTTGGAGTTCGACAGGATCGGCCCGTGCAGCAGCAGCGTCAGGAGAACGACTCGCTCCCTGGAGCTGAGGTCCTCACTCATAACCATCCTCAGAACAGCGACGGCGCTGGGGGCCATAACTTATCGATCGTTTGCTAAGGTTAGCCCTCGAGCCGCCACCGGGTCAACGCGAAAGCTCTGCGGCGCAAGGCGATTGATTGCCCGGCAGGCATGGAGTCACCAACCGGAGGACCCACATGGGTAACCGCACCGCCTTGATAACGGGCTCGTCGCGCGGCATCGGCCTGCAGATCGCCCGGCACCTTGCCGCCGAAGGCTTCGCCCTCACCATGTCCGCGCGCAACGAACCCGGGCTTGCCGACGCGGCGCTCACTCTTCGCGCCGATGGCGCACAGGTGCTTGCCGTGCCCGCCAACCTCGCCGTCGAGGATGACGTGCGCCGTCTAGCCGCCGCTCACGGTGACCACTACGGCGGCATGGATCTGCTTGTGCTCAACGGAGGTGTCGCGGCCCAGCACCCGGTCGCCGACACCCCCATGAAGACCTACGACCTGCTGCTCAACGTCAACCTGCGTGCGCAGTTCGTGCTCGTCCAGGCCGCCCTCCCCCTGCTGCGCCACACCGCCGCCGAGCGGCCGCGGCACGGGGCGAAAATCGTGGCGCTCTCGTCCATCACCGGGAAGGTCAGCGAGCCGGGCCTGGCCGCTTACGCCGCAAGCAAAGCGGGCCTCATCTCGCTGTGCGAGACCATCACCTTGGAGGAGTCCGGCGCCGGTGTCACCGCGACCGCGATCTGCCCCGGCTACGTCGACACCGACATGACCGCCCTCAAAAAGCAGACGCTGGCGGCAGAGGCGATGCTGTCGACCCGCGATGTGGCCGAGCTCGTCATGGCCGTCTCCCGCCTGTCCGCGCACGCGGTGGTACCCAGCATGGTGCTGACCCGTGCTGGAAACCCACTTTGGCGCGCATAGCCGCTGCGTTACGTGGCATCCCATTGACCGGTGAACACGGGGTCGGTCTTGGCCGAGTAGGCCGCGATCGCGGTGTGGACATCGGCGGTGGCGAAGTTGACGGTCTGCGCCCGCGCCTCGCTCGCCAGCGCCTCGCGCAGCGTCCGGTCGGCGCTCTCGTTGAGCAGCGCCTTGCTTTGGGCGACAGCGATCGGCGGCGCGGCCGCCAGCCGCCTGCCCAAGTCTGAGGTGAAGGCGTCGATTTCCGCCTCGTCCACCACCCAAGTAACCAGGCCCAGCCGGCTCGCCTCCTGCGCTCCGATCATCTCCGCAAGCATGACGAGGCGCTTGGCCTGTTGCAGGCCAGCGAGTTTGGGCAGCAGCCACGAGCCGCCGAAGTCCACCGACAGCCCGCGGCGGGTGAAGATCTGTGAGAACTGCGCCTGCGGGGTGGCCACCACCAGGTCGCAGCCGAGGGCAAGGTTCCAGCCCGCGCCGACGGCCACGCCGGTGACCTTCGCGACGGTGGGGATGGACAGATCGTGCAACGCCAACGCGATCTCGTTAACCTCACGCATGGCCCGCAGCGGGTGCTGGGCAACACTTTCGGCGGACAGATCCATGCCGGTGCTGAACGCGCCACCGGCGCCGGTAAGGATCAGGACGCGCAGGCCGGGGTCGGCCGCGGCGGCGGTGATAGCGCGCCGCAACGCCGCCCACAGCTCGGCGTTCATGGCGTTCTTGCGGTGCGGCCGGTTGAGCGTCAGCGTCCTCACCCCGTGGTCCGTGCTTTCCAGCAGCACCGGCTCGTTCGCTGTCATCGCTGCTGCCCGCCCGCCACGGTCAGGCTTGCGGCACGCGCCGGCTCGTTCGCCGTCATCGCCTGCTGCCCGCCTGCCACGGTCCGGTTTGCGGCACGCGCCGGCTCGTTCGCTGACACGGTCAGGCTTTGTGGCAGGCGCCGGCTGATGATCGCCTCAGCCTCGGCGACGATGCGGGCGATCAGCTCGGCGACCGTGGGGATGTCACGGATCAGGCCTTGCGCCATGCCTGCCGACCAGATTCCCGCCTCCAGGTCGCCGGTCTCGAAGACCTTGCGGCCCCGGCTTCCGGCCACCAGCGCTCGCACGTCGTCGAAGGTTCCGTTCCTGTCCAGCACGGTCACCACTTCGGTGCTGACCGAGTTGCGCGCCACCCGGGCGGTGTTGCGCAGCGATCTGAAGATGAGCTCGGTCTCCAGCTCGGTGGCCTCGACCAGACGCCGTTTGACACTGTCGTGGATCGGCGCTTCGACGGTGGCCAGGAAACGGGTGCCCATGTTGATGCCGTCCGCGCCCAGCGCCAGCGCGGCCACCAGACCGCGGCCGTCGGCGAAGCCGCCAGAGGCGATCATCGGGATGGTTACCCGGTCGGCCGCCGCCGGTATCAGAACCAGGCCGGGTATGTCGTCTTCGCCGGGGTGCCCCGCGCACTCGAACCCGTCGATGGAAATGGCGTCGACACCGAGCTTCTCCGCCTTCACCGCATGGCGGACGCTGGTGCATTTGTGCACCACCTTCACCCCGGCGGCGCGGAACGCGGGCAGATGGTCGGCGGGGCTGAACCCCGCTGTCTCCACGATTTTGACGCCCGACTCGATGATCGCCTGCCGGTACTCGGCATAAGGCGGCGGGTTGATGGTGGGCAGGATGGTCAGGTTCACCCCGAACGGCCGGTCGGTCAGCTCCTGGCACCGTGCGATCTCCTTGCCCAGGGCCTCCGGGGTGGGCTGGGTCAGCGCGGTGAGGAACCCGAGCGCGCCGGCGTTGGCCACCGCCGCGACGAGTTCGGCCCGCCCCACCCATTGCATTCCACCCTGGACGATCGGGTAGTCGACCCCGAACAGCTCGCAAAACCGTGTACGCACCATGTCCTCGGCTCTCCCCTACTTAGTAGATCGGTCGTTGAGGGCACGCAAGCCCGCAGCGGCAAGCTCCGGCACCGCCGAGCCGACTGTCTCGAAGCCCTCGCCGACTGTTTCGCCCGAGCGATGGCGGGCGTGGATTCCCTCGGCGATCACGGCGATTTTGAAGTACCCCAAGGCGAGGTAGAAGTCCAGATTGGACAGATCCCGCCCTGACGCGCTGGCGTAGGACTGCGACATCGCATCGCGGCCGGGCATCCGGTCGCTGGTGCAGGCGGCCGCGCCCGGCAGCACAGGGGCGAAGGCGGGGTCGCGGTAGACGAGCGCCAGTCCCACGTCCGCCAGCGGATCGCCGAGCGTGGACATCTCCCAGTCGACGATCGCGCGCACTTCCGCGAGCCGGTCGGCGCAGAGGATGGCGTTGTCGAGGCGGAAATCCCCGTGCACGATGACCGAGCCCGACTCGGGCGGCGTGGCGTCGGCCAGAGCGTCACGCAGCCGCTCGATGTCGGGCAGATCCCTGGTGGCGATGCGCGACCACTGGTCGGCCCAGCGGCGCACCTGCCTGCCCAGGTAGCCCTCGGGCCGGCCGAACCCGGCGAGCCCGACGTCGGAGGGAGACACCCTATGCAGCTTGGCGAGCGTCACCATCAGCGCGTGGGCGCAGGCGTCAAGCTGGGTCTGGGGTACAGGTTCCAGATCGGCCAAGCCGCGCAGCACCACACCGTCCACATACGACATCACGGAGAACGGCGCACCGATCACGGCGGTGTCCTCGCACAGCGCCACGGCATGCGCCACCGGCACACCCGAGTCTCGCAAGGCATCAATGACCCGGAATTCGCGGGTCATGTCGTGCGCCGACGGCGTCAGCCCGCCCAGCGGCGGCCGGCGCAACACCCATCGGCGCACGCCGTCGGTCAGCAGGTAGGTCAGGTTTGAGCGCCCGCCGTGGATCAGCTGCGCCGCCAACGGCCCGGCGACCTCGGGGACCTCACGGCCGAAGTACTCCTGCAGCCCGGGCAGATTCAAGCCGTCGACCACCATGTGTCCGCCTCTCGCCGATCAGCTGTTCGCGGTGGCCGCGTCCAGCAGCCACGCGAACCGCTCCAACGCCGCGGCGCGGCGGGTCGGGACGTGCTCGGAGGGAACCTCGCGGGGCTGGTAGCCCTTGAGAATCCGGCGGGCGACTGTCACCTTGTGCACCTCGTCGGGCCCGTCCAGAATGCGCGCGGCGCGGGCGTCGCGGTACATGTACTCCAGCGGCAGATCGGTGGTGTAACCCAGCGAGCCGTGCACCTGGATCGCGCGATCGATCACGTTGTACAGCACGCTTGCGCCGTAATATTTGATCATCGAGATGTCGGTGAGCGCGGCGGCGGTGCCGCCCCGGTCCATCTTCCACGCCGCTTGCAGAGTCATCAGGCGCGCCGCCGTCATCTCGGCCGCCGACATCGCGATCCAGTCCTGCACCAGCTGTTTGTCGGCCAGCACCGAACCGTGGGCATAGCGCGACACGGCGCGCTCGCACATCATGTCGAATGCCCGCTTGCTCTGGCCGAGCCAGCGCATCGCGTGGTGGATGCGGCCCGGTCCGAGGCGTTTCTGCGCCAGCACGAAGCCATCGCCCTCCTCGCCGAGGCGGTGGTCCACCGGTACCCGGACATCGTGATAGATGATTTCCGCGTGACCGCCGTGATGCCCGGACGCCTGCGGATCGGCCATATTGGGCACATCCCGCACGATGTCGACACCGGGGGTGTCCGCCGGCACCACGAACATCGTCGCGCGCCGCCTGGGTGGCGCGTCAGGATCGGTCACGGCCATGACAATGAGGAAATCCGCCACAGAACCGTTGGTGGTAAACCACTTGTGCCCGTTGATCACGTAGTCGCCACCGGCCCGGACAGCGGTCGTGGTCAGCAGCGTAGGGTCGGCCCCCGCTCCCGGCTCGGTCATCGAGAACCCGCTGCGCAGGCGCCCGTCGAGTAGTGGCTCCAGCCACCGCTTCCGCTGGTGCGCATCGGCCGCCAGCGCCAGCAGCTCGGCGTTGCCCGAATCGGGGGCCTGGTTGCCGAAAACCGGCGGGGCCAGACTGCACTGCCCGATAATCTCGTGCATCAGACCGAGCTTGACCTGCCCGAACCCGCTGCCACCCAGCTCGGGCGGAAGGTGCGCCGCCCACAGCCCGCGCGCCTTCACCTCTTCCTTCAGCGGCGCGATCGCCCGGTCGAACGCGGTGGGATCGAGGTCAAGCGTCTCCAGCGGCATGATCTCGTCGCGCACGAAGCCGCGCATCCATTCGAGTTTCTCCTCGAACTCCGGCTCGGTCGAGAAGTCCCACGTCATTTCCGCGCCTCTCGTAGCTAAACGATCGATCGTTCAGATGTTACGAGCGCGGGGAGCTCGCGTCAACGGCGGCCGGGTGCCTCGATGAGCGATCAATCGTTAAGCTGAGCCGATGGCCATCGCATCGGACCGCCCGCCAAGGAGAATCGCCGCGCGCGCGAGCGACACTCCCCCGCCCGCTCGCGGCGCGGGCCAGGAAGCCGTCACCAACGCGGCGCGGGAGATCTTCGCCGAACGCGGCTACCACGGGACCTCGATACGCGACATCGCCAAGCACGCCGGGCTGAGCCTTTCCGCGCTGTACTACTGGTACTCCAGCAAGCAGGAGCTGCTCGCCGCGCTCATCGAAGAAGCCGACGTCGACTACCACGCGCGCTGTGAGCGGGCACTGGCCGCGGTCGGCGACAAGCCGGTCGACCGGCTGCGCGCTCTGGTTCGCGCGACTGTCGAATATCGCGTCGAGCGCCGCCTGGAAAGCAGCATCGTCGCGCGCGAATCGCGCAACCTGGAGCCCGAGAGCATCAAGCGCATGGCGTCACATGCCCGCGAGGCGACCAAGATGTGGGCCGATGTCATCGACGATGGCGTGCAGCGCAAGGCATTTCGCTGCGCTCACCCGGACGACGCCCGGCGCACCGTCATCGCGGCGTGCAACGCGATCGCCCAGTGGTACAACCCGGACGGCGAGATCACCGTGGCCGACCTCGTCGACCGGTACACCGATATCGCCTTTCGTGTCGTCGACGTCCGCACCACCAAGCGCTAGCTGATGCCCGCCATCAAGTCCGCGAATGCCGCGGCTGCGGGCGGTGAGGTGAAAAGGCGATCGAGCCTGGCTTTGGCCAGCTGACGCCGGAACGGCCCGGCCAGGGAATCATCTCCCGCGTCGTGGACCATTTCTGTCATCCAGCGGGAGAACTCCTGATAGTTCCAGGTCCGATGTAGACACGTCGCTGAATAGGAGGCCAGTCTGCCGCTGTCGCCTTGCTGAGCGGCCACCAGCGCCTCGGCGAGCGCCGCTGCCTCGACCACCGCCAGGTTCATTCCCTTGGCGCCCATAGGGGTGATGATGTGGGCCGCGTCCCCGACCAGGAACAGCCGACCGTACGAAATCGGCTCGACCACGAAGCTGCGCATCTCGACGTGGTCCCTGGAGGTGATCGCTCCCGCGGGGAGCCCGTCGTCACCCAGCCGCAGCCGCAGCTGGGTCCAGATCCACTCATCGTCTTCGAGCCTGTCCTTCGCGTCGGGGCGATGCTGGAGGTAGAACCGGCTTGCCTTGGGCCCCCGGGCGAATTGGGCGGCGAACCCGTGGCTGCTGATGGCCAGCAGCGCATGCTTGGGCGCAGGCGAGTCGGCGAGCACGGTGAACCAGCCGATGTCGTGCTCAAAGGTGTAAGTGGTGAGCGCCTCTTGCGGGATACTGGTGCGGCTCACGCCATGGAAGCCATCGCAACCGGCCACGAAGTCGCACTCAATTTCGCCTGGCACCCCGTGCTCGTCCAGGTAGGTCACGCGAGGACGACTCTGGTCGATGCCGTGCAACTCCACCCCGCTGACGCCGAAGCGAATGTCGGCGCCGCTGTCCACGAGCATCGCGATCAGGCGTCGCACCAGAAGCTGTTGCGGCACAACGTAACTGTGCTGGCCACCGGCCAGCTGCGCGACGTTGAGAAATCGCGCAGACCCCTCATAGCGGATCTCCAGCAGGTCATCGAGTGGCACGCCACCAAGAATCGCCTCCTCCAGACCCGCCTTCACGTAAACCTGGCCCGCAGAATAGTCAAGCACCCCAGCGCGCTGCCGTTCCTCCACATAGGACCGGCTGCGAACCTCCAGCACGACAAAACTCACCCCGGCCCGCTGCAACAACGCCGCCAGCGTGAGCCCAGAAGCGCCCGCACCAACGATCGCCACCGTCATTTCCGGCCCTCCCATCGCTGCGCATCACTGTAATCCGGCCCCGCGCGCGATCAGAATTCACTGATCGGCCAATGATTTAAGTGATCTGAGCCAAGTCGCGGGCCAGATGCGACCGGCGTAGCCCGCGTGTGCCAAAGCGGCGCATATCTGCAAGCGTGTCGTGCATGAGCTGAATGTGGAAATAGTTGACATGCTCCAGCACGGCCAAAGCTGCCAGTCCGGCCCCCAGCCACGACCCGCGGCCAGGCTCGGCCACCACGGCGTAGCCGGTGAAGGCGAGCGCGGCGGCAAGCAGCGGCACGTTCGCGATCCGCAGCATGCGAAAGACCTCGGCTCCTGCCAGGCTTCTGCGGCGAGCGCGCAGCTGAGCCAGCTTGAGCAGCCAGTACACCCCGCCTTGCACCAGCAGCAAAGCGAACGCGGCGAACCCCACCAGGTTGGCCGCGGTCGCCGGCAAACCCACCACACCGAACCACACCAAGGCCCACAGCGGGATGTTGACCAGCTCCAGGATGGCCAGATTGCGGATTCGCCTAAATATTCTCATCAGTAAATAGCATCGCATCCGGATCGGCTTGTCGGCTGCCCTCAGCCGATGGATGATGCCGCATCGGGATTGACGCTGAGGAGCACAGGTGGACGACGCCCGCTACATGGGCGTCACCGGGGGTTGACATTGTCGCACGCTTTGACTCATCGTATTGAGACAAGACTTGCGACAATCGGAGGCCATGACATGCGCCAGGCAGATTCCACGCAGGCCAGACTGTGGCTGGCCCAGCACGGCTTGACCGACGCCGAGCCGACGCCGCTGCTCGCGGCGCGGCTGGCGGTGCGGCGTCGGGCCAAGCTTGCCGACAGCATCCTGCTGGCCGCATTCCTGATGGGCGCGGCGCTCACCCGCGCCTTGACATTGGGGCGGGCCAACGACGTCACCTCCTCCTGGTGGCCGCTGCTGGTGCTGACGGGCTTGGTGGCCGGGCTGCTGGTGGCGCAGTGGCGGCTCGGCTGGTGGGTGCGGCGCGCCGACCGGCAGGCGGGCGCGCAACTGTCGCGGCGGGTGGCGCATCCGGTCGAGCTCGGCTGGCCGGCGGTGCTGGGCCGGCCGCACGCCGCGTTCGCGGTGGCCACCTTCACCGGCGCATTGCTGCTCGCGTTGAGCGTGCTGCCGATCTCGGACTCCCAGTTGCGCAGCGGAGCGATCATCGTGCTGATCAGCCTGGCCGGCGCCGGCATCGGAGTCGTCATGCAGCTGCGCCAGGTGCTGGTGAGCCCGGCCGTGGCGGAGGACGAAACATCGCTAACGGCCGATGTCATCATGCGGGTTGAGGACGCCCGCGCCCTCGTCACCCCCAGCCTGGTGTGGACGCTGCCTGCCATCTTCTTGTACGGCGAAGAGCTCGGCTGGTGGAACGCGGTTTCGATCGCCCTCGTGGTGGCGGGTGTCATCGCCTTAGCGCTGATCCAGTTCCGGACCAAGGCTGTCGCGACGGCGGCACGACAGGCCATGGCCACCCGATGATCGTCATCGACGCGGGCTCGCCGACCCCGCCGTACGAACAGCTCCGGGCTCAGCTAGCCAAGCAGATCCAGGACCGCTCGCTGGCCGTCGGCACGAGACTGCCGACGATCCGCCGGCTCGCGGCCGACCTTGGCCTCGCCGTGAACACGGTCGGCCGGGCCTACCGGGAGCTGGAGGAGGCCGGGCTGATCGAGACCCGCGGGCGGGCCGGATCGTTCGTCTCAGCCGCCGGCGAGCAGGCCCTCGAGCAAGCCCACCGCGCCGCCAGCGACTACGCGGCGGTCATCGCCAGCGTCGGCATCGATCCCACCGAGGCGATCCGGATCGTCGAGGCGGCACTCGGCCGCGCCCCGATGCCATAACGGAATCTCGGCGGAGTGTGTCGGATCTGGGCGACCGCGTTCGTAGCACGGTCAGACGCGGCCCAAAGCGGCCACGCGGTAAGAGATGAGGACACGACCATGGCAAAGGTCATCGCAATCATGTCGATGTCGCTCGACGGCTACGTCGCCGACCAAAGCGACGGTGTCGCGGAAGTCTTCGACTGGTACATGGCGGGCGACGTCGACGTTCCCACCGCTGCGCCGGAGTGGACGTTTCACGTCTCCGCCCCCAGCGCGGCGCATCTGCGCGGTCTCATGGGCGAGGTCGGCGCGTGGCTCACCGGCCGCCGTACCTTCGAGAAGGCCGGCGGCTGGGAAGGCCGGCACCCGTGGGGAGTTCCGGCATTCGTCCTCACCCACGAGGTGCCGCAGGGATGGCCCCGGCCCGACTCGACCGTCCACTTTGTCACCGACGGGCTCGAAAGCGCTGTGGCCCAAGCTTCCGCGGCTGCCGGAGATCGCGCGGTGGGCGTTCACGGCGGCGACACCATCCGCCAGCTACTCGACGCCGGGCTCCTGGACGAGATACACGTCGATCTCGTCCCGCTCCTGCTCGGATCCGGCATCCCGCTGTTCGGCCTGGCCCGCAACGCGCCCGTGGTCCTCGGCAACCCGACGGTGGTCGCCGGGATGGGCGTCACGCATCTGCGCTACCCGGTAGGCCAAGCTTAGATCCCTATGCGGGTGGCGGGGCGGTGCTGCGGCGGCGGATCAGGGTCGGCGACGTGGACAGCAGCACCGAGCGGGTGCGCTTGGACTCGATGCGTTCCAGCACGAGCCGGGCGGCGTTGGTGCCCATGGCGTGGCCGTCCTGATCGACGCTGGTGAGCGAGATGGGGCCCAGCGCGGCGAAGGACGTGTTGTCGTAGCCGACGATCGAAACGTCCTGCGGCACGCGAAGCCCGGCCTCGTACACCGCATTGAACACACCGATAGCCGCCACGTCCGCGCCCGCGAAGATGGCCGTGGGCCGCACCGCGCGGGCGAGCAGCTCGCGGGCCGCCAGGTAGCCGCCCTCTTCGGAGTAGGTGCTCGCCACGATGTCGATTTCGCTGCCGAGATCGTTGCGCTTCATGGCCTGGCGGTAGCCTTCGGCCCGTACCGACTGCGGCAGGGTGGTGGGGTGGTTGCGGCCGGTAATCTTGTGCTCGATGTGCGCGATGCGCCGATGGCCAAGCTCGACAAGGTGATCCACGACGAGCGCGGCGCCCATGAGATCATCGTCGACCACCGCGTCGTAGTCTGGGGACCGGTCGTGCCGCCCGATCACCACCATCGGCACGGATTTGGCGGTTTCCTCCAGATCCCGCCGATTGCCCAGCGGCGCCACCAGAATCAGCGCATCCATCCGCCGATCGATCATCGCGTTCATGATGTGCGCCTGCGAGGCCGACTCGCTGCCGCCGGGGCCGATCAGCACCTGGTAGTCGGTGCCATCGAGCTGTTTGGACAGACCTTCCAGAATCTCGTGGAAGAACGGATTGCGGATATCGGGCAGCATCATCCCGATCGTGTAGGTCTGCCCCCGCATGCCGCGCGCGGCGGTGTGCGGCCGGTATCCGAGCTCCGCCATCGCCGCGCGCACCCGCTCGTCCATGGCCGGGCTCACGCCGTACGCCTTACGCAGCACCTTCGACACCGCAGCGGTGGAGACGTTGGCCTTCTCCGCGACATCGGCGATGGTGACTCGGCGTGGTGCTGTCACTGAGCAGCTCCTCTGGTGGACCGACCTTAGTAGAACGAAATACGTTCGCTCAGTGTACGTAGCCAGAGGTGGGCCAGCATGCCCTTGACACCTACTTCTTGCGACGTCCAATATTGGAGAACGCTCTACAAAATCAATCATCACCAAGGGTCAACGACCGAATGCATCGCCGTTTCTGGCGGTGAAATGTTCTACGAATTCAGCCGTCCCTACCCGTAGCATGTCGTTCTCGTCCCTGGAGGTACCGACCATGTTCATGGTTTCGCGACGCCGCATCGCCGCGCTTGCGGCCGTTGCGGTTGGCGCGTGGGTTGTGAGCGCGTGCAGTCCCGGAGATCTCGGCAGCAGCGACAAGGACAGTCAGGCCACCACGCTGACCTTTCTCGTCGACAACTCCGACCCCACCGTCAAGACTGCGCAGGGCCTGGTGAACGCGTTCACCGCGAAGAACCCCACCATCAAGATCACAGTAGAGACCCGGCCGCAGGGCAGCGATGGCGACAACGTCGTCAAGACCCGCCTCGCCACCGGCGACATGTCCGACATCTTCTGGTACAACTCAGGTTCGCTGTTCCAGGCGCTCAAGCCGGAGCAGAACCTGGCCACGATCACTGACCTGTCCAGCGCCGGTGACATCGACGCGGCGTTCAAGACGACGGTTTCTGCCAACGGGCAGCTTTATGGGGTACCGGCCGGGGGCGCGACCGGTGGCGGAATCCTTTATAACAAAGCCATTTACAGCCAGCTCAGTCTGCAGGTACCCAAGACCTGGGCCGACTTCATGGCCAACAACGCCAAGATAAAGGCGGCCGGGATAGCCCCGGTGATTCAGAGCTACCAGGACAGCTGGACCTCGCAGCTGTTCGTGCTCGCCGACTTCCACAACGTGTCGGCCGCTCAGCCGGGCTGGGCCGGCAGGTACACGGCCAACCAGGCCAAGTACGCCACCACCCCGGCCGCGATGCGCGGCTTCCAGCACCTGCAAGAGGTGCACGACGCCGATTACCTCAACAAGGACTTCGCGTCGCTGAAGTTCGAGCAGGGGCTCAAAGCACTCGCCGATGGCAAGGGCGCGCATTACCCGATGCTCACCTTCGCGGTGGGCACGATCGCCCAGCAAAGCCCGGACAAAATCAAGGACATTGGCTTCTTCGCTCAGCCGGGCGATGACGCCTCCAAATACGGCCTGACCGTCTGGGAGCCGGCCGGCATCTACGTCGCGAAGAAGACGAACGGCGCGAAACTCGACGCGGCAAAGAAGTTCCTGGCCTTCGTGGCCAGCAAGGAGGGCTGCGACGCGCAGGCGAAGGCGTTCACGCCGAGCGGGCCGTTCCTGGTGAAGGGCTGCACGCTGCCCGCTGACGTGCCCGGGGCGATCAAGGATATGCAGCCCTACTTCGATGGCGGCAACAACAGCCCGGCGCTGGAGTTCCTCTCCCCCATCAAAGGCCCGTCGCTGGAGCAGATCACCGTCGAGGTGGGTTCCGGAATCCGCAAAGCGGACTCCGCGGCCGAGCTCTACGACCAGGACGTCAAGAAGCAGGCCCAGCAGCTCGGTTTGCCTGGCTGGTAAGGCCGAGCCCTGATTCCCGCGGCCCCACCACCCGCCGGTGGGGCCGCTGGCCCAGCCGAGGAGCCCGTGTGACGACCACAACCCGTTCGCGCAGCCCATATCCTTATTGGTTCTATGTGCCCGCCGCTGTCATCTATGCGGTGCTGTTCCTGCTGCCGACGTTCGCCTCGTTCTACTTCAGCCTCACCCGCTGGAGCCTGTTCGATTACAAGTACATCGGCCTGGAGAATTTCCTCTCTTTCTTCCAGGAACCGGCGCTGGTCAAGGGTTTCGTCAACACGCTCATATACGCGGCGGTCACCTCCGGGCTGAAAGTGTTGCTGGGCCTGCCTTTGGCGATGCTGCTCACTTCGCGCATCATCGCGCGGGGCTACCTGCGCTCGGTGGTGTTCTTCCCGGTCCTGGTCAGCACGATCGGGGTGGGAATCACCTTCACCGCGTTGATGAACCCCGAACACGGGCTCATCAACGAGACACTGAGCGCGATCGGTATCGAGGGCCCCGGCTGGCTCGTGGATCCGAGGTACGCGCTGATCTCCGTGGCGCTGGTCGATGTGTGGAAGGGCGTGGGACTGGCGACGCTCATCTACATCGCCGGCATCGTCTCGATCCCGCAGGAGTACTTCGAGGCGGCCAGGTGCGACGGCGCCGACGGGTGGGGCAGTTTCCGGCACATCGTGTTGCCGCTTGCCCGTCCCGCCACGGCGACGGTCATCATTCTGTCCCTGATCGGCGGGCTGCGATCCTTCGACCTGATCTGGGCCATGACCCGCGGCGGGCCCGGATTCACCTCCGACGTCATCGCCTCGGTCATCTACAAGCAGTACCAGGCAGGCTTCTACGGTCTTTCCACGGCCGGCAATGTGGTGCTCTTCCTCGCGGTCACCGCGATTGTGGTCCCGTTGTTCTGGTTCCTCAACCGCAAGGAGGTCGAACAGTGACCCGCCGCACGGGTATCAAGGGTTTCCTGCTTGGCACCCTGACGATTGTGGTCTCGGCCGTCGTGTTCCTGGTGCCGTTCGCTTTCATCGTGCTCACCGCCATGAAAGACAGAAGCGAGTCCGCGGACCTGAGCTTCTCGTGGCCGACCCAATTCCAGTTCATGCAGAACCTGCAAGAGGTGATCGCGGCACGCGACTACATGCTGATCATCGCGTTCATCAACAGCACCATCCTCACCGTGTGCAGTGTCGGCCTCATGGTCGTCCTGTCGGCGATGGTGGCATTCGTGTTGCAGCGCCGTCGCAGCCGGTGGACCGGGCTGGTCAACTTCCTTGTCCTGTCCGGCCTTATCATTCCGCCGGCGGTGGTGCCCACCATCTGGGTGTTGCAAGGCCTCGGGCTGTTCAAGACCATGCCGGGCCTGATCCTCATCGAGATCGCGTTCGGCATGTCCTTCAGCATCCTGCTGTTCCGGGCATTCATCGCGACCGTCCCCCGCGACCTGGACGAGGCGGCCATCATCGACGGCGCCGGACCGCTGCGGCTGTTCTTCCAAGTCATTCTTCCGTTGCTGCGCTCGGTGGCGGTCACGGTGATTGTGGTGCAGTCCGTGGTGGTGTTCAACGACTTCACCAACCCGCTCTACTTTCTGCCGGGCGACCAGAACGCGACCGTGCAGCTGACCCTTTTCAACTTTCAGAGTCAGTACGCGACGCAGTACAACCTGCTGTTCATGAACATGCTGCTGATCACCATCCCACCCCTGTTGATGTTCATGTTCTTCAACCGGCAGATCGTGGCGGGCCTCACCTCCGGTGCCATCAAGGGCTGACGCCGGGCTGCCAAGGACCCCAACCAACACAGCGAAATGAGGAGCCGATGAGCGGCATCGACGCCCCCGTCAAGGTGGTGCGCCTGAAGGCAGAGCATCACCGCGAGCCGCTTGGCATAGGCCAGATCCGTCCCCGCCTTTCCTGGCAGGTCGAGACCGAGCACCCTGACTGGACCCAGACGGCTTACCAGATCGCGGTCGTTTCCGACGACGAGCCGGACCGCACGGTGCTCAGTATGCAGATCCCAGCGCAGGAACAGACTCTGGTCCCATGGCCGCTGCCGCCCCTCGCGTCACGCAGCCGCTGCGCGGTGAAGGTGCGCGTCTGGCACGAGCAGAGCGACGATCCGTCTCCGTGGAGCCCGCCACTGATCATCGAGACCGGCCTGGTGCGGCCCGAGGACTGGACCGCGCGAATGATCACGCCCGATCTGGGCCAGCCCGCCGACCGGGACTGGCCGGCGCTGCTGCTGCGCCGCGCTTTCACCCTGCCCGCCGCACCCGTCCGCGCACGTCTTTACGTTGCGGCCCAAGGTGTCTACGAGATGGAGCTGAACGGCGAGCGGGTCGGCGACCACGTGCTCGCGCCCGGATGGACCAGCTATCACCACCGCCTGCGCTATCAAACTTTCGATGTCACGCACCTCCTGCGGGACGGGGGCAACGCCATCGGCGGCTGGCTTGCCGAAGGCTGGTACCGCGGACGGCTCGGGTTCCTCGGCGGCAAGCGCGCCATCTATGGCGCACACGTAGGGCTGTTCGCCCAGTTGGAGGTGGTGTGCGCGGACGGCTCGACGGTCGTGGTGGCGACCGACGAGAGCTGGCGCGCCGGCGCCAGCCCCATCGTGGCGACCGGCCTCTACGACGGCGAGCATTACGACGCCCGGCTCGAGCGGGCAGGTTGGTCGGCACCCGGCTTCGACGACCGGGACTGGGCGGGTGTCACCGCCCAGCCCTTCGACGCACGCCTGCTGGTAGCGCCGGATGGACCGCCCGTGCGCCGCACCGAGTCCATCGCGCCGGTCGCGATCACCACCTTGCCGTCGGGCAAGACCATCGTCGACTTTGGACAGAATCTCACCGGCCGGGTACGCATCAGGGTTCGCGGCGAAGCGGGCCGCACGATAGTCATCCGGCACGCCGAGATCCTCCAGGACAGTGAGCTGTGCACGGCACCGCTTCGCCATGCGGCCGCGACCGACGGCTACACGCTGCGCGGGGACGCGGCGATCGAGGAGTGGGAGCCAAGGTTCACCCTGCACGGCTTCCGTTACGCCGAGGTCGTCGGGTGGCCCGGAGAACTTCACAGCGACGACATCGACGCGGTGATCTGCCACACCGACATGGCGCGCACAGGCTGGTTCGCGTGCTCCGATCCGCTGCTGGAACGGTTCCACGAGAATGTGGTGTGGAGCATGCGCGGCAACTTCGTGGATGTCCCCACCGACTGCCCGCAACGCGACGAGCGGCTCGGCTGGACGGGCGACATCGCGGTGTTCGCGCCGACGGCGTCGTTCCTTTTCGACTGCGCTGGAATGCTCACCTCGTGGCTGGCCGACCTCGCCGCCGAGCAGGGCGCGCTGGGCACCGTACCGGCCTATGTGCCCTGGATCGACCTGGTGTTCCCGGTCGCGCCGACGGCCGTGTGGGGCGACGCCGCGGTCAGTGTGCCGACCGTGCTGCACGAACGCTTCGCCGACGTTGGCGTGCTGCGTCAGCAGTACGCGAGCATGAAGGCCTGGGTGGAACAGGTGGCCGCGCTCGCCGGTGACCGTCGATTATGGACTTCCGGGTTCCAGTTCGGCGACTGGCTCGACCCCGCCGCCCCGCCGGACAAGCCCGCCGCCGCGCGCACCGACGCCTACCTGGTGGCGACCGCCTACCACGCGCGCAGTGCCGCACAGCTGGCCGCGATCGCCGCGCTGCTGGGCGAGGACGAGGACCATCTGCGCTATACGGCGCTGGCCGCCGAGGTCGCCGATGCCTTCAACAACGAGTTCGTCACGCCCAACGGCCGCGTGGTCAGCGACGCGCAGACCGCCTATGCCGTTGCGCTGCACGCCAATCTGCTGGAGAAGTCGGAGCAGCGCGAGCGGGCCGGCCGCCGCCTCGTGGAGCTGGTCGAGGCCGGCGGCCACCATGTGGCCACCGGGTTCGTGGGCACTCCACTGATCTGCGACGCGCTGACCGCCGTCGGCGCGGACGACACCGCCGGCCGCCTGCTCATGCAACGCCAGTGCCCGTCCTGGCTCTACCCGGTGACCATGGGCGCCACCACCATCTGGGAAAGGTGGGACAGCATGCTTCCCGATGGCACCGTCAACCCGGGCGAGATGACTTCCTTCAACCACTACGCGCTCGGCGCGGTCGCCGATTGGCTGCACCGCCGCGTCGCGGGTCTCGCCCCGGCTGCGCCCGGCTATCGGCGGGTTGCCGTCCGGCCCCGCCCCGGCGGCGGTCTCACCCACGCTTCGGCGGCTTACGAAAGCCCGTTTGGCCGGATCGAGGTCGCTTGGCGGCGAGCCGAGGATCGGCTGCACGTCGACGTCACCATCCCGCCGGGCGTCACCGCCTTCGTCGAACTTCCGGACCCGTCCTTCTCCCCCGTCGACATCGGCTCCGGCAGGCACACCTTCACTTGCGCGTGGCCCAACCCCAGCGACTCATAGAGTTTGGGGCGGCTTCAGCGGGCCGCGATGGCGACCGTGTCCGGATGGATCGGGGCCGGCAGGTTCGACGCCCCCGAAAGGAAAGCGTCCACCGCCGCGGCTGCGGCTCTGCCTTCGGCGATGGCCCACACGATCAATGACTGTCCGCGGCCGGCGTCACCGGCGACGAACACCCCTTCCGCCGTGGACTTCCAATGGGCGTCACGGACCGCACGCCCGCGCGAATCGACCTCGACGCCGAGCGAGTCCAGGAATTCGCCTTTCGCCGCCCCGCCGGTGGACACGAAGCCCATCGCCAGGAGCACCAGGTCGGCTGGGATCTCTCGCTCTGTTCCCTCGATTTTGGTGAATCTACTGTCGACCTCGTGCAGCGCGAGCGCGCGCACATTGCCGCTCTCGTCGCCCACGAACCGCTCAGTGTTGACCGCGAACAACCGCTCGCCGCCCTCCTCATGGGCGCTGGAGGTGCGGTAGATCAACGGCCAGGTCGGCCACGGGGTGGAGACGGGACGCAGGTCGTCCGGCCGTGGCATGATTTCCAGCTGCACCACGCTTGCAGCGCCTTGGCGGTGGGCGGTGCCGAGGCAGTCGGCCCCGGTGTCACCACCGCCGATGATCACCACGTGCTTGCCCGCCGCGTCGATCGGCGACGAGTCCGTATCGCTGAGCTGAACCCGGTTGGCCGGCACCAGATACTCCATCGCCGAGTAGATGCCCGTCAGCTCGCGGCCGGGCACCGGAAGGTCACGCGGAACCGTTGCCCCGGTGGCGATGACGACCGCGTGGAAGCCGGAACGCAATTGCTCGACGGAAAGATCTGTGCCGACGCGGACGCCGGTGACGAACCGGGTGCCTTCGGCCTCCATCTGCGCCAACCGCCGATCGAGGTGCCGCTTCTCCATCTTGAACTCCGGGATGCCATAGCGCAGCAGCCCGCCGATGCGGTCAGCGGACTCGTAGACGGTCACGTCATGACCGGCCCGGGTGAGCTGCTGGGCGGCGGCCAGCCCGGCGGGGCCGGAGCCGACCACCGCGACCTTCATCCCGGTGAGCCACTCCGGAATCTGCGGGGCGACCCAGCCCTGCTCCCAAGCCCGGTCGATAATCTCCACCTCGACCTGCTTGATGGTGACCGCGTCGGAGTTGATGCCGAGCACACACGCCGCCTCGCACGGCGCGGGGCACAACCGCCCGGTGAACTCCGGGAAATTGTTGGTCGCGTGCAGCCGGTCGATGGCGGCGCGCCAATTGTCAGTGCGCACCAGGTCGTTCCACTCCGGAATCAGGTTCCCGAGCGGGCAACCGTTATGGCAGAACGGGATCCCGCAGTCCATGCAGCGGCTGGCCTGGGTCTGGATCTTCTCTGGCGCAAACGGCTGATAGACCTCGCGCCAGTCGGAGATCCTTACCTGTACCGGGCGGCGCTTGGGCTGCTCGCGATCGCTCTTCATGAATCCAGTGGGATCAGCCACGAGCCGCCTCCATGATCGCCTCATCCACATCGCGACCGGACAGTTCGGCAAGCCGGCCTGCCTGTAGCACCCGCCGGTAGTCACGCGGCATGATCGTCGAGAATGCCGCCGCGTGTCCCGGCCAGTCGGCGAGAATGGCCTGGGCCACCACCGAATCGGTCTCGGCGTAGTGACGTTCCACGATGGCCCGCAGCTCGACAGCGTCCTCTTCGGACAGTGGCTCGATGTCGACCATCTCGGTGTTGACCAGCGAACGGTCCAGATTCAGAACGTGGGCCACCCCGCCGGACATACCGGCGGCGAAGTTCCGCCCGGTCGGGCCGAGCACGGCCACGCGTCCACCGGTCATGTATTCACACCCATGGTCGCCGACGCCCTCGACCACAGCGATCGCACCGGAGTTGCGGACACAGAACCTCTCACCCACCCGGCCGCGCAGGAACAGCTCACCCGACGTCGCTCCATAAAGGATGGTGTTGCCGGCGATGACGTTCTCCTCGGCGGCGAACCCCGCGCGCTCATGCGGACGGATGATGATTCGCCCGCCTGACAACCCCTTGCCGACGTAATCGTTGGCGTCACCGGCCAACCGCAGCGTGATCCCCGGCGGGAGGAACGCGCCGAAGGACTGGCCCGCGGTGCCGGTAAGCACGATCTCGATGGTGTCGTCGGGCAGGCCCTTGCCGCCGAACGCGCGGGTCACCCGCGAGCCGAGCATGGTGCCCACGGTCCGGTTGACGTTGCGCACCGGCAGCTCTATCCGCACCGGCTGCCCATCGGTGAGCGCGCCCTCGGCCAGCTGGATCAGCGTGTTGTCCAGCGCCCTGTCCAGGCCGTGGTCCTGACCGACGACCTGGTGCCGCGGCGTGCCTTCGGAAAGCTCGGGCATCGCGAGGATGGGCGACAGGTCAAGGCCGCTGGCCTTCCAATGGTCGATGGCCGGGCGGGTGTCCAGCAGCTCCGCGCGTCCGATCGCCTCGTCGAGACTTCTGAAGCCGAGGTCGGCGAGATATTGCCGCACCTCCTGCGCGATGTACTGGAAGAAGGTGACCACAAACTCCGGCTTGCCGCTGAACTTCTTGCGCAGCACCGGGTTTTGCGTGGCCACGCCGACCGGGCAGGTGTCCAGGTGACACACGCGCATCATGATGCAGCCCGACACCACCAGCGGCGCGGTCGCGAAACCGAACTCCTCCGCGCCCAGCAGCGCGGCGATGACGACGTCACGACCGGTCTTCAGCTGACCGTCGACCTGCACCACTATCCGGTCGCGCAATCCGTTGAGCAGCAAGGTCTGCTGCGTCTCGGCCAGGCCCAGCTCCCACGGCGCTCCGGCGTGCTTGAGCGAGGTCAACGGCGACGCGCCTGTCCCGCCGTCGTGCCCGGAGATGAGGACCACGTCGGCATGCGCCTTGCTGACCCCCGCCGCGACCGTTCCCACCCCCACCTCGGCGACGAGCTTGACATGCACCCGGGCCAGGTCGTTGGCGTTCTTCAGGTCGTGAATCAGCTGCGCCAGGTCTTCGATGGAGTAGATGTCGTGGTGCGGCGGCGGAGAGATGAGGCCGACGCCCGGGGTCGAGTGCCGCGTACGCGCCACCCACGGGTACACCTTGTGCGCAGGCAGTTGGCCACCCTCGCCGGGCTTGGCGCCTTGGGCCATCTTGATCTGGAGGTCATCGGCGTTGACCAGATATTCACTGGTGACGCCGAACCGTCCACTGGCGACCTGTTTGACGGCGCTGCGCCGAGCGGGGTCGTAGAGCCGGTCGACGTCCTCGCCACCCTCGCCGGTGTTGGACCTGGCCCCGATCGAGTTCATCGCGATCGCGAGCGTCTCGTGCGCCTCAGCGGAGATGGAACCGTAGGACATCGCGCCGGTGGAGAACCGGGTGACGATGCTTTCGACGGACTCGACCTCATCGATCGGCACGGGCGGCAGGGCGCCGACCTTCAGCGCGAACAGGCCACGCAAGGTCGCCGCCTTGCGGGACAAGGAGTCCACCGCGGCGGTGTACTTTCCGAACACCTCGAACTGCTTGGTGCGGGTCGAGTGCTGCAGCAGGAACACGGTCTCCGGGTTGAAAAGATGCAACTCGCCTTCGCGTCGCCACTGATACTCGCCGCCCGTCTCCAGCCGGCGGTGTGCGGTGCTGGTGGCATTCGCTTGCCAAGCACGCGAATGGCGAGCGGCGACCTCCGCATGGATCTCCTCGAGCCCGATCCCGCCGAGCTTGCTCGACGTCCCGGTGAAGTATCGCTCGACGAGCTTTTCGGACAGGCCGACCGCTTCGAAGACTTGCGCGCCAATGTAGGAGGCGACTGTGGAGATGCCCATCTTGGACATCACCTTCAGCACACCCTTGCCCATCGCCTTGACGTAATTGCGCACAGCCTTGTATGGGTCGATGCCAGTAATCTCACCACTGGCAATCATGTCCTCAATGGACTCAAAAGCCAGATACGGATTCACCGCGCCCGCGCCATAGCCCAGCAACAGCGCCATATGGTGCACCTCGCGGGCGTCACCGGTCTCGGTGATCAGCCCCACCATGGTGCGGGTCTGTTCACGGATGAGGTGGTGATGCACGCAGGCGGTCAGCAGCAGCGACGGGATCGGCGCCAGATCTGCGGTGGCATCGCGATCGGAGAGCACGATCAGCCGTGCGCCGTCCTCGATGGCCTCGGAGATGTGCCGGCAGATCTCAATCAGCCGGGCTTTAAGACCTTCTCCACCATCGTGTACGCGGTAGAGCCCCGAGACGGTGATCGCCTTGAACCCCGGCATGTCGCCGTCATCATCGATGTGGATCAGCTTGGCGAGTTCGTCGTTGTCCAGCACAGGGAACGGCAGGACGATCTGACGGCAGGACGCCGCCGACGGCGCGAGCAGATTCTGCTCCGGCCCGATCGTGCCGCCGACCGAGGTGACGATCTCTTCCCGGATCGCGTCCAGCGGCGGATTGGTCACCTGCGCGAACAACTGGCTGAAGTAGTCGAAGAGCAGCCGGGGACGTTCCGACAGCACCGCGATGGGGGTGTCCGTGCCCATGGAACCGATCGGCTCGGCGCCGTCGCGGGCGGCCGGGGTGACCAGAACCCGTAGCTCTTCCTCGGTATAGCCGAACGTGAGCTGGCGGCGCAGCACCGCCTCGTGGCCGTAGGTGATGTGCTCCCGGTCGGGCAGCTCGGAGAGCCGCATCAGACCAGCGTGCAACCAGTCGGTGTAAGGGTGCTCGGCGGCCAGCTCAGACTTGATCTCCTCGTCGTCGATGATGCGTCCGGCCGCCGTGTCCACGAGGAACATCCGTCCGGGCTGCAACCGTCCTTTCGCGACAATCGTGGCCTGATCGAAGTCGAGGACACCGGCCTCGCTGGCGAACACCACGAGGTCCTCGTTGGTGCGCCACCATCGGGCCGGACGCAGGCCGTTGCGGTCGAGGACGACGCCGATCTGGGTGCCGTCGGTGAACGCGATGCAGGCCGGACCGTCCCACGGCTCCATGACCGACGCATGGAACTCGTAGAAGGCGCGCCGCGCCGGGTCCATGGTGGAGTTGTTCTCCCACGCCTCCGGGATCATCATGAGCACCGCGTGCGCCAGCGAGCGCCCGCCCAGGTGCAGCAGCTCGAGGACCTCGTCGAAACTCGCGGAGTCGCTCGCGCCGGGGGTGCAGATCGGGAACAGGCGCCTGAGGTCACCCGGAATCAGGTCGCTTTCCAGCAGCGCTTCCCGCGCACGCATCCAGTTCCGGTTGCCGTTGAGGGTGTTGATCTCGCCGTTGTGGGCGATGTAGCGGTACGGATGCGCGAGCGGCCAGCTCGGAAAGGTGTTGGTGGAGAACCGGCTGTGCACCAACGCGATCGCGCTCACCAACCGCGGGTCGGACAGATCGGGGAAGAACGCCGGGAGCTGATTGGTGGTCAGCATCCCCTTGTACACCAACGTGCGAGCGGACAACGAGGAGAAGTAAACCTCGACCCCGCGCTCGCGGGTCTCCCGCTCGACCCGCCGCCGCACCACGAACGCCAGCCGTTCCAGGGCAAGGCCGGACTCGCCCGAGATGAACAGCTGGGCGAAATGGGGTTGCACGGAGCGGGCGGACGGGCCGAGGTCGGCGGCTCGTGCGTCGATGGGCAGGTCGCGCCAGCCCACGAGCTTGACGTCCTCCTCGGAGACGATCCTTTCGATCACCTCGATGGCACGGGCCCGTTGCTGCGGGTCCGCGGGAAGGAAGGCATTGCCCACGGCATACGTCGGCTCCCCGGAAGCGGTGGGCTCCGGCAGGGGGAAGTCGGTGACCGCACTGAGGAATTCGTGGGGCACCTGCACCAGAATCCCCGCGCCGTCACCGGAGTTGACTTCGCAGCCGGCGGCGCCGCGATGTTCCAGGTTGCGCAGCGCGGTCAAGCCAGCCTCGATGATCGCGTGTGAGCGTCGGCCTCGCGCGTCCACGACGAAGGCGACGCCACAGGCGTCGTGTTCATTGGCTGGATCGTAAAGACCCTGAGCGAATGGTGCAGCAGAGAATGTCACGTGTCGGCTCCTGACAAACGTCATGCGCCAGCGTGGCTGTGATCATGAGTTTCCAGGGACGGCATCGGCCCGGCAGATTCAAAAGAGCGTACACAATGACCCGCAAATTAGTAAGACAACAACTATGTCTACGTTGGGCAAACGGCCTGTTTAGTTGGTCACAGAGCCGCTGCCGCTTGCGCGCCAAGTCCGACCTGGGCGCGACAGTCCTCGATGGCTCCGATGAGGAGATCGCGCAGGACCGGATCCGGGTCAAGCCCATCTGCCTGCGCAATCCCCCTGATCGCATCGCTGACGATGCTCGGCGCGATACGGCGCCGGAACTCGTCCCGGTTCACCCGCAGGTCGTCCATGAAACGCCGCGCCTGTCGCGCAACCGCGGGAACCCCGGCCAGCTCCTCGACCTGGTGCCCCTCGACGGCGGGTTGTCCGTTGAGATCGGCTTGCAGGCGATGGGCCGTCAAGACGGCGATGGCCATGCCACGCTGCCGTTCCGCCGACACCACCGGCAGGGCGGCCGTCGCGCAACGCAGCGCGACCCGGACATCAATGTGCAGGTCATCGCCGGTCAGCCCGATCACCGAGGGGATCAGCACGGCCAGGCGCTGCCGCGCCACCTCCGAAGTGTGGTCGTTGACGTGGCGGGCGACGGCGGCCAGCAGCGGGTGGGTACAGGCGGGACGATCGCTCCACCGTTCGCCGGCCAGCATCGACGCCAATTCCATGAAGCACGCGCCGCTGCGCGCGGTCCCGTGCCTCCCGCGTGACAGCAACGGCAGCAGCGTTGGCGGCTGCAAATCTTGGATGGACATCTCGCGCCTTCCCGAGCCTGAGCGGCCTTGGTACAGCCGGGCAACACACTGCATAACGAGGCAAAAGCGAAATCGATCTGGTTGGATAGTTCGGCGATACCACTGGCCGCGCCGTTGGTGCCCTATGCTCACTGCGGGCCATGATCGTCGGCCGCGCACTCGACCCCTCTGGAGCAGACATGACTGGGCGCAGGCTCAGCACCGCCTTCGCCCTCGGCTCGCTTCTGGCCGGGCTCGCGGCCGGCTGCAGCAACTCGGCGGAGCAAGTTCCCCCGAATCAGGCCGGCGGGTCGAAAGGCCCGCAGGGCGATGTTGCCGTCTGTGGCGAATCTCTTGCCGGGTACCAATTGGTGATGGACGATTTCGCGCTGGCTCTCGCCAAGCCGCCTGGCGACCCGACCGAGCTTCCTCTCACCGCCTACCGACTGCTGGGGGTTTACGAACCGATTCTTTCCAAGAACCTGCCGCTCGCCCGGGACGAAGCCCTCAAGAAAGCCTTGACTGCGGAGCTCGCCGCGGTCACTGCCATTCGAGAGAAGGTCAACACCCTCAGATCCCGGTCCCGGCTGTCGGACATCACGCCTTCGCCGGAATGGGACGGGCTCGGCAAAGAGCTGTCGGCGGTGTGTGCCCGAATAGCGCCCACAACCGGTTGAGTGTCCGCTGTGTTGACTGTCCTAAGTAGATTGTCATCGTCGCCGAGGCTTCGGGTAAAACGGGCAGGCAAGTTTGAGCTGTTTCTGGCGACCTGTGCCCGCTAGGGGTTTTGATTTGTTTCTCTGCGGTAACAATGGGCCGAACGTATGTGGTGATCGGCGACCTAGTGCATAAGCATGGCTGTTTGTGTCTGGCCGTCATCGCAACATAAGAAGAAACGCCTCAGGTGTGACCATCTTTGCCATTGGTCTCGCCATGATGGTTGTCATCGCGGGTGGCATCATCGTGGTCTACCAGCTCGCTGGCAAACCCAGTTGCACCGGGCAAGCAACGCTGCGGGTAGCGGCCACGCCTGAAATGGTGCCTGCTTTGCGATTGGCGGGTGATTCGATAAGCGGGCGTGGTGAAGCGGTGAATGGCGCGTGCGCTGTCATCGAAGTGTCCGCCGCGGATCCGGCTGATATCGCTGCCGTGCTGGCGGCCAAGGAGTCGGCGACGCTTACCGGCGTTGGCCTTCCGGCCGGCAACATTGCCATCCCCGATGTCTGGGTGCCCGATTCGTCGACCTGGCTGGCCCGTCTGGCCGGGGTTTCGCCCAATCTCAGCTTCCCTGAAGCGCCATCGCTGGCACGAAGCCCGGTTGTCGTCGCGATGCCGGAACCGGTCGCGGCCAAGGTTGGCTGGCCCACGGCCAAGCTCACCTGGCAAGCATTGCTGACCAAAATGACTACTGATACCACCATGAAAATTGGGACAGTCGAGCCTTCGCGTGACGCGGCGGGCCTAGCCGGACTTCTTGCCCTCGGCGCGGCGATGACGGCGAGCCCCGACGGTCAGGCGGCGGCCACCGGCGCCTTGCGTTCGCTGGCGGCCGGAAGGTCGACCCTGCGGCAGGACCTGCTTGCCCGGTTCCCGCGATCGGCGGATCCGGCCGCGGTCGCCTCCGGCCTGAGCGCGGCAGCGCTTACCGAACAAGCGGTGGTGGCCTACAACGCGGCGAAGCCGCCCATCAAACTCGCGGCGCTCTACCTTGAGCCCGCGCCGCTGGCGATGGACTACCCCTACGCCGTAATGCCAGGAATCGACGCCGGTCGCGCGGGCATCGCTTCGCGGCTGCTGCAGGCGGCCAGGACCGAATCGTTCCAGCGGCAGCTCGGCGCCGACGGCATGCGTGGGCCCGATGGCCGTCCGGCCCAAGGTTTCGCGCTGCCCGCCTCCGCACCCGAGCCCGCGGTGACCCCGGCCCCGACCGCGACCGAGCGGGCCGCCGCGGCGGCTGCGGTGCAGAAGACTCTGGCTACCTGGCACGCGGTGACGTTGCCCGCTCGGATGCTCGCCATCATCGACGTTTCAGGTTCGATGCTCGAACGCGTTCCCACCGCCGGTAACCTGACCCGCGGCCAGGTGACGGCGGAAGCGGCTAGGCGAGGGCTCGGCCTGTTCGACGACTCGTGGGCAGTCGGGCTTTGGGTCTTCTCCACCAACATGGTGGGGCCGGTGGACCACCAGGAGCTGCTCCCGATCCAGCCGCTGTCCGTGCAGCGAACCCAGATGCTCGCCACGCTCGGCGCGATCCAGCCCAAGCCCAAGGGCGACACCGGTTTGTACGACACGATCCTCGCCGCGTACCAAGCGGTGCAAAAGGATTGGGATCCGGGCCGGGTGAACTCCATCGTGCTGATGACCGACGGCGACAACGACGACGACAACGGGGTCAGCCTGACCCAGTTGCAGGACAAGCTCAAAACGCTGGCCGACCCCAAGCGGCCGATCCAGCTCATCATCCTGGGCATTGGCGCATCGGTGAACGCCGAACCCCTCACCAGCATCACCAAGATCACAGGTGGTGGGGTGTTCGTCGCCAAGGACCCGGCCAACATCGGCGAGATCTTCCTGAAGGCGATCTCCTTGAGGTCCGGCCAGGCTTCATAACCCTTGGGCTTCGCGCCCGTCATGTCAGACGCCGTGTCAGGAGCGCGTCAGGGGCGTGGCGGGCGAGGCGCCGATGGTAGGCGCATGACTAGTTCAGCGATCGCGGCTTCGGGACTGCGGAAGGCGTACAAAGACAAGGTTGTTCTCGACGGCATCGATCTCGACGTCGCCACGGGCACCATCTTTTCCCTGCTCGGCCCGAACGGCGCGGGCAAGACGACAACGATCAACGTGCTGACGACGTTGATGAAGGCCGATAGCGGCACGGTGCGCGTGGCCGGGCACGATGTCGCGACGCAGACCAAGGCGGTGCGCGCGGCCATCGGTGTCACCGGCCAGTTCGCGGCCGTCGACGAACTGCTGACGGGCCAGGAGAACCTGCAGTTGATGGCGGACCTCAAGGGCATGCGCTCAGCCGAGAGCAAGCGGGTCGTCGCCGAGCTGCTGGATCGATTCGACCTGACCGAGTCGGCGCAGAAGATGACCACGACCTATTCCGGGGGTATGCGCCGCAAGCTGGATCTGGCGATGACCCTGGTGGGCAAGCCAAGGATCATTTTCCTCGACGAGCCGACGACGGGCCTGGACCCGCGCAGCCGCCGCACGATGTGGGACATCATCCGCCAGCTGGTGGCCGAGGGCGTCACCATCTTCCTGACCACCCAGTACCTGGAAGAAGCCGATCGGCTAGCGGACCGGATCGCGGTGCTCGATCAGGGCAAGCTGGTCGCCCAGGGAACTCCCGCCGAGCTCAAGCGCCAGATCCCCGGCAGTCATGTACGCCTGCGGTTCGCGGGCGACGCCGAACTCGGCGCCGCGATGCGAGTCCTGACCGACTTCACCCGGGACGGCGAGGACGACCTGGTCCTGCGGGTTCCCAGCGACGGCGGGGCGAAATCGGTTCGAACCCTGTTGGCGCAACTCGACGCCCATTCCATCGAGATCGAGGAGTTCTCGGTGCACACCCCGGACCTCGATGACGTCTTCCTCGCCCTGACCGGCCGTTCTAGCACGAAGGTGGATGCGAAATGAGCAACGCGACGACCATGCTGGGCCGCAACTTCAAACACACCCTGCGCAACCCGGTCGCGGTATTCAACGCGATCCTGTTCCCGATCGTGCTCCTGCTGATGTTCGTGTACGTGATCGGCGGCGCGTTCGACAAAGTGGAGATCGGCGGCAAGTACATCGACTACATAACGCCGGGCATGATCGTATTAACGATCTGCTATGGGCTCAGCGCCACCGCGCTGTCGGTGAACACCGACATGACCAAGGGAATCATCAATCGCTTCAAGGTAATGGACATCTCCCGCAGCGCCGTGCTGAGCGGTCACGTCGTCGCCACCATGCTGCGCAGCCTGATCGCCATCGCCGCCGTCATCGGGGTGGCGTTCGCGATGGGGTTCCGCCCAGCCGCCGATTTCGGAGATTGGCTTGGCGCCATCGGTTTCATCGTGCTGATCTCCTTCGCGACCAGCTGGATCACCGTCGCCCTGGGACTGGCGGCGAAGTCCCCGGAGTCGGCGGGGCTGGTCACCGTACCGCTGATCATGCTGCCCTTCCTCAGCAGCGCGATCTCGCCCGCCGACACGATGGGGGCGGGCGTGCGCCAGTTCGCCGAATATCAGCCCTTCACCCCGATCATCGAAACGCTGCGCGGGCTGCTGACCGGCGAACCGGCTGTGAACAGCACGATCGTCGCCGTCGCCTGGTGCCTCGGGATCGCTCTGATCGGATATGTGTGGTCGCTGTCCACCTTCAAGAAGCGAGCGTGACCTCGGCCAGCTGAGACCAGCTCGTCTGCTTGCCCTCCTGCGTCACCTCGGCGAACCGCACTTCGCCGAGGTGACGCCGTGCTTCCCGCTCGATTCTGTCCGCCTCGGGATTGGCATGATCCGGCAGCCCGCGCACCGCGACGCTGGCCGCCAGCAGCCGCGCAGCCTGCTCGTATTGGCCGGAGCGCAGGGCTAGGTCGGCGATCCCGACGAGCACCTGGGCGGTCAGGGGTGGATGGGCCGCCTCGGATGCCGCCTGCCAGGCCGTCACGCGGTGGGCACGGGCCTCACCGAGATCGTCGGCGAGGTAGCCGAGCACGTCGTGTATTCCCGCGCGGATGTTGGCCTGCTCCGCGTCGTCACCCAGCAGCGCGGTCGCCACCGCGAGCTGGCGGCGGGCCTCGTCCGTGTCACCACCCCAGCGAGCAAGCTCCGCCTTGGCTAGCGCCAGCTCAACCAGCGCATGCGGCCAGGTCACCGCTTGGGCGCAGCGCTCGGCTTCGGCGAGGGCGGCCGCGCTGGAGGCCCGATCGCCTTGCCGCCAATACAGCTGGGCCTGTTGGGTCCGCAGCTGGATGACATCCTCGATCGCACCGACCTCGGTGACGACAGCGATCGCCTGCTCGTAGCGCTCACACGCACCGGCGAACTCGCCGCGCGTCCCGAGCTGTTCGGCCAGCATCGACAGGGCCAGCGAAATCCCGAATCGCTCGCCCAGCTTCTGGAACTCGGCGAGCGCCCGCTCCAGGCTGGCCTCCGTGTCCTGGCCGCCCTGGCCGAGCACGGCCCGCATCTTGCCCACCTGAAGCCGGGCCAGGGCTCTTACCCAAGGGTCCTCGCTGTCCAGCAACGCCTCGAACGCGGGCACCACAGCTTCCGGCTCCTGCAGCATGCGTTCCAGCGGCACCACCAAGTCGAGCAGCGGATTGCGGTGCTGGATCTGCTGGCTGAACCTGTACGCCTTGTGGATCCATTCCACGCCTTGGCGCTCGCCACCCCGCCCGGAGGTCACGAAGAGCACCACCAGCGCGTACGTCATGGCCCGGACCTCATCGGTCACCTCGCCGGGGATGGTGGTGGCCGCGATCATCAGCTCGCTGCCTTCGGCCCGCCGCCCGCCGAGCCACCAGTACCAACCGGCTGCCGCCGCGAGCCGCATCGCCGCCTGTGCGTCACCGGCCGTGATCGCCCCCCGCATCGCGGCGCTGATGTTGTCGTGTTCGGCCTCGAGCCTGGCGAGCCAGGCGATTTGCTCGATGCGGCGCAGGTGCGGCTCCGCGGCCTCGGTGAGCTCGATGAAGTAGGCCAGATGCGCCCGCCGAGCCAGTTCCAGCTCACCCGCCTCGGCGAGCCTTTCCGCGGCGTACTCCTTGATGGTGCCGAGCATCCGATAGCGCGGAGCGCCATCGCCCTCGGTGACCAGCAGCGACTTCTCGGCCAGCGAGGTGAGCAGCTCCAGCACCTGATCCTGCTCGACGCCGTCGCCGGCGCAGACGCCCTCGGCCGCCTCCAGGCTCGCCCCGCCCGCGAACACCGATAGGCGGCGCAGCACCATCCGCTCGGCGTCGGTGAGCAACTCCCAGCTCCAGTCGACCACCGCGCGCAACGTCTTATGGCGCGGCATCGCCGTGCGGCTGCCGCCGGTCAGCAGCCGGAACCGGTGATCGAGCCGGTTGGCGAGCTGGTCGATGGTCATGGTGCGCAATCTGGCCGCGGCCAGCTCGATGGCCAGCGGCATCCCGTCCAGCGCCCGGCACACCCGCACCATCGTCGACAGCGTGTGCTCGTCGGATCCGAGGTCCTTGCGCACCGCGCCCGCCCGGTCCTGCAGCAAGCGGACCGCGGGCGACGAGGCCAGCGGCTCGACCAGCCACAGCGCCTCTCCGGTGATGCCAAGCGGCTCCCGGCTCGTCGCCAGAATCCGCAGCCGCCGGCACTCCCCCAGCACCCGATCGGCGAACTTCGCTGCCGCTTCGATGAGGTGCTCGCAGTTGTCCAGGATGACCAGCGCTTCCCGCTCGCGGATGGCGGCGATCAGCCCGTCCACCGGGTCCGCGCTCGGCGCCGTGCCGAGCAGGGTGTCCCGCAGCCCGAGCGCGGCGAGCGTCGCCTGCGCGACGTCACCGTCGGCGCCGATGGCGGCCAGCTCCACCAGCCAGACTCCGTCCGGCATGTCGCCCATCAGGTCCCGGGCGGTTTCCGTGGCCAGTCTGGTCTTTCCGGAACCGCCCGGCCCGACCAGCGTGGTGAGCCGATGCCCCGAGATGAGCTCGCGGACGGCAGCGGCGTCGGCCTCGCGGCCGACGAAACTGGTGAGCTCAGCACGCACGTTGCTCTTGCGGTTTTCTTCCCGCCGCCCGACCTCGCCTCGCAGCAGCGCGACATGCAAAGCCGCCAGCTCCGGCGAAGGGTCCACGCCCAGCGCGTTGGCGAGCGCCTCCCTGGCGCCCTCGAAGACAAGCAGGGCCTCGGCGTTACGGCCGGCCGCGACCAGGGCCCGCATCAGCGCGGCGACCAGGCGTTCCCGCAGCGGGTGCGCGGTCACCGCATCGGTCAGTTCGGCCACCACCTCTGCCCCTTGACCGAGAGCGACCTCGGTCTCGAAGCGGTCCTCCATCGCTGTCAGGCGCAGCGCCTCGAGCCGGGTCGCCGCCGCGTCGAACGCTTCGCTGTCGGTCAGCCCGACATCCTGCATGGCCGCACCGCGCCACAGGGCGAGGGCCTCGCGCAACAGCCGAACCCGAACGGGACGGCTCTCCGCCTGGCGGGCCTGGGCAAGGAGGTCCTCGAACCGCAGGGCATCGACAGCTTCTGGGCCAACCGTCAATCGGTAGCCGCCGGTCTGCCCGTCGACCACCCCTCCCGGCAGTGCCTTGCGCAGCCGGGAAGCCAGGCGTTGCAGGGCGTTCGCCGCATCGGCGGGCGGGTTCTCACCCCAGATCCAGTCGATGAGCGTCGCCTTCGAAACGACCCGGCCCGGCTCGAGGGCCAGGGCGATCAGGAGTGCGCGCAACCGGGCGCCCGGCACGTCGGCCAAGCTGCCGTCGTCCACGCGAACCTCGACCGGTCCAAGCATCCTGAGCTGCACTCGCCAATTCTTTCACGGCGTCCAGAGCGCTCCGGACGTCACCCTGTTCTATCCACATTGGATAGAACAGGGTGACCTGAACATCTTTGTTCAGCCGGCTCGGATCACCGGGAGACGACCTCGAGCGATGGGTCGTGCGACAGCATCTGCAGGTGCAACCGTTGCACCGCCGAGGTGGGCTCGACCGCAAGTTCGTCGATCAGCTGGCGGCGCAGCGTCTGGAACACCTCCAGCGCCTCGGCTTGCCGATTTGCCCTATACAGCGCCAGCATGAGCTGCCCGTATAGCCGCTCACGGAGCGGATGCTCGGCGATCAGGGCGGGTACCTCAATGATCACCTCGGGGTACCGCTCCATCATCAGATCTACTTCGATGCGATCCTCGATGGCCTGCAATCGCCGCTCCCGCAGGCGTGGCACGTCGACCTCCTGAAGCCCGACGCCGGCCGCGTCGGATAGAGGATCACCGCGCCACAGCGCCAGTGCCCTGCCGAGCGAGTCAGCGGCCCGCTCGGGTTTTCCGTCCAGCAGCGCGGCCCGTCCCTCTGCGGCGAGTTGGTCGAAGCTGGCCAGATCGAGCTGTCCCGCTCCAACCTGGAGCAGGTAGCCAGGCTGCTTGGTCACCAGGACATCGTTGGGCTGGCAGGGATGAGCTGCGGCGAACGCCTTGCGCAGCCGCAGAACGAGTGACTGAACGGTGTTCCTCGCGCGCGCCGGCGGGGCATCCCCCCAGAGTTGCCTGATCAGCCGGTCTATCGAGACCACCCGGTTGGCCTCGAGCAGAAGCGAGGCCAGGACGGCCCGCTGCCGCGAAGCTTTGATCGAAACTTTCCCCCTTCTCCCCAGGACTTCCACGGGCCCTAGAACCCGATATTCAAATTCCCCCATGGCCACACAACCCTTTGTTGATCGAGATGTGTCGATCATTTCGGTCAAATGCCAGCATTCCCTGACCGCCACACAGGGTCAATGCAGTTTCGGGAAGCTGACATACAACGAGATTGGCATCATCGGCCATCCAGGAGCGGCCAAAAGCGACGCCAGCGCCGCGCCAGCCCAGCGCCATCCGCTCGCACGAGCCTGTGTGCAAGGCAATTTTCCGCAGTATCACGGGAGGAAATAATGCGGATCAGAGCAGCACTGACAGCGGCTGGACTCGCTGCGGCGGCCACCATGGCGGTGGTACTTCCCACCGGCAGCCCGGCGTTCGCGGCCCTGTCGTGTCCGGACAACAACTGGAGCATCAAGGACGGGCGCGAAGGCAACTTCTTCGCCGGGACGAACATCAACATCCGGACCGGCCCCAGCACCACCTGTCCGGCGGCGGTGCCGGGACAGTTCGGCCAGCCCAGCCACTGGGTGCAGGTGGACTGCTGGCAGAACGCAGGGGTCGGACAAGGGAGCTGGACGCATCTGTTCGACTTCACCAACGGCGTCGAAGGATGGTCCAAGGACACGCTCCTAGTCGGACAGGGAGCCCACGTCCGGTGCTGAGGACCTCGGCCAAAACCATAGCTCGATAGCCGACAAGCGGTCTCCGGTGGCGTTTCTGCGCCGCCGGAGACCGCTGCATGGCCTGGTTCTTTTATTCGACAGTCACGTTGGACGGCTCGACGCCGAAACCCTTGAGCGCGGCGTAGGTCAGCTTGTCCATCCGCGCCCCCTCGAAGTTCACGGTGGCCAGGGCTTTGTAGTACTTCTTGCTCCAACCCCCACGGAAGGAACAGTCGCGCAGGATCGCGCCCCGCATGGAGATGCCTTCGAGCCCAGACCGGTCGAATTTCACACTGGTGAAGACCGCCTTGTCGAAGTTGAGGCCACGCAGATCCGAGTAGGTGAAGTCCACGCCGGTGAAGGTGCAGCGCTCAAACACGGTGCGCTTGAGATCAGTCTTGCGGAACAGGACGTCGGTCAGGGCGGTGTCACTGAACCGGACATCGGTGAGCCCGGACATGCTGAAGTCGGTGCGCACCAAGCGGGTCCGGCGAAAGCTGGCCCCCGACAGCTCTGCCGTGGTCAGAACGGCATCGGTCAGATCGGCGCCGTCGAAATTCGTCTGGCCCAGATCGCTGCTTTTGAACTTGCTTCCGGACAGGTCTGCGTTGGCGAAGTTGGAGCCGCGCAACGCGCTCGTGCCGAACCTTCCTTGCCGCGCGGTGACTCCCGCGAAGTCGGTTCCCTGCAGGGCGCTCGAGTCGAATCGCGTTACGACCTGCCGCTCAAGAACGCGGGAGAGGTTGGACACCTCCTGCACCGTTTCCTCGATGTCGCCGATGCTCTCGACGGTCAGGTCGAAGGCCGTCGCCTCGTCCTTGCCCTCGGCACGCAGCTCACGGAACCGTTCCTGCAAGTCCGCAAGCAGGTCCGCCTTCAGCTCGCCGACACTCTTCGTGCCCTCGTAGGGGGCGAAGACGCCGTCAACGTACTCGTTAAGTTTGTCGCTCATAGTTTGTTGTCCCCTTACAGCAAGGTGTCCAGCACGCGCTTCGCGTACTCCCAGTTGGTTTTGTTGCGCGCGTAGGTCGCTCTGCCTTTTTCCGTTATCCGGAAGTACTTGCGCCGCCCACCCTGGGACTCGTCGCCCCAGTACCACGTGATGTCGCCATCGGTCTCCAGGCGTCGCACGCTGGAGTACATCGTGGCTTCCTTCAGCTCGTACTCGCCTTGTGATCGCTCGGCGATCAACTTGACTATCTCGTAGCCGTAGCGGTCCGCCTCCGCCAGCAGCCGCAAGATCATCGTGTCGGTATTCCCACGTAACAGATCCGACGTGACCTTGCTCGTGCCCATATCCCCACCTCCGAGCTGTACCGTATCTCGCAGTACTGTGGCTGTCAAGGTAGTACGGGACTCGCGGTAGCAGCACTGCGTTGCGTCACGCAACTAACTCGAGGTAGGTTCGTTGCATGACGCTACTGAGTGCGGAAGCGATCAACGTGACGAGAGGCCCCCACCGAATCCACGCCGAGCTTGTGCCCGGGCCAGGGGCCCCGGTCGTGCTTATGCACGGCTTCCCGGACAACCTTCACCTCTACGACCACCTCCTGCCCCATCTCGTGGGGCGCGCACCCGTGGTGCGCTTCGACTTTCTGGGCTGGGGCCGTTCCGACAAGCCAGCCGGATATCCTTACACCGCAACGAATCAGATCGGCGATGTCGCCGCCGTAATCGATGCCGTCTCAGCCCTATGGGGTACCCAGAAAGTCATTCTGGTGGCCCACGACGCCTCCGGGCCGCCGGCCATCGAGTGGGCGCTGGCTAATCCCGGCCGGGTGCAGCGGCTGGTTCTGCTCAACACCTACTACAACCGCACCGCGGGGCTCAAACGCCCGCCCGCGATCGCCCTCTACTCCACGCCGCTGCTGCGCAACGCGGCCCGCGCCGCGGCACGGCGGTGGCCTGGCCTCGACCGGCGCATGTTCACGTGGCAGGTCGGCAAGTTCATTCAGGATCCCGCCATCCGCGGGCCATTCGTCGCCGAACTTTACGAACAGTTCGACGCGGCCCGCCCAGCGTTCTGGCGACTCAACGAAGACCTCATCGGCACGGTCATCCGGGGCACCCGGCGGGTCGGTCTGCTGCGCAACTTCACGCCACCGGTGCGGATTGTCTTCGGCGCCAAGGATCGGTACCTCACCCCACGGGTGGCCCGCCGCTTCGCCGAGCTGTTCCCGAACAGCGACCTGCACCTGCTGCCCGACGCCGGACACTACGTCCAGGTCGACGAACCGCGACGGGTGGCTGACCTCCTACTCGCCTCCGGATACGGTAACTGACATGCTCGGACGCTCCTACGATGATCAGGTTTGCTCGATCGCCCGCAGCCTCGAGGTGCTGGGCGAAAGATGGACCCTGCTCGTCGTGCGGGACGCATTGCTTGGGCTGCGCCGATTTGACGACTTTCAGCGCAGCCTGGGCGTGGCCCGCAACATCCTCACCGATCGCCTCAGCCGCCTGGTGACGGCCGAGGTGCTGCAGCGGGTCCCCTATCAGGAACGCCCGGTGCGCTACGAATACCAGCTCACCCCGATGGGCTACGAACTGGCCGTGCCCATCATCGGCCTGATGCATTGGGGCGACAAGCATTACGCCAACCAGGCCGGCCCGCCACGGCTCACCCGTCACAGCACCTGCGGCGGAACACTCCACGCGGCCCTGGTCTGCGAGACCTGCCACGAGCCGATCAGCCCCGCGGAGCTGGCCGTCCTCCCCGGCCCAGGCCTGCCAACGCCAGAGCTTCCGTCCTAAACAGCTCCCACCGTCGATGCGGGATGCGCGAGATTTGTTATCAGATCCCAGAAGCCGATCCGCCGAATTCCTTCGGCCGAATCCAGCTGGTTCACCACTTCGATCATGAGACCTTTCCAGAGGACCGCAGACGGGCGGCAGTCGAAGATGACTTGCATTGTGGACGGATCCGGGGCATCCACGAACGGCGCGCGAACGAACTCGCGATCCATGTCAACATGCGTTGCCTTGTGTTCGGTCCACACGCGAAGCCGATCCTGTGCCGTCTGCACACCGTCGCTGCGCTGCACCGAATATCGGATGGCTACGGAAAAACTGCCATCCGCGCGCTTCGCCGGAAACAAGGACGAACCCACTCTCACACTCCGCGTTGAATAGCGTGACGACTTGGCCGGGTCGAATCCATGGAGAGGCCCGATCCGGTGCCGAAGCGGGCTCGAAGCTGCCGAGGCCTAGCGGGCATTGAGCACGCCTCTCAGACCTCGGCAGCCGCCGGTTCTAGTAGTTCAGCTCATCGAGCTCGTTGCCGGCCGCGTCGAAGGTCTTGACAGGGCCTGGCGGCCAGACGGAAATCCCGCCGGGCCATACAACGATTTCCATCTCCTGCTTTTCCATGGACTGCGCTTCCGCGTACATGTTCTCGTCGGGACCGAGGTCATAGGTCACGCCCATCGGCTCGAACATCATGGTGCACGCATTGCGCTCGTCGGTCTGTAGCTTGATCCGAAAGCGCTGATCCACTTTGGATCCGTGTTGTTCACCTGCTTCGAAGAATTCCTCGAGCAAATTGAACAGCACCGCCACTGCCTGCTCGTCCTGCTCAGGGGTGAAATACCGGATGTCCGGCAGTGCATTGTCTGGATACACCTCGCACAGGACGAGCTGTGGCCAGTACAACTCCGGTCGCCCTTTCCCACGCGGAACAAGCCAGCTGTGAAACTCTTTGAGAACACGATGACCGCAGCCCACCTCATACCCGTCCAAGAACGCGCAGGTCGCCTCGTAGGTCCGTCGCATCACATAAACGCCATGAAGCTTCTTGAACTTTGGGAAGAACTCAGGCAGGCGATCATTCATTGTCAGAATCCAAGCCGGCGATGGTGGACTTCCCGGAGCCCGGAACCCCCGACATCTGCAGCAGGAACAGTTCCGAGCCCATGCGCTCCAGTGTGCCGCCCCGCCGCGTGTCCGATCGCGGCGGGGCGGCTGCCAGCTCAGCACCTGAGATAGGTGTCGCTGACAATCTCGGCGGAGTCGCCGCCACCGGGGTTCCAGACCTCGACGTAGGCGAATGCCTGGTAGATAGAACCGTTGTTGCACGGTGCGCCGAAGCTGACGACGTTGAGGTTGTCGCCGCCGAACAGCTGCCCGGAGTTGAACGAAGGCAGATAAGGGTTGCCGTTCCAGAAGATGATGACTTCGGCGTAGATCATGTAGATGGCCCGGGCGCAGAACACGTTGACGTGCGTGTAGACCTGCAGGCCCGGTCCCAGGAAGGGCTCGGTGAGCTCGGCGAAGCAGGGGACGTCCTCGTTCACCGACGCATCGCCGGTCTGCTTGGTGGGGACCGAGAGTTTCACTGTGCCAAGCTTTTTCGGACCATCGGCCGCGTGCGCGACGACCGCGGGTTCGGCCGCGGCCATGGCCGGGCCGGCTGGAAGCACCAGGCCGAGCGCGGTGAGGGTGAGGATGACGATCGCACCGATCCGGAAGCGGGGAATTAGCATGTGACCTCCAAATGCCGAATGCATCCATCGATGGTCTGCCGCAAGCACCCGGTGGCATAGATGAATCGCGATGCCCTAAGCGACTCAGTCGCCGATGTCGCCCTCAGATCGCCGGTGCAAGCCCGAATCGGGCGAACAGGTCGTCGTCGAGGAACCGGGTGATGGCGTGAATCCGGTCTGCGCCAAGGGTCAGCACGATGAGCCCGGCCGGGTAGGCGATCGACTCGCCGGCCTGCGGCAGGTAGCAGCCGAAAGCGGGCTGGGTGTTGGCGCGCACGGGTAGCAGCCGGAACCGGCGGCCGGACCGCCAGGCCGCGCTGGCGCGCAGGAAGCCGGCGATGGCGTCCGCGCCCCGGTACTGGTGGGGGGCCGGCGGCATGGTCAGCCAGGTGTCATCGGTGAGCATGGCGACGATCCCGGCGATGTCGTCGGTGGTGAACGCTTCGGCGAAACGCCGGGTGAGGTCGCGCTCCTGCACCGAATCGGGGACAACTAACGCCACCTCATCGCCACGCCTCTGGTCAAGCGTCGCGCGAGCCCGTTGCAGGGTGCCCTTGACCGCGGTCTCGGTCGTGGCGAGCATTTGCGCGACTTCGGCCGCGGAGAAGCCGAGCACGTCGCGCAGGAGCAGGGTGGCGGTCTGGCGCGGCGGCAGCAGCTGCAACGCGGCGACGAAAGCGAGCCGAACCGCTTCCTGGCTCTGGTAGCGCGTCTCCGGCCCCGGCCCGGCGTCGGGAATCGCGTTGAGCAGGTCGTCCGGGTAGGGCTGGAGCCAGACCGCCTCCGCATGGCTGGTCGGCTCGGGCGGGGAGAACGGCGGCACCGGCGTCGGCGGGATGCGGCGTTTCTTGTCGCGCAACGCGTTGAGGCACCGGTTGGTGGCGATGCGGTAGAGCCAGGCCCGCACTGACGCGCGGCCCTCAAAGCCGGCCAGGTGACGCCAGGCCGCCAGCAGCGTCTCCTGCAGCATGTCCTCGGCATCGGCGAGCGAGCCGAGCATGCGGTAACAGTGCAGCTGCAGCTCGGCGCGGTAAGGGTCGGTGAGCTGCCGAAACGCCTCCTCGTCTCCGGTGCGGGCGCTGGCAAGTGCGTCGGCGGACATGATCACATCGTGCCACCGTTCCGTTCCCGCCGACGACGGTGTCTCAACACGTAGAGGCATTTGTGCGAGGAGAGGAACAACGATGACTGGCAGCACCAAAGCGGCCCTGCGGACAGCGCTGGCTTATCACGACGCGTGGACCGGCAAGGACCTGGACCGGGCCATGGGTTTCATCGCCGACGACATTGTCTGCGACGCGCCGGCGGGACGGATCGAGGGCGCGGCGGCCTACCGCGCATTCATGGGCCCGTTTGTGGAGATGCTCATCAGCACGGAGCTGATCGCGGCTTTCGGCGACGACGAGACCGCATTGATCATGTACGACACCGAGACCGTCCTGGTGAAGCACGCGCCCGGCGCGGAATGCGTCACCGTCCAAGATGGAAAGATCGTCTTCAGCCGGTTCCTTTTCGACCGGGCGCCGTTCGAGGCGGCACGCCGGGCGGCCGGCTGAGTCAGGCCCGCAGGTCGCGGTCGAGGGTGTAGCGGCGCTGGCAGAGCACCGCGACCACCATGAGCGCGGCGGGAACAAGGCCGAACCCGAGCCGGATCATGTCGTGCGCCTGTGCCGGCTGGGCCACCTGCTGCCCGGCCGCACTGGCCACGAACCCGCCGAGGGCCAGGCACGCGGCGTAGAGGTAGGGCCCGAGCGCACCGCCGGTGGCCTCGGCCGCGGTCCACATTCCCGTGTAGGAGCCGGCTCTGGTGGTGCCCTCGGCGCCGCCCGCGCGAATGACGTCGGGCATCATCGAGAACGGCAGCAGCTGCATCGCGGCGAAGCAGATGCCCAGAATCGCCACCGCACCAACGACAACGGCCACACCTGCGGCTTGGCCGATGGCCAGCACCAGCGATGCGGCGGCGAAGGTGAGCTGGGCGATGAGCAGGCCCGGCTGCTTGCCGATGCGGCGGGTCAGCATGACCCAGCCGGGTGTGGCGAGGAGCGCGGGCGCGACGAAGGCGGCCACCAGGACGGCGGTGAGCCCGGTGCGGCCCAGCTCGTACTCGGCGTAGTAGGGCACGGCGGCGAGCACGAGGTGGGTGGTGGTCGACATCAGCAGGTAGGCGGCAAGCAGCCAGCGGAACTGCCGGTCACCAAGGGCGGCAAGGATTTTGCGCAATCCCGGGGCGTGCGCCGCGCCGCTGACCGAGGTCGGCGCGACGGCGGTCAGCGTGCGCACCCCGCGCAGCCCGATCAGCATCACCACGAGCATCGCGGCGGCGAGGGTGGCGCCCATCAGGGTGTAGCCGCCTCGGGTCGGGGTCTCGCCACCCGCGATCACCGGAGCGATCACTCCACTTAGGAGGATGCCGAGGGTGAGCACCACCATCCGGAAGCCCATCAGGCGGGTGCGTTCGTGGTAGCCGATGGCCAGATCGGCCGGGGTGGCCAGGTAGGGCACCTGGTACACGGCGAAGAGCAGGTTGCCCGCGATGAAGAAGACCATGACCCACAGCGCGGCGGGTGGCCCGGTGAGCCCGGTGGGCAAGGCGAAGATGGCGGCGAAGGCCAGCGGCAGCGCGCAGCCGAGCATCATCAGCCCACGGCGGTGGCCGCGGCGGCGCAGCCCGTTGTCGGACAGATGGCCCACCCACGGGTGGATAATGACATCGATAATCTTCGGTAGCAGCAGCACCAGCCCGGCCAGCCAGGGGCTGACCGCGAGGGTGTCGGTGAGGAAATACAGCAGCAGGAGGCCGGGAACGGTGACCCAGATGCCCATGCCCAGCGAGCCGCCGGCGAAGGCGAGCAGCCCGGAGCGCGGCAGCCGATGTGCCTGGGCGAGGTCGGGTTGGGCCAGTGACGTCATCCGGTCCTCCTTAATCCAACATTTGCTGGATTGTAGGGCAGGATGGTCACCATGACTACAGCTCGACGTGGGCCCGGTCGCCCCCGCCGCGCGGACCAGCGCGACACCGCCGTGGCCATCCTGAGCGCGGCGACGGAATTGTTTGCCCGGCGCGGCTATGACGCCGTGGGCATGCGGGACGTCGCCACCGCCGCCGGCATCGACGTGGCGACAGTTCATCACCATGTGGGTACCAAGGCAGAGCTCTACCGAGCGTGTTTCGCCAAGGTGTTCGAGGCGGAGAGCGAAGCGCTGGCCGCCGCCGTGGCCGCCGCGCGCGCGAGCGTGGGCGAAGGCGAGCAGGAGACCTTCAAACACCTGCACGCGCTGCTCGATGCCTTCGTGGACTTCCTGGAGAAGGTGCCCGAGACCACCGGGCTCTGGCTGCGCCGATGGTCGGAGCCCGACCTGCATGCCGAGCTGGACGCCGCCTTCGCGACCCCGCTGTATCAGGCCGTCGAGTCGGTGCTTACCGCCGCCGATCGCCAGGGCTTGCTGTCCGAGCCCACCCCGCACATAGCCGTGCGCAGCCTGGTCTGGGCGGTGCACGCGCACGTGGTCAGCGGCAAGCGCACGAGCCGGGAAAGGGCCGCGTTCCGGGCTTTCGTTCACCGATGGGTGGACCGGATGTATCGGTGATCACTTGACGCCGCCACCTCGTGCGGGTCATTATCCAACGAGTGATGGATTAATGACCCCGGAGGTGACCGTGCCCCACCCCGCCCCGCGTGTCGCCGTGATCGGCGCCGGACCGGCCGGGCTCGCGACTCTCAAGGCGCTGGCGGACAACGGCATCCGCGCCAAGTGCTTCGAGGCCGGGGACCGCGTCGGCGGCCTCTGGATCTTCGGTGCCCCGCACTCGTCGGCCTATCGGACGCTGCACCTCAACACCAGCCGCGGCCGCACCGAATTCGCCGACTTCCCGATGCCGGCCGACTGGCCCGACTACCCCGATCACACTCGCGTCGCCGGTTATCTGCGCGACTACGCCGACACCTTCCGGCTCACCGGCCTGGTCTCGTTGCAGCACACCGTGCAGCGGGTCACCCGGCAGCCCGACGGCACCTGGGAGGTCGCCGCCACCGGCCCGCACGGCAGCATCACCGAGCGCTTCGACGCCGTGGTGGTGGCCAACGGCCACAACAGCACTCCCCGCCCGGCGAGCTACCCCGGCGAGATCACCGCCGAGCAGCTGCACAGCCACCACTACCGCGGCCCCGAACAGCTGGCCGGGCGGCGGGTGCTGGTGGTCGGCGGCGGCAACTCGGCCATGGACATCGCCGTCGACTCCTCTCACGTCGCCGAGCAGACCCTGCTGTCGCTGCGCCGTGGCGTGTGGATCGTGCCCAAACATCTGCTGGGAAAGCCTTCCGACACGCTCAACGGCGCCCTGGCCAAGCGGTTGCCGTGGCGGATGCGCCAGCGCATCAGCCAGACCATGCTGCGCCTGACCGTGGGCTCCCCCACCCGCTACGGGCTGCCCGAGCCCGGCGAGGGTTTCCTTCAGGACCACCCGACCCTCTCCGACGGGCTGCTGTCGCGGCTGAGCCACGGCGAGATCGACCCTCGCCCCGGCATCGAGCGCATCGACGGCGAGGTGGTGTCGTTTGTGGACGGAACCAAAGCCGCCGTCGATCTGATCGTGTGGTGCACCGGGTACCAGATAAATCTGCCCTTTCTCGAGCAAGCGCTGCTCGGCGCGGGAGCCGACCGGATGCCTTTGTACCGAAGGGTTTTCCACCTCGAAGCGACCGGCCTGATGTTCGTCGGGCTGATCCAGTCCACCGGCGCGGCCCTGCCGGTGGTGGAGGCGCAGGCCCGTCTGGTCGCCGCGCACCTGGCCGGAAGCTACGCGCTGCCCACCCTGGCGCAGCAGCGCACCGACTGCGAAGCGGTGCTGCGCGCTGCCCACGACCGTTGGGGCGACCGGCGACCGGCCATGCGCATCGACTTCGACGCCTACCTCACCCTCGCCGCCCGCGAGCTACGCGAGGGCGCCCGCCGCCGCGCCCGCGGCCAAGGCATCGCCTGGAGTGCCAAATGAGCGACCTGACCGGGCGTCGTGCGATAGTCACCGGCGCCGATGGCACCTTTGGCCGATTGCTGTGCCGGCGGCTCACCGCCGAGGGCGCCAGAGTGGTCGGCATCGATCTGCGCGGCGGCGAGCTGGATGGGGTCACCGTGCTGCCCTGCGATCTGACCGATGCCACGGCCGCCGCGCAGGCGGTAGCGCAGGCGGTGGACCTGCTGGGCGGGCTGGACCTGCTGATCAACAACGCGGGGGTGGGCGGCCCGGCCCCGGCCGAGCTGGCCCCGGGCGCCGCCGCACGGCAGCAGCTCGAGGTGAATCTGCTGGCGGCGTGGGCGACCACGGCAGCCGCTGTGCCCTCCCTGGAGGCCTCGCGCGGCCGGGTGATCTTTGTGGCCAGCCGGATGGCCGTGCTGCCGCTCCCGCTGGCCGCCGCCTACGGGGTGAGCAAACGGGCCCTGGTGGCCTACGCCGATGCGCTGCGGCTGGAGGTCGGCACCCACATCGGCGTCAGCGTGGTCTACCCGAGCATGGTGGCCTCGCCGATTCACGACGCCTCCGCCCAGGCGGGTCTATCCCTGCAGGGCGTTTCCCGCTACGAACCGGCCGCCGGAGTCGTCTCGGCGATCCTGCGCGCGGCCACCGCGCGCAAAGCTCCCCGCAACGTGGCCACCACACGGCGCGGCAGGCTGGAAATGGCGATCGCCCGGCACTTTCCCGCGCTCGCCGATCGGATGGTCCGGCGCACCATCGCCACCCGCATAGGCAAGGGCGACCTCGACGCCGCCCCGCTCGCGGCCGCCATGGTGCGCCGACACGGCGCAGGCTCGGATTCCGGCAAACTCTCACGTTTTTCTTAGGGTTTCGTCGCCTGGTGGCGGCCGATTCGATCACAGTGGAGTTGACCACCACTCACCTGAGGAAGAATTCGGAGCCGACATGACCAGGTCTGACCTTCCATCCGACGCGCCGGTTGAGAGCGGCGACATCGGCCCACGGCCTGCCACTGTCTCGCCCGCCGCCCGGTCGTCATGGCCGCAATGGCCCTCACCGCAGCAAGCGCTCGGTCTGGTCGGCGCTTTCCTGCTCGGCGCCTGCCTGTGCGGCGGAGCCGGGCTCGTGATCGGCGGCATCGCGGGCACCTACAGCTCCGACCACGGGCCTGGCCGCGACGGCTATTACCGCCGCGACGACTACTACCGCAGAGACGGCGACTTCCGTCCGCTTCCGCTTCCGCCGACGCCGGCCGCCAACACACCGGCCGCCCCGTCGCCATCGGTGAGCCCGACGCCTTCGGTGAGCCCGAAGCCAACGCCCAGCCGCGTAGCGTCGGCGAGCCCGTCGCCGTCACCCAGCCCGTCCTGAGCACTTGCGCGCTGCACGGTCTTCGCGGACTATCTGAGGATTGACATATCTGCGCGGGGAGGCCCTCATGCCAGCAAATGTTCTGCACCAGCCAAGAGTCGCGTTCGACGCGGCCCGCACGTTAGTAGATGTCTGCGCTGCTGACGACATCTTTGCCTGGTACGGAGATCAGCTCGCCGCCGTGCTCGGACCGTCCTACCAGCGCGACCTGCTCGCCACCCGCACCGAGCTCACGCGCTCGCAGCGGGTAGACATTCGCAACATCGAAACGGGGAAATGGCGGGTAAAGCTCGAGGACGTACTTCGCACCAGGGCAGATATCGCCGAAAGGCTCCATCACCTCACACAGTCCGCCACCACGCGACTCGCGCGTGAATGAGCTAGCTGGCACAACGAAATTTGTAGTTTCGTGGATCAAACCCTAATGAGTGCAACGCCTGTCAGGATCGTGGCTATCTCTAGCCTGCCAATCGACAGTCGTGTAGCGTCCTGGCGTTGTGAGCCCTATCGATTCCAGGTATTCACCGGACCCGGAAACAGGTCCTGGCAGACACCGTCGGCGAATGCGGTGGGCTGCACCGATCGCGATAGTGGCCGGGTTGGCGATGGTGCTGGCAGCCGGCATCGGCGCGGCGAATCTGGACTCGCTTCAGTCCACTGGCGAACAACCGTCAGACTCGGCCATCACGGCGACGGAAGCAATGGAAACACCAGGTGGCGAGCCCAGCGAGACACCTGTCGCCTCCGCTGGCCCGTCCGGGACGCCGCTGGCGACGCAGACTCCCTCCTGCGCCTTCGCGGTCAGCGCAGGGGTGTGCCCGATCGCGCCGCCGATGGCCGCGGCGGCCGGAAAGAAGTGGAAGATAAGCCTTGCCGAGGAGTTCTCGGGCACCTCCTACGACAAGACCAAGCTCTCGCCGTGTTTTGACTGGAACAACGGCGATTGCACATCGACCTTCAACAACGGCCGTGAGCACTACCAGCCGTCCCAGGTCGTGGTCTCCAACGGCACCGCGAAGCTGATCGCCGCCCCACTCAACCCGCCCTTCGCCTCGAAGTCCTGCCAGAACGGGTCCTGCACCTACAAGGCCGGGATGCTGTCGACCGCTCGGGCGAGGGCGAACGATGGGCCTTACCTGTTCTCCTTCACCTACGGCTATGTCGAGTCGCGGTTCAAATTCCCAGCCACGCAAGGGTTCTTCACCGCTTTCTGGATGCTGCCGACCGACCGCACCTACACCTATCGCTCAGAGATCGACATTCTCGAGCTGCTCGGCGATGATCCAACCACGATGTTCATGACCTACCACTACAACAACCGCACGGAATCGCATCACGTCAACAGCGGCAAGTTCAAGAACGGCGCGTGCGCGACCAAGGACTACTCGAAGCAGTTCGTCCGGATGGGCATGGACTGGCAGCCCGATCACATCGCGTGGTACATCGACGGCGTCAAGTGTGCTCAGTTCACCGGCGCCGCGAATATCGAGAACGGGCCGATGCAGCTCATCCTGCACATGATGGTGGACAACGACTGGCAGCGCCGGTGGAACGTCGGCCTCACCGATCCGACCCTCACCCGCCAGCTCGAGGTCGACTACATCCGCGTCTACCAGCAGGAATAGGTGGCGACGTCACTGACCGAGCAGCTGCGTCAGGCCTCGCCCCAGCTCGTGTTGTGCACCCGGCCGTAACCGGTAGTACACGTAATAACTCTGCCGATGGCAGTCCACCCAGCCGGCCTCCAGCAGCAGTTTGAGGTGCTTGGAAATGGCGGCATCGGTGAGCTTGATGAGTCCCGCCAGCTCCTGCGTCGAGCGCGGCCGCTCGGCAAGCAGTTGCAGGATCTGCAATCTGGTCGGATCACCGGCCGAGCGCAGGAACCGCAGCACCTCGAAGGGCGGCGAGGGCGGCTGGCCCTCCTCGTGCACCTGCGGCAGCGAGTAAATGATCGTCAGCGTCTGGCGCTCCTGCCGCTGCGCCAGCGCCACCAGCTCCGGCCAGACAAAGTGGGAGGGCATCAGTACCACAGAATCATCTCCTGCCAAGGCGAGACGGAGCTCTGGCCGATCGGTCTTGCCGGGCGGGCGCATCAGATATTCGCCGTTGTTGCAGGTGATGTGTGGCGATACCCGGTCCAGAGGCAGACCGGCGGCCACCGCTTGATCGAGACGCGCCTGCATCCCGGGCCACTGCGGGGCGAGGCACACGTTCCAATAGTCGTCGAGGAAATCCGCGAACCCGTCGCGGAAACCGGCCGGGTCCTTGATGAGGGCACGAAGCTGCGGGTGATCGGGCAGTCGCGACAATGCCAGGCGATCACCGAGTCCATTTCGCAGCAGCGCCGCGTGGGCAAGCTCCTCGGCGAAGTCTTGCGCCGGCGCCCGCCGCAACGCGGCCAGATCATCGGCCCAGGTCGCCGGGCGCTCCAGCCACACCTGGCGCAGGGCCAGCGGACGATCCTTTGACCAGAAGGCGAATCGGTCGGCCTGCCGCTTCAACGCCGATGACATGCGGGCGCGGGTGCGCAGCGCCCACGAGACATGCAACGGATGACGCTTGACCGCCTGCAGCACATGCAGGCTGCGCAGCACCTCCTGCCCTGGTGAATAGCAGTGGCGCACTTCGGTTTCGGCCGCCAGCCGCACCCGCATTGCCATGGCCCGATGTCCGTTCAGCTGTCCGGCTAAGAAGTTTCTTCAGGCACCACGGTAAACGTACGTTCGCGCTCATGACTATCGACCGGCGCACGCTACTCCTAGCTCTACCAGCGGTTTTGGCGGGATGCACCACTCCTGTGAGTTCGCTGCCAGACTCCTGGGCATTCCTTGGCACCTTCTCCGGTACGGTGCTGGTGGCCCGGCCGCAAGAGGCCGTCCTCAAACGGGCCTACGGCCTGGCCGACCGCGCCCGCAACGCCCCGAACACCGTCGACACCAAATTCAACATCGCCTCGATGGGCAAGATGTTCACCGGGGTGGCCGTCGCTCAGCTCACCCAGTCCTTTGGCGACAGCGCCGCGCGCTACGTCCCCGGGCTCGCCCCGGAGATCACCCTCCATCATCTGCTGACCCACACCTCAGGGCTGGCCGAGGCGCTGGGACCGGAATTGCCCACGGTCGCCCAAATCGTGGCCCAGCGGCCGGTGTCCAAACCGGGTAGCAGCTTCGCCTACAGCAACGCGGGATTCATCGTGCTGGGAGCGGTGATCGAGAAGATCAGCGGGATGCCTTATGCCGCTTATGTTCGCTCGCATGTGCTGGAACCCGCCGGGATGACCGCCACCGGCATCGAGGCTTACCGGCCGCGGGACGTCGCCGGGATGGCGCTCGGCTACCTGCCCGACGGCGGTGACAGCGGCGATCGTGTGCACGTGGCGAACCCGTCCGGTGGCGCCTACTCCACCGTGTCCGACATGTATTCCTTCGCCACCGCACTTCAATCGGGCAAGCTGCTGCCTGCGCCGCTCGTCGAAATGGTCACGGCCGGAAAGGTGGACGCCAACCGGCCGGGCGGGCCGCCGATGGACAGGTACGCCTACGGATTCAGCGATCAGACCGTCAACGGCATCCGGATAGTCGGCCACAACGGGGGCACTCCCGGTTATGAAGCACAGCTCGATATCTACCCGCAGCGCGAACAGGTCGCCGTCCTTCTGTCCAATGTAGATAGAGGGGTGATGCCGGTGGCCAGGCAAGCGCAGGACTTGCTGACCGGCTCCCGCTGAGCTAGCCGAGGAACCCGGCGGTGCGCATCTTCGCCGCCACCTCCACGAGATACCGGCTCGCTTCCGCCTTGGTGGTGATGGCCTCCGCCCTGTCGGCGATCTGGGAACTGGCCTGCGGTTCGAGGCGTCTCTCCTGGATCGCCGCCAGCTGCACGAAACCACGAAGCGCCGCGTCCACCGGCTCCCGGGCGTCGGCCGGGTCGAAGTCGATCCGGCCGACACCGCACTCGAAACCCGACTCCGCGGGAGACGGCAACGTGCGCGGCGTATCGCGGGGTTGCCTGGCCGACAACAGGTGCAGGAAGTCGTTCGCGGCGGCGTCGCGGTCCGTGAGCGACGGCAGACCGAACAGACGCTCCACAGTGGACAGCAGCGAGGTGTGGTCGTACTCGGTGTGGTCGATGAGGTTACAGCCTCGGCCATCGAGAGCCGCGCGCACATCTGGCACCCAGGGCGAAACGACGACGGCAGGAACCCTGGTGCCGAGCAGCTCGAAGGTGAAGCCGTTGCCGTTGTTGCCAGGAATTTCCACATCCCCGGGTGGGACTGCCGCAGGCGGCGGCACGTGGTCGTAGAAGCCGCCGTGCTCGTCGTAGGTCACCACCAACAGGCTGGACTCCCAGAGCGGGGACTGGCGGATCGCCTCGTAGGTCTGCTTGACCAAAGCCTCGCCCCGCGTCACGTCGTCCTTGGGATGTTGGCTGTTGCCGCACTGGAAATCACCGAGCGGACGTTCGAGCACCCCGTAGTTGGGTTCGATGAAGACGTAAGCGGCATCGAAGTCGCTGTCGCGCAGATCGTCGGCGAAGTAGTCGAACTTTCGGTAGTGCGTGCGCATCGTCTCCAGCGTCATCACCGACAGGGCGGAAACCTGCGGCAGCGGATCGCCGCAGTAGACCCGCCATTGCAGGCCCGCCCTGTCCAGCGCCTCGAAAATCGAGCCGTTCTCGAACTGGTAGCCGCCGAACTGCGACCGGACGATCTCCATCCCGGTCGGGCTGCGATCCAGGCCACCGGAGGTCGCGGCGTGCAGGAAGAAACGATTCGGCCAGGTCGGCCCGGGCATCGAGGAGAACCAGCGATCGCAGACCGCGAACTCGCGCGCCAGCGTGCCCAGCACCGGCAGCTGCTGCGGGGTGTAGCACGCCATCACCACACCCGGGTCGGCGACCCCTTCGGCACTTTTCTCCGCCACCGCCTCACCGCCGTAACTGTCGACGTATCCACCGAGGGTCAGCGGCGGGTACTTACCCGACTTGTCCACGACCGCGGTGGAGGTGAGCTGGAGCTGGACGTCGGCATATTCGTGCGGCGGATCCACCGGCAACACATAGGGGGCGTTGGCCCGCACCGAGTAAGTGACTCCATTGTAGACATTTGTTTCGTCGGTCGGGCCGTCAGCCGTTGTCGGCGAACCGGTTTGCGCATCGACGCCAGCGCCAAGCACCAAGCCAAGCATGTGGTCGAAGGAACGATTCTCAAGAACCAGCACGAATACATGCTTGATCTTGCTGGCGGGGCCGGACTGATCCTGCGACATGCGATCAGCGTGGACCATCAACCATGATCTATCAATAGCGATCGCGTCTGGAACGCGGGCACGCCATAACCGTACCGGACCTGGTGCCACCGCACATCAGGCAGAAGATGGTTTCTATAGGGCGATTCCTGGCATACCGTGCGCCCCATGATGTATGAAGCAGTTCCGCTGATCCCCCGGTCGGTACTGTTCGCCGATCGTCGGTACGCCCGCCCGCGAATCTCTCCGGACGGCTCCAAATTGGCCTACCTGGCCCCGCACGGCGGGTTGCCCAACGTGCACGTAGGTCCGCTGGCCGACCCGGCCTCGGCGCGCCCACTCACCAGCGGTCGCGGGATCGGCCGGTACGGGTTCTGCCACGACGACCAGACCCTGTTCTATCTTCGCGACACCGACGGCGACGAGAACTGGCGGCTGTGGCTGGTCGACCTGGCCAGCGGCGAACAGCGCTGCGCGACGCCCTTCGATCAGGTTTCGGTGCGGGTGCTGGGGCACGACCGGTCCCGCCCCACCGAAATGTTGCTGGGCATCAACAAGGACAACCCGCAGTGGCACGATGTCTACCGGCTGAACCTGACCGACGGATCGCTCACCAAGGAGCAGCACAACCCCGGCTACGCCCGCTGGCTGGTGGACACCGACCTGGCTGTGCGCGGAGCTGTCGCCGTGACCGAGGCGGGCGGTCATCAGATCTTCCTGCGCGACGGGCCTTCCGGCGACCTCACCCGATGGCTGGCGGTGCCACCGGAGGACGCCATGTCGGTCGGGATCAGCTTCTCTCGCGACGGCCAGACCATCTACCTGATCTCCTCGTTGGACGCCAACGCCATCCGGTTGGTGGCGATCGATGTAGCCAGCGGCGAAAGGACCGTGCTCGCGGAGGACCCCGCATTCGACATCAGCCACATCGAGTGGGATTGCCGAACCGAGCGGCCACAAGCGGTGGTGTTCAACAAGGAACGCGAGGAGTGGGTGTTCCTGGATCCGGTTTTCGCCACCGAGTTCGGCTGGCTGCGCAAGCGGCTCGGCGCGGACTGCGAAATCGGGCTCAGCCGCACCGCCCGTGACGACGGAATCTGGCTGGTGTCAGCACTTCCGTGTGACGGGCCGGTCAGCTACTACTCGTACCAGCGAAGCACCGCCCAACTCACCTTCCTCTTCCACAGCCGGCCGGAGCTCAACGAGTACCAGCTGGCGCGGATGGAACCGTTCGAATACACCGCCCGCGACGGCTTACGGGTACCGGGTTACGTCAGCTACCCGCCCAATGTGCCGGCCCGGGACCTGCCCGCAGTGGTCCACGTCCACGGTGGCCCGTGGGAACGGCACGAGTGGGGGTACGACATCGAAGCCCAGTGGCTGGCCAACCGCGGCTACGCCTGCGTTCAGGTGAACTTCCGCGGCTCGACCGGATACGGCAAGGCGTTCGTCAACGCGGGCGACAAAGAGTGGGGCCGGGCCATGCACACCGACCTGCTCGACGCGATCGGCCACCTCGCCGCCTGGGGCATCATCGATCCGAGCCGGGTCGGCATCATGGGTGGCTCATTCGGCGGCTACGCCGCGCTGGTGGGCGCGGCCTTCACCCCTGAGGTGTTCCGCTGCGCGATCGACCTGTGTGGACCGGCGAACCTGTTGACCTTCCTGCCCGCGATGGTTCCCTACCGGCGGCCGATCACCCGGCTGATCTACACCCGGGTGGGCGACCCGAACACCGAGGAGGAGATGCTCAGGCAGCGCTCGCCGCTGTCGGCGGCCGACCGGATCAGGATTCCGGTGCTGGTCGCGCATGGCGAGAACGATGTGTTTGTCAGGCAGCACGAGGCCGAGCAAATCGTCGCGGCGTTGCGCCACAACGGTGTCCCCCACGAATATCTGCTTTTCCCGCACGAGGGTCATGGCCTGGACGTGCCGGAGAACCGGCTGCGCTATTACGCGGCCGCCGAACGGCTCCTGGCCGAACAGCTCGGCGGCCGGCTAGAGCCCTGAGGAGGCAGGGCTGCCGTGGCTGAGGTCAATCAGCCATGGCGTCGGCCTTGGCGGAAGGCACAGCAGAGGGCGCCGCCCAGCCGGACGAGACGGCCAAGGCCGCGGCCTGTTGTATCGCGGCGCCGATCGCCGCGTCACGCAGATCCGGGGTGACGTCCATCGGCTGAGCGCTGATGAACTCCACATCGGTCACCCCGACGAAACCGAAGATCGATCGCAGGTAAGGTTCGTGGAAGTTGTAGCCCTGCAGGTGGCTGCCCGGCGAATAGTCCCCGCCGTGCGAAGTCACGCACAGCATGCGTTTCCCGGTGACCATCGGCACGACCTGGCCCACTTCGTTGTAGCGGAACAGGTAACCCGGCTGCACGATGCAGTCGATGTAGTACTTCAAGGCGTAGGGGATGCTCAGATTCCACATCGGAGCGGAAATCAGATAGGCGTCGGCTGCAAGGAAATGCGCGATCAGCGACTCGATCTGCCGCCACGATTCCTCATGGCTCTTGTCGATCGGCTGTCCGACCATGAGTGTGTATTTTGCCTCGATGTTGTCGCCGGCGATGGCGGGCAGGTCGTAGTCGTACAGGTCCACGACGTCCACGGTGACATCGTTGCGGGCCGCCCGTAGCTCGTTGACAAAAGTCTCGGAGACGCGAAGGGTGTTGGATTGCCCGGTTCGCGGCGTCGCGATGATGTGAAGCAGCCTCATTTAGCCCTCGAAACTGGTAGAAGATCAAACATGCTAGCTTTCGCTTTTAAGGCGTGTCACCGCACAAGCGTCCACCGGCTGAGGTCTAAACGAGGTGGGTGGGGAGTCGATTCGCGGACGTCGCCCATCCGATACTCGGCTCTTTCGACCCGCAGGCCGGTGCACACCGGTTCGGAGGGATGAGGGACATTCGCATGTGGACAGATAGATTGGCGGGTCGATGTTCGAGGAATTCGAAATGAGGTTTGCGCCCACGGATCAAGATCCCCGCGGCTTAACACCGGCGTCATCCGGCGGTGATCCGGAGCTGGATCGCCTGTTGGTGCGCCGATGACAAGACGGTGGCCATTTACGAACCGGCCTACGCCGAGGCTTTCGATACCGAGGCGGGCGTCGCGCAGTTCCACAACCGCCTCCTGCTGGAGGAGGATTCCGAGATCCTGTGCCCGGAGGACTTCGAGCAATGGCGTGACGCCAGCGGTGTGGCGGAGCTGCCCTTCGGCAAATGCGCCGGTCTCACCGTGCCGCTGTTCCTCGGCGGCACCGAGGAAGCCGGCAACCTGTCGCTGACCGACACCGAGGTCTACTGGTCGATGACCGCCCAGATGCGATCGGTTCTCGACGAATAGGCAAGTTGTGTGCAGAAGTACGCGGAACGCCAAGCGCCCCCGGGCCAGACTGGGCAGCGGGAGGAGCGACATGGCTAGATTACGCAAACCCTTGGTACCCGACGGGCCGGTCCGGCTCTACTTCGAACGGCTGCACGCCATGCATTTGGCCGCAGGGCAGCCCAGTGTGCGGCAACTGCAGCGGGCCACGCGCAGCGCGCGCCGGCCCACCGGGATCAATCCCACCACGATTCACGACGCTTTCGTCAAGCCGCGTCTGCGGGAGTGGGAAGTGGTACAGGAGATCGCACGCCAGCTCGGCGGCGATCTCCATGAGCTCTTCCTGTTGTGGCGTCAGGCGCGCGACGTGCAGCTCAGATACTGCAACCCCGAGCCGCGGGGCACCGCCCACACGTAGCGGCCTGACGCCGCTTGTCACATCTGGTTCACGGCGTTCTGCAGAGCCTTGTCGATGTCCTTCGGGTCGACGCCGAGCTCCTCGGCGCTTTCCTTCTCGGCCCGGGTCACCGCGTTCTGCACAGCCTTCTCGACGGTGCTTTCCCCGACGACGACCAGACCGGCCTGACCGGGATCGATGAAGTCGCCTAGTTCCTTGACCTCCGAGCGGGACATGCCCTTGGCCAGGTGGCCGCTGACGCCGCCGATCGCGCCGCCGACAGCGGCGGTGGCGAGGATCGCCGGCGGGAAGAGCAGGCCGACCGCCGCACCGGCGGCGACGCCCCACCACGCGCCGTGACGGGTGGCTGTCTCGTCCTTGTTGACGTGCACCTTGCCCTTGGCGTCCTTGGTGACGATGGCCGCGTCATACGACCCGACCAGGCCGCTGGAGCGCAGATCCTTCACGACCTCGTAGTCGGCCTCGGCCGACTCCTTGTCCGAATACGTGGCGACATAGATAAAAGTGGTAGCGGTGGCGCTCATGTGTGTTTTCTCCCCGTGTGTAAACGGCCGTCCACGGGCCGTGTCTGCTGTCCATCCTGGCGGCTTCGCTCGATCGATGTGGCGGGATCATGAAAATCGCACCGGCCGCGACTCGATCGGCATCCGCCGATGTTGACTAGGGCAAATATGCTGCGCCCATGAATGTGGTACGGCTCGCTCCCGGCTGCGCGGACAGGGATCTCTTGGTATCACAGGTCTATCGGCTCTCCGGCGCCGTGGGCGATTGCGAGGTGGGCGCCATCCTGCCGGACGCGTCCACCCGGCGCCCGGTCGAGCACGGGGACCGTGAGTCCTACCGAGCGACCACGGCTACCCCCTCGCCCGCCCTCGTCGAGGTGATCCGTCCGCCCGCGCCCATGCTCAACGCCGCGACACACCACCACCGCGGGCAGTCCACCGCCAAAGGCCGCCGCCGCGCCCGGGAAAGCCTTGCCGGCGCGGCGCTGGATCACGGTGCCGAGTTCCTTTTCGCGCACAGCAGCCCGGCCGATGGGCTGACCAGCACGGTCTACCCCGGCACGACGCTGCGGCCCGGCCTTCATGTCGACAACCGGGACAACAAGCCGCTGCGTACCCGGCTGCGCAGCCGAAGGCGCATGGGGCTCAACCTCGGCCCCGGTAGCCGCTGGCTACTGGTCTGCTTTCCCGACATCCTGACCATCGCGCAAACCCTGGGCCGCGATCAGGATCGGGTTCCTGGCAACGACGAGTTCGGTGAGTTCGTCGACAGCCGCCGCCACGACGTCACCTGCGTGTGGATTCCGGTGCAGCCCGGCGAGGCCTACGTCGCGCCGACCGACCTCGTGGGTCACGACGGCGGGACGTTGGGGTCCCAAGAGTCGACCATCTACTTCTTCCTGGGCTCCTGGGCGCGCGCCGCCTAGGTTTCTGTGTCTAGTCCCAGCTGATGGTTGACGATAGATCTTGGATGGAGGTGGTGGCCGTTACCGAGCGTCGCTCATGCGGGACTGCGAACGCACGCTCACGCCGATATCCAAGCGCAAGCGGGAACCCCGACACCTCCCGTCGAGGCGTGAGTTCCCCGGACCCGGCCCGGCTCGAACGGGCTGCCACCCCCACCATGCGACGGGCAGGACGCACCCTTACCGGGTAGATGCGCCTTGGGCGGGCTCACAGAGATCATATGTAGAGCGGATTGTGAAAGCGACAGAGTTCTGAAGCCCCCAGCGTCCGCTCATGCCGCTGGGTTGCCGGCGTCGACGAGCCAGTCGAGCCGGGTCTTGAGGATGTTCGTGGCTATGCCGAGCTCGTTGCGGAAGTCGTTGTACCGGGTCCCACCACTTCGAGCGCGCGGGCGGCCGAGCACACCTGCGAGTCGTAGGTCTTGCCGAGCATGGGCGCCACTTCACCCAGCCGCGCTTGCATCATGAAAGCGCACGACCGCAAGCATTGGCGGCGTGTCCGCAGGACCGGTCGGTCCCGGGGTGAGACGCTGCGGGCATGTCAGAGGAGAGCCGCGCAACGACGCGGGCCGGCCTGAGCCGGGCCGCCGCTTCGGTCGGGGAGTTTCACGCCCACTTCGGCCTGCGCCGCCAAGCCCTCCCCACCGCCGACATCGAGCCCGGCCTGGCCGCGCTGCGGGTCAGCCTGCTGGAGGAAGAGGTTGGCGAGTTCGCCGACGCGACCGCCGCCCGCGACATCGTGGAGATCGCCGACGCGCTGGCCGACATCGTGTACGTGGCCTACGGCGCGGCCATCACCTATGGCATCGACCTCGACGCGGTACTCGAAGAGGTGCACCGGTCGAATATGACCAAGCTCGGCGACGACGGCAAGCCGATCTACCGCGCGGATGGAAAGGTCATCAAATCGGCGAACTTCCGCCCGCCGGACATTCGCCAGGTGCTGCATGACCAGCAGCCGCTGCCCGTCGACGAGTTCGGCCTATCCGCCATCGACGCCTGAGAGATCGGGGATCCCCAGCGCGATCGCCCTTTCCCGGCGACCGGCCCAGACGCTTTCCCGCATCTCGATCATCTCGTGGTGCACCGACAGCCGTTGTGCCTCGGTGAGCCGATCCACGTAGAGCACGCCGTCGAGGTGGTCGGCCTCGTGCGCAAGGCAGCGGGCGAAGAACCCGGTCCCCTCGATCACCACCGCCTCGCCGCTGCTGTCCACGCCGCGCGCGATCGTCTTGTCGTTGCGCGCCAAGGCATGTCGTGGCCCAGGCACCGACAGGCAACCCTCGCCGGCCTCCACCGGGCTGCGCAGCTTCGCGTCAATGGGATCGAGCACCGGGTTGAGAATATGGCCCACATGGCGCTCGCCCTCGTCGTCGAGGCAGTCGTAGACGAAAAGCCTGAGGTCGACGCCCACCTGGTTGGCGGCCAGCCCGGCTCCTTTCGCGACATACATCGTGGCGAACATATCGGAAATGAGCTGTGTCAGCTCGGCTGTGCCGAAATCGGCAGCCGCCCGGCACGGCCGATGCAGGATTTCCTCGCCCACCACGGTGATCCGCAGGGCGCGGCCGGTGGCCGCCTCGGGCGCGAAAGCGGGGAATCCGTCGACGGGCCGGCCCATGAGCCGAACACTTCGCTGCTGGGACATCTGGGGTGCCTCGGGGTGAGAAGTCTGCTGGCACGGAAATCCTATACACCGCGCACACTAAGCGGTCATGAGATCGATCAGTATCATCATCAGTCATGCAGACGTTCGCTGACTTCCGCGGGGACAGGGCGGTCAGCGCGCCGCTGACCTGGGGGCAATACGCCATTTGGAAGGCGATCGTCGCGCTGGCGCCCGGTGACGCCGTCCTCAACCAGCAACGGCTGCTGACCGTGCCCAACCGGGCCGAATGCGCCGTGGCCGACGCGGCCGGCGCGATCGGTGCGCTGATCAGCCGGCACGAATCGCTGCGCACCCGGATCCGCGATGACAAAGGCGAACTGCGGCAGGAGGTGGCATCGGCCGGGCGGCTGCCATTGACCGTCGTCGACTGCGACCGGCTCGACGTGTTCGCCACCGCCGATGCCCTGGTCCACCAGCTGGCGCAGCCCCGGTTCGACTACGCGGCGGGATGGCCGCTGCGTGTCGGGCTGGTGGTGGCCGACGGGCGCGTGCGGCACATCGCCCTGGTGGCCAGCCACGCGGCGATGGACGCCTACGCCGCCGATGTGGTGCTGCGCGAGCTGCGAGTGCTTCTGCTTCGTGGTGGCATCGCCGCCGCGCCCGAGCTGCAGCCGGTGGACCTCGCTCAGCGTGAACGCGAGTCCGGCGCCCGGCTGACCGACCGTGCCATCGCCTACTGGCTCGATCGATACGCCGGGCTGCCGGCCAGCATGTTCGAACCGGTCGGGCCCGCTGAGTCGCCGCGGTACCAGAAGGCATCGCTGATCTCGGCCGCGGCCGAGGCGGCCGTGCGCATCTGTGCTGCCCGGCACCAGACCAGCACGTCGACGGTGCTGCTGACGGCGACCGCCGGGCTGATGGCGGCGTGGACAGGGCATCGCAGTTGCGGCCTGCTGACCATCTCGGGCAACCGCCTGCAGCCGGGCCACCAGGGCCTGGTCGCCCCGACCAATCAGCTCGGACTCGTGGCGCTGCAGGTCGAACCGCGCGAGAGCTTCGCGCAGCTGTTGCCGCGCGCCTGGCAGGCGGCGCTTCAGGGATACCGGCACGCCTACTGCGATCCGGTGGCGCTCAACGAGGCGCTGGAGGCCGCCGGCCGCTCACATGGCGCGGAAATGCAGCCACACTGCCTTTTCAACGACGTGAGGCAGAGCGCCGACACCGATCTGGCCGGTGTCGTACCAGACAAATCCTTGGTCATCGCCACCCGCGGCGACTCGACGCTGACCTGGCCGGAACGCTTCGAGCGCTTCAACTGGCGGTTTTTCCTCGAGGTGCAGAACGCGCCGGGCGCACTCAACCTGCGCCTGGCCGCCGACACCGAATGTCTGCCCTCCGCTGAGGTGGAACGGTTCCTGCGCGCGATGGACCGGCTGCTGGTGGACGCGGCCCTGGGCGACGTGCACTTCGCCGACTGCGTGCGGCATGCCGCCTAGCGCGGTCAGCTCCCCTGGCTCGGGATGTCGGGCGGCGGCGGGCGGCGGCCGGCATCCTGACGCCGCATCAACTCCTCGAAAACCTTTCTGTTTTTGAGTACCTCGTCCAGTATCTGGCGCTCGTGACGCACCACCTCGTCGAGGAAGGCACGATAGCGCTTGGTCGGCAGGACGGTGGCCAGGATGGCGTTGCTCAGCCGTCCCACCGCTTTCTCGGTGGCCCCGAAGTAGGCGATGAGCCGTCCGATGACGAGGGAGAGGATCACCACCCCGAAACAGAAGGCGATCGCCTCGGACAGCAGGTTGGCCAGGACCGGATGTGCTTGCAGCAGCGCCAGATTGTCCCGCTCCAACATGGACGACCAGACCAGCAGCCCCACCCCGACCGCCACCAGGGTGACAGCCAGGGTGGCCGGAAACCGGGACGTGTCGCGCGGCTGATCCGCCGGGCCATCATCCACATCAGACATCACGAGTCTCCCCACACAGAAGCGATGCTTATCGATCCGTACGGTACCCGATCATCGGAGGATCTCCACCAGCAGCACCCAGGCGTTGACCAGACCAGCCAGCAGGCCCACGAACACGACCGGCGCCACCCAGTAGAGGCCACCGCCCGCCTCGGCGAGGAAGGTGATACCGGCGACCACCAAAAGCAGCGAGATCGCCGCGGCGGGGAAGGCGCGGCTCAACAGCCAGCTACCGGCCATCTCCTGCGGGGATCGCGCGGCGGGCCGGCTCAGCCAGAGCAGCGGGGCGCCGCCGCACACGCCGATCAGGATCAGCTCCGACCCCAGCGCCCGCTTTGGCTGGTCTGGAATCAGCAGCAGCACGGAAACCAGAAGCGGCATCACCAACATGATCAGCGTTTGGACGGCGCGGCCGGGCAGATTCGCGAACGTCAGGATCCGCTGCACATTGATCGAAACCGCTACGAACAGCAGGCCGCTCAAGGCTGCGGCGGCGCCCGCCACGGCCACGGCGAAGTCACTCCACGCGGCCGCGTCGTAGCCCGTCATGCCCATGATCTTAGAAGCGGGCGGGCCAGGCCCTTCTGGCGACACACCGGCTCGGCCGCCCAGCGCGGGCCGCCGAGCCGGGTGTGCCTGTCATCAGGTGGCTGTGCAGGAAAGCGTGGGTATCGGATTCGCGCTGTTGTTCCAAGACCCAAGGAACCCGAAGGTTTTGGTGCCGTTGGGCGCGATCGCCCCGTTGTAGCCCATGTTCGTCACCGCCACGTTGGCGCCGGATCCCACCGAATTGCCGTCCCACAGCGAGTTGATGGTTTGCCCCGCGGTGAAAGTCCATGCCACACGCCAGCCTGTGGTGGCCGCCGCACCGGAGTTTCGCACCGTGACGGTGGCTTGGAAACCGCCGCCCCACTGCCCGGTGATCGCGTAACTGGCCGCGCAGGAACGGCTGCCACTGGACGGACTGGGCGACGGGCTCGGCGACACCGACGGGCTCGGCGAAGGTGACGGCGAGGGCGAAGGTGAGGCCGGCTGCGACGGGCTGGCCGTCGATCCGCCGCTCGTGGTGTAGCTGACCTGCGTGTAGGCGGGCCCACAGGACGAGCCGCAGGAGGCGGGGATGGTGAATTGGTAAACCCTGCCGCCGTTGATCAGCTGATCGGCCGCGTTGCGCACCCGGATCTGGAACTGGTTGGTGCCCTGCGTCGTCCCGCCGATGATGTAGGACTGTCCCATGTCCGAGTTCATGGCCGCGGTCACCCACGCTCCATTTTGGAGGAACTCAACACCGTGGATGCCATTGGCAAGATGCGACACGGAGATGGCCGGCCACCACACCTGTGCGCCGCTGAGGAAGCCGATGTTGATGTCGCCGGAATAGTTGGGCGCCGAGATGAACTGCCACGTCATGCGCCGGTTGTTGTAATGGTTGGGCAGCATGTCGGCTACCGGAACACCGTTGCGGGCAAACAGGTTCAGCGAATTTTTAGACAGATCTATATGGTACGGGTCGTCGCGGCACCAGGCATTCGAGTCCCCGCAACTGTCCGCGACCACCATGTCGAGAGTGGCCCCCTTGTAGGCGTCGGACACCCACGACCCGTTGCGGCAGAACGCTTGCCCCGGCGCACCGTCGTTGGTGCCGGTGCAGAAGTCGCCGACGCTGACCCTTACCCAGCGACCGCAGTTGAGCCCGTTGTTCCACATGCCGCGCTTGCTCAGGTTCGCACCGGTCAGCGGCCGCGGGTAGAACGTGTAGTCGTTGGGCGTGTCGTAGACGTTGAGGGCGATGAAGTTCTGTGAGTCCAGGTTGGCCTGCGGCATACCGCATCCGCCGTAGGGCTGGCCCAGACCGTCGAAGTAGGTACTGTTTCCGGTGACCGGGGCGGGTGTCTCGAAGGAGCTGAGCGCGTTGGCAGCCAACTGCATACCGGCCAGCAACGCGCCGACGGTCGCCGTGGCGAGCACCGCCATCAGCGCACGATGCCGGCGCCGAGGTTGTCCCATGGTTGTTCCTTTCCAGCCTTGAGCGCACCCGGCGGGAACAACCAATAAGGGAGCCGACAGGGCGCGCGATGTCGATGCATCAGCGGCGTGCGGTCAAGCTCCCAGAGCCCATTCTTCCTAGCGCATCATCTCCTGTCAATCCGCCTGGGCCGCGATCACGACCAGCACGATGGATCCCATCCGGCCAGATAGGTCTCGGGCGTGTACAGCGCGGCATCGCTGGCGGAAAGCTGCGGCCGGTCCGGCGTGACGGTGGCCCCCGCTCCCCGGTTGCGGTATTCGAAGTAACGCGCGTCGCGCCACGGCCATACCCCGAAGTCGGTCCACGGCGCCGCCTGCAGATGCTCACCCAGATGCGAGTCACGAATGACGACCTGCGCCACCGCGTCGGGATCGTTGCTCGGATGCCACGGCCGTCCTAAATAGACAGTGCCGGGAGCAGCGACGGCGGTGAAGCGGCACTTGGTGAACAGGAACCCGTAGGGGTTGGCAAGCGACGTGCTCGCCGCGGTGATGTAGCCGTTGTTGGTGGTGGAGCCGCGATCCAGCGAGTGGATGTGGCAGTGTTCGAGCACCGCGGTGCCCCGGCCGAAGATGAAATCGACATCGCCTTCGACGTAACAATGCCGAAGCGAGGCTCGGCTGAAGGTGGTCACGTTGGGGCTGTTGAGGTACAACGTGTCCTGGTTGGCGAGGAAGCGGACATGGCTGAAGCTGAGCCGGTCGCCCCGGGCGAGCACCGCGACCGCCTGCCGGTTGGTGATCTCAGGATGGGCCGCTTCATCGAAGGAATTGCTCAGCGTCAGGTTGCGCACCACCAAGTCCGACGCATCGATGGTGACCGAGGCGCTGCCGGAGGTGCCCCACGTGCCGCCGGCCGGATTGGGTGTCCCGTTGGCCCGGTCGTCGGTGATGATCACATCGGCCGGATTCCTGCCCAGGCCCACCAGCACCAGGTGCGACCGGTCCGCCGGGATGACCACCCTGCCGTGGTAGAGCCCCGGCTTCACCAGAATGGCGAAGGGCTCGCTGTTGCCCGCCGGCACAGCGTCGACGGCCGCCTGAATTGTTGTCACATCGCCGCTTCCGTCGGCCGCGACCACAATGCGCCGCCGCTGGTCGGCCGAGGCGACGCCGGGAAAGGCGAGCACGCCGAGGGCTGCCAAACCGGATCCGAGCACACTTCGCCGGCCAAATCGCCGAGCCAGGGGGAAAGCGCTTTCCATCATGCCCGCGAGCCTAGGTATCAATACCTACGCAAGTCAATGGAATGCAACAAACCTGCAAACGCTCCGCAACCTCCCGCGCCCCGCACAGCGGTGATCGTCAACCCACGGCGACACGATCACCGCGGCGCGGGGGGCGCGGGCGGCAATCCACGGCGGCACGCCCGCCGCCGTGGCTTCATGGATTCAGTGATTGTGCGGCGAGCGGAAAGCAAGCACGCCCGCGATCGCTTATTTTGATCAGCCGCCCATGCGGGGCAGGTTGTCCCACGGGCTGCGCCCGTTCTTCTTGGCCGGGCCTTTGGCCTGCTCGACACGACCGAAACGCTCGTGGTGGAAATCAAGCTGCTCGTTCTGCTCCGCGCGGGAGATGCGGCTCCAGGCAAGCTCGTTGACAGCCCACCAGCTTCCGTCGGTCTTGGCGAACGTGGTCATGGTGGCCGACATGGGCGTCACCAGGCCCTCGCGCCATCTCGCGATCATCGCTTCGTGCGACATCTCCGTCAAGTTAGCCGTATCCGACAATGAATGATTACTTGGCAATTGCATGGCGGGGGCTCCTCATAACATGGCAGGCCCTTCGAACTATGCCCTACTTAGCCGGGTACAGGCAAAATTTCTGCGAATCGATACAGAACCGAATCCGGAATCAGTCGGTGGGGTCAAGGGCACGTCTGCGCACGTAGACGACCCGCTGGAAGAGCTGGCGACCTGGCCAGTCGCTCGCCGAACCGATGATCGTCAATAGCGCCGGGGCGAGCAATGAGCGCACGATGAATGCGTCGATCACGATACCGACCGACAGGGCGAAGGCCAGTTCCTGGAACGGGCGCAGCGGAACCAGGACCAGAAGGCCGAAGCTGATCGCCAAAGTGATGGCCGCGGTGCGGATGGCGCGCGCCGACTGCGGCAGTGTCATCGCCAGAGCCTCCCGCAGCGGCCGGGTGCGGGCTTCCTTCCAGGCCGGGCCGATGCCGAAAATGTTGTAGTCCGAGCCCAGCGCGACCAGCAGAACCGCCGCCGCGAACGGCACGTAGAAGGTGAGACCGTCGCCGCCGAGCACGTCTTGGAACAGCCACGTGGTCAGGCCGAGCGTGGCGGCGATGGCGAGCACGCTGCAGGCCAGCAACGCGACCGGCGCGATCAGCGCCCGCATGAACAGGATCAGGAACAGCAGGTTGGCCAGCAGCGCCGCGATCGCGATCCGGCCAAGATCACTCGTGGTCTGGTCCACCACGACCTTGGCGAGGGCGGTGTCGCCGCCGAAGCTCGTCTGCACCTGCGCCAGACCGGCCGACTTCAGCATGCCCGGCAGGTCGTCCTGCAGCCGGGACAGGGTGTTAACGGCCGACGCGCCGAGCGGCTCATCGGAGAGGACCAGCAGGTAGCGCACGGCCGATCCGTCCTTCGCATCGAAGACGTTCAGCCCTTCGGGCAGCGCCTCGGTGCCCGGCCCGAGGACGGCGGCCACCCCCGGAACACGGCCGAGCGACTCCTGCAACGCGGTCAGCTCGGCCTGGCGCGAAGCCACCCCGTCTCCCTGTACCAAGAGCTCGGTCGGCGACAAGATGCCCCGCGCGAATCCGGTCTGCGCCTCAGTCGCCGCCTTGCGCGTGGGATGGCCGGCCGGCAGCGACTCGACGAACGACACCCCGAGAGTCAAATCGCGTATCGGCAGCGCGGCCGCGATGAGCCCGCCGGTACAGACGATCAACACGATGAACGCGAAGAAAGGCATCGTGATCAGGCGGGCCCAGCGGCCCCCGGTCCTGCTCTCGGCTTCGGCGGCCGGGTCGGCCGGCTTGATCGCCCAGCGCCGGGCCGGCGCCCACAGCGCCGCCGAGCCCAAAATGGCCAGCAGCGCGGGCACCAGCGTCACCGCGACCAGCATGCCGATCAGCACGGCCAGCGCCATCCCCGGCCCGAAGGCCCGGAAGGCCGGCGATTGCGCGACTATCAGCGCGCCGGTCCCGGCCGCCGCGGTCGCCCCGGCGGTGGCGATGATCGGCGTGAAGCGTGCGGTGGCCTCTCGCGCGGCGTCGAGCCGGCCTGCCCCGGCGGCCAGCCGGCCGCGTACCGCGGAAAGATAGAAAACCACATAATCGGTGACCACTCCCAGCAGGAGAGCAATCAGAAGCGGCTGTGTCTCCTGAGGAACCGGCACCCCCATCCGGTCGGCCAAAGCGCCGCCGATGTGCAGGGTCAGCAGAATGGCGACCCCAGCAACACTCAAAGCAAGCAACGGCGCGACCAGAGAGCGAAAAGCAATCGCGACAATGAAGAAGACCGCCGCGACCGTGGCCACCTCCAGCAAAGTCAGCGATGACAGCAGAATGCGCCCCTGCTCGACGCGGGCCGGAACAGAGCCGGTCACGCCGACGACGGCATCGTCGGCGTCATAGTGGGTCTCGACGAATTTCTGGGCCGCGGCAAGCTGTTTGGCGAAAGTGACATCCGGCGGCGTGAACAGCAACGTGATTACGGTCGTGCCGTCCTCGCGGGAGCCCGGGAAAAGGCCCATGGTGTTGGTCACCGGCACCGCCGCGACGATGGGCGCGACATCCGGGAAGGCTCCCTCGCTGACCGCCCGGGCCCGGGCCAGAGCCTCGGTCTGGGTTGCCATGGGCAGGCCTTCCGGGTTGCGCTGCACGATGGCGACCCGGCTCAGCAACGGAAAGCCGAATTTGTCGAACGAGCGGATTTCGCTTTGCACCGCGGCGTTGTCGGTCGACACCAGCTTTTCCAAATCACTGCCGCTGTTGCCCGGTGCGGGAAGGAAAAGCATCGAGGCCGCCGCGGCCGCGATCCAGAAAGCCACCACCGGCCAGCGCAGCCACACCACCACTCGCGCGTAGGCGGCCAGAAGCGCGCTGGGATGCCAGCGGCTACGAGGTGGCTCCTGCTCGCTCATCTCGCTTCGCCCGACGCCAAAACCATGAAACCGCAATGCATCGCAGATCCTCCCGATTCAGCCCCACCCAGGCTTACCCGAGGTCCACATTCGGCAAACAGTGGGGCCGCAGGCGTCAGCGCGCTGACTCGCCGGGGGCGCGCCAGAACAGGTTGGCCAGGCCAGGCCCGAATAGGCTGGCCACCAACAGGAAGATCAGGTACTGCCACGGCCACGCCGCGAACACGGTGACCGGCACACCCCACACAGCGAAGCCGGGCGCGGGAAAGTGTGTGTAGGCCCAGAACCGGTTGACCGCATTCTGGCCTTCCACAAACAACGACACGAGCACCGAGCTGACCGCCACCGCCGCCAAGGGCATCCAATAAGCCCTGCGCGCGCTGCCGATCAGCGAGGGCAGGCCGCGCGCATGCAAGCCCCACTCGGCGAGCAGCACGGCTCCCACGAAGGCCAGCAGGACATAGCCGAAAGGCGGCGCGTTTGGCAGCGGCTTGGTGACAGCGAAGACGTAGCCGCCGCGTTCGGAGTACCAGGCCAGGTAGCGCCAGCCCGCAACGCCCAGCAGCAGGGCGCCGGCGACGCCGAGAAGCGCGATGGCGACCCAGCTCGGTGGCCCGCCGAGGGCGCGGCTGCGCGGCTGCGCCATCCAGTCCAGGAACGCTTTGGCGGCAAGGTAGCTCTCCACGATGGCAGCCCAGTAGAAAACGAATCCAGGCAACAGGACCAGCCAGTAGAACCATTGTGTCCAATAAGGATAGACCCAGAGCTTGCCCAGCCATTGGGCCATGAGCTCCATCGCCAGCCCGGCGGCGGCCGCGGCCACCAGCACCCGCACCAGACCACGCGGGCCAGCGCTCACCAGACCCGACAGGCAGGGCGCCCCAAGCCTTTCGCAGACACCTTCGCCGAAGAGGATGAGCCCCAGCGCGGAGAGCGCCGCGGCGCCGCCGAGCAGATTGCCGGGCACGATCGGGTACCCCTGGAAGAACACCTCGGGGTCGGTGAACATGTGGCGCGGAAACAGCAGCTGGACATACGACCCGGCCAGCAGGAGCAGCCCCAGGCACATCTTCGCGTTCATACCCTTGCCAACGCTAGCCGGAAATCGGCCGGCCCGCCCACGGATCGGCGCTCATGGCGAGCAGGCGGCATCGTCCTGGGGACAGATGCCGCCTGCGCCAGGTGTTACGGAGCCGGGTATTGCGTGATGTAGATCGGGACACCGATCTTGGTGGTGTCCGCCGGATCGCCCACGCCGTTGACGACGTGATCGATGATTCCCGCGCTGAGGTTGACCGTCATGATGTGACTCAGCTTGATGCCGGGCCCCTGCGGGACCTCGAAGCCGTTTTCGGTGTGGATATCCGGGTTGTTGCGGTTGAACACGTACACGCCCGCGCCGTAGAGGGTGTGGCTGCGAACGCGGTCGCCTACCTTGTACCCGGCGAAGCCCTCCACGGTGCCGTTCATCCAGTCGGCCTGGGTGGGCGGATCGTAGGGAAGCTCGTTCTGGTAAAGGACCGTGGTGCCGTGTTCGCCGTTCCAGACCGTGTTGTATTTCTGGAAATGCTCCACGAATAGGCCCAGGGCGGTCACGTGGTCGCCGTTGATGATCGCGCCGTAGTTTCCGGTGTTGGTGTTCCAGCGTTCGGTGTCGGTCAGGTCGTCCACACCGTGGTCACCGCGCCACACCCAGGTGTGATCGATGAGCACGTGATCGCTGTTGACCTCCAGCGCGGTCTCGGTCTTGCCGATGTGCGGCCCACCCACGCGGAAGTACACATCGGACAGGGTGGTCGGGTTGCTCGGCAAGCCCGGAAGCAAGCCGTGCCGCCGGCCAACCCGCAGCAGCACAGGCGACTTCTCCAGGCCCGCATCGATGGTGAGCCCGGCGACGATGATGCCGGGTACGTTGGCCACGTCCAGCGGCGTGGAGCCGTGGACCGCGGTCAGCGTGGGGTGACCCAGGCCGAGCACGACCGTGTTGGGACGCCACACCTCAATGCTGCGGCCGATGTCGTAGACGCCGGGGGTGAACAGCAGATGCTTGCCGCGGGCGAGCTGCAGGTTGATCAGGTGCACCGAGTCTGTCGGCTTGGCGACGAAGAAGTCGCTCAACGGGATGGTGCGCCCCGGGGTCAGCCCCCCGGCCCAGGTGATCCCGCGGGTGTTGGTCTGTGCCGAGGGAACCCGGACCTGGTACCTGCCCTGCGCGTCCACGAAAAGGAAAGGCTTCTCGCGGCTGACCGGGGTGGTTTCCAGTGTGGTGTAGGGCGGCGTGGGGAAGGCCGTGGCGTCGGGCGCGCCGACGACACCGGCGAAGACCTGGTTCCACACCCCGTTGGACCAGCCCGCGACCTCGCTGTTACGGGTCAGCCACTGCTGCTGTGACCCGTTGATGGTGAAGGGCAGCCGCGAATCGGCGATGAAACCGCCACTGGCGTATTGCGGACCGGCCGTGCAGTAGTCCATCAGGGACAGGTTGGCCCCGGTGATGTTGAGACGGCGCATCGACACCGCCTGGGACACGGCCCAGAAGTTGGCCGAGGCGCGGCAGCCGTCCTGCCCCGCCGAGTTGATGTTGATGGTCAGGTTGGACAGGGTGCGCCAGAAGTTGACCAGCGCCAGGCAGTTACTGGTGCCGCCGTTCTCCAGGCACCGGTTGTAGACCTCGACCTTGCCGTTGATCACGACGTCGGTGGGCGAGGCGCCCAGACCCGCGATCTCGGTGTAGTAGCCGACCTTGATCTGGAGAGGGCTCTCCAAGGTGCCGTAGGTGCCCGGTTTGAACAGGAAGGCGTAGCGCTGGGTGCCCATCTCGTTGTCGACCTGCGCCGCGTGCGTCTGGTCGAGGGTTGCCTGAATCGCGCTGACCGGCATGCCCGGGTCGAAGACGGTGACGTTCACGCCCAGGTCCGCCGGGCCGGAGCTCGGCGGAGCAGCGGAGGCGAAGGTGCCGGTCGTGGTGGCGGCGGTCAGCAGCGCGACGCCGAACACGAGCATCCGGCCGAGCTGCCCCTTGGTGGGACGGGGGGTAATCATGCGGTAGGTCCTCTCTCCGCCTGGCGGAGCGGTACGTGAGCAGAAACGTTGCTGTGGAACGGGAGAGCGCTCTCCCGACAAGTCCGCTTTGTGGCGAAATCATGAAAGGATGGGATGACGTATTTCTACCCTGCGAATCGACTTCGCGCTATGTCGATTTCACCAACCTAGTAGTCGATGTCGGCGTCAGCGAGCGATCCGCCTCCGCTTGCACCTCGTCCAGGTCGTCGGCGATCTCCGCACCGGTTACCGCGTTGGGCAGGTCATCCTCCATTCGCGACAGCGGCCGGTAGCGCAAGCCCGCCGCGCCGATCACGGCCAGCGCCGCCCCGCAGATCACTAGCAGCAAACCCATGCCGCGCCCCGCGCCTTCGCCGAGCACGGCGCCGGCCGAATCGGCGAGGGGACCATTGGCTGCCAGCAACGGGGTGAACGCCTCGGCAAGGTATGGCGCGGTGACGAACGCCAGCGGTGTCATCGCCACCGCCATCATCTGGTTCATCGCCAGCACCCTGCCCTGCAGCTCCAGACCCACCTTGAGCTGGATCATGGCGATCCAGTGGGCGTTGACCATGCTGAGGCTCGCGTACCAGAGCGCCGCCCCAACAGCGATCACCGGGATCGACGGGCGCAGGCCCATCACGGCCACCCCTACGCCCATGCCGATGACGAAGCCGACCATGCCCAGGGCGCGGCGGCGCGTGCCACCCCACGCCACCATCACCGCGCTGCCCAATGCCGCGCCCAGCCCGCTGGCCGCGGTGACCACGCCCAGGCCGGTGGCGCTGTCGAAGGCCAGCACCATCGGTGTCGAGACGACCAGCGCCAGCATGAACAGATAGTTCACCACGGTGAAGTAGACAATCATGATCTTCAGCGGGCGGCGGCGCATCAGATACCGCCAGCCACCGGCCACCGCGCGGGCGAAGGTCTCGTCGCGACGGCGGAAAAGCTTGTCGGGAAAGCGAACCAGCAGCAGGGTCAGCAGACCGATGCTGAACGAGGCGACGTCCAGGCCGATGACGAAGGGCAGCCCGAAGCTGACCACGAGGACGCCGCCGGCCATCGGGGCCAGGAACAGGCCGACCCCGGTACCCAGCTGAGCAAGGGCATTCGCTTGGGTGAGAAAGGGTTTGGGCACGAGCTGCCCGACGGCGGCGAGATACGCGGGCCGATGGAATGCGGTGACCGCCGAGCCCAGCCCGGCAATGAGCGCGACCAGCCACAGGTCCAGCCGGTCCAGGGCCAGCGCGATGGACAGCGCTAGCATCGCCAGCGCGGACACCCCATCACATGCAATCATGATCCGTCGCCGGTCGAACCTGTCCGCCACCGCACCGCCCAGCGGCAGCAGCGCGATGGTGGGCAGCAACGCCAGCATGGTGACCAAGGCGTAGTCGAACATCGCGCCCTGGCGCTGATACGCCCAGACACCGAGGGCGAAGGAGCCGATGGCCGACCCGATAAGGGAAATCGTCTGTCCAAAGGCGACGGTGTAGAAGGCGCGAAGCCCGCGCTGCACGGCCGCGGCATCCTGCGCGACCGTGTGGAAAGGCCCGCGGCGCTCGATGATGGCCGCAAGCTGATCCGCCTGATGCTTGACGAAGTAATGCCCGGCGCGCGCGATGGTGGCCAATTGCAGCCGATCGCTGAAAGCACCCCACTCCAGGAAGCGTTCGCGGTAAAGCTCGGTGCCCCTGTCCCGCTCGCCGACCACGCAAAGGATCGGAGCGCGCAGGCGGCCCTGCCCGTCGGCCAGCCGGGCGGTGAACCAGGCTTCGGCCTGCCGGGCGTCGTGGCGCAGGCTGTGCATCATCTGGTTGGCCTCGGCGTCGTCGAGGTCCTCCATTCCGCCCAGCAGCCGCAGAATGTCGCGATAGGTGCGATCCGAGATGCGCCGATCCGTGGGCAGAATCCGGCTCACCAGCGCCGAAACGCGGCCCGGCAGGCGTGCCGCCGGGAACGCCCCGCCCAGCACCACACAATCCAGGGTGACCTCGCGCGACTCCAACTCGGCCGCCAGCGCCACCGCGGTCGCGGTGCCGACGCAGTGACCGTAAACGATAAGCGGCCCTGGCTTTGCCGAAACAATTTCGTCGGCGAGCAGGCTGACCAGATTCTCCAACGGCAGCAACGCTTCGTCCGGCCGGGCCGGATCGTGACCGGGAAGCTCGGCCGCCAGGGTACACACCCGGTCGCCGAGAGCCTGCGCGAGCGGCCGGTAGGCGGCGGCAGACCCACCGCCGTAAGGGATGCAGACCACGGTCAGCTCGGCGTCGCGGCTTCCGCCAAGTCTGTGCAGCAGGTGACCGCCGGAGCCGGAACCGTCCAGCATGGCAGCCAGCTCACGCACCGTGGGGCTGGTGAACAGATCCACCACGCGCAATCCCGGATCGATTTCGCGCACCGCCCGAACCGCTTGAAACGAGTCACCGCCCAGGGCGAAGAAGTCGTCATCGGCGCCGATGTCGGTGACTCCTAGCAGGCGCTGCCACACCTGTGCCACGAGCAGCTCCCCGGGCGTGCTCGGCGGCCCGCCGCGACCCTGTTCGGCCTCGGTTTGCGAGGCCTGCAGAGCGGCACGGTCCAGCTTGCCGTTCGGGTTCATCGGCAGATTCGGCATCGCTATCAACGAGGAGGGCACCATGTAGTCGGGCAGCCTGCGGCGCAAGGCCGCGCGGACGGCCGCGGTGTCAACACTTTCCGGGCTCACCCAGGCCACCAGACGCCGCTGATGGGCCACCCCGGCCGGCAGAACGGCCGCGTCGGCCACCCCGGGGCAGGCCCGCAACGCCGCCACCACCTCTTGCAGCTCGACCCGGAAGCCGCGCACCTTGACCTGATCGTCGCCGCGGCCCAGGAAACGCACCGAGCCGTCACGGCCGATGCTCACCCTGTCCCCGGTGCGGTAACAGCGCACGTTGCCGTGCACCGGATCCGGTACGAACCGCGCGGCGGTCAGATCGTCCCGCCCCGCATAGCCACGGGCCACGCTCGGGCCGCCCAGCCAAAGCTCGCCCGGCACCCCCGCCGGAAGCGGACGCCCCGCGCCATCCACCACGTAACAGTCCACATTGGGCAATGGCGTGCCCAGCGGGAGCGAACCCGCGTCGGCGTCGCCGTCGGCCACCTCGTACATGAACACCGCCACCGTCGTCTCGGTGGGGCCGTACGAGTTCTGGATCGCCAGCTCCGGCCGCACCGCCCGCACCCGTGCCACCAGATCCCACGGGCACGGCTCGCCCGCGACGATGAGCAGCCGCCGTGGCAGCAGCGCGGCCAGGTTCCCGTGCGCGGCAAGCATTTGCAGATGACTCGGCACACACTTGAGCACATCGATCGGGTTCTGCTCCACATAGCGGGTCAGCGCCACCGGGTCGGCGGCCACCTCCCGGTCGATCAGGTGCAGCGTTCCTCCGGTGAGCAGCGCCCCGAACACGTTGGTCAGCCCCAGATCGGCCGCGATCGTCGACACGAGCGCGAAGGAGCGCCCGCCGGCCGCCGGCTCGCCCAGCCTCTCCAGGGCATGGTGCAGATAGCCAACCAGCTGTCCATGCTCGACCTGCACTCCCTTGGGTGCCCCGGTGGAGCCCGACGTGAAGATGACGTAGACCAGATCGGCGCCGGACACCGCCACCTCCGGCCGGTGCTCCGGCCCGGGCCCATCGATCTGCACCACTGGGCACGCGCCGAAAAGCTCGGCGGCTTCGGTGACCAGAGCAGCGGCGCTAGCCACGGAAAGCATCGCCGCGATGCGCTCGCTCGGATAGGCCGGATCCAGTGGCACATAGGCGCAGCCGGCCTTCAGCACGCCAAGCAGCGCGACGATGAGCGAAGTGCGCCGCTCGGCCAGCACCCCGATCGTGTCGCCGGGGCCGAGCCCGGCCGCGCCGAGCCGGTGCGCCAGCCGGTTCGCGGCCCGGTCCAGCTCCGCGTAGGTCAGCTGCCCGTCCGCGGCCACCACCGCCACCCGCTGCGGGACCAGGTCGGCCTGCCGTTCCACCAGCACGTGCAGCGGTTCGGTGGCCACCGCCCGGCGCGGGCCGGACAGCAGCGGGCCGGACACGGGTGCCAGGGCGATGTCGGCGAGGGGCACGCCGGGGCGGGCGAGCATCCCGTCGAGCACGTTGCGGTACCAGCGGGCGATCTGCCGCGCCGTAGCGGGCCCGAAGAGCGCCTCCCGCGCCACCAACACTCCGCGCAGTCCTTCGGCGCCATGGTCGGCGACGTTGAAGCTGAGGTCGAACTTGGCCACCGGCGTCTCCGGCTCCTCCAGCGCCGCTCGCAAGCCGGGAAACCGCGGCACGGCAACGGAATCGTGCACGTTGAACAGCACTTGAAAAAGTGGTGTCACCCCCGGGATCCGCTCCGGCGCGACCGCTTCGAGCACCTCGGCGAAGTGCGCACCGCCATGCGCGAAAGCGTCGAGCGCGCCCTGCCGGGTGCGCTCGAACAGCTCGCCCACGGTGGCCTCCGGAGGCACCTCTGCCCGCACCACCAGCGTGTTGACGAAGGAGCCGAGCATCTTCTCGGTTCCGGCGTGATGGCGGCCCGCTTCCGGCACCCCGATGGCGATGTCGGTGGACCCGGAAAGCTTGCCCAGCAAGGCCTGTGCCGCGCCCAGCAGCACCATGAAGGTGGTGCTGCCATTGGCCGAGGCGTAGTCGCGAACCCGGCCGGTCAGGTCGGCTGGGAATTCGAGCGGCACCTGAACGGCGGACCAGCCTGCCGCCTTGTCCCGCACCCGGTCACCGGGCAGGTCAACCGCGGTCGGCAGGCCTGCCAGCCGCTCCCGCCACCAGAGCAGGTCCGGCTCCGCGCGGGAAGGCCCGCGCCAGGCCACGTAGTCGGCATATTGCGGTGCAGGCGCGAGCTGCGCAACCGCCCCGCCAGCGCGCGAGGTGTAGGCGGTGGCCAGCTCGTCGAGGAACAGCCCGATCGACCACGCATCCATTGCGATGTGGTGAAAGGTGAACAGCAGCAGGTGTTCCGCGACGCCCGTCCGCCACAGGTGCGCCCGCATCGGCGGCTGCGACGCCAGATCGAAGGGCTGCCACGCGACCTGTGCCACCGGCTCGGCCGGATCGATGATCAGGCTGACCGGCGCGCCCGCAAGCACGGCAAGGGTTCCCTCGCCGGTGATGACGCTGCGGAGAACCTCGTGGCGAGCCACCACATCGTGCACCGCCGCACCCAGCGCGGGCACCGCCAGCTCCCCGCTCAGGCGCAGGCCCACCGGCACGTTGTAGGCCGGGCTGCCCGGATCGATCTGCCAGGAAAGCCACATCGCCCGCTGGGCGGCCGAAAGCCGGGCCGGGCAAGCCGGGTCGGGCCGGCCCGGGATCGCCTCGCCCGCCTTGGCCAGGCGGCTGGTCAGCAGCGCCTTTACCCGCGCCTCCCGGTCGAGCAGAGTCATCGCGCCGCCTCCTCGTCGAGGAGCCGCTGCTCCACCGTGGCGGAGAACTGGGCCAGGTTCGGCTGGTCGAAGAGCAGCCGAACAGCCACTTCGATGTCGGCCAGCTCACGCAGCCGCCCGATGACCCGCGTGGCCGACAGCGATTGACCGCCGAGGGCGAAGAAGTCGTCATTGGCGTAAACCTCGGGCACCGCAAGGACTTCGGCCCAGATCCCGGCCACGAACTCCTGCATCGCGGTGCTCACCGGCGTGCGTTCGCGATCGGCCGAATCAGGTTCCGGCAACGCCCTGCGATCGACCTTGCCACTGCTGGTGGTCGGCAGCCGGGTCAGGCTCACCCACCGCTGCGGCACCATGTACGAGGGCAGCCGTTCGGCGAGAAACTCTTGCGCGGCGGGCACATCCGGCTCCGAGTGCCAGACCACGTAACCGACCAGCTGGGTCTCCCCGGCCGGGCGCGACACGGTCACGGCCGCGTCGGCGATCTTCGGATGCTCGCGCAGCACCGACTCCACCTCGCCCAGCTCGACCCGGTGGCCGCGCACCTTGACCTGATGATCCCGCCGCCCGAGGTAGTCCAGCACTCCCCCGGACAGCCAGCGCACCAGATCACCGGTGTGATAGTGGTTGTCGCGGAAGGCCTGCGCGGTGACCGCGGGAAGGTTGCGGTAGCCACGGGACACGGCCGGTCCGCCGATCAGCAACTCGCCGGTGACCCCCGGTGGGACAAGGCGTCCCGCTTGGTCGATGACTTTTATCTGGTACCCGGAAGGGGGTCTGCCAATCGGCACAGAGGTCGCCTCGTCGCCCTGGGTAAGGTGCATGGTGGCGATGATGGCGGTCTCCGTTGGGCCATAGCCGTTCCACAGCTGCGCGACCCGGCCGGTCAGGTAACGCGACAGGGCCGGCTCCAGCGCCTCACCCGCCGCCATGACCCGCAGGCCGTCCCGGCCCGCCCACCCGGCCGCGTGCAGCAGCCGAAGCCCGGTCGGCGGCGTAAACAGCACCGTGGCCCCCACCTGCTCGATCCGGCGCGCCAGCGCGTGCCCGTCCAGCGCGGTGGCCGAGTCGACGAGAACACATTGCGCGCCAAGGGCCAGCGGCAGCCAGATGCCCAGATGGCCAACGTCGAAGGAGATCGGAGAGAGGCAAAGCACCACGTCACCCGGGCCGACCCGGATCAGCTCGCGCATGGCGGTCAGGTTCACCCCCAGATTGGCATGGCTGACCTCCACCCCCTTGGGCCGGCCGGTGGATCCCGACGTGTAGAGCACGTAACAGATTTCGTCGGTTCCCGGCACGGGCGTCACCCGTTCCGCCACGCCGTCGAGGGCGAAGATGTCGAGCACCCGCAGGCCGTCCCGGCCCGGGAAGGAGACTGTGCCGTCGGTCAGCAGCAGCCGCACCGCGCAGTCGTCCATCTGGTAGGCCAGCCGCTCGGCCGGATGGTCCGGGTCGAGCGGCACGAACGCGCCTCCGGCCCGCCAGACGCCGAGCAGGACAGCGGGAAGCAGCCGCTGCCGGGGCATTCCCACGCCGACGATCTCCCCGCGGCGCAGCCCGGCCGCGGTCAGCGCCGCGGCCACCTTGCCCGAGAACGCTTCCAGCTCCGCATAGGTGAGCTCGCCGTCCGCCGCCACGACGGCGATGGCCTGCGGGTCACGCGACGTCTGCGAAAGCACCGACCGCACCGGATCGAGCGCGGATCCGCTGGACTGCGTGGTGCCCCAACGCGTGATCAGCTCGCGCTCCTGATCGCTCAGCAGGGCTATGGAGCCCACGGACCGGTACGGGTTCTCCAATGCCGCGTCGAGCACCCTCATCAGACGCGCCGCGAACGCTTCCGCGTCCGCCGAGCCGAAGCGCGCGGGCGGATACTCCACGGCCAGCTCCGGCCCATCGGCGGTGTCGTTGACGAAAACCGATAGGACTTGCGGGTTCCCGCCACCCCGGATCTCGCCGACCAGTTCCACGTGCACGCCGTCGGCGGACGCCCGCACCGGGACGTCCGGTGGTTGCATACTGAGCATCACCGGCAGTGCCGGCTGCCCCGGCTCGCGGGCCACCGGCGCCATCATCTGCTCAAAGCTCAGATCGGTGTGGCTCAAGCCTTCCGCGGTCAGCCGGGTCAGCTCGCGCGCCAGATCGGCGAAGGCACGGCCAGGTTCTACCTGGCAACGCAGCGGCAGCACGCCCAGCAGCGGCCCGACAAGAGCCTCGGCGCCGGGCTCGTCGCGACGGGCGTAAGGTGCGCTGAGCAGGGTGTCCGCACGCCCGGTCAGGCCGTTGACCACGACCGCCAACGCGGCCAGGTAAACCGCGAACGGGCTGACCCCGATCTCGCTCGCCATCCGGGCGACCGACTGTCCATATTCGACAGTCAACGCCCGGCTATGGCGACCGTACAACATTGACTCGTCCGCAGCCGAGGGAGTCGCGGGAAGGTCGTGTGGCGCGGCAGCTTCGGCAAGCCTGTCCCGCCAGTAGGCCACGTCGCTGGCACTGACCTGCTGACTCTCTTCCGCTACGGCCAGATCGCCTACCTGCCAACGGTTCCCGGCGGACATGGGGGTGTCCCCGCGCAACGCTGCCGCCACATCCGATGCGAGCTCACGCATCAGCACGCCCACCGACCATCCGTCGAAGACGAGGTGATCGGTGGCCACGATGAGGTCGAGTCCGTCGCCGCTGCGCGTCATCACCGCCCGCAACGCGGGTTCGCTGCCATCCAGCGAGAACGGCTGCATGGCAGCGGAGGCTTCGGTCAGCTCAACCGTGCAGGCGTCTTGCACCGTCGCGGTCAGAGCGCCGTCGGCCGTGCGCGCGTAGGCGCAGCGGAATACCTCGTGCCGGGCGACCACCGCATTGAGCGCCTGCTGAACGGGCCAGGCCCCGGTGACCCCGGACAGCCGCAGCCGCACCGCGATAGTGGTCGCCTCCGGCCCGGACAGCTCACGGATCGTCCAGAACTCGCGCTGCGCGGCCGTCAGCGGGTAGACACGGCGGCCGTGCTGGCGTACCGGTCGCACCCCATCCGGCACGGTGTGCGTGCCGGAGTCGGAACGAGCGGTGATCAGGCTGGCCAGTTCAGCGACGGTTGGGTGGGTCTGCACGTCAAGCGGCGAGAGCGCCACGTCGAAGGCGACCCGGGCCAGCGCGGCGATGCGGGCCGCGGTCAGCGAGTGCCCGCCCACCTCACCGAACCGGTCAAGCACCCCGAATCCGCTGTGCCCCAGCGCATTCGCCGATATCCGGAACAGCTCACCCTCCACCGCCGAGCGGGGCGCGACGGCATCGCGCGTTCGCGGAGCGGGAATGGGCAGCGCCGCGAGCGCCGTGCGGTCGGCCTTTCCGGTGGGCAGGACCGGGATCTGGCCAAGCAACAGAATCCGCGCCGGAACCATGTATTCGGGCAGTTGCCGGGCCAGATGGGCACGCAGCTCCGGCTCATCGGGCCCGCTGTCGCATTCGGCGTAACCGACCAGCGAAGCGGCGCCCTCATCGTCGGTTCTGGCCAGCACCACCGCGTTGCGCACCAGGGGATGCGCGACCAGGGTGGCTTCCACCTCGCCCAGCTCGACCCGGAATCCGCGCACCTTTACCTGATGGTCGACCCGTCCGTGGTAATAGACCAGGCCGCCCTCGACGCTGACAAGGTCGCCGGTTCGATACGCCCGGCCCATACCGGCCAGTTCGACGAAGGCAGCCTCGGTCAGCTCCGGCCGGCGCAGGTAGCCGCGGGTCACTCCGGCCCCGCCCACCCACAGCTCGCCGACCGTGCCCTCCACCACTGGCGCCCCATCGGCATCGCGCACGCTTAGGGTGGCCCCATCGATGGGCCCGCCCAGCGGCACCATTCCGGTCTCGTCGCGCGGCACCTCATAAGCGGTGGCGTAGGTGGTGCATTCCGTTGGCCCGTAAAGGTTCAGCACCCGCGTCACGCCTGGGTTGGCGTAGACCCGCTCGACCAGCGCTCGGCTGGCGGCCTCACCGCTCAGATTGACCGTGCGCACCGAGGGCGGCAGTGGCTGGGCAAGCAGGGCCGCCATGGCCGAGGGCACCGCGCAGATGGTGGTGACCCGGTCCCGGGCCGGCGCCTCGGGCAGCGCGAGCAGGTTGTCGATCTGCACCACAGTCCCGCCGCTGAGCAGGGCCGGGTAGATCTCCGCTATCGAGAAGTCGAACGCCATCGACCCGGAGAACAGCGCGCCGCCCAGTTCGGCCGCGTCGTAGTTGGCCAGCAGCCAGTCGATGAGGTTGTGGGTGTTGCGGTGCTCTATCACCACGCCCTTGGGCCGGCCGGTCGAGCCGGAGGTGTAGATGATGTAGGCCGCATCGTCGGCCCTGCCCTCGCCGTCAAGATTGTCCTCGAGCCCGCCCGGCGCGTGGGCGGCGATGACAGCCACTTCGGCAAGCCACGGCAAGGGTTCGGCCGACTCGGCCACCACGTGGCGCAGCTGCGAGTCGGCGGCCATCAGGGCCAGCCGCTCCGCCGGATATGCCGGATCCAGCGGGACATATGCGCCGCCCGCTTTCAGCACGCCGAGCAGGGCGGCGACGAGCCACTCAGTGCGGTGCATATAGACACCAATCAGGTCGCCGCGGCGCGCGCCCTGTGCCCGCAATCGCCAGGCGATGGCATTGGCTGCCCGGTTGAGCTGGTCGTAGGTAATCTCGGTCGCGCCATGGATGAGCGCGATCGCAGCGGGTGTCTTGCGAACTTGTAGTTCGAACGCTTTATGAATCAGCCAGTCGCCGGCCGGGGTTCCTGCCATCTACCTCATCCTGTCGTCACATCCCCCGTGACGGATCTAGACAATCAAATATATTCAAGCGGCGCGATCGTGCCATCGATGTCAATTCCTTGCAAAAAGATCCGGCCACAAAGCGGGCAAATGAGGATTACCGGCCGAGCCGGCGGCGATCGGGGAGACTTTGAGGTATTCATTTATTCGTTCTTTCCGAAGTCCCCTTTCGCCTGCTAGCGTACCGTCATTCATCGATGACACCATGTGTCCAATGAAGAGGGGTTATCCATGCTGAGCTTCTCTGGCCAGGTAGGCACCACTGCGACAGGTGGCCTCACCGTGACCGTCGCTCCAGGCGCCTCGACCACGTGTGGCGGCGGAAACTGCTGCTGCACAAGCTGCTGCTCCTGGTAGTCAGCGGCACCAGCGGAAACCCGGTGGCGGCGCATTGGCGACGCCACCGTCTCTATGCCTAAGACCGGGAGCGCGATGGCCTACCAGCGATCCAAGCAAGAAGTCGAGCAGGCTCTTGGAGAGCACAGCTACCTACGCGCGGCCGGCGGCTTCGCGATGCAGCACACGATCGTCTCGATCTACACGTCGTCCACTGTGGTCAATCCGCCCGACGCCGTGGTACGAGGCAGATGGGCGGCCGCCGATGACGACTTCGCCGGTGAACAACTGCTGCTGAACTATCGCAGCGACAACACCAGGCTCGGCTTCCAGCTTGGCATCGGCCGTTTCTACGAGCCCGACGCGGTGCTGTCCTCATGCCACGCCGACCTGGAAGAGGATCTTCGCGACGCCATCGAGCTGCCCAAGCCGAAGGCGATCAAGGTGGGCCTGACCGCCGCGGTCACCGCCCGGCGCAGCACCCGCGGCTTCTCCGGCAAACCGGTCGAACTCGCCGATCTCGCGTCAATTCTGTTTCACTGCCAAGGGATTTCCGGCGAGCTTCCCTACGGCAACCCGGCCGCGCCGCACGGCATCATCAAGCTGCGAAACGCGCCTTCGGGCGGCGGCCTCTACCCGGTCTCGCTGTTCGTGCACGCCTTCGCGGTGAACGGCATCGCGCCGGCCACCTACCAGTTCCTGCCGCACGCCAATGCGCTGTGCAGAGTGCTGGATGAGCCACAGGCCGAGACGTTGCGCTCGCCCGACCTGGAGATAACGAAGTCCGCCTTCGCATTGACCTTCGTCTACAACCTGTACCACAATTCGCGCAAATACGGTGACAGCGGTGTCGTCTTCGGACTCATCGAGGTCGGCGCGATCCTGCAGAACCTGCATCTGGCCCGGACAGCACTCGGCCTGGCCGGATGCGATCAAGGCAGCTATGACAAGCAGACCCTCGAGCGCACCCTGGGGCTCGACGGGCACACCCGCCACGTCGTGCATGTCACGGTCGTCGGTCAGGAGGAGTAGTGGCTTACGTTCTGGCGAGCACGACCCGCATCATCGAGGACAGCGCGGGCCGGGTGCGCATCCGCACCGGCGTGTGGAACTTCGAAGAAGCGGTGATCGATGTCAGCGCCGAGCCCCCGGCGGTCGGCAAGACGGTCAAGGCCGCGCTGCGGGCCTTGGCCTCGGGCCCGATGCAGCTGGCCGATCATCTCGACCCCGGCCTGTTGCCCATCGAGAAAGCCAATGTCGAGCGGCTGTTCATCGACCTGTCCGGCGCCGGCATGGTGGCGCAGGCCGGTGAGGCGGCAAGCCAGGACCAGGTGACCGCGGCTCTGCTGGGCCGGCTGGTCACCCCCTATCCGACCGGCGGCGGCGCGCCTACGGGCGAGGTGCTGTTTCTGACCGACTCCTCGGCCGCTGTCCCGCACGCAAAGCTGCTGGCGGAGGGGATGCGGCTGCGGCTGACCGTGGTCGAGCAGACCGAGGCGCTGACCCGGGCCGATCTGACCTCACGTATCGACGGCTTGGCCACCGAGCAGGCCATCGCCGACCTGCGGCCGGCCTTCCTGAGCGCGGCCTGCATCGTCACGTGTTTCCAGCGGCCTTGGCTTCCGTTGCTGCGCAACCTCAACCGGCTCATCGAGGGCCACGATGTGCCGTGGGTGAGCGCCTTCATCGACGGGCCGTTCGTGTCGATGGTCGGGCTGAAGTCCCCACACACGGGCTGCTTCGAGTGTTTCGAGCAGCGGGCGCTGGCCCGGCTGGAGGACCACGTCACCTATCACGATTTCGCCCGCTCCCCCGCGGGCCGGGCCACCGAGCGCGACACCGACGCGCCGATGATGGCGATGCTGACCGCGATGGCGATCACCGAGGGCTACCTGCACGCGGCCACCGGGTCGTCGCGCTTCGCCGGCCGGGCCCTGTCGATCCACCTGCCGACCTGGGAGATCCAGACCCAGGATCTGTTGCGGATGCCCAACTGCCCGGCTTGCGGCAAGGTGTCCCGGCAGCGGCTCAAGGAGATCAACTTCAACAGCCGGGCCGCCGTCGACCGGATCGTCGCCCAGGTGCTGCGGTGAGTGGCGCCCGCTTCTATCCCCCGATGCCGCACCTGATGCGCCGCTACCGGCATCTGGGCGGCAACCAGACCGGCATCATGCCCGGCTTCTTCGTGTCGGTCGCTGACATTCCCGGCGAGCCGCAGATGCGGGCGATGACCGCGACCATGCCGCACTACCACCGCCAGATCATGAACGACCCGCATCTTCAGGTGCAGTACCACCTGAGCGGCTACGGCCTGTACAACGAAGAGGCCATGATCAAATTGATGGGCGAGAGCGTCGAACGCTATGCGGCGATGACCGCGATCCGCATGTTCGACGCCGATTTCCGTTACGCGACAAGGCGTGAGCTGAGCCAGGAGGGGCCGTGCCTGCCCTTGGAGCTGCTCGGCATCCTCGATGCCGGCCAGCAGGAGGCGCTGGCCGGGCGGCTGCACCGCTACAGCGCCCGCTCCCCCGGCGAGGACGACGTGATCGCCTGGGTGAGCTGCCCGTCGCTGGTGCGGCCCGGCGAGCAGGTGTGGGTGCCCGCCCAACTGTTCTTCCTTGGTTTCACCACCGATCCTGCGCGCGGCGATGTCCTTTTCACCCCTTCGTTTTCCACCGGCACCGCGGCGCACGTGAGCCTGGAGCGCGCATTGCGCAACGCGCTGATCGAAGCGGTGCAGATCGACTCGTTCATCCTCAACTGGTACACCGACACGCCCGCCCCGGCCGTGATTGTCGACGACGCCGATGCGGCGCGGGTGCTCGCCACCCTGAAGCTGGGACCCGATTCCGAATATGAGGTCAAGGCGAGCTATCTGACCCGTCCCGAGCTGCCCCTGCCCACCATCGGGGTGTTCCTGACCCGCAAGGCGGAAGCGTTGCCGCTCATCAGCTTCGGGGTGCAGGGCGACGGCGATCCGCGGGCGGCCCTGCTGCGCGGCGCCATGGAGAGCGCCGCCATTCTCGGGCTGGGCATGTACAGCACCATTTTCGACACCACCTCCGTGCACGCCGCGGTCAACACCTCGCCCTACCTGGATCTGGACACCAACGTGCTGTTCTACGCCAGCCCGCAGGACGCGCAGACCAAGAAGGACATTGTGGCGCAACGGTTCTCCGGGTCGGTAAAGCTCAGCGAGATCCCGGCTCTGGGCGGCGAGTCCGACACGCTCGCCGAGCTGATCCGCATGGTGGCCGGGGTCAGCCAGTGGGCGTGCTATCTGGACATCACCCCGCCGGAGCTGGCCGACACCGACTGGAAAGTGGTCCGCACCCTCATCCCCGAGCTGCTCAGCATGTGCCTGCCGGGTATGCCGCCGAAGGCGCACCCGCGCATGATCCGCTACGGCGGGGTGAGCAATGCCCATCCGCACCCTCTGCCTTAGCCTACTCGTGCTGGTGAGCACGGCCTTTCCCGCACAGGCGTTCCGGCTCACCTTCGCCCAGGCCGCTCGGGAACAGGCCGGCGGCACCAGCCGGGGCATTCGGCCCGACCTGGGCTTCGCGCTTGCTGTTCTGATGGTCGCGGGTCTGGCCATCGCGGTGTCGCCGGTCGAGGGCCTGTTCCGCCTGGCCATCGAACCCCGCTGGTATCTGTATGCGGCCGCAGCCGGTTTAATAGCACCATTTTTTGAGTACCTGATCGGCCTCATCGCCCTGCGCAAGCTCGTCCCGCTGCGGCTGCACGAACGCGCCGGGACAGGTGCCGTCGCCGTGCTCGCCGTGCTGGTCGCCGCGATCGCCGAGGAGATGGTGTTCCGCGGCATCTTCCTGCCCGTGCTGTCGGAGCTGGTGCCGGTGATGGTGGCGGTGGGCATCACCTCGGTCATCTACGGCCTCAACCATCTCTACTTCGGATGGCTGGCCGTGGTCCAGAAGACCCTGACCGGCGTGGGCTTCTGCCTGCTGTTCGTCTGGAGCGGCTACAGCGTTCTGGTACCCATCGCCGCGCACGCCATCCAGAATCTGGTGGCGCAGCTGCTACCCAGGCGGAAACCATGATCGGTATCCCGAGGGCGTTGCTGTTCGCCGTGGCGGCGATCGGCCTCACCGCGGCCTGGCTGGCCGCCTACCGGCTGCCCTTCGCCGACCCGCGCACCCGGCAGCGGGTACGTCTGGCCATTTCCTCGCTGACCGGGCTGCCCGCCCGCTACGTGTTCTCGATTCTGGGCACCGTCATCTATCTGGTCCTCGGTGGGGCCGCCGCCTACGCCCTGCTCCGGGTGGGCCGGCTGAACCCGGTCGACCTGCTGGCCTGGCGCATCTCGGGCGAGGGCGCCGCGCTGACCCTGCTGGCCGGGATAGGCGCCAGCGCGCTCACCGCCTTCGCCATGTCCGTGCTGCATGCGCTGCCGGGCCGGGCCGATGTGCCCACGACCGTGGCCGATGTGCGGTGGATACAGGAAATCGTGGTTCTGCCGCGCCCTTGGCGCTCACTGATTCCCGGCATCAGCGGCGCGCTGGAGGAGTTCTACTTCCGCGGGGTGATGCTCTTCGGCCTGCTGGCCACCGGCTTCCCGGTCTGGGCGGCGCTGGTCTTCACCGGTGCGGTCTTCACCGCGGGCCAGGTGGCGCTGACCGAAAGCCGGATGCAGGCTACCGTGTTGGCCATATCGAGCATCGTGCTCTCTGTCGTCTGTGGACTGCTCACGGTCGTCGAGGGCTCGGTGTTACCGGCGATCCTCATTCACGCGTCGTTTGCCGGCTACTACACGAACATGTCAGTTCGCCGCACAGCCGTCGCGGCGAACCCACCCAGGTGAAGGAGGCCGGGTGATTCAGGCAGCACAGGTAACCGTCCGATATGGACAGCTGGTCGCGGTCGATCACGTCGATCTGAGCGTGGCCCAGGGCGAGGTGGTCGGCGTGGTCGGGCCCAACGGGGCCGGCAAGACCACCCTGCTGGAATGCATCGAGGGCCTGCGCCGGCCCGACTCCGGGCAGATCACCGTCGACGGCCTGCACCCGCAGTCGGACCGCGCCGCGATGGCGCTGCGTGCCGGGGTTCAGTTGCAGCACACCGCTTTCCCGCCGCGTACCACGGTGGAGGACATCTGCAAACTTTTCGCCGGCTTCTATCCGAAGGGGGCCGGCTACGCCGAGCTGCTTGAGCGCTTCGGGCTCAGCGAGCACCGCCGCCAGCTGGTCGTCAAGCTCTCCGGTGGCCAGCAGCAACGGCTTTCGCTCGCGCTCGCGCTGCTGGGCGAGCCCAAGGTGGTCTTCCTCGACGAGCTCACCACCGGCCTGGATCCGGCGGCCCGGCGGGTCATCTGGGAAGAACTGCGCCAGCGCAACGAGGCGGGGCTGACGATCCTGCTCACCTCGCATCACATGGACGAGATCGAATTCCTCTGCGATCACGTCGCGGTGCTGGTCAAAGGACAGATCATGGCCCGCGGCACGCCCGCCCAGCTGGTGGCGTCGCACTCACGGGAGTCGCTGGAGATCTCCGGGGACCACGGCTCGGTGCGGCCCGCGCTGGAGGCGATATCGGGGGTTCAGCTCACCACCACCGGCAAGCGCCTGCTCGTCCAGCTCGACGACCCGGCGTTGCGGGCGAAAGTCGACGAGATCCTCGCCCGGCACGAAAGCGCCGCGGTCCGGCCGCTCAACCCCTCGCTCGAGGACGCCTACCTGAACCTGACCGGGGAGCAAGCCCATGTTCTTTGATGTGGTCGCTTTCGAGACCAAGCGGATGCTTCGCAACTTCCCGTCGCTGTTTTTCGGGCTGGCCTTCCCGGTGATGGTCCTCGCGATTTTCGGTGGCATCTATGGCAACGAGCCGTCGGACTTCTGGGACGGACGCGGCACCGTCGACATGTCCGTGCCCGCTTACGTCGGCCTGGTGGTCGCCGTCGCCGGGTTGATGAGCTTTCCGCTGGGCATGGTGGAGTACAGGTCGCGCGGATTCCTGCGCCGCCTCAAGGCCACCCCGGCCCGGCCCGGCCTTTTCCTTGCCGCACAGGTGATTGTCAACGCCGTCATCAGCGTGCTCGGGGTCGGCTTGCTGGTGGGCGTCGGGGTGGTCGCCTTCGACCTGCACGCCCCCGCGCATCCGTTGGCCTTCGCCGGCATCGCTTTGCTGTCCGCGGCCGCCATGTTCGGCCTGGGCATGGTGATCGCTTCGCTCGCGTCCACCGAGCAGACCGCGCTGGTCATCGCCAACCTCGTCTACTTCCCGATGATCTTCCTGACCGGCGCCACGGTGCCGCTGGCGCTGATGCCCGATGCCATGCGCGCCATCAGCGACGCGCTGCCCCTGTCCTACGCGGTCGAGGCGCTGCAATGGGCGTGGGTCGGCGGCGGTGAGTCGATCACGGTGGCCCTCTATGTGCTCGGCGGCACGGTCGCTGTCAGCGCCGCGATCGCCGCTTGGCTGTTCCGCTGGGAGTAGGACTTCGTGGACATTCTTGACGCGGTTCAGGCGACGGCCTACCTGGCCGCCGCCGGCCGCGCCGAGGCCGATCCCTTTGCGGGCCTGTTTCTTGAGGCGATGGACGACTCCTCGCGGGCTTTGGCGGCCAGTGGGCGTGGCGAGGTTTTGGCCCGTACCCGTCTGCTGGATGTCATGCTCTTGGATCTTTTGCGGGTCGCGCCGGGCAGCGCCGTTGTCAACGTGGGGGCGGGTCTGTGCGCTCGCCCCTATCGCCTTGATCTTTCGGCGTGCCGCGAGACCATCGAGATCGATGCGTTGCCGGTTTTACAATTCAAGGACAGCATCCTTTCTGGGTACCAGGCCAGCTGCCCTCTTCGCCGGATACCAGGCGACGCAAGGAGTCTGCCGCCACTTCCCGCACCCGCGATAGTCCTCACCGAGGGCCTGCTCGTCTACCTGACCCATGACGAGATCGCCGCTCTCGCCACCGCCCTGGCCGCCCTGCCCGGCCCGGTCGACTGGCTGGCCGACATCGTCTCCACCGACTCCGCTGCGGCGATGAAAACCCTTGCTGCACAGGCAAATTCACCGCTCACACTGTCCGGTTTAGACTCGCTGCGGGTCTTCGAGGGCGCTGGATGGACGGTGCACGACTACCGCGCCCTACCGGTCAACCGCCCACCCGGCCGGCCTTCTCCGCCGGGCAAAGCCAGCCACCGCATTGTCGACGGTGTCATCCACCTTCGCCTATCCCACTAGGAGGTCACCATGTTCCGACGCGCCATCCTCGCCACCGCCTTGGCTTTGGGCATCGCCGTTACCGGCGCCGCGCCCGCCCAAGCCATCCCGCCCGGCGACTCGCTGCTCGTCATCGCCTACTACAGCAACCCGAGCAAGACCACCCTGATCGGCCAGCAGTGGGCCGGATGCGGCCAGCCCAGCGGAAGCTGGGGCGCCACCTCCGGCTACCGCAACATCTTCTTCACCCCCTGCTAAACCGCCCCCCAGCGGTCAAACACCTACCCAGGCCCCACCCGGGCTCACCTCCGGGGCCTGGGCCAATACTTGGGGCGTCTGCAAGAAACTCTCTTCGAACCCGAATGATCAGGATCTACCGGTCTTGCGTCCTACCGATATCACGTCTCGCAAGAGTTGGCGAAGGTCCTCAGATACCCAAATCTCGCCGCGGTAGCCTAGTTCGCGCCGAAGTCTGTGCAGAGAGACGATGGTATACAGCATGCCAGGCGCTGAGCTGGCAAGGCATGTGCCGATGACGAGCGTGGGTAGACGATCAGCAAAGGTAGCTAATCTCCCGCTCGCGACGTCGATGACGAAAGTGGCCGCGACGGCGACGATAGGAAAAGTAGCGAAAGCACGCACGCTTCGTACTATTGTCCAACTCTGCGGCCGACGAAGTGTCGGACCCCGTGTCTATGTTGGGCCTATGGGCGCGGGGGCGGTCGAGAGCTTGGTCGATCGGCTGGTGGCTGCCAATCGGGCGGCGGCTGTGGCGCAGGCCCGTGTGTTGGGGTTGGTGCTGAAGGTGGTCAACGCCGCACCGGATCCTCGGTATGGCGTGGACGAGGTAGCGTTCGCCCTGTCCTGGACCAAGCGGGCGGCTGCGGCGCAGGAAGGCCTGGCCCGGCAGCTGGTCGACGGATTGCCGGAGGTGTTCGCCGCCTTGGCCGACGGGTATATAGACGTTCCCAAGGCTCGGGTGTTCGCCGACGTCCTGGAAAACCTCGATCCCGTGGTGGCGCAACAGGTCGCGGCGCAGGTCCTGCCGGTCGCGCCTGAGAAGACCACCACCCAGCTGCGCGACCGGCTGCACCGGCGGGCGCTGGCCGCCGACCCCGAACACGCCCGCAAACGGCGGGAGCGGGCGCGCACCGAGCGGCGGGTGGTCCTGCAGCCCGCCGCTGACGGCACCGCCTCGCTCAGCGCACTCGGATTGTGCCCCGCCCGCGCGGCGGCCGCCTTCGCGCGGATCGCCCGAATTGCTAAGGCGCGCAAGGCCAGCGGGGCGCCGGAGACCATGGACCAGCTCCGCGCCGATGTGCTGCTCGATCTGCTCGAAGGCGTCGACGCCCCGGCCGGCCGGGGCGTGATCGACTTGACGGTGGGGTTGGAGACGCTGGCCGGGCTGGATGAGAACCCGGCGCTGCTGGCCGGTTTCGGCCCGGTGGGTGCCGACATCGCCCGGCAGTGGGTGCACGACAACCCCGGTTACCAATGGCGGGCCCAGATCATCGACCCCGACACCGGCGAGCTGCTCTGGCAGGGCCTCACCCGAGCACGGCCCTGTCCTCCGGCCCAGGACCCGCAGGCGCGGTTTGCCAACGCGGCGATGGCCCGGTGGATTCGGGCGCGCGACAAGACTTGCCGGGGCCCCGGGGTGCCGGGTCCCCGCCAAACGATGCGACCTCGACCACACCATCAGATACGCCGACGGCGGCCTGACCACCCACGACGACCTCGCCGCGCTGTGCGGGCGGCACCACCCGATGAAAGATGAGGGCGGCTGGCGGCTACGCCAGCCATCACCCGGCCGCTTCGTGTGGATCAGCCCACTCGGCCGGATCTACCACATCGGCCCTGAACCGCCTTAACCCCTGGGTTTGGTTGGCAGGACCGTGCGGCCATCCTTCGTCGGGGTCGGAGATCCGGTCTCTCGGCCTTGCTTCGCGGTCTGGCATGACGGCAGATGTATCGACCGGATCTGGCGGAATGCCCGATGAATTCGCCGCTCGGCTGAGGGCACTCCCCGATCGCGGGCATGTTGGCGCGGCAGATCAACGATGCGCCGTGACCCTCCGAGCTCGACCGCTGGCTCACCGGCGAAGCAGCCTGAGCCGCACCGCCGTGCTAAGCCTGGGTTTTCGTGAAGGTGGCGGCGATCCGGGTGACCTGGCCGATGTGGGCTCGTTCGTGGAGGGCCAGGCGTTCGGCGTAGGAAAGCACGGTGAGGTGCGACAGCTTGCCCGCGCCGGTCACCTTCGCCGCGCGGGCCCAAGCGTTGGGCGGCAACGGTTGCAGCGTGGCCAGCAGCTCGGCCCGCTGCTTGGTGAAGGCCTTCAGCGAAGGCGCGAACTGCAGCTGGGGAAAGTCCGTCTTGCGGATATACGTGCGCGGGCTGATGGCCCGGATGGTGGGCTCGTCCTGGGCGAGGATCAGCGCGATGGCGCCGCCCCAAACGTCGGCACACGAACGCAGGTGGGCAAGCACCTCACCGGCCGACCACTCGTCGCTTTCCGGGCTGGCGCACAGCTGGGCCGGGGTCAGCCCAGCGGTCAGCGCGGCGAGCCGCTTCGGGGTCTCGGCGAGCAGGTCGAGCGCCTGCTCGATGCTCAGAGAGCTCATAGGCCCCACGGTAACTACGCGCCGAGGCGGGCGCATCCGGTCGGTCAGGCGGGTGCCAGCACGGTGACCGGGTGGGCGACGACGGCGTCGAAGAGGTAGCCGAGGGTGTTGTGGGGGCTCTGTTCGGGTTGGGTCACGCCGCGCACGTCGGTGGCGCGGGCGCGCAACGTGTATTCGCCTGGTGTGACGGCTTTCCAGGGCAAGCTCCAGCGCTGCCAGCCACCGGCGTGGCTCGGACCGATTCGGTTGGCTCGGCGCCAGGTCGCACCGCCGTCGGTGCTGATCTCGACGTCGCGGATCGGGCCGTTGGCCGACCAGGACCGCCCGGTCAGCACATGGTCGCCGACGGCCAGAGCGGCGGCCCAGGGAATTTCGAAGGCGCTCTTGATGACCTGGCGGTTGATCGGCTCGCCCTCGGCCGGGTAACCCGGCCCGAAAAGGCGGTAGAACTGGGTGTTCCACGGTGAGAAGAGCGGTGTCGAAGAAACCTCGATGCGGCCCAGCCATTTGATGGCCGAGATGCCGATCCAGCCGGGCACGATCACCCGCACCGGGAAGCCGTGGTCGGGCGGCAGCGGCTGGCCGTTCATCTCGTAGGCCAGCAGAACATCGTGCAACGCCTTGGCCACCGGAAGGGACCGGCGCACATGGCCCAGGTTGACCCCGCCCGTGCCCCATTCCGCGTCAAGCCCCTCGGGCATCACATCAACCGCATCGTGGCGCAGGCCGGCACGACGCAGCACAGTGGACAGCCGCACCCCGCGCCAGCGCGCCACCCCCACCGCGCCGAGCTTCCACGGGGTGCCGCTGACCGTCTGGCCTTGCTGCGTGGTGTAAAAACCGCGTCCGTTGCCCGCGCATTCGATGGTGGCGTCATAGGTGGTGCTGGGCAGCCGGCGCAACTGCCGATAGCTGAAGGACACCGGGTTGCCGCGCAGGCCGGTGCCGAAGAGCTCCAGCCGCCAGGTGTCGGCGTCGATGGCTGGGGTGGCGGTGTGGTTGCGCACGAAGAACCGGTCGATCGGGGTGTGGTATCCCTGACCGGCCATGGCTTCCCAGCGCATCTCGGCATTGGTGCCGTGCAGGTAGAACAGCTCGGGCGGCAGGGGTTTGACGATCGGCCCTGCCGCCGCGGGCGCGGCTGCTGGCAGGGCAGCCGCGCCGCTGAGTGCCGCAGTGGCCACAGCACCCAGTTGCAGCAGACGCCTCCTGGACAGGCCGCGGTCGTCTGCCTGACCGGCCAGCCATTGGCCCAGCCGAATCCCGTCAAAGGTGGTTTCGTCGAGGGGCGACATGGCTTTTACGTTATACCCATAATGCCTATGGGTCTAGTAGGCATTGTCACGCGATGTAGGAAACATTGAGCAGCACCGCTGGGTTGGGCACCCCGACGTTGCCGTCGTAGCAGCTGACCAGCAGGTGCTCGTCACCCATGTTCTGCCACCAGGACTGGATGGTGCAGTACATCGGCGGGGTGCCCATGATGCTCGCCATCGCATGTCCCTTGGCGTGCCCCGCGTTGGGGAAGACGACCTCATAGGTCCCGGGGACGATCTCGGTGGCGGTGGGTGCGCCGCCGTAGCTGTTGGTCCAGCCGCGCATCACCGGCAACGCTCCGGAAAGGTCGACGGTGGCGGTGGTACGCGCCCCAGAACCACCGAGCATCGGCGTCTTGCGGGCGTAGGTGAGGGTGAAGCGGGTGTCCACGCCAAAGCCGGTGTCGTCGTAGCAGCGCACCTCGATCAGCGACGGATCGGCCACCAGCGCGGGATCGAGTGCCTGGCAATGCCTTGCCGCAGAAGCATATGGCGTGATCCGCAGGTAGCCGGCCGCCCACCCCGGGTCGGTTTTGAAAGCGCCGAGGTCGACCTGATAGCTGCCGACAGCGCTGCGGAAAACGGTGATCGGCAGTCCGGCCGAGTCGTAGGAATAGGCCGGAGACGGCGTGTGCCCGGCCACGCCGGGGACAGGGTTGTCGTTCCACAGGTACCCGAAATTGACCCCGGCCGGCTTGCGGTTGGTGAAGTTCACGACGAAGCGGCTGTCGATCAGGGCGCCGGCGTTGTTGTAACAGCGCACGTTGACGACCTGATCACCGCCCATCGGAGCCCACGACGCGACCGTGCACAGGCTGTTGCTCAGGTAGGCGCTGACATGGGCCACCCCGCCCGGGGCAGCCAGGCCGAAGAACTTCACCTGATAGGTGCCGACGGCCGGGCGCAGGATCTGGATGGGCAGGCCCGCCGAGTTGAACTCGTACCCGGTGGCCGGGAAGTAGGCCGGATTGGCCGGCTGGTTGCCCCAGGCGAAACCGGCGACCACGGGGTCGGCGGCCTGCGCCGCAACGGGTGCCGCGGCCACCATGACCGCGGTGACAAGAATGGCGATGAGTCTCATACCGGCATGAGCGGCGAACCCGGCCAGCGCCAACAACTATTGGCGCATCAGCGATGTCGGCTTGGTGACAGCGTGCTGTCGCTGGACTCCCGCACCACCAGCTCGGGCTCGAAAAGCACCTGCCGATGGCGATGCAGCTCGCCGTCGCTGATCTCGCCGACGAGCAGCTCGGCCGCTGTCCGGCCCAGCAACTCGCGCGGCTGGGCCACCGACGACAGCGGCACCGCAGCCGCGCCCGCGTATTCAATGTCGTCGTAGCCGACGATGGCGATGTCGCCGGGAACCTTCAGCCCGCGGCGGGTCATCTCCTGCAGCACACCGAGGGCGAGCAGGTCGTTGGCGCAGAACACGGCGGTGGGCCGGCGCGACGGGGCGGCGTCGGCGACCTGCTCGCCCGCCTTACGCCCGTAAGCCGTGGTCAGCGCGGGCATCTCGAACAGTTGCAGCTTCGCCTGGGGTGTCTCGGCCACGATCGCCGCCGCGCCGGCGTGCCTGTCGGCGACCTGGGCGATGCCCATCGGGCCACCCACATAGGCGATGCGCCGGTGGCCGCGTTCCAGCAGATGGGTCGCAGCGAGCCGGCCACCGAGCACGTCATCGACCGCCACCGAGCACCGGTTGCGGGTGCGGGCGCCCCGGTCGACCAGGATCACCGGGATGCCGTGGCGGATCAGCAGATCGAGCCGGGCGTTGGAGCCGTCGTCGACCGGTGTGATCAGCACGCCGCGGACCCGCTGCTCCTCAAGGTGGTCAAGGTGGCGGCGTTCCCGGGCCGGGTCCTCGTCGCTGTTGCAGACGATCACCATCGAGCCGGAGTCGTCGAGGGCTGCCTCCGCACCGCGTACCACATCCGTGAAGAACGGATTGGACACGTCCAGGACGACCACGGCCACGGTGCGGCTGTGCCCGGCCCGCAGCTGGCGGGCGGAGTCGTTGCGCACGTATCCCAGCGTGCTGATCGCTTCCAGCACCCGCTGCCTGGTGGCGGGGGCCACGAGATCGGGCCGGTTGAGCACGTTGCTGACGGTTCCGATCGACACCCCGGCCCGGCGGGCAACCTCTTTGATGCTGTTGGTTGCCATGGCTCCTCGGATTGACGAACGTGCCGGTCACCCCCGGTGGGCTCCCCGGCAAGTTCACGATATTCGACAGTTGAAACGAGTCAAGAAGCGGTAGCGCTCCCACAGGGCCGAATTCTGCGATCCAGCAGCCTAGGTCGTCTCGGTAAAGAACGTTTCAATTGACATTTGCGCAGGTAAACACGATCACGCCTGGCATCGATACCGTTATCTTCATCGCGGCATGGCGACCGCGACCGGTACCAAGCAATGGCTGGATTTCGTTGATACAGAACGATGGTCTTGACAGCGAAGGCAGGCGGGCATACGTTCGGCTGTCAAACGGGCTCATTCGAATCGTTTCAGAGGAGATGGGATGCGCCGAAATCGTCGCCCGGGCGTATCGGCTCGGGTTCTCGCTCTGGTGGCACTGGGCTGCATGCTCGGTGCGACCGCTGCCTGCAAATCAGACGCCGCCGAGCCGGGCGGCAATGTCACGATCCGCTTCGACTGGTGGGGCAACCCCGACCGAGCTGAGGTTACCGAGAAAGCGGTTTCCCTGTTCGAGCAGAAGAACCCCACGATCAAGGTCGACACGTCCTACGCGGAGTTCAACGCCTACTTCCAGAAGCTCGTCACCCAGGTAGCGGGCGGCGGTGCGCCGGATGTCTTCCAGATGGACTACCGCTACGTCCGTGAATACGCCGACCGCAATCAGCTGGCCCCGCTCGACAACGGGCCGGCCAAAGTGGACACCTCCAACATCACCCCGCAGCTGCTGTCCGGCGGCACGGTCAACGGCAAGCTCTTCGGCATCCCACCCACCCAGAACACCCAGGTCTTCAGCTACGACTTCGCGCAGTGGCAAAGCTCGGGCGCCACCGCTCCAAGCGAGGGCTGGACATGGGCCAACATGCAGGCCGCAACGCAGAAAATCAGCGATTCCACCGGCGGCAAGGTGCGCGGGGTGGGCGATTTCGGCGGCATCGAGGACTGGTTCGAGGTGTGGCTTCGCCAGCAGGGCAAAGCCATCTACACGCCGGAGGGCAAACTGGGCTACACGGCGGCCGACGTCGAAAAGTGGTGGCAGATGACCGACGGCTGGCGGCGCAGTGGCGCGTCCACCCCGGCCGAGCTGACCACCAAAATGGACGGTTCCCAGGCCAACGACCCGGTGGCGCAGAAGCTCGCCTCCAGCGGCTTCGGCTACGACAGCGGGTTCACCGCGAAAAGCTGGGAGATTCTGGGCCGCGAGTTCAAGCTGTCCGGCTTCCCCAGCGACAGCGGCAAGCTCGGTCAATATGTCAAGCCGGCAATGATGTTCAGCATCGCCCAAAGCTCGACCAAGAAAGAGGCGGCCGCCAAGCTCATCAACTTCCTGATCAATGATCCGGAAGCGGGCAAGATCCTGGGCATGTCGCGGGGGCTTCCCGCCAACGCCAAGGTGCGCGAGCAGGTCGGGTCGACGCTGACCGGCCCACCACAGGTCGCCTTCCAATACGAGCAGACGATCCAGCCCAAGCTGGAGCAGGCGCCACCCCCGCCGCCCAAGGGCGCGGGCACGGTCAAGTCCACCTTCCAGCGCATCTACGACGACGTCATCTTCGCCCGGCTGACCATTCCCCAGGCCGCGGCGAAGTTCATCGGCGAAGCGCAGCAAGCGATTTCCAGCTGAGCAGATGACAGCACTGAGACAACGCACCAGGACGAGGTACGGCGATCGCCCCGGCATCGCCTACCTCTTCCTGTCGCCCTGGATGGCCGGAGCCCTTCTGCTCACCGTGGGCCCGATGCTCGCCTCGCTCTACCTGTCCTTCACCAACTACGACCTGTTCACCACCCCGCGGTGGATCGGCCTGGCCAACTATCGGCGGTTGCTGCTCGACGATCCCCGCTTCCTCACCGCGGTGTGGGTGACCGTCAAATACGTGGCGCTGTCGACGCCGCTCAAACTCGTTGCCGCGCTTGCGGTCGCGATGCTGCTCAACCGGGCCAGCCGCGCCCAGGGCTTCTACCGATCGGCCTTCTATGCCCCCTCACTGCTCGGCGCCAGCGTCGCGGTGGCGCTGGTGTGGCGGGTCATCTTCGACACCAACGGGATCGTCGACCAGTCACTGTCCACTTTGGGCATCCACACCGGAGGGTGGGTCGCCTCGCCGCGCTATGCGCTGCTGGTCATCGTGGCGCTCGCGGTGTGGCAGTTCGGCGCTCCGATGGTGATCTTTCTGGCCGGGCTCAAACAGATCCCGGCCGAGCTCTACGACGCGGCGGCCGTCGACGGCGCGGGCTGGTGGCGCACCTTCCGCTCGGTGACCCTGCCCATGCTCTCGCCGGTCATCTTCTTCAATCTGGTGCTGGAGACCATCCACGCCTTCCAGGCGTTCACCGGCGCGTTCGTGGTCAGCGGCGGCCGGGGCGGGCCCACCGACTCCACCCTCTTCTACACCCTTTACCTGTACCAGAAAGGCTTCACCGAATACCGCATGGGTTACGCATCGGCGATGGCCTGGCTGCTGGTGATCGCCATCGCGGCCATCACCGCCCTGCTGTTCCGCACCGCGCGCATGTGGGTGTTCTACGCCGGGGAGGACGGGCGATGACCGCGTCCCGCGGCTGGCGCCGCTTCGCCTGGCACGCGGTGTGCCTAGCCATGTTGGCCGCCCTGCTCTACCCGATCGTGTGGCTGGTGTCCTCCTCGTTCAAGCCCGCCAACGAAATCCTGTCCAGCCTCAGCCTCCTGCCGCAGAAGGTGATCGGCAGCAACTACAGCGAGGTCTTCGAGGGCGCGGCCGGCATCAGCGTCTGGCGCTTCCTGACCAACTCGCTGATCGTCTCGCTCGGTTCGGTGCTGGGCAACGTGGCCTCGTGCGCGCTGGCCGCCTATGCCTTCGCGTGGCTGCGATTCCGCCTGCGCGGGGTGCTGTTCGCATTCATGATCGGCACCATCATGCTGCCGATCCACGTCCTGCTCATCCCGCAGTACACCATTTTCCAGCGCCTCGGCCTGGTCGACACGTTCTGGCCGCTGGTGCTGCCCAAGCTGCTCGCCACCGACGCCTTCTTCGTCTTCCTGATCGTCCAGTTCATGCGCGCTCTGCCGCGCGAGCTGGGTGACGCCGCACGCATCGACGGCTGCGGCCCGGTCCAGACGTTTCGTCACATCGTGCTGCCGCTGACGAAACCGGCCCTGGTCACCACCGCCATCTTCACGTTCATCTGGAGCTGGAACGACTTCCTCAGCCAGCTGATCTACCTCAACACCCCCGACAACTACACCCTGCCGCTGGCCCTTCGCCTTTTCATCGATCAGACCAGCCAGACCTCCTACGGCGCGATGATGGCGATGTCGGTGCTCACGCTGTTGCCGATCGGGCTGTTCTTCTTTGCTTTCCAGCGGTTCCTGGTTGAGGGAGTGGCAACAACAGGGATGAACGGATGACCGGCGGACGCTTCGCGCTTTTCGCCGACTGCCTGCTGCTCGGCCTGTTCACCGCGCTGGCCGCGATCCCGATCGTCACCGCCTACCCCGCCTTCGTCACCGCCTGCACGATGCTGCGCGACGGGTCTGCGGTGGGGCCGCGCACCTACCTGAGCCGCTTTCGGGCCGTCGCGGGCTCCGCTCCTTTCCTTTGGTGGGGACCATCCTGCGCCCTCGCCGTCACGGCAGTGGACATCGTCGCGATCAGCGCCGGCGTCCCCGGCGCAAAACCGTTGGCAGCGCTGCTCTCCCTTGCCGCCGCCACCGCGGCCGTGATCGCGCTGCGGCTAGCCGGGGGGTGGCAGCCAGACCGGCGCTGGCGCACAGAATTGGCGGCCGCGGCCCGCGGGGCCGGCCACGACCTGGGTGGCTCCGCACTGCTGCTGCTCGCCGCCGCCTGCGCCGTCGGGATCGTCGCCCTGGTGCCCATCACCGCCCTTCTTGTCGCCGGCCCGCTCGCTGTCGCCGCCGTGGCAATCGAGTCCAGGCCCCGCTCCGCCGGTCGCCGGTCGCCTGCCAATGCTGTCGCCGCCGTGGCAATAGAGTTCAGACATCCCGCCACCGCGAAAGCGGCCGCTGAGAGGAACGGGCATGTCTGAGCTACACGCGTCCATGACGTTTGAAACGTCCTTTGTGGTTGGTGAGGTGAACCCACGGCTGTTCGGCTCCTTCGTCGAGCACCTGGGGCGCTGCGTCTACACCGGCCTTTACGAGCCCGGCCATCCCGCAGCCGACGAGCACGGCCTGCGCACCGACGTCCTCGCCCTGGTACGCGAGCTAGGGGTGACCATGGTGCGCTACCCCGGCGGCAACTTCGTCTCCGGGTACAGGTGGGAGGACGGCGTCGGCCCGGTGGCGCAGCGGCCCCGGCGGCTCGAGCCGGCCTGGAAATCGGTGGAGACCAACGAGTTCGGGCTGGCCGAGTTCATGCGGTTCGTGCGCGAGGTGCAGGCCGAGCCGATGCTCGCCGTCAACCTCGGCACCCGGGGCCTTCAGGAAGCATGTGACCTCTTGGAATATTGCAACTTTCCGGAAGGCACCGCTCTTTCCGACCTGCGCCGGGCCCACGGCGCGGCCGACCCCTACGGCGTGCGGCTGTGGTGCCTTGGCAACGAGATGGACGGCTTCTGGCAGATCGGGCACAAGCCCGCCCCCGAATACGGGCGCCTGGCCACGCAGACCGCGCGGGCCATGCGCATGATCGACGAGGATCTCCGGCTGATCGTGTGCGGCAGCTCCGGTTCGTCCATGCCCACCTTCGGCAGCTGGGAACGCGAAGTCCTGGAACACGCCTACGACGCCGTGGACTACATCTCCTGCCACGCCTATTACGAGGAGCGCGACGGCGACGTCGGCAGTTTCCTCGCCAGCGCCACCGACATGGAGCATTTCATCGACGCCGTGGTGGCGACCTGCGACCACGTCGGGGCCACCCTGCGCTCCCCGAAGCGGATCGAGATCTCCTTCGACGAGTGGAACGTGTGGTACATGAACCGCCCCAAGGACATCGACCCTCCGCAGTGGACGGTCGCGCCGCGGCTGCTCGAAGACGTCTACACGGTGACCGATGCGGTGGTGGTGGGCAGCCTCCTGATCAGCCTGCTGCGCCGCTGCGACCGGGTCACCGCGGCCTGCCTGGCCCAGCTCGTCAACGTCATCGGCCCCATCATGACCGAGCCGGGCGGCGCAGCGTGGCGGCAGACCACCTTCTATCCGTTCGCCCAGGCCGCCCGTTACGGCCGGGGAAAGGTGCTGCAAACCGCCATCGACTCACCGGCTTACGAGACCGCCAAGTACGGCGACGTGCCGCTGCTGCATGCGACCGCCGTCCAGGCGGAGGACGGCACAGTCACGGTCTTCGCGGTGAACCGCGACCTGACCCGGCCGCTGCGGCTGAGCATCGACATTCCAGCGCTGAAGGTGCTGGAACATCTGGTGCTCGCCGACCCGGACAGGCACGCCACCAACACCGCCGAGCACCCGGACAGGGTCACCCCCCGTCCCCACCACGCCACCGAGCTGCCACCGATGTCCTGGAACATGATCAGGCTTGGCTGAGGAGGAACACTGTGCGCCGCGTCTGCTTCACCCTTCAAGTGCGCCCGGAGCGCCTGGATGAATACCGGAAACGGCATGCGGCCGTGTGGCCGGAGATGCTCGCCGCCCTTCGTGACGCCGGATGGCACGACTATTCGCTTTTTCTGCGCGATGATGGCCTGCTCGTCGGCTACTTCCTGACCGAGGACCTGCAGGCGTGCCTGGAAGCCATGGAACACACCGACGTGAACCGCCGCTGGCAGGCCGAAATGGCGCCGTTCTTCGCCGACCTGCCGGGAGGGCGGCCCGACCGTGGTTTCCAAGTCCTGGATGAGGTGTTCAACCTGGACGATCAGCTGGGAGGGGCGACATGACTCACCTTGCCAAGCAGGCGCTGCGCGCGCAGCGCATCGAGACGGCCTCCTGGGCCTACGGCAACTCGGGAACACGGTTCAAAGTGTTCCCGCAGGAGGGCGTGCCGCGCGATCCCTACGAAAAGATCGCCGACGCGGCCACCGTGCACCGGTTCACCGGTGTCGCGCCCACGGTCGCGCTGCACATCCCGTGGGACAGGGTCGCCGACTATGCCAAGCTGTCCGACGCCGCCGCCGAGCTGGGCATCGCGCTGGGCACCATCAACACCAACGTGTTCCAGGACAACGACTACAAGCTCGGCAGCGTCACCAACCCCGATCCGGCGATCCGCCGCAAAGCCATCGGGCACCTGCTGGAATGTGTCGATATCCTGGATCAGACCGGGTCGCGCGATCTCAAGCTGTGGTTCTCCGACGGCACCAACTATCCCGGCCAGGACGACGTGCGGGTGCGCCAGGATCGGCTGGCGCAGGCGCTGCGCGAAACCTACGACCGGCTCGGCGCCCATCAGCGGATGCTGTTGGAGTACAAGCTTTTCGAGCCCGCCTTCTACATGACTGACGTGCCCGACTGGGGCACTGCCTACCTTCACTGCGCCCGGCTGGGCGACCGGGCACAGGTGGTCATCGACACCGGGCATCACGCACCTGGTACCAACATAGAATTCATCGTCGCTGTCCTGCTGCAGGCCGGCAAACTCGGCGGCTTCGACTTCAACTCCCGCTTCTATGCCGACGACGACCTCATGGTGGGCGCGGCCGACCCGTTCCAGCTGTTTCGCATCATGCATGAGATCGTGCTGGCCGATGCCCTGAATGCCAACGCGGGCATAGCTTTCATGCTCGACCAGTGCCACAACATCGAGCCGAAGATCCCGGCGGTCATCCGGTCTGTGATGAATGTTCAGGAGGCTACCGCCAAGGCGCTCCTGGTCGACCAGCCTGCCCTGCGCGCGGCGCAGGACAGCGGCGATGTCCTGGAGGCGAATGCGGTGTTGATGGATGCGTTCCACACCGACGTGCGGCCGATGCTGCGGGAGCTTCGCGAGGACATGGGTCTTGACCCGGATCCGATGGCGGCCTATCGCCGGTCGGGCTATTTCGAGAAGGTCCGCGCCGAACGGGCCGACGGCCAAGCCGCCGGGTGGGGCGCTTAGGTGACGTCGACGTCGTCGAGGCTGACGAACATCACCCGATGCCCGAATTGGATCTGTGCGTAGGAGGCCCCGCCCGCCCGCACTGTCCACCCGCCGGTGCGGGCCCCGCTGGCGTCAGTCGTCATGATGAATTCGAACCCATCGATGATGGCACTGACGGCGTAGCCCTGCCCGGCCTGAAGCAAGTAAGGCAAAACCACCGGGAGGTCGGGCAGCGGCCAGCCGTAGACGGGAATCGTTGCCCTTCCCGTCTTGGGCCGCGCGACCCTTCCGGAACCGGGCAAAGCGTTCGGCGACGATGCCGGATTGGCAAACCAAGCCTTCCTTCCCAGGTACCAGATAGCCGTCCAATCGCCACGGACCTCAGCAACGACATACCGCTGCCCGGCCGTCGCGTGGGCGCCCTGATCCGAGATGTTCATGGTGCTGGCGCCACCGTCGGGGTCGAGGACGAGGTCGTTGACCAACGGCGCATCGGCCTGCGGAAGGCTGCGCAGAAGAACCGCCGACGACCCGTGTTTGGGGCACACCCGGGTCGGGGCGGTGCAGCCGGTGAAGGCGGGCTGAGTGGTCGCATAGTCGGGCGCGATCGTGATCAGGTTGCCCGCCTCGGCGCGCAGCGGCGCATCAAGCAGCTCGAAGTAATGTGCCCAATCCCAGAAGGGACCCGGATCGGTGTGCATCCGCCGCACCCACTGCGGCGTCATCCCGGGAACGTTGTCGTGGCCCAGGATGTGCTGGCGATCCAGCGGGATGCCGAACTGCCTCGCGAGATGGCGCACCAACGTGGCCGAGGCCCTGTACATCGCCTCGGTATAGAAGCCGGGCTCCCCCGCGTATCCCTCATGTTCGATGCCGATGGAGTGCCAGCTGATGAAGTGATTGCCGGTGTGCCAGCCGATGTCCTTGAGCCCCAAGTGCTGCGCGACCCTGCCGTCGCCCGACCGGATCGAGTAGTGCCAGCTGTTGGGCTCGCTCGGGTTCTGCGCGGTGGCGATGGTGCTTTCGTAGGAACTTTCGGTGCCGTGGATGACGATGTATTTGATCCTCGGCTGGGCGGGGCGGTTGGCCGGCGCATATTTGTATTCGCCCGGCCTGCCGAGCACCGGCCCGAAAACGGCGGGAAGCCATACACAGTCCAACGTGGAGGGACAGTTCAAACCGTCGGCGCGAGCGGGCTTTCCTGCCCCGCGGGCGGCGATCGACTCCGGCGACTCGCGCGGTGTTGGTGGCGGCGGCGCGCTGGCCGTCAAGACGGCGAGCAAAATCGCCAGCAGCAGCACACCCCGCTTCATGGACCGGAGTGTAGCGCCGCCGCCTATCCGCTGCGCATCATCGATCCGTAGAAGACCGCGCTGTCCAGGTCGAGAGAAGACTCCTCGCGCGGATCGGAGTCGGGCCAGGGGCGGCGCTCGATGCCGAACTCCAACCCGAGCCGTACGGCCACCGCGTAGGCGATCTCGCACACATCGGCCAGGACGATCACTTCTCCGCGCAGACCAAGCTGCGCGTCCAGCTCGCGGGCCACCGAGTTACGCACCCAGGCCAGCGCAGCCGGGATCTCCTCGTCGTCATCCCACTCGGTGAAACCGCCCATGCCGCTTACGTTCTGCCTGAACTCGGCCGCCGTCAATCCAGCTGTTACATCTCTCACACGACGGCCTGAAGGGAGAGATCCCCTCAGGCCGTCCTGTCATTGCATCAGCGAACGTAGATATTTGGTTGTGGTGGGGTGCTCATGCCGTTGCCGAGGAAGAAACTCGGGTGTGGCGGCTGGTTGTAGGCGGTGTTCTGCCAGGCGAGCGCGACCCGGTACATCGGGTCGTGCGCGAGGGTGAAAATCCTTGTGGTGGTTGGGGTTGTGGTGGTGTAGATGCGTAGCGCGGTGCTGTCGCTGGTGCGCCAGATGACCTCTTCGCGCCAGTCACCGAGGATGTCACCGGACAGGGCCGGGGTGGCTTTGGTGCCGTTGTTGGAGGCCACCCCGCTCGCGGTGAGCAGGCGGGTGTCGCCGCCGGTGCCGTACTTGTCGATGCGGGTCTGATCCAGCAGCTCCCGCACCGGGTCGGCGTCCCACCAGATCAGGAAGTTGGTGGAGCTGGGTTTGCGGCCGAGGTTGGCGTTGTTGGTGGCGCTGCGCAGACCGTCCACCGACGACGACCAGAATTCAGCACCCGCGTTGCCGGCGTAGATGTCCCCGGCGACGCCGCGGCCGTTGTCGCAGGCGCAGCTGGGCGCGGTCTGGATCAGCGCGCCTGTCCGGGCGTCGGCGACATAGTGCGCCGCGTGGGCGCCGTCCTCGGTCGGTTTGAAGAACTCCAGACCGGCACGGCTGGGGATCAGGTCGCCGACGTGCAGAGCATCGCCGTGACCCTGGCCGGTGGAGTACATGAAGGTGCCGTTGTCGTTGATGGCCGCCGAGCCGTAGATGATCTCGTCGCGGCCATCGGCGTCGACGTCGCCGACGGACAGCTGGTGGTTGCCCTGGCCGAAAGCGCCGCCGCTGCTGCCCGAATCGTAGGTCCAGCGGCGGGTCAGCGAACCGTTGCGGAAGTCCCACGCCGCGATCACGGCACGGGTGTAATAGCCGCGTGCCATGATCAGGCTCGGGCGTTGCCCGTCCAGATAGGCCGTTCCGGCCAGGAACCGGTCCACCCGGTTGCCGTAGCTGTCACCCCATGCCGAGACGGTGCCGCGCGGCGGGTCGTAGTTGACCGTCGAGCGGATGGCGCCGGTGAGCCCGTCGAACATGGTCAGGAATTCGGGGCCGGAAAGGATGTAGCCGCTTGAGTTGCGGAAGTCGGCGTTCGCGTCGCCGATGACCTGGTTGGTACCGGAGCGGGTGGCATCCGCGGTCTTCATCGCGACCTCGGCCCGCCCGTCACCGTCGTAGTCGTAGACCTGGAACTGCGTGTAGTGCGCCCCGGCTCGAATGTTGCGACCGAGATCGATGCGCCACAGCCGCTGGCCGCCCAGCCGGTAGGCGTCGA